>CAWJRV010000041.1:0-98525 GCA_963845355.1 uncultured Actinomycetes bacterium
CTGGTTAGCGCTTCGCCGTGGCGGCGGGCAGTCCCGACTCGAGCAGCTCCGGCAACGAGCGCTGCAGCATGAATTCGAGCACGGCGTAGGCGCGCTCACGGTCGACGGTGTCGTCGATCAACTCCTGGATGGCAAGCCCGTCGACGACCGCGGTGGCGAGCTCGGCCACCGCGAGCAGGGTCTCTTCTTCTTCAGGCGACGGCGTCCACTCCGGAACCAGCCAGTTGCGCTTGAGGCGCCTGTACCACTCGTAGGTGCGCGCCATGCGGGCGTGGAGGTCGTCGATGCGCAAGGCGTACGGGAGGATGTCGAAGAAGACGCGAAACGAGCGGGAGGAGCCGATGGTGCGCAGACCGTCGACGAACCGGTGCAGCCGCTCCTCGCGCGGCACCGACTCCATGATCGTCGCGGCCTCCTCCTGGTCGTCGCGAAAGACCGAGTCGATCATGGCCTCGACGAGGCCGTCCTTGTTCCCGAAGTAGTACTGAACCATCGCCGAGTTGGCACCCGACTCCTTCGCCACGGCGCGCAGCGTCAGGCCGCTGAATCCCTTCTCGACCAGGGCGCGCTGGGCGGCGGCGAGAATATCCAGCGCCGCCGGCGACAGGCTGGCGCGAGGATCGCTGTTGTTGCTATTAATCATCTGATTGATTAGACTCCATTCCGCTCAATCAATCAAGCAGCCGTGACGGCGCGGAGAGGATCAGAGATGGCACAAGTGAGCACAGAGGTGAAGACCCTCGGCTACATGGTCGACGGCGAGTGGCGCGACTCCAAGTCCGACACCTGGGTCGACATCACCGACTCCAACACCGGCGAGGTCATCGCCCGCACGCCGATGTGCACCGAGGAAGAGGTCACCGAGGCGATCGAGTCGGCCAACAGGGCTTACCCCGCCTGGGCGAGCATGCCCATCCAGAAGCGTACCGAGGTGCTCTTCACGTGGCGTCCGAAGCTCATCACGCGCATGGACGAGATCGCCACCCTCGTCTCGACCGAGCTCGGCAAGAACTTGGACGAGGCGCGCGGCGAGGTCATCAAGATCATCGAGGCGATCGATGTCGCCGTCGGTGCCCCGATGCTCATGAAGGGCGAGTCGCTGATGAACGTGGCCACGGGTCACGACACGGTCAGCTACCGCGAGCCCCTCGGCGTCTTCGCCGGCATCGCGCCGTTCAACTTCCCGGCCATGATCCCCTTCGGCTGGATGCTGCCGATCTGCATCGCCAGCGGCAACACGTTCGTGCTCAAGTCGGCCAACTTCGTGCCGCTCACGAGCCACCTGCTGCTCGACATGCTGTACGAGTGCGGCCTGCCCAAGGGCGTGGTCAACATGGTGACGGCCGAAAAGGAGCAGGCCGAAGTGCTGCTCACGCATCCGGCCGTGCGCGGCGTCAGCTTCGTCGGCACCACGCCGGTCGGCAAGCACGTCTACTCCATCGCCGCCGCCCACGGCAAGCGCGTCCAGGCGCAGACGCAGGCCAAAAACCACGGCCTCGTGCTGCGCGACGCTTCGCTCGAGCGTACCGCCCGCGGCATCATCAACTCCACCTTCGGGTGCGCCGGCATGCGCTGCATGGCCCTGCCGGTCTGCGTGGTCGAGAACGTGATCGCCGACGAGTTCGTCGCGCTCATGAAGAAGTTCGCCATGGAGCGCGTCATCGGCAACGCCACCGATCCCAAGACGGAGCTCGGCCCGGTCGTCTCCGAGGCTCATCAGAAGTTCGTCCTCGGCTGGATCGAGAGGGCGATCGCCGAGGGCGCCGAGCTGGTCCTGGACGGCCGCGACGTCGCCGACCGGCTGCCGGCCGAGCTCAAGGGCGGCCACTACATCGGCCCGACGATCTTCGACCACGTGACCGAGGACATGGTCTGCGGCCGCGAAGAGGCGTTCGGTCCCGTGCTGTTCATCAAGCGCGTCGAGGACTTCGAAGAGGGCATCACCCTGATGAACAACAACCCGTACGCCAACGGGTCGTGCGTCTTCACCGAGAGCGGCTACTACTCGCGCGAGTTCGCGCGGCGCACGCACGCGGGCATGGTCGGCATCAATGTCGGCATCCCGGTGCCCGTGAGCTTCTTCCCGTTCTCGGGCCACAAGGAGTCCTTCTTCGGCGACAATCACGTGTTCGGCAAGGACGGCTTTCAGTTCTTCACCGAGACCAAGTGCGTCACCACGCGCTGGTTCACCGAGGCCGACAAAAAGCAGAAGCAGATCAGCACCTGGGAGGGCACCGTCAACCGGTAAGCCGAAGACAACTGACGCGACGTCTTCAAAGAGGGGCGGGTGGCGATTCCATCGCCACCCGCCCCTTCGCTTGTTCAGAGTCGCCCTGAGCTCGCGCCGCGAAGAGGCGGTATCGGTGGTGGAAGATCCACCTCGACGTGGTGGATCTTCCACCACACTCCATGCGCCGAGTTTGCGCACTCCCCTGTTTGACGTACAATCATCGGTGTGTCTGTACGGCGGAAGGACCGACTGTGAATACCAAGCTGACCCTGCGACTTGACGACGAGCTCATACGCAGCGCCAAGCGCTACTCGCACGAGTCGGGTAAGTCCGTCTCCCGGCTTGTCGCCGACTACTTCGCCCTCATCGACGCCGGCGCGGAGCTTCCCGACTCGCAGATGTCGCCACGAGTGCGCTCGCTCGTCGGAGCCCTCAAGGGGGCGAAGATGACCGAGAGCGACTACCGTCGTCACCTCGAGAAGAAGTACCGCTGAGGGTACTGTTCGACACCAACGTGGTCCTCGACGTGCTGCTCGCCAGAGAGCCGCACGTCAATGTCGCAGCACGGCTCTTTGCCCTGCTCGACAGCGACCGGCTCGATGGATCCATCTGCGCCACGACGGTGACGACCGTCTACTACATCGCCGCCAGGTCCTTCAACGCCAGGCGCGCGCAGGAGCTCGTGCGCGACCTGTTGCTGCTGTTCGATGTCGCCCCTGTCGACTCGGACGTGCTCGAGAGAGCGCTGAGCCTTGGCTTCGACGACTTCGAGGACGCCGTGTTGCACGAGGCGGCGAGGGCCGGCGGCATGGCCGCCATCGTCACTCGCGACAGCACGGGCTTCGCGCACGCCAGCCTGCCCGTCTTCCGGCCTCAGGAGCTGCTGGCGGCAGTCGCGGCGGTCGAAGGCACTTCGCCGGCCTGAACGAGCAGATCCAGTTCAAGGTCGTGGCCGGCGCCTCCGAGCCTACGACTTCTGCGGCGCGGCCCCGCCGCCATGGTCCTGCCACTCCGCCAGGCCATCCAGGACCTCGCGTTCGTCGGCGTAGCGCCGTAGCGAAGGCCCGGCGAGAGCAGTCGCCAGGCCGCCAGGGTCGTTCTGCCCGAGCGAGTCTGCCACCCACACCGGCTTGCCCGCCTCGAGGGCAGCCTGGACGGCGTCGAGGTTGCGTGCGTTACCGTGGCCGAGCGGCACGGCCGCCAGGACCACGAAGTCGGCTTCGGCGATCAGCCGCAGGTTCTCGTCGTGGGCCTCGTCGCCCAGCGGCGAGAACGGCGCTTCCACCGCCATCGGCAGGCCGAGCTCGCGGCCTGTCACCTCGTCGGAGTCGAGGGCGTTCAGCGCGCCGGCCGACACGCGATAGCCGCGGTCGACGAGCTCGTGCATGAGGTGCGACCCGCTGCCGCCGCCACAGACCAGATGGACGCGGCCACGATCGCATGGCTGACGGCTGGCCCGTGGCGAGAACGTCAGATACGTCCGTCCGGCATGATGGTGCACGTGGGCGCGCACGCCGTAGACGGCCTCAAGCACGGCCGGCGAAAGGGCCTCTTCGGCCGGCCCCCAGGCGGCCACGCCGCCCTCCGACAAGACGAGCAGGCGGTCGAAGTAGGTGAGCGCCAGGTTCAGGTCGTGCAGCACGCAGATCACGGTGAGGCCCTCGGCGTTCAACTGTCTGAGCAGCTCGAAGAGGGCGAGCTGGTGTGAGACGTCGAGGCTCGAGGCCGGCTCGTCGAGCAGCAGCAGGCCGGCGTTCTGGACGAGCGCCTGCGCAAGGACGACCATCTGCTTCTCGCCGCCCGAGAGCTCGGGGAAGCGGCGCTCGGCAAGCTCGGCGATGCCGAGCTTGCCGAGCGCCGCGCTCGCCGCGGCGGCCGGCGAGCACTCCGAGCCGCGGCAGTAGGCTCCCATCTCGACGACCTCGCGCACCGTGAGATCGAACTCCAGGGCGAACTGTTGCGGCACCAGGGCGACTTCGCGCGCGATGTCGCGGCGGCGATACTCGCGGGTCGGCCGGCCGTTGACCAGCACCGTGCCGGAGACCGGCGCGAGCACGCCGTCGATGAGGTCGAGAAGCGTGCTCTTGCCGCTGCCGTTGGGTCCGACGACACCCACGAAATCGCCCGCCTGCACCTCGAACGACAGCGCCTTGAGCACGGGGCGCTCGGGGTCGTAGGCAAAGGCGGCCTCTTGCGCGGCCAGGAGCGGCGCCGCGTCCGGCTCGCGCGGTGTGTCGGGCTCGCGTATGGCGCCGGTCCGACCGGCCTTCGCCTTGTCGCGTCGCCAGCTCATGTCCGCCTGCCACGACGCAGGAGATAGACGAACACCGGCGCCCCGATGAAGGTGGTCACCACGCCGACCGGGACCTCGGTGGGCGCCGCGATGGTGCGTGCCAGAAGGTCGGCGACGCTCAAAAGCGCAGCGCCCATCAGCATCGAGAGCAGCAGCAGGCGGCGGTGGCTTGGTCCGACCAGCAGCCGCACGAGGTGGGGGATGATGAGGCCGACGAAGGCGATGATGCCCGCCACCGAGACGGCGATCGCGGTGAGGATGGCGGCGCAGACCACGAGCACCACCTTGGTGCGTTCCACGTCGACACCCAGTTCGAGCGCCCTCTTTTCGCCCTGCAGCAGAATGTTCATCTCCCTGGTGAAAAACAGCGGCACGATCATGAAGGGCACCGCGAACAGGGCCGTCTCGACGTCGGTCCAGGTGCGCGCCGAGAAGCTGCCGAGCAGCCAGTAGAGGATCGCCCCCATGTCGTCGTTGGCGTGGATCATGAGCACCGTGATGACCGCGCTCAACAGGTACGACGCCGTCACCCCGGCAAGCAGCAGCACGTAGACGTCGATCCGGCCGCGCCGCCGCGCCGCCGTCCAGACGAGCAGCAGCGTGCCGAGGCCGCCCACGATGGCCATGCCGGTCAGCCACAGCCCGCCCACCAACCCGAGGACGATGGCGATCGTCGCACCCAGCGCGGCGCCCGACGACACGCCGGTGACGTAGGGGTCGGTGAGCGGGTTCAGGAACAGGTCCTGCAGGATCACCCCGGCGACCGCCAGCGCGCCGCCGACCAGAAAGGCCAGCACGACTCGCGGCATGCGGATCTGCCAGAGGATGACGCCGTCGGGAGAGTGCGCCCCCGGCCCGGCCAGCAGCGCGTGCCAGAGCTGGCCCAGCGACAGCGAGGCAGGCCCCAGCGACAGCGAGACGACCAGGCAGACCAGTGAGAGGCCGACCGCCACTGCGATGCCGCGCCGACCCTTGCGGGCGACGCGGCTCACCTGCGCCGGCCTCTCGCCGTCGTCGCCTCTAACGACCGGGGTCGCCGTCGCGCCTGCCTGACGTGTCGGTGGTGCGCCGGCTCTGGGCCGGCCCGGTCACGGTGTCGCGGATGGCGAAGGCGACGACGATCCGAACGCCTCCGGATGGATCGCCTCGGCGAGCGCCTGCAAGCCGTCGATCAGACGCGGGCCGGGGCGGTCGAGGAAGTTTTGGTCGATGACATACACGCGCCCGTTCTGCACGGCCTGCAAGCGGTTGTAGCCGCTGCGTTTGGCGATCTGGCCCGGGCTCTGCATGCTGCCGGTCGTGGCGATGTAAACCGGCGGGTCGTCTTTGAACAGGACCTCTTCGCTGAAGGTCGGATACCCGCTGCCGGCGGCGTCGCCAATGTTGGTGCCGCCCGCCAGGGCGACCATGTTGTCGATGTAGGTGCCCGTGCCGGCGGTCATGAGCGGCTTGCTGTAGATCTCGACGAAGACGTCGGGCTTGGAGAGGCCGGCGACCTTCTGCTCGATCGTCGCGGCCCGCTGCTTCATGGCGTCGGCCACGGTCGTCGCCTGGGCGGAGGTGCCCATCAGCTTCCCGAGATCGGTCAGATCGGTGAAGACGCCGTCGAATGTGCTCGGATCGATCACGAAGACCTTGACGCCGAGGTTCTCGAGCTTGGCGCGCAGGCTGGCCTGGATGCCGCCGGTGGCGAGCACCAGGTCGGGCTGGAACGAGACGATCTTCTCGATGCTGGGAGTCGAAAAGCCACCTACCTTGGGCAGCTTCTTGGCGGCGGCGGGGTAGTCGTCGTAGGTCGTGCCGGCGACGAGCTTGCCGCCGGCCCCGATGGCGAACGCCATCTCGGTGTTCGAGGGGGCGAGCGACACGACTCTCGTCGCCGGTGAGGTCAGCGTGACCTGGTGGCCTGAGTCGTCGGTGACGGTGATCGGGCCGGCACTCGGACTGGCGGCAATCGACGAGCCGCTCGAACTGCCGCAGGCCGAGAGGACCGCGAGCGCAAGCAGAAGCACGGCCAGCGCGGCAGCGGCGGTGAAGGCCCTCAGGTGGGCGGGACGGTCGGCTCTCATGGCGTTCCTTTCATTGCTGCGTTGTCTGCTGTCACGGGGTCCACATCGCTCTCGTCGCAAGGCCACCGGCGCTCCCACGAGATCGGGCTCTCCTTCAGTCACAAGGTCAGAAACCGGTACTGGTCGACGGCCAGCGTGCCACGCCGGATGATCTCGAGCGGCGCGGCGAAGAGCGGCGCGGCGGTGACTACAGTGTGGAACTCGCCCTCCTCGCCGCAGGCATCGACGCCGGCGGCCTCGAGCTCGGGGATCAGACCGGGCTCGAGCCGGCGCCCCAGGAACTCCTCGCCGAGCCGCTCGGTGTTGACGGTGACGATGGTCGCCTCGACGCCGCTGGCGAAGAGCTCGTCGAGCAGCGCGCGGCGCGGCTCGAGCCAGAGCGGCAGGCAGGCGTCGAGGCCGGCGAGGCCGCAGACGCGCTCGACCCAGTCGCGGTGCGGCTGCAGGTCGATGTCGCCGAAGACGCCGACCTCGGCGCCCAGGGCGCGCAGCTCGGCGAGAGCATCCAGAAAGGCGGCTTCGTAGGTGTCCCACGAAGCGGCCCGCGACACGAGCGGAAGACCGAGCGCAGCGGCCTGACGTTCCACGAAGGCGAGCGGCAGGCCGTGACTGTGGGACAGGCGGCCGTCCTCGCGCAGTATCGTGAGCAGCGCGACCGCACGACCGCCGCCGGTCACCGCGCGCTGCAGGGCGAGATAGCTGTCCTTGCCGCCGCTCCACGACGAAAAGCAGGGCCTGCCGGCGACGATGTCGAGCTCGGCCGACGGGTGCGAGAGGGGCTGGGTCATGACGTCGTGCCTTTCTGGGCCGCCCCGTGCCCGGGCGCGCCGGTCGCTGTGTCGGATGTATCCGCTGGGCGGGCCACGCCGGCCGCGTCGGCCGCGTCGGCCGCCTGGCAGTCGGCGCACACCCCGTAGACTTCGAGATGGTGGCCGTAGATCGCAAAGCCGGTCTGGGCGGCAAGCGCGGCTTCGAGCGCCGTCAGGTCGCCGACGCCGTCAAAGCGCACGACGCGGCGGCAGACGCCGCAGACGAGGGGATGGCTGTGACCGATCGGTGGCGCGGTGAAGCCGATATCGCCGCGACGGTCCTGGACACGGACGAGCAAGCCGAGGTCGGTGAGCAGCGTCACTGTGCGATAGACGGTCGCCTGACCGATGCCGGCCGCGCGCAGACCGTCGGCCGCTTCGGAGATGGTCGCCGCTCGCGAACCGAACGCGAAGAGCTCCCAGACCAGGCGACGCTGGCGGGTCATGGGGATGCCCCTGGCGCGAAACACGGCGTCGATGTCGGCGGTCGCCGGCGACGTGGCGGCCGGCGTGGCGGCCGGCAGGGCGGACGATGACTGGCTTTGGTCCATGGTTGAGAGAAATTATCAATCAACCGCGTGGGCGTCAACCCTGTCGCTTTTCGCCCTGTCGCCAGCCGCCCTGTCGCTAGTCGCCTTGTCGCAGAGCGCCGGCGAGAGCACGGGCGAGCGGCGGCGTCCATTTGTCGCGGCCCGAGTTGACGAGGTGGAACAGGTCGGCGAAGTCGTCGTTGCGCAGGCCCGCGTGGGGCTGCACGTCGATGTCGGCCACGCCCAGGGCGCGCCCCACGCGTGCGATCTCGGCGCGGTAGCCGGCGAGGTAGGCGCTCCAGGCCGGTCCCCTCGCCTCCGGACCGAGGGGCTGTTCGAAAAAGGTGACGTTGTAGCCCTTCTCCCGCCCCAGCCGAACCGCCGCGGTCAGCGCCGCCACGTTGTAGGCGAGGTTGGCCGCGTACTGGGGCCGCTCGCGAGCGAGCTCGACAGCCTGACCCGACGTCTTCGCCGAAAGGCTCGCGACGGGTCCGTCGGTGAAGTAGTGGCCGGCATACGTGATGGGCAGAAGGTCGGGCGACTTCGAGATGACGCGCTGGTTCAGGTACGCGAGCACAAAGTCGAAGGTCCCGGTGAGCATCCCCGGCAGGCGCTTTTGCAGTGAGGTGCGGCCGGCCAGCACGGCGGCCAGGTGCGGGCTGGTGAGAGCCAGCGGGGAGCCCGAGAGCTGGGTGACGTCGGCGCTGGGCGCGTTGGTGAAGCGGTTCGGCGACAAACCGATCGCCAGCAGCCCGCGGCCGCGGGGCAGGTTGTCGATGATCGCCAGCGTCTGGCCAATGCTCTGGGCGTGGGCCGCCAGAGTCACGACGCTCACGCGGGTACCGGCGTCGGTTGAGATCGCGTTGGCCAGCACGCCCTCGCTGCGGATCATCTCGAGGGTACCGGAGCCGCCGAAGAGGTAGACGACGGGCGTCGTGGGGGGCGTGCGCTTGAGCTCGGCGATGCGATACGAGACGTGAACGTAATCGTCGTTGGGAATGCGCAGCATGAGCCGTTCGGGGATCACCGTAAAGTCGCCGCTGGCCACGAACCACTGCAGCCCGGCCAGCGCGGCGAGGGCCAGCAGGGCCGCCGCAAGAACGATCAGAAAGGAGCGGTTACGTAGGCCGCGCGCCAGGGCGCGTCGTCTGGGGCCTGCCTCTCGCATGCGTTGCTTTTCTCCACGTGAGCCCAGCACGCTCCGAGCGCCCCGCCACGGGGCGGCTCTGAAGGTGACGAACGATCAGCCGCGCCCGGCGGGGCGGCGGTCCAGCCAAAACACGGTACCGAGTCCATCGGCGCCGGTCAAACGCCCCAGCGACGGAGGCGCAGCGCACCGCGCGTGGTGAAACTCGTACGTCGCACGGCACATCACGATCCGTGCCCAGCGACGCGCGACGGGTTGCCGCCACCCGACCCGCCCCTCTAGAATCTCCTGCAGAACGCCGGTAAGGGAGTCTCGGCTCAGGGCGAGACCAGGGAGCCGGCCAGGGGGCATCTGCAAGGTTCGTCGCACCGTATCCGCGGAGCGACCGACGAAGTCGCGCACCAAAGGCGGAAGGTAACTCGTGAGCGTGCGGTTGCTGGGTATCGACTTCAGCCCCAGGCAGGGCAGCAACAGCGGCCTGCTGCTCGACGCCTCGTTCGAGCGGCTGGCCGGCGCCTACCAGGGCGAGGTCACCCACGAGGTCATCCACCTGCGCGACCTGCACCTCGAGTCATGCCGCTACTGCGACGTCTGCGGCAAGACCAGGGACGGTCGCTTCGTGCCCTGCATCATGGCCGCCAAAGACGACGTGCAGTCGGTGCTCGACGCGATGGTCAGAGCCGACGGGCTCGTGGTGGCCACGCCGGTCTACTTCGGGCTGCCGTCCGATCTGTTCTCTTCGTTCATCATGCGCACGCGGGTCCTGCGCCATCAGGACTTCAGGCTCGCCAACCGGCCGGTGGGGGTCATGGCCATCGCCGCCCGCCGCTCGGGCGGGGCCGAGACGGCGATCATGGCGACCTGGCTGCCGTTCATCCGCAACGGCTGTCTCGTCGTGGGCAACGGCGACGGCACCTGCCAGTTCGGCGCCTACGGCTGGGCCGGTGGGCGGGGTCACATACTGAGCGACGAGTGGGGCATGGAACAGGGCTACCAGGTCGCCGAACGGGTCTTCACAGTGGCCCGGCTCGTGCAGGCCGGCAGCCGGGCCCTCGACTTCACGAACCCGATGACCTTCTCCCACACAGCCGGCACGCGTCCCTGACCGCGGCCTTTGCGTCGGCGACGACACGATCCAGAAAGAGAGCGGGCATGAGCGACGCCGACACCATCCTCGAGTTCATCCGCGACGAGGCAGTCGACCTGCCCCGCGGGGTCACGATCGACACCGACACCTCGCTGTTCAAAGATCAGCTCCTCGACTCCATGAGCCTGACCAATCTCATGACCTTCCTCGAAGACGAGTTCGCCATAAGGATCGGCGCCATGGACGTCGTCTTCGAGAACCTCGACACCGTCAACCACATGCTCGCCTTCATCGCCCGCAAGCGAGAAGCCGCCCGCGGTGGCTGAGCAGGTCGGCAAGACGGCGACGGGTGAGCGTCCGGACTCAGCGACGGTCGAGCGCGCAGAGTCGGCGACAGTCGAGCGGTCCGGTTCGGCGACGGGCGAGCGCACAGAGTCGGCGACGGGCGAGCGCGCCAGGTCCGCGACCGCCTGGTACATCCTCGGCCTGGGCATCCAGGTGCTGCTCTGGTTTGCGGTCTTCATCGCCATCGCGGCGGCGATCGGCGTAAGCGGGCACCTCACCGAGTTTCGCTACGTGCGCTTCTAGGCGCGAGGCGGCCCGGTGGAGAGCGCGGTAGACAGACTTCTGAGCGGTGCGCGGGCGCAGCCCGAGCGGTCGCTTCTGATCACGCCCGGTGGCTCGTACGGCTACGGCGGCTTTGCCCGCCGCGCAGCGTCGCTCGCCGCTGAGCTCGTCGCCGGCGGCCTGCCGCGCGGCGCCCCCGTGGCGCTGCTGCTCGACGCCTACGACGATTTCTTCATCGCCCTGTTCGCGGTGTGGCTGGCCGGCGGAGTGGCCGTGCCGCTCAACACGACGCTGCCGACCGCCGACCTCGAGTGGCTGACGGCCAAGTCGCGGCCCGCAGTCGTGCTCACGCCCCCGCGTGACGACCTGCCCGCCTTCACCGCGCCCGGGGCCGGCGGCGCGGCGCGACGCCTGACGGTCGTGGCCGCCGACCTGCCCGAAGCGCCGCTCGAAGCGCTCGAGGCGCTCGCGCCGGTCGCCCCCGACGAGCTTGCCATGGTCATGTTCACCTCAGGCACGACCGGCCGGCCCAAGGGCGTCTGCCAGCGACTGCGCGCCATCAGCGCCAACGCCGGCCTCGTCGCCGACCGGCTCGGGCTCACCGTGGACGATCGCATCTTCATCAACACGCCACCCTACTTCACGAGCGGTATCTGCCACTTCCTCACACTCCTGTCCCACGGCGGCGGCACGGCCGCGCGGAGCGGCTTCTTCTTCGGCTCCGGCCTGCTCGACGAGATCGCCGAGGCGGGCTGCAGCGGCTTCGGCGGGGCGCCGGCGCATCTGGTGCGTGTCGTCGAGCCCCTCGAAGAGCCGCGGCCGGCCGGCGCCCCGCGGTTCTGGGTCAGCTCGGGCGACCACCTGCCGCTCGACGTGATCGACCACGCGCGGCGCGTCCTGCCCGGCCTGCTCCTGTTCAACATGTACGGCCTGACCGAGGTGTCGGGCCGCCTCTGCGTGCTCGCGCCGGACGAGCTCGACCGGCACCGGGGCTCGGTCGGCCGGCCGCTGGACGGGATGACCGTGACGCCCCGAGCGCCTGACGGCGCCCCGCTACCCGTTGGTGAGGTCGGCGAGCTCTCCGTCGCTGGGCCGCTCGTCATGCAGGAGTATCTCGACGACCCCGACGTGACCGCGGCGTCGCTCACGCCCCACGGCTTTCGTACCGGCGACTTCGGCCGGATCGACGCCGACGGCTTCGTCTGGGTCGAGGGTCGCCACGACGACATCATCAAGCGCGGCGGCGAGAAGGTCTCGCTCGTGCACATCCAGGAGGCGCTGCGCGCCCTCGGACTGTTCAGCGACGTGGCCGTGATCGCCGCCGACGACGAGCTGCTCGGCCGCGTGCCGGTGGCCTTCGTCGTGCCCGCCGATCCAGGCGCCTTTGAACGCGCCACCGTCATGCGCGCGCTACGCCGCGCCTTGCCTTCGACCTCACTGCCGAGCCGCCTCGTGGCCCTTTCTGATATCCCACGCACCGGGTCGGGCAAGGCCATCCGCCCCGAACTGCTGCGTCTCGATCGGAGACCGAGCTGAGGATCTACTTCACCTGGCTGTTGATACCGGTGGCGCTGGTCGCGCTGCCCGTCTACTGGCTGGCGCTGCGCCGTGACGGGCACCGGCGCACGTTCATCGTCATCCTCTCGCTGACCGTGCTGGCGGTGCTGCAGCCGGCCTTCGCCGTGGTCGCCGTGGGCCTGGCCTTCGTCGCCCACCAGATCGTCGAGGCCCACAAGGCGCGGCGCCTGACGACGCGGCGCACGGTCGTCATCGCGGTGACGGTGGCCGTGGTCACTCTGGCCATCGGCAAGTACGGACAGGTGATGGTCAATGGGCTGTGGGGTCACGACTGGCTGTGGAGCCATCTCGTCATGCCGCTCGGCATCAGCTACTTCGTGTTCCGCCTGCTGCAGTACGTCTTCGACCACGTGCGCGGCGTGCTGCACGACAACTCGCTACGCGACCTGCTGGCCTTCATGCTGTTCCTGCCGACCTTCCCGGCCGGACCGCTCGAGACCTACCAGGGCTTCTACACCAAGCGCAGCCTCGACTTCGATCTCGCGCTCTTCAACACGGGCCTGCGGCGCATCGTCATCGGCTACTTCAAGAAGGTCTTCGTCGAGGACCTGGTGATCACGATCTACTTTGGCCCCTACGTCACCCGCGTGCTGCGGCCGGGCTTCAGCTTCTCGAGCGCGCACCCGTTGCAGGCGAGCGCCTTCTGCGTGATCGTCTTCGTGCGCGCCTACATCGACCTATCGGCCTACACCGACCTCGCCATCGGCTTCGCGGCGCTGTTCGGCTTTCGCATCATGGAGAACTTCCACTACCCGTTCCTCAGCCAGAACCTGGGCGAGTTCTGGCGGCGCTGGCACATCTCCCTGTCGTCGTGGTGTCGCAACAACGTGTACTTCCCGGTCTTCGGCGCGACCCGCAAGGTCTGGCTGGGCCTCTACGCCAGCATGCTGACGATGGGACTGTGGCACTACGTCGGACTCAACTGGACGCTGTGGGCGCTCTGGCACGGCACCGGCCTGGTGACCGTCAACTGGTGGATGAAGTACAAAAAGCAGCGCCGGCGGACGACCAAGCGCCGGCCGGGACCGCTGCAGCAGAGCCTGCGCGCGCCGCTCGGCTACGTCGCGACGTTCTGCTTTGTCGCGCTGGGGTACTCGTTCGTGGGCACGCCGAACATCGTGAAGGCGTTCGAGGTGCTGCTCGCCGCCCTTGCCGGTCCGTTCGTGTGGCTGGCCGGGCTGAGCCCTTTCGGTATCGGGGCAGTGCTCGCCGCGCTGGCCCTGGCGGCCGGCGTGGTAGTCGCGGCGAGCGCCCGGCGGCGCCGGCTGGAAGCCGCCGAGGTCTAAGCCGGCGATCGACTGCGTCGTCGCCGCTCAGGCTGGCGTGACTTCGTAGCGCGCCTAATCGGCGGCGGGCTCGGCGGCCGCGCCCGCGGCGCCTTCCGCAGTCGCTGCGTCGCCGCCGCCCGTGTCGAGCCCGAGCAGGTGACTCGTGTCGTTGACGAACCGTACGCTCACCCAGCCCGCGCTGGTTTCGAGCAGGCTCAGGCCTCCGTGGCTCGTGGAAAGCGCCCAGTGGCGCTCCGACGGGACCTGAAGAACGTGATTCAAGATGGTGCGGATCGGACCATCGTGGGAGACCAGGCAGGCGGCGACATGATCACGTTGCACGATCTCCTCAAAGGCGGCGATCACCCGTTCGCGCACCATCGCAAGCGACTCGCCGCCCGGCAGCGTCGTCTGGAGCGGCTCGCGCGCAAAGGCGGCGGCCAGCGTGCTGTCGCTGGAGAACTCGTCCCACGAGCGCCCCTCGTAGTCGCCAAGGTCGATCTCGCGCAGGCGGCGGTCGGCCGTCACGTCCACATCGCCGGCCTCGGCCCAGCCCCCAGCGATCAAACGGGCCGTCTCGAGTGCGCGGGGCAGATCGCTCGCATAGACCGGCATCGGCCCGAGCGGCGCGAGCCGGGCGGCCACACGGCGCGCCTGGATCGTGCCGAGGGCGGTGAGCCGATGCTCGCTCCAGCCGGTCATGCGGCCGGGGAGATTGCCGGCCGACTGTCCGTGGCGCACCAGGTAGAGCTTCATAGTCGGACGACCATCACGGGGCGCACCAGAGACGGCGTCATAGCCGGACGACCATCACGGCGCCGACCAGCGCCAGCGCTTCGGCCAGCTCGATGCCCAGTCCGTAGACGTCGCCGGTGAGGCCGCCGAGGCGACGACCGACGAGGGCCTGCACGCCGAGTGCCAGCGCGACGGCGGCCACGGCCAGCAGCAGACCGAGCGGCGCGTCGAAGACACCGTGAGCGAGCACGCCGACGACCAGGGCGGCAGCGGCGCCGAGCACGACCGCCGTGACCACCGGCCCGTTGGTCGTGCCGGCGCCGGCAAAGGCCGCGCCGGTGCCCTCGCGCCGGGCGTAGGCGAAGTAGCGCACGTCGAGCGCCGGCAGCACGCGCGCGGCACTCAAGCCGATCAGCAGGCCCAGGGCGGCGCCGGGGCGCGCGAGCGAAGCGAGCGCGCTCACCTTGACGACCATCACGGCGATGGCCGCGAAGACGCCCATGGCGCCGACCCGGCTGTCCTTCATGATCTCGAGGGCGCGGTCGCGCGGCGCGCCGCTCAGGTAGCCATCGGCTGTGTCCATGAGGCCGTCGAGATGCAGCGCCCGGGTGCCGAGCTCGAGGCCGACGATCACGAGAGATGAGGCGACCAGGGGCGTGACCGCGTAGAGCAGCAGGGCGTAGACGCCCCAGCCGACCAGGCCCAAGCCAAGCCCGACCAGCGGGTAGAGGCCCATGCTGGCCCACAGCTCGGCCGGCGCCACCGCGGCGCCGGGGTCGGGCAGCCGCACGGCGGTCAGGAAGGTGACGGCCAGCGTGAGGCGGCGCGCGCCGTGCATCAACGGCGCAGGTCGGAATCGGCCTCGTTGGGGTCGCCGGCCACGCCGGCGCTCTCGAACGTCGCCATCTCGTCGAGGATGCGGGCGGCCGCGTCGATCAGGCTCATCGCGAGCACCGCGCCGGTGCCCTCGCCGAGTCGCATCTCGAGGTCGAACAGTGGGATCAGGCCGAGCTCGTCGAACACGGCCTGGTGGCCGATCTCGATCGAGACGTGGCTCGGCAGGATGTAGTCGACGGCCTCGTGGCACAGACGCACCGCAGTGAGCACGGCGGCCGCCGAGATGAAGCCGTCCATGACGACCGGCACGCGGTTGGCCGCCGCGCCGAGCACGACGCCGGTCAGCGCCGCGATCTCGAGACCGCCGACCTTGGCCAGCACGTCGAGGGGATCCTTGGGGTCGGGCTTGTTGACGGCCAGCGCCTTCTCGATCACGGCGACCTTGCCGGCCAGCGCCTCGACCGTGATGCCGGTGCCGCGCCCCGTGACCTTGGCGACCGGCAGCCCGGTCAGCGCCGCGATCATGGCCGAGCTCGCCGTCGTGTTGCCGATGCCCATGTCGCCGGTGGCGATGATGTCGAGGCCGGAGCGCAGCTCCTCGTCGACCAGGTCGATGCCCACGCCGATCGCCTGCAACGCCTCGTCGCGGCTCATGGCCGGGCCCTGCGCCATGTTGGCGGTGCCCATGCGGACCTTGTGGTGGCGCACTCCCGCGGCGGCGGAGAGGTCGGCGTTGACACCCACGTCGGTGACCGCCACACGCGCACCGATCTGGCGAGAGAGCACGTTGATGGCCGCGCCACCGGCGACGAAGTTCATGACCATCGCCGGCGTCACCTCGGCGGGAAATGCCGAGACACCCTCGGCCACGACGCCGTGGTCGGCGGCCATGACGGCGACTACCTTGTGCTCGAGCCGGGGCCTCGGCTTGGCGCTGATGCCGGCGAGCTGAATGGAGAGCGCCTCGAGCCGGCCCAGCGACCGGGGCGGCTTGGTGAGCTGCGCCTGCCGCGCCTCGGCGGCGCTCATGGCAGCCCGGTCGAGCGGCTGGATGCGGGCGATGGTCTGAGCGAGCCGGTCGGTCATTGGTGGTTCTCCTGTTCTGCGAAGGGGTCGACGGCGAGTGCTTTGAGCTCGAGCGGAAGGCCGGCGACGAGCAGGTAGACCTCGGCGGCCGCCTCGGCCAGGCGCCGGTTGGCGCGCCCCAGCTCGTCGCGGTAGAGGCGGGCGATGGGATATTCGGGAACGACCCCCAGGCCGACCTCGTTGGACACGGCGATCAGGGTCGCGCCGGTCTCACGCAGGGCCGCGAGCAGGTCGTCGAGGGCGGCAGTCACGCGCCGCGCGACCGCGTCTTCGACTTCGGCCGCGATGAACGTCTTGTCGAAGTTACCGAGACCTTCGGGCACCGTGCCCCCCAGATCGCCGGCGGCGAACAGGAGGTTGCTGACCCAGAAGGTGACGCAGTCGAGCAGGAACACGGGCGCAGCTCCGCGGGTCGCGGCGACCTCGGCGGCGGTGCTGCGCACCGCCGCCGCCACCTCGAGCGGGCACTCCACAGTGCTCCAGGCGGCGGGGCGGCCGGAGCGGTGCGCGGCCACCCGTGAGGTCATCTCGGGATCGTTTGTCTCGGAGGTAGCGAGGTAGGTGACGCGACCGGCGACCGTCTGAGGAGGCGAAGCCACGCGGTGGGCCGCCCGCTGCTCGACGAAGCGCTCCGCGAAGCGCTCGGCGAACGTGCTCTTGCCGCTGCGCGCGCCGCCAAGCACCAGGATGAGTCGAGACGGGTCTTTACGTGTTGGAACCACCGCAGCCCTCCCACGAGGCATACATCGCAGTGACTCCCGGGCCACGGTGTCCTGGCTTGCCGCTTCGTTCTACTTGCCGCGCCTTCCCACCCCGCGGGGCAGTGGCGGTGTGCGACGTTCGTCTGCGGTCACAGTTGCGGGGCAGCGCCGGTCTTGCACCGGCTTCCCGCGATCCGGAAGAACGTCACCAACACTAGATGACGCCGCGGGGCGTCGTCAAACGCGTCGCCGGCGGGTTCGGCGATGCTAGATGAGGCGGCGGCGCACCGCCATCGTGGCCGCCTCGGTGCGGCTCGAGGCGCCGAGCTTGGCGATGACGCTGCTGACGTGCGTCTTTACCGTCGACCTGCTGATCACGAGCCGGTCGGCGATCTCGGCATTGGACAGCCCGTCGGCGACCAGCGCCAGCACCTGACGTTCGCGCCGCGTCAGGTCGTCGGCGGGATCCTGCGGCTTGGCGACCGCACGGATCAGGGCTTCGGCGGCTTCGGGAGCCAGCGTTGAGCGGCCCGCGTGGGCCGCCCTGATGGCTTCGGCAAGCTGTTCGCCGGTGGTGTTCTTGAGGAGATAGCCGATCGCCCCGGCGCGCAGGGCGTCGTCAATCAGTTGTTCGTCGGAGAAGCTCGTCAGAGCGAGGACTCTCGTCTGCGGCCTCTCGCGCAGGATCTGTTCGGTCGCCGCGACACCGGTCATGCCGGGCATGACGAGATCCATGAGGACGACGTCGGGCCGGGTCTGCCGGCAGAGCGCGACGGCCGCCGCCCCGCCGTCGGCTTGCGCGACGAGCTCGAGATCGCCGAAGAGCTGCAGGATGCTCTCGAGCCCGCTGCGCACGAGGGCGTGGTCGTCGGCGATCAGCACCCTGATGGTCGCGGACGCCGCTGCAGACCCGCTCTCGTCGTTCACTGGACTCACTTCCACCGCCTCACACTCTGACCCATCTTCGACGCGCTGGCCGTTTGTTGCAAATTGCAACAAACGGCCAGCGGCCACCACCTCACCGCCGCCCGGCCGACCACGTCGTCGTGATCGCGGCTCCCCGACCGATCGCGGTGTCGATCCGCAGGTCGGCGCCCACCGCCTCCGCGCGTTCGCGCATGATCCGTAGACCGAGCTGTTCGGGCCCCGCGCTCGAGGGATCGAACCCGCAGCCATCGTCGCGCACCACAAGCTCAATGACGTCGTCCGAGCTTGTCAGCGTCACCCACGCCTGACCGGCTTCGGCGTGACGCACCATGTTGTTCAGTGCCTCCTGGGCGATCCGATAGAAGGCGATCGTGACGTTGGGGGGCAGCGGCCGAGGATCGCCGACACGGAGCTCGATCGAAGCCCGCGTTCGCGCCTGAGTCGCCTGCACGGCGTGGTCGAGAAGGTCGCCGAGCGGCGCCTGCGCAAGGGCGCCGGGGCGCATCTCCAGCAGCAGGGTACGCATCTCGGCGAGGGCGCCACGGGTGAGTCGTCGCACGTCGCGCAGATTCTCGCGCGCCTGCGTCGGATCGGATTCCGGGGCTCGCAGGAGCGCCTCGGCCTTGAGGCTGGCGGCGAACAGCGACTGCGTCACGGAGTCGTGAAGCTCACGGGCGAGCCGGGACCGCTCGGCCGCCACGGCGCTGCGCTCCACCTGCTCCCGCAGCCGGGCATTCTCGATGGCGAGCGCCGCCTGGTCGCCGAACGACGATGCCAGGCCGATGTCGTCGTCGCCGAAGCGCCGCGGGCTGCGGTAGGAGAGAGCGATCACTCCCCACACGTCGTCGCGTACGACCAGCGGCACGAACAGGCAGGCCCCGTGCTGCGGCTGCCCAAGCGTCCCGCCCTCGAGCCCCTGATCGCCGGTTCTCGCGTCGGCGAACGTGGCGGCGGCAAGATCGGGGACGGCCGCTGCCCGGCGCGTCGCGACCGCCACGCCGATGCGGTCGTCACCCAAAGGCAGACGAGGGGAGCAGACGCCGTCGGGCGAGCCGGCTTCCGCCTCCAGGCTCAGGCAGCCCGCCGCGGCGTCGAGCCGAAAAAGCCTGCCACCGTCGCTGCCCAGCAGTTGCTGCGCCTGCGTGACGATCTCGAGCAGCAACTCGGAAAGCGGGCGGTCCGAGTCGAGCACCGACACCTCCTGAAGGCGCTGGAGCTGGTCGGCGAGGGCGTGCAGGCGCGCCGTCGTCGACCGTTCGCGCTCGTAGAGCTGGTCGAACCGCTGGTACAGGTATCCCAGACCGATCAACCCGGCGCCGGCCAGCGCGCCGAACACGACGAGCGCGACGTTCTGGCTGTTGGCACGGCCCTGAAGGACCATCGTGAACACGGTCAGTCCCAGGCAGAGGACACCGATGATAACGACGGCGCGCTCCTCGCCGAGCGCAAAGGCGGCCAGCAGGAGGGGCAGCAGGTAGAGGCCGGCGATCGCATAGCCTGGAATGAGGAGATCGAGGGCAAAGGCGACGGCGACGCCGGCGACGGTCACGACGATCACGAGGTCGCGGCGCCCCCGCAACCAGACCACGCTCCTTTGCACGCGCGAGAAGCGGCGTCCTGCGAACTTTGCGTCCGACCCCGACCAAGCCATGAGGTGGGGACACCTCCGTCGGCCCGCACCCTGAAGCATGTCGACTGACGTCAAGGCGGACGGGCCTGTTGGCCCTGCCACCTCATCATAATCCCACCGGGCATATACTCGGCGACGTGATCACGGACGACCTCAGACGAGCGCCGCTGTTTGCCGGCCTGACCGACGAGCAGCTCGACAAGCTCGGCGCCATCGCCGCTCCCGTGACGCTGCCTCCCGGCAGCACCGTCTTCGTGCAGGGCGACCCGGCCGACGCCTTCTACCTGCTGGCCGCGGGCGCCGTGAAGGTCACCAAGGAGTTTCGCGACGGTCGCAGCGCCACCATCCGCCACGTGCGCGCGGGCGAGGCCTTCGGCGAATCTGTGCTGTTCAACGACACCTACCCGGCGAGCACCGAGACCATGGAGCCTGCGGCCAGCCTGCTCTACCGCTTCGACACCGGCGAGTTTCGCCGGCTCATGCTGGCCGAGCCCGAACTGGCGCTGTGCCTCATCGCCGCCATGGCCCACCTGCTCGTCATGTTGAACCAGCGCGTCGAGGAGCTCCTGCTGCCGGTGCCGGCGCGCCTCTCGCGCTACCTTCTCGATCTGTGCAGCGAGCAGGGCAGTCCGACGCTCTGCCGCCTGCCGGTCACCAAGCATGAGCTGGCAGCACGCCTGGGCACCGTCCCCGAGACCCTCAGTCGCACGCTCAACCGGTTCGTCGCCGGCGGGCTGGTCGTGGTGCGCGGCAACAGCTTCGAGCTGCTCAATCCTGCGGCGCTGGAGCGACTCGCGCAACAATAGGGCGGGGGCGAACCGACCCGACGCCCACGTCGGCCGAATCCCGGCCCGGCCTGTCGTCACCGGCTTCTCGTGCGGCTGTTCGACGGAGACGCAATGGCCGCCAGGCCCTTCTGTCGTTCCGCGTACGGCCCCACTTGACCCAAGTCAAGGGAACGCTGCCCCCGTTGCGGGTACGGTGGGTCTGGCGCAGGGACTCCCTGCTCCGACCGTCAAGCCTCGACGTAGCCCGCCGGCCGGCGGGCTCCTCAGCACGAAAGCGAGCCGCACCATGACCGTAGTGACGCGCAGCATCGTCCACATCGACGAGGAGAAGTGCACGGGCTGCGGCCTGTGCGTCATGCCTTGCGCCGAGGGCGCCATAGAGATCGTCGACGGCAAGGCCAGGGTCGTCAAAGAAGAGCTCTGCGACGGCGCCGGTTTTTGCCTGGCGGTCTGCCCCGAGGGCGCCCTGACCGTCGAGCAGCGCGAAGCCCCGGCGTTCGACGAAGACGCCGCTGCAGAGAAGATGGCCGCCAAGCTCGCCGCCGGCGCGATCATGACCCAGACCTGCTTCAGCTGCGGCGCCAACGAGATGGACCGCCCGCTGCTGCCGGTGCGCACCAGAGGCGAGAGCACCTGGGTCTGCGTCAAGTGTCTGCCCGGCCTGATCCACGGATGACAACGAGGAGGACCATGGAGACCACAGGAACACGCGACAGCCTTCACGGCTCGGTGAACACCATGCTGGAGCGCGCCCGCGCCGCCGGCGAAGACACCGTCTTCGACCGCATGCAGGCGCAGGGCGAGAAGCGCTGCCAGTTCTGCGAGGGCGGCATTCGCTGCTCGATCTGCTCGCAGGGCCCCTGCCGCATCACGAGCAAGGCGCCGCGCGGCGTCTGCGGTATCGACGCCGACGGCATGGCCATGCGCGGCTTTCTGCTGCAGAACACCATGGGCACCGCCGCCTACACCTACCACGCCGGCGAGGTCATGAAGACCCTCGCTCAAGCCAGGCCCGGCGGCACCTACGAGATCAAGGATCAGAGCAAGCTCGAGCTGCTGGCCCGCGCCGCGGGTGTCGAGCTCGAGCCCAAGGGCACGCTGCCCAAGCGCGTGGCCGACACCATCTGGGCCGAATTCAACCGCGACCATCACGAGGAATCGCCGCTGGTCGCCGCCTTCGCGCCGGCGCCGCGGGTCGACGCTTGGCGCAAGCTCGGCGTCATGCCCGGCGGCGTGCTCCACGAAAACAACCGTGCCACCACGAGCTGCATGACCAACATCGACGGCGACTACGTCTCGCTGGCCGTCAAAGCCCTGCGCCTGGGCATCGCCACCGCCTACGGCGTCCAGGTGCCGCTCGAGCTCGCCCAGGACGCCCTGTTCGGCACGCCCACGCCGCACGCCATCAAGGTCGACCTCGGCATCCTCGACGCCGGTTACGTGAACATCGTGGTCAACGGCCACGAGCCCATGATCGGCGCCGCGCTGATCGCCGCCGCTCATGCGGAGGCAGTCCAGGCCAAGGCCCGCGCCGCCGGCGCCAAGGGCCTGCACATCGTGGGCAGCATCGAGACCGGTCAGGAGCTCGTTCAGCGCTTCCCCGTCGACGACGTCTTCGTCGGGCTCACCGGCAACTGGCTGAACCAGGAGATGGCGATCGCCACCGGCGCCGTCGACGTCTTTGCCGCCGACATGAACTGCACCGTACCGACCCTTGCCTCGACCTGCGCCGCCCACGGCGCGCTGCTCATTCCGGTGAGCGACCTGATGGGTATCCCGGGCGCCGAGCCGGCCATCGTGTTCGACGCGGCCAAGGCCGGCGAACAGGCCCAGGAGCTCATCGCCAAGGCGATCGACAACTACCCGCAACGCGCCGCGCGCGGCAACGGCAAGCCCGCGCTGCGCACCGGCGACGCCGTCGCCGGATTTTCGACCGAGAGTATCCTCGCGGCGCTCGGCGGCTCGCTCGACCCGCTGCTCGACGTGATCAAGGCAGGCACGCTGCGCGGCGTCGCCGGCCTCGTTAGCTGCACCACGCTGCGCGACTCGGGCCAGGACAGCAATACCGTGGCCGTCGCCAAGGAGCTCATCAAGAACGACGTCCTGGTGCTCTCGATGGGCTGCGGCAACGCGGCCTGCCAGGTCGCCGGCCTGCAGGCGCTCGAGGCCAAGGAGCTCGCCGGTCCCGGCCTGAAGGCCGTCTGCGAGCTGCTCGGCATCCCGCCGGTGCTCAGCTTCGGCACCTGCACCGACACCGGCCGCATCATGCTGCTGGTCGGCGCCATCGCCGACGCCCTGGGCGTCGACGTACCGGCGTTGCCCGTCGTGGCAACGGCGCCCGAGTACATGGAGCAGAAGGCCACGATCGACGCCGTCGCGGCGCTGGCCTTCGGCATGTACGTGCACGTCAACCCGGTGCCCTTCGTGACCGGCGCCCCGCGCCTGGTCAAGCTGCTGACCGAGGACCTGCCCGGCGTGACCGGCGGCAAGCTCGCCGTCGAGACCGACCCGGTCGAGGCCGTCGGCGCGATGCTGGCGCACATCGAGGCGAAGAGGACGGCGCTCGGGATCTAGCTACCCGAAGACCATCCCCAAAGCCAGGCCGCCGCAGGCAAGCGGGCGGCGTCGGGCTGGGGGGTGCGGGCATGCGCCCGCACCCCCCAGCCCTCTTTGCGTCTTTGATGACGACGGCCGAGTCTCAACGACGGCGCTGGAATCTTGGTCACACCGGCCGAATCGCAGCGTCTGCGGCCGCGCCTCTGAGACAATGGCGGCCCCGGAAAGTGACGCTCTCCCGGCGGCCGTTGACCGGCCCACGGCGCGGTCGAAGATGCTGCGATCGCGCCGCTACAGCAAGCGGACCGAGCAGGCGTACTGCCTCTGGGTGCGGCGCTTCATCTGCCTTCACAGCCTGCGCCACCCGGCTGAGATGGCCGAACTCGAGCGGGCGCGATGGATTCACCGGCGCGACCTACCTCCCCGCCACTACTCGCAAAGGCGTAGGCTGTTGCCGACTCTACTCAGCAGACAGAATCACTGTTGGGCCGAACGAAGGAGGCGGCGCTATGTCGTCGCAAGGTCCACAACCACACCTCGGCCCCGACCTCCCGCCCGCGGGTATCGTAGCGGAGGAGGGTCGTGTGATTGTCGGTAAGCAAGAGACGCCCCCTGTCTGCGAGCGACGTCTTCTTTTGCGCGGCGTCGTCCTCACCGTCGTCGGATGGCTCACCGTGCTGGCGTCCCTCGGCGTGTTGATGTTGGTGTTCGTCGTCGGACGCCATCGCCTCGACCGCGTCGTTGCGCGGGCCGACCCCGCCGGCCCCTTTGCCCATGTGGCGGTCCTCCTTGGGTTCATCGCCCTTCTGGTCTTGCTGGTGGCCGTGCCGGTCGGTGCCTCGACGCTGCCGGCCACTCAGCGCTTCCGGCGGATGCGTCTCGGCCGGATCGGCATCATCGTGGTCTGGCTTGCATGGCTTCTGCTGTCGCTGGCGGGCTGGGCGGGCTCGATTGGACGCCTCTCGCACGCGATGGCCAACGGGGGTTTCGGCACGGGCCTGCTCCTGGAGTTCCTTCTCGGTGTCTTCGTGGTGGCGGCGGTCGCGGTGCCGCTGCTGGTCAGGGCCACGTTGATCGCCGAACGGAGGGCGGCCACACGCCTAACAAGTGCATCGACCTGCAGCATGTGAGGCTCGACATTCTGAGGGCAAGGAGGCACCTGATGACCGGGAGCCTGCGGACATCCCTCAGATGGGCGCTGACGATCAGCGGCGTCCTTGGCCTTCTCTGCTCTGCGTCGATGCTTCTCGTCACCCAGGTGGCGTTCGGCCACAGCACGGCTGCCTTTCACATCCTGAACAGGCTCCCGTCCTGGATTCAGTGGGGCGCTGCGCCTCCTGCCCCGGTGACCATGCTGATCTTGGGCTCCCTCTGTGCTCTCTTACTGGTCACCGGGAGATGGCCCATCAGGGCATGCGCGGCTCTGGCAGTCGCCTGGTTCGTCTACGCGCAAGCGGCCTTCGGCCCCGGCAGCAATTGGGCGAAAGAGGCAGAGGAGGCGTTCGACTACACACCCTTCCACGTCGCTGCACTGGTGAGCGTGACCGTGCTGCTGGCAGTCTCGATCCTCGCACTGGCGATGGCCGCACGCCCGACAGGTGTGGTTCAGTCGCCGCTCGTCGACTCGGCTCAGCCGCCACTCCCGTAAGGCTCTCGCACTCGTTGCCGGGTCGTCGCAAGGGTGGAACGTCGAGAAAGCAACAAGCTGTGCGCGCATCCAGCGGACGCTTCCCAGAGAGGAGTAGTAGACTCCATTCGCGGCCAACGCGCCGCTGAAGCACGAGACGGTGGGCGGCGACCTCAACATGCGGGGGCGGTAGCGTGAGCACGAGCGATGAGCTTGAAGACGCGAAGTATGTCACCGTCTATTGGGTCATCCTCGCCGTGGGCAGCCTCGCCCTGCTGCTCGGCGGCCTGATCGCGCTCACCGAGTGGGGAGCACTCGGCCACGGCGGCGTGGCGACGCTGGCGGACTCGGGAACCGCCGGGACCCTGGCCGTAGTCGTCTGGGCCGCCTCCGTTCTGCTCGCCATCTTCGTCGCCATGGTGCAGGGGCGCTGGGGCTGGGTCATCGCGGCGCTGCTGATGCCGCTTGCCCAGATCGCCTTCGGCGTCTGCGGCCTCAGCGATGTCCACTACGAGCGCCACCGGCAGGTGGGCCAGTACCTCACCCCGGAAGCGCTGGCGCAGGCCGAAGCCGAGCACGACGGCGGTCGTCGCGCACCGTGACCGTGTCCGAGGCGGGCTCGGAAGGGGAGCTGTCGCCGTGACGCCGCGCAGGCTCGATGCCACCGACCTGATGTCGGTCCAACGCCTGATCTACCTGACGGTCGACTCCAGCTACTCGGGCGTCTATCCACCCCGCGCCGTCCAGTACTTCAAGGAGTTCCACTCCCTCGAGCGCATCCTCGAGAGACAGGCCGTCGGTGAGGTCCTCGTGGTCGAGCGCGACCGCGTCATGGTCGGCACCGGAGCGATCGTCGGCGCAGAGATCAGCGGCGTCTTCGTCCACCCGCAGTTCCAGAGGCTTGGTATCGGTGGCCAGGTCATGGACGTACTCGAGGACCATGCGCGGGCGGCTGGACGCAAGTCAGTGCGCCTTGCCGTCTCTTTACCGTCGCGACCTTTCTACGAGAGCCGCAGCTATCACCTGCTCGAAGAGTGTTCCATAGACGTCGGCGAGGGCGAGCGCCTCGACTACTGGACGGCGGAGAAGTCTCTTGCCGACGACGCGTCCTGACAGGCACATCGAGCAGACCGGCTCGAGGGCTATGATGCAGGACATAGGGCAGCCGGGCGGTAGCTCATGTGCAACACCTTCGGCGGAAGAGGTAGCAATGGCTGCTGATCGTGAGGCTTTGCTGGTCCGTCGTCTAGGCCCCGACGACGCCACGGCGTTCATGGCCCTTCGGCGTGCCGCTCTGCTGGATGCACCGCTCGCCTTCGCCTCCTCGCCAGAGGACGATGCCGCAGGTTCGCGCGAGTTCGTCGAAAAGGCGCTGGCCGCCTCGGATCAGGCGACGTTCGGCGCCTTCACCGAAGAGCTCGTCGGTATCGTGGGGATCGGCCGGCAGCGACACCTCAAGGCTTCGCACAAGTGCGAGATCTGGGGCCTGTACGTCAGGCCGGATGCCCGGTCGGTCGGCGTGGGGCGAGCGCTGGTCCTCGAGGCACTCTCCTTCGCCGGCTCACTCGCGGGCGTCACGCATGTGTATGTGAGTGCGACTGACCGCGCGCCCGAAGCCGCGTCCCTCTACCGAAGCGTCGGCTTTGTCCCGTGGGGGGTCGAGCCGGCTGCGCTGAAGGTCGGCGAGGTCCTCGTGTCCGAGAGCCACCTGAGCCGGGCGTTGGGCGGTGACATCGTCTCTGGGCGACACGAGACTTGACTGCTTTGCCGGCTCAACTCCACGAACGACCTGCACTACGGCGCCGCCGGCTACCCCGAGATCGAGAAGGACTACTACCTGGTCGACGGCCGGCCCAAGCGCTTCTTCGACCGCACCGCGGTCGAAGCGCTGTTCGGTGAAGGTTGGCAGACGCTGAGCATGGAGGAGCAGACCATCCATCGCTACGTCCATCCCAAGGTGGTGTGGGAGATCGTTGCCGAGGGCTCCGCTCGGCCGGCATAGCAACCTGTTCCGGCGCGTCGATGCGGCGTCTGGCTGACAGGGGGTTCAGAAAGTACCATGTGGCGTTGAGGCTCGAAGGGGGACCTTGCCCAGTGACGACGGAGCGCGACAAGAAGCGTGAGATCGCGACACAGTACCTGTCGATGGTACCGGCAGGGGAAGTGGCGACTCCCCAGGCTCGCGGCCACGCGGACTGTCCGTGCCCCAAGCGATGCACGATCCACGGTGAGTGCCACCTGTGCGTGGCCTACCATGGTCGCAAGGGTGCGCTGCCGCGCTGCGAGCGATAGCGGGCGGCACGCCGTGAACCGCCACCGAGAACAGCCATGAGCGAACGCGAGAAGATGCTCCACGGCGAGCTCTACGACGCCGGCGATCCGGCCCTCGTCGAGGCAAGGATCGCCGCTCGCCGCCTCACCCGGCGACTCGACGCGCTCGACCCCGGAGACCAGGCCGGCCGCGAGCGCCTGCTGCGAGAGCTGCTCGGCGACATCGGCGCCGGCTCGCACGTGGAATCGCCTTTCTTCTGCGATTACGGTGCACAGATCCACCTGGGCGCCCGGGTGTTCGTCAACATGGGATGCGTGTTCCTGGACGCTGCGACCATCACCCTTCACGACGACGTGCAGCTCGGGCCCAACGTCCAGCTGCTGACATCCGACCACCCCCGCGACGCCGGCGAGCGGGCAAGCGGTCGAGAGTCGGCGTCGCCGATCTCGATCGGCGCGCGGTCGTGGCTCGGAGGCGGCGTCATCGTGCTGCCCGGCATCGAGATCGGCGCCGACGTGGTGGTCGGCGCCGGCAGCGTGGTTACAAAGCCACTCGCGTCGGGCATGGTTGCGGCCGGCAATCCGTGCCGGGCGATCTCGCGACGGTAGGCCCGACTGTGGCCTCATGCCGCGCTCCGGCACCTCGATCAGGAGGTCGCAAATGAAGGCGCTGCTCGTCATCGACGTGCAAGACGGCGTCTACGCAGAAGACGGGCGCGAGGTCTTCGAAGGCGAGGCGATGATCGCCAGGATCAATCGGTTGATCGCGTCTGCCCGTGCGTCCGGATGCCCCATCGTGTTCGTACAGCACGAAGACGAGTGGCTGATCGCCGACTCGCCGGCGTGGCAGCTCAGAAGCGGGCTGGACGCCCGGCCCGAGACCGATCTCTTCGTACGCAAGACTCATGGCAGCGCGTTCCACGACACGTCGCTCAGGGAGACGCTCGAGCGACTCGGCGTCGACGAGGTCGTGCTCTGCGGTCTGCAGTCGGAGTTCTGCATCGATTCGACGTTTCGTAACGCGGTAGCGCTCGGCTTCGAGGTCGTGCTCGCGGAGGATGCGCACAGCACCTTGGACTCAACGACCTTGTCCGCGCCGCAGATCATCGAGCACCACAATCGCACGCTCGCAGGCTACGGCCGCGTGGCTCCGGCCGAGTCCGTGTCGTTCGCCACGGACTGACGGCACTGACGTGCGCCTGGGCAGAGCGCCCTGTGCAGATGGGCGTGTGCAAAGGGCCCTGCGCAGAGCGCCCAAGGCCCCGATCGGCGCGACCGGAACGCTGCAAGTCAAGCGCCGGGTTGCAAAACGTGTTATAGTGCCGATAGGCGAGTCAAATAGGCTCGCAGGTTTGCGACGTAACACACCGCATGCTGGCGGTGAGGTTACGTCGTTTTGTTTTGCCCCAATGGGGTGGAAGGATGAGTTTTCATGGCAGAAGGCAAAGTCAAGTGGTTCAATCCGGACAAGGGCTACGGCTTCATCGAGCGTGAGGACGGCGACGATCTGTTCGTCCACTTCTCCGAGATCCAGGGCGAGGGCTTCAAGACGCTCGCCGAGGGTCAGGCCGTCACCTTCACTGAGGCCACTGGCAACAATGGCAAGCAGCAGGCGACGCAGGTGCGGCCGGTCTAAGTACCAGGCCAACTCGCGAGCGCCCAAAAGAGGGCGGGCCCGTCCGGGCCCGCCCTCTTTTTGCGTTCGGGGCCGACGCACAGGGCGATCGAGGGGTGACGGGCGACATGTCAGACCGCAAAGTGCTGATCCGTGACGCCGCGGCATAGAGCCGATCCGTGACGCCGCGGCATAGAGCCGATCCGTGACGCCGCGGCATAGAGCCGATCCGTGACGCCGCGGCACAGAGCCGATCCGTGACGCCGCGGCACGGGCCTGCCTGCTGATGCACACCGGCTGCACTATCGTTCTCGCCACAGCGGACCACGTTGCGGCGCTCCCCGACATCGAGTCGAGGGCCGCGGCGCACTTCGCCGGATGGGCCGTCCCTCGCGCCGTCCTCGCGCAGACTACACCGCTTGCGGTGCTGGCCGCCGCGCAGTCCGCCAGCCGGCTCTGGGTCGCGCTGTCGCGCGCGGGCGATCCGGAGGGGTTCGGCCTGGTCGAGCCGCTGGGTTCGCGGCTTCATCTCGAGGAGCTCGACGTGCTGCCTGAGCACGGCGGTCTCGGCATCGGGACGGCGCTCGTCGACGCCATCGAGCGGTGGGCCCGCGCGAACCGGTTCCGGGAGATCGCGCTGACCACGTTTCGCGACGTGCCGTGGAACGCGCCGTTCTACCAGAAGCTGGAGTACGAGATCGTCGGCGAGCCCGATCTCGACACCGTGTTTCTGGCGTGGCTCAAGGGTGACGGCGCTCGCGGTCTCGACCAGACGCGGCGGGTGGTCATGCGCAAGCGGCTGGCCGCCCCCTGACGCGTTCGCCGGGCAGAATTGCGCGGAGACGGCTTCATCGTCGCCACCCCGGCACTCTACGAACCGCTCGTCCAGCTTGTCGAGGAGTAGTCTTGGCGGCATCGGCCGATCGGGGTGGTAAGCACAATGAGCGGGATGAAGATCACGATCCGCAGCGCCGGCCCAGACGATGCCGCGGCCATCGCCACGATCCACGAAGCCGCCGTACGCGGCGCGACGGTCGAGGCCTGCTACGGCCAGGCGCAGATCGACGCCTGGGCGCGGCCGCGCGATTCGTCCCGGCTGCGAGAGCAGCTCAGCTCGCGCCTCTTCTTCATCGCAGCAGCCCAAGGTCAGCCGATCGGCTACGCGCAGCTCGACCCGAAGGCGGCCACGGTCAGATCCGTCTATGTGCTTCCCTCTCTCGTGCGCCAGGGCGTGGGACGCCGGCTCGTGCAGACCATGCTCCAGGTCGCGCGGGAGGCGGGCGTCGCGCGGCTTCAGCTCGACTCCTCGCTGAACGCCGTGTCGTTCTACGAGTCGCTCGGCTTTCGCCGGCTCGACGAGGTCGACCACGAGCTGCGAAGCGGAGCCGTCTTGCGCTGCGTCCGCATGGAATGGCCGCTTGGCGATCCGGAGAGCGATCTGGGGAGCGCTCCGAGGGACAGCGGGACAAGCACGTGACACACGAGTTCGACGGCAAGCTGTACGCCCAGGCATCGGCCCACCAGAAGGAGTGGGGCGCGAGCCTCATCGACGACCTGCGGCTGCGGGGCTCCGAGAGCGTCCTCGATCTGGGCTGTGGCGACGGCGCGCTGACGGCTCAGATCGCCGATCTGCTCCCCGACGGAGAAATCGTGGGCATCGACGCGTCGAGGGGCATGATCGAGGCCACGCGCGCCAACGAGCGCCCCAACACGCGCTTCCTGCTGGCCGACATCGCAGACTTCGAGCTCGGCCGGCAGTTCGACGTCGTCTTTTCGAACGCCACGCTGCACTGGATCAAAGACCATCGGCGCCTCTACCGCCACGTCGCCCGGGCGCTGCGCGACGGCGGGCGAGTGCGCTTCAACTTCGCCGGCGACGGCAACTGCTCGCACTTCTTCGCGATCGTGCGCGAGGCCATGGCGCGCAACGAGTTCGCCGCCTCGTTCGCCGCCTTCGAATGGCCCTGGTACATGCCATCGGTCGACGAATATTCCGCGCTGGTGGCAGCGGCCGGTCTGCGGGAGGCCCGGGTGTGGGGCGAGAACGCCGACAGGTTCTTCCCAGATGTACAGGCGATGGTCGCCTGGGTCGACCAGCCCAGCCTGGTGCCGTTGCTGGCCCACCTCCCAGGCGACCTCAAGGAGACGTTTCGGGACTACGTGGTCGCGCGCATGATCGAGGAGACCTGCCGGCCGGACGGCAGATGCTTCGAGACGTTCCGCCGCATCAACGTGGCGGCTGTTTCTGCGTGGTCACCCGGCTCATCCCGAACTGACGGTGAACCGTGACCGCACCGGCTGATCCGCCCAAAGCCGATTCGCCCGAAGCGATGTGGGAAGCGTATGGGGGAACGACTGCTGAGTCGAGTCACGGAGATGCCGCCCCATGAGCGATCACGAGCACTTCTACCAAGCCTATGAGAGCGACACGGCCCCGCCCTGGGACGTCGGTCGCCCGCAGCCCGCGCTGGTCGACGCTGAAAGGCGCGGCTGGGTGCGGGGCGCCGTGCTCGATGCCGGCTGCGGCACAGGCGAACACGCCCTGCTCTTTGCGGCGGCCGGCCACGACGTCGTCGGCGTCGACGTGGCGCCGGCGGCGATCGCGCGCGCCGTCGCCAAGGCGAGCGAGCGCGGCCTGCCGAACCCGCCCCGGTTCGTCGTCGCCGATATCCTGACGCAGCCCGGCGCGTTCGACGACACTACCTATGACACCGTCGTCGACATGGGGTTCTTCCACACCCTGGACGACGATGAGCGCTCGACCTGGCGCTCGCTGCTCGCGCGCCTCCTGGCGCCCGGCGGCGGCTATGTGATGCTCTGCTTCTCAGACCTGGAGCCGGGATCGTGGGGCCCGCGGCGCATCTCAGAGGCAGACATACGCGAGACGTTCGCCGCGGGGGAGGGCTTCGCCGTGACCGACCTGGAGCGGACCGAGCTCCAGACGAACCGCGGCGTCACAGGGGACACGGTGCAGGCGTGGCTCTCGCGGATCGAGAGGGTGTAGGGACCCGGCTCTGCGTCAGGCGAGCGCGACCAGGCGCGGCGGGCGGACCAGCGCGGCGCCGGCGCCCGGCGGGACGCCGGCCTGAGGTGGTGAGCTCAGCCTCCGAGCTCGAGCAGCTCGAACCCGGTCACGGGATCGACGCGGCGAACGGCGTCGCTGCCCGTGAGCTCGATGACGACGACCTCACCGATGACCCAGGTCGTGACGCCGCGCCGGATGCAGCCGGCGGTCGTGCGGTCGTCGCGCCCGAAGGCGGCATGCAGGTGCAGGACGGCTCGGCCCTTCTCGTCGGGAAACAGCGTGCCCACGCCGGCCATCTCGTGGACGCCACGCAGCACGCGCTCCATGGGCTCGATCACGGCTGCCCTGCCGTCGGCGGGACCTACCACGACGCGGCTGCCGTCGTCGGCGCCGCCGAGGACGATCACCACCGCGCGCAGGACTCCTTCGCGACGGGCCAGCTCCTCGACGGACTCATGCACCACGTCGCCGTCTTCGAGGCGTATGACGAACACGCGCCCCAGCCCGGCTGCCGAATACTTCATGCCGACGCTCCCTGTGCCGCTCGTTGTGTCGCTTGCAGTGCCGCTCGTTGGGTGGTTTGTTGTGTCGTTCGTGCTCGCGTCGCCCGCAGGGCTGCCCACTGTACCGTCGCGATACCCGCAGGGCCGCTGCAGGGGGCCGCCTGGAACGACGCGAGCCCGCATCGTAGCACGGCCGCGGCGAGACGCCGCCGAGACTCAGCCCAACCTGTCGGCGTGGTGCACGTCACGTCGGGGAGCGTTGTGCTAGCGTGAACCCCATGACCCACGACGGTGAACCCGCGACCAGCGACCCCGGAGACGCAGATCTCATCTTCTTCGCCACGGCGGCCAGGGGCGCCGAGTCGCTCCTGACCGAGGAGCTGCGCGCACTGGCGGCGGACGCGGGCTTAGCCCAGCCGACCGTGAGCGAGGAGTGCGGGGGCGCATCGTTTGCCGGCCCACTGGCGTTCGGTTACCGGGCCTGCCTGTGGTCGCGACTCGCCCAGCGCGTGCTTTTGCAGGTCGCGACGCTGCCGCTCGACGGCGGTGGCGACGCCTTCTGGGATCGCCTTGCGGCGATCGACTGGACGGCGCATCTGGCGCCCGACGGTACCATGGCGGTCGACTTCGGCGGGCTCGGCTTGACCGTTGGCGTGACGAACACGCTGTTCGGCGCGCAGCGCACCAAAGACGTGATCGTCGACCAGTTCCGCGAGCGGTTCGGCCGGCGGCCGTCGGTCGATCCGAGCCGCCCCGACGTGCGGGTGAACGTCTACGTGGGCCGCCGCGAGGCACTCGTCAGCCTGGACCTGACCGGCGAGAGCCTGCACCGCCGCGGCTACCGTGAGGCCGGACGTCAGACCGAGGCGCCACTCAAGGAGACGCTGGCCGCGGCTATCCTGATACGAGCGGGCTGGCCGGCCGTGGCGGCTGCCGAGGGCAGCGTCGTCGACCCGCTCTGCGGGTCGGGGACGCTGCCCATCGAAGCCGCCCTGATCGCCGCCGACGTCGCCCCCGGACTGCTGCGCGCTGCGGAAGCATGGGGGTTCACCGGCTGGCTCGGACACCAGGCGGGTGTCTGGGATGAGCTGGTCGCGGAGGCGGGCGAGCGCCGCGACGCGGCGCTCGCCCGCCTCCGTGCGGCTCGCGCCCTGCCTGAGGCAGAGGGCCGTGTCGTGCCGATCGCCTTCGGCTTCGACCGTGACGCGCGGTCCGTCGAGCTGGCCCGCGCCGACGTCGCGCGCGCCGGTCTCGAGGACCTCGTCAGTATCGAACGCCGCGATCTCGGCGCCTTGACTCGGCCGGCCGACCTTGACGCCTTGACGCGGCCGGCCGACCTTGACGCCGGCGCGACCGGCCTGGTCGTTGCCAACCCGCCTTACGGACATCGGCTCGGCGCCGACGCGGGCTCGGCATGGCCGGCGGCGGGGAGTGACCGGAGCAGTGGCCGCGGCGAGGACCGCTCACGCCGCGATCCGGGCGGCAACAGGAGCGGCAACAATGCGGCGACTCTCGCGCCTCCCGACCCGGCTCTGGACGCTCTCTATGCGCTGCTCGGCGAGCGCATCAGGGCGGAGTTCTCCGGCTGGCGAGCCGCCATCCTGGTCAACGACCTGGAGCTTGGCAAGCGGCTTGGCCTGCGAGCCCGGCGCTCGAACCACTTCATGAACGGGCCGCTGCATTGCACGCTGCTGCGCATCGACGTCAACGAGCGCGCCGCCGTCCCCCTGCCGAAGCGCCGGCTCACGGCGCCGGCGAAGGATCGGATGGCGCTGATGGAAGAAAGCCTGGCTCGGCCCCAAGACGATCGGGCGGGAGTTCCGCCCGCCGGCGAAGCGGACGCCCCGAGCGACGGTCGCGTGGGGTCTCCGTCTCCTTGGACAATTGGCCAAGATCTTGGCCAATTGTCCAACGTACCCGGCACCCCCCAGGCTTTGCCGAAGAGCGCCGCCGCCGCGGCTGCGCCAACGTCGACCTACTCTGCCGCCGCCGAGCAGTTCGCCAATCGGCTGCGCAAGAACGCGCGCCGCTGGGGCCGCTCCATGCGCCGCGCCGGCACGACCTGCTACAGGGTCTACGACGCCGACCTGCCCGATTTCGCCGTGGCTATCGACATCTACGAGCGCTGGGTGCACGTTCAGGAATACGCCCCGCCGCCCGAGATCGCCGAAGCGAAAGCGGCGGGCCGCCTCGCCGAGGCGCTGCGGGTGATCCCCGAGGTCCTCGGCGTCGAGCCCGCCGACGTCTTCCTCAAGGTCCGCGCCCGCCAGCGCGGTGCCGCGCAATACGAGCGTCAGGCGGCTCACGGCGTCGAGCGGGAAGTCCACGAAGGTGACCTCGTGTTCCTCGTCAACTTCACGGACTACCTCGACACCGGGCTCTTCCTGTCCGGACGCGAGGTTCGTCGCCTGCTGGGCCAGCTCGCCCCGGGGCAGCGGTTTCTGAACCTCTTCGGCTACACGGGAACGGCGAGCGTAGCGGCGGGCAGAGGCGGCGCCACGAGCACCACGACCGTCGATCTGAACGCCGGCTACCTCGAGTGGGCCCAGCGCAACCTGGCCCGCAACAAGCTCAAGTCGGCGCGCAACGCGGTGGTCGAGGCCGACGTCCTGCAGTGGGTCGACCAGACCGATGAGCAGTTCGGCCTGATCTACCTCGACCCGCCGACGTTCTCTAACTCGAAGAAGATGGGACGCGCGACCTTCGACGTGCGTCGCGACCACGTCGACCTCATCCGCCTCGTCGCCCGCCGCCTTCTTGCCCCCGGCGGTGTGCTCATCTTCGCCTGCAACGCGCGGCGCTTTGCGATGGACACCGAATCGCTCGCACGCGACCACCTCCTCAAGGACCTCTCACGCGCTACCCTGCCACCCGATTTCGCACGCAGCTCGCGGGCTTACCACGTGTGGCAGATCACGGCCCGAGAGTAAGTACCGCTGCGGGGATGCCGCCGACGCGTGACCATGGTGACATCTGCGCAGAAATGCCGCCGCCTGCACGTGACCCGGGTGACATCTGGTCGCGGCCCGGCGCGGCGACCGGCGCGGCGGCCGGCTCCATCCTGACGATGTGCTAGTGTCGTTTCATGTCGTCTGATCCCCAGCCGCCTCTCGGCGTCGCCGCGGCTGCGCCCCCGGCCGTAACCTCAGTCGCGCCCTCACGGTCGCCAGCGGCTACCGACGCCACTGCTCCTTCACAGTCGCCGGTCGCCGGCGGCCCCGCTGCTCCCTCGCCGGCGGCTACCGACCCCGCTGCTCCCTCGCCGGCAGCCGCCGTGCTGCGCAGCGTCTTCGGCTTTCGCGAATTCCGGCCTCACCAGCGCGAGATCGTCGAGCACCTGATCGCGGGCGGCAGCGCCTTCGTGCTCATGCCGACCGGCGGCGGCAAGTCGCTCTGCTATCAGATCCCCGCCATCCTGCGACCCGGCGTCGCGATCGTCGTCTCGCCGCTCATCTCGCTCATGAAAGACCAGGTCGACGCGTTGCGAGCCGCCGGCGTACGCGCCGCCTACTACAACTCGTCCCTCGAGGCCACCGAAGCGCGCCGGGTGCTGGCCCAGCTCCACGGCGGCGAGCTCGATCTGCTGTACGCGGCGCCCGAGTGGCTCATGACCAGCGCCACCCTGGCGCGTTTGCACGAGATCGCCGGCGACTCTCAGGCGGGTGGCATCGCCCTGATCGCCATCGACGAGGCTCACTGCGTGTCGCAATGGGGGCACGACTTTCGCCCCGAGTACGTGCAGCTCGGGCAGTTGCGCGAGCTCTTTCCCGGCGTACCTGTCATGGCCTGCACCGCCACCGCCGATCCGCAGACACGCACCGACGTACAGGCGCGCCTGGGTCTCGCCGACGCCCCCGTCTTTATCACCGGGTTCGACCGGCCCAACATACGCTACACCGTGGTCGACAAGCGCCACCCGCTCGACCAGCTCCTGGCCCTGATCGCCCTGAACAAGGGCGAGTCCGGCATCGTCTACTGCCTCTCGCGCAAGCGCACCGAAGAGGTCGCCGCTCGGCTGACGGCGGCCGGTGTGCGCGCCGCCGCCTACCATGCCGGCCTCGCGCCCGCCGAGCGCGACCGCGTGCAGACCGCCTTCGCCCGCGACGAGGTCGACGTGGTCGTCGCCACGGTCGCCTTTGGCCTGGGCATCGACAAGCCCGACGTGCGCTTCGTCTGCCACTACGACCTGCCCAAGAACCTCGAAAGCTACTACCAGGAAACGGGGCGCGCCGGGCGCGACGGGCTGCCCGCCGAAGCCTTGCTGCTGTTCAGCCTCGCCGATGCCGCCGTGGCGCACTCGCTAATCGAACGCGGCGGCAATCCCGAACAGGTCCGCATCGAGCTGCACAAGCTCAACGCCATGGTCGGCTTCGGCGAAGCCACCACCTGCCGGCGGCGGGTGCTGCTCGGCTACCTCGGCGAGCCGCTCGCCCACGACTGCGGCAACTGCGACGTGTGCCTCGAGCCGCCCGACACCTACGACGCCACCGAGCACGCCCGCATGGCGCTGTCGTGCGTCTACCGGCTGCGTCAGGGCTTCGGCATCGGTTACGTCGTCGACGTCCTGCGCGGCAGCGGCAGCGAGAAGGTGTTCGCCCGCGGACACGATCGGTTGAGCACCTACGGCATCGGCGCCGACCTGAGCAAGGACGCCTGGCAGCAGCTCATCCGCCAGCTCATCCACCGCGGCTACCTCGAACAGGACATCGCCCGCTACTCGGTGCTGCGCCTCACGCCGGCCGCCATGGCGCTGCTGCGCGGCGACGAGACCCTGGTGCTCGCCCGACCAAGGGTCAAGCTGCCCCGCGAAGCGCGCCGGCGCGCGAACCGCACAAAGGCCGGGGCCGCGGCCAGCGGCACCCTCGTCGACGTGCCCGTCGAGCTGCGCGAGCCGTCGGCTGCCGAGGAGCGCCTCTTTGCCCACCTGCGCGCCCTGCGCAAGGAGTTGGCCGACCGCCAGGGCGTGCCGGCGTACATCGTCTTCGGCGACGCCACGCTGCGAGAGATGGCCGCTCGGCGGCCCGGCACAGACGACGAGCTGCTCGCCGTGAACGGCATCGGAGAGGCCAAGCTCAAGCACTACGGCACAGCCTTCCTCGACGCCATCGACGCCTTCAGCCGAACCGAGGAGCTCGACACGCCGTAGCGCGAGATGCCGCGGCGCGACCGGGCCTTGCCACGACCAATCTGATACGTTTGGCCATGTGCGCGCGTTCGCGCAGCGCCGAGCGGCGGGAGGGGGCATGGACGAGCTTACCGGCATTGTCGTGACCGCCAGATCGAGCGGGCCGTTGATCACGTTCCTCGTCACGGCAGTGATCGCGGTCGTGCTGATCGTGATCGCGGTCGTGCTGCGGCGCCGATCATAGGACAACCACCTACGGCGGAGGGACGACCGTGAAGGTCTTCATCAGCATCGACCTCGAAGGGATCAGCGGAGTCTGCCGGCTCGACCAGATCGAGCACGGCACAAGCGAATGGCAGGACGCGCGCCGGCTCATGCGAGGCGACCTCGACGCCGTCGTCGGGGGCTGTCTCGAAGGCGGCGCCGACGAGATCGTCATCTGCGACGCTCACGACCATGGCGACAACCTCGACGTCACAGGGTTACCGGCCGGAGTCTCGCTTCTGAGCGGCGGCGGCACGGAGCTGAGCATGATGTCGGGCGTCGATGCCGGCGTCGATGCCGCCTTCATGGTCGGCTATCACGCGCGCGCCGGCACAGCGCAGGCGACTCTCGCCCACACCTACCTGTTCGCCATCACGAACGCCGTGGTGTGCGGCGGGCCGCAGGGTGAGCTCGCCGTCGGCGAGCTCGGGCTGAACGCGGCGGTCGCCGGAGCCTTCGGCGTGCCTCTCGCTTTCGCCTCGGGCGACGACAAGCTGGCCGCCGAGGCGCAGGCCCTGGTGCCCGGGCTCGAGACGGTCACGGTCAAGGACGGCTTGTCGTGGTCGGCGGCCCGGCAGCTCGCACCCGATGCGGCGCAGGCCGCGCTGCGCGCCGGAGCGCGCCGGGCGCTCTCCGGGCCGCTGCCGACTCCGCTCGACTGGGACGGCCGCTCGCTGCGGCTGAGCTTCGGTCGCCCGGACTGGTGCGATCAGGCCGCGGGCTGCCCGGGAGTGACGCGACTCGACGGCCTGACGATCGAGATCCCCGCCGCCGGCTGGCTCTCGGTCTTCGCCTCGTTCATCGCCTGCACGAACCTCATCTAGAGATTCTGGGCGCCCCCGGCGGGCGGTACCGTGTCGACGAGCCGCTCGCGGCGGGCGGCGCCTTATCCGACGAGTCGCCCGCTCGACTCCTCGGCGTCGGGCTCATGGTTGCGCGACAGGTCGTGGGCGTCGTGGCGTGCGGTCAGCTCGCGCAGGGTCGCGGCGTCGCGCACCGCCGCGCCGCCGACCCCGTTGTCGAAGTAGGCGCGCACGTCGAACTCGTCGGCCGCCCACGAGCGGCAGGCATTGGCCCAGCGCTGCAGCTCCTCGTCGCCGCCAAAGGCGCCGGTGGGCGGGCGAGCGGGCCCCTGCAGGCGCAGATACACGAACGGCGCGGTGACGACGCGCGGCGTCTCGCGGTCGCCCAGGCGGTAGATGCAGAAGGCGATCTCATGGTCGGCCAGCAGATCGTAGATGCGATCGCGAAGCCAGCTCTCATCGCGAAACTCGAAGGCATAGGACAGGTCGCGCGGCAGCTTGTCGAGAAAGTTGCGCAGCAGGCCGGTGTCGCGGGGAAGGCCGTCGGGAAGCGTGAACACGATCGGGCCGAGCGCCCGCTCCAGGCCGCGCACGCGGTCCAGGAACGCGGCCAGAGTCGCTTCGCTGCGGCGCAGGCGCTTCAGGTGGGTGATCTCGCACGGCGCCTTGACGGCGAACGTGAAGCCCGGTGGCACCGTGTCGCGCCAGCGTTCGATGGTGGCCGCTTCGGGCAGCGAGGAGAAGGTGCGGTCGATCTCGACCGTGTCGAAGCGAGCGGCGTAGTAGGCCAGCGTGCCGTTGCCGGCAAGACGCTCCGGGTAGAACGACCCGCGCCAGCGCCGGTACGACCAGCCGGAGGTTCCCACGAAGATCCTGCCGGTCGCCGTCTGAGGCCCGCCGGCGTTCAAGGGTTCGAATGCCATGCCCCCCTTGTTCCCTGCAGCGCGCGGAACCCTTCGCCCGATCGCCAAGTACTTTGCGCCGTCTAACGACCGATCAGGCGAGCGGTGAGGTCGGCGCGTTTCGACGGCCGGCCGGTGCGCGCCTCGTAGCGGTCGGCGCTGCCCATCATCTGCAACGTCAGGTTCACTCCCAGCCAGCGCAGCGGCTCGGGTTCCCAGCGCCGCGAGACGTGACCGACCCACGGCAGACGGGCCAGACCGTGGTCGGCGCCGGCGATGAGCTCGGCCAGCGTGCGGCCGGCCAGGTTGGTCGTCGCCACCCCGTCGCCGACGTAGCCGCCGGCCCAGGCCATACCCGCCTGCCTGTCGTAGCCGACCGAGGTGAACCAGTCGCGCGGCACGCCCAGGCAGCCGCCCCAGGTGTGGGTGATGCGAGCGCCGCCGAGGGCTGGAAACAGGGCCTTGAGCACTGTGTGCAGCTCGCCGAAGACCTCGGGGGCGCGGTCGTACTCGTCGCTCACCTTCGAACCGAAGTGATACGGGGCGCCGCGGCCGCCGAGCGCGATGCGGTCGTCGGCGGTGCGCATGCAGTAGATCAGCAGGTAACGCTCGTCGCCGAAGACCTCGCGACCCGCCCAGCCGACCTCGTCCCAGAACGATTGCGGCAGCGGCTCGGTGGCGATCATCACCGAGTACAGCGGCACCCGGTCGCGTGAGTGGCCCGGCAACGTGACGACGTAGCCTTCGAGCGCGTTCACGACGATGCCGGCCGTGACCGAGCCGCCCGGCGTGGGCACCTCGCCGGCCTGGAGCGCCAGCGCCGGGGTCTGTTCGTAGATGGTCACGCCCATCTTCTCGACGGTCTCGGCCAGACCGCGCGCCAGACGCGCCGGGTCGACCGAGGCACAGTGCGGTGAGTACATCGCCCCCAGGCAGCCGTCGACCAAGATGTGCTGCGCGGTCTCGGCAGCGCCGAGATAGGCGTAGTCTTCGGGCCCAAAACCCCACTCGCGCTCGCTGTCGATCTCGTCCTGCAGGCGCCCGAGCTGAGCCGGTGAGGTCGCCAGAGTGAGCACGCCGCCCTTGTGGTAGCGTCCGTCGATGCCTTCGTCTGCGATCACGCGGCCGACCTCGTCGACGGTCACGAACATGGCGCGCTGCATGGCGATCGCGGCGTCGCGACCGAACTCGGCGGCGATCGTGCCGGGCGAGGCGGCAAAGAAGCTCGAACACCAGCCGCCGTTGCGTCCCGAGGCGCCAAACCCGACGATCTCCTTTTCGAGGATGGCGATACGCAGCGAGGGGTCGGCCTTCTTCAGGTAGTAGGCCGTCCAGAGGCCTGTGTAGCCGCCGCCGAGGATGGCCACGTCGACCTCGGCGGAGCCGCTCAAGGCGGGACGCGGCGAGAGCTCGCCGGGCACACCGTCGAGCCACATGCTGAACGAGCGATAGTCCTTGCTCACGGCGTCTCCACCCCCCGTTTCTTGAGCGCCTTGATGGCCGCCACGCGAACCGCTTCGTCTCTGTCGCGCAAGGCCTTCGTGATGAGCTCCACCGCTTGCGGGCCGTCGATCTTGGCGAGCGAGCGCACGGCCAGCAGGCGCACGCCCGAGTCGCGGTCGCGAAGCCCGTCGCTGAGCGCCGGCAGCCCGGTCGGCAAGCCGACCTCGCCCAGAACGTGGACCGCGTCCTGGCGTTTGCCGGTGTCGCCATGATCGACCACGTCGGCGAGGAACGGCACCGCTGGCTGACCGATCTGCCGGAAGGCGTCGCGAGCGAGCACCATGTGGCGCGTGTTCTTGGACTGGAAGGTGTCGAGCAGGACAGGCATGCGGCGCTCCAGCGCCAAGCGGGCCTGTTCGGCGAGCTCGGGGTCCTTTTTGTACTTGCTCGCCCGCAGCAGGCCTTCGACCTGGTTGTGGGCGTCGAGCCTCTCGACATTGGGTCGTCCGATGGGCATGAGACCGCTCGCCTTTCGGGTCGGTTGCGGCGACGCACGTGGCTCGCCTCTCCTTGTGATTCTACAGCCAGACCGCGCCGACCGCGCGTAGCGCCTCCGACCACTCGCCCGGCGTCACGCCGCAACGATCCCGGCCACTCGCCCGGCGCCACGCCGCGGCGTACAGTGACGGCATGCGACTCGAGGCCATCCACCTGCTGACGACATACCGCTGCACCTACGCCTGCGACCACTGCTTCGTCTGGGGCAGTCCCGAGCAGGAGGGCACGATGACCCTCGCTCAGCTACAGACAGTCATCGACCAGGCCGCGGCCGCCGACTGCGCCATGGTCTACTTCGAGGGCGGCGAACCCCTGCTGGCCTACCCGGTCGTGCTGGCCGCCGCCCGCCACGCGCGCGCCGCGGGTCTCGACGTCGGCGTGGTGACCAACTGCTTCTGGGCGGAGTCGATCGACGACGCCCTGGTCTGGCTCGCGCCGCTCGCCGAGATCGGCGTCGCCGACTTCGCGCTGTCGTCCTATGCCTACTTCACGGAGTCGCTCGCCGACGAGACCCACCTGCGCAACGCCGTGATCGCCGCCCGTGAGCTCGACCTGCCGATGTCGATCCTCGAAGTCGGCGCGCCGGCCGCGGTGGCCGACCTCGGCGTCGCCTGCGGGGCGCCCGGCGAGATCATGTTCAAGGGGCGGGCGGCGCAGGCGCTCGCCTGCGGCGAGCGCCTGCGCCGCCCGCCGGACACGCTCACGTCGTGTCCCTACGAGGACTTCGCCGACCCCGGGCGCGCCCACGTCGGCCCCGACGGCAACCTCCAGCTCTGTCAGGGCATCAGCGCAGGCAACGTCTTCGAGCGCCCGCTCGCCAAGCTCAGCGCCACATACAACCCGCAAGCTCTGCCGGTCGTGCGCGAGATCCTTGCAGGCGGACCCTGGGAGCTCGCTCAGCGCAGCGGCCTGACTCCCCGCCGGAAGCTCTACGCCGACGAGTGCCACCTCTGCTACGAGATGCGCGGTCGCCTGCGCGCGGCGGGTCGCCATCTCGAGGTACTCGCCCCCGACGAGTGCTACGGCGTCGATGTCGGCGGCGGTGACGACGGCCTGGGCGGGGGCGACGGCGGCCTGGACGGCGGAGACGACGCGACGGCCTGGACGACGACCTGAGGGGCGGTGACTACGCCCTGGGCGGCGGTAACGACTGGAAGACGTGGGCGACCCCAGCGACGACTCGTGATACGTTCCGAAAGACGCTGATACGGCTCGTCTCGGTCGACGAGCAGCGGGACACACGAGGGAGGCGCGCATGGCGACCCAACGGCAGACATTCTGGGAGCGGGGCAGCTTCGCGGTCGTGGGCCACACCGCCAGGCGCGCCTTTCCGAAGCTCACCTACAACGCCCTGAAGCGCTCAGGCAAGACCGTCTATGCCGTCGACCCATCGGTCGCCGAAGTCGAGGGTGACCCCACCTTCGCCGACCTGGGAGCGCTGCCCACGCCGGTCGACGCGGCTGTGCTGGAGCTTCCCAAGGAAGACACCGCGGCGTGGGTGGCCAGGGTCGCCGACACCGGCATCAAGGCGGTCTGGATCCACCAGCACACCGACACCCCCGAAGCCCTCGAGCTGGCGCGTCGGCGTGGTCTCGAGGTCTGCGCCGGCACATGCGCCGTCATGTACGTCACGCCCGGCCTGAGTGCCCACTCGCCGCACCGCTGAATCATGCGAGCGCTCGGCAAATACTGACGGTGCCGCCGTCCGACGAAGCGCCGCGACCCGCCGATGGCTGGGTGCCGCCCGCACCACCGCCTCCACCGGGCGGCTGGGCGCCCCCGGGCGCCGGCGACCCGCAACCCTTCGCGGCGTCCTATGTCCCTCAGCCCGGGGAACTGGAGCGCCTTCATTTTCTCGTGGCTCTGGGGGCTCTTCAACGGCTCCTACGTCGCGCTGTGGGGACTGCTCCTGTGGTTCGTTCCGATGGGCGCGATCATCTGGGCGATCGTCTGCGGCGCGAGCGGCAACCGCTGGGCCTGGCAGGGCAAGACGTAGTCGAGCCTCGAGCAGTTCCGCGCCACGCAGCGAAAGTGGGCTTTCGCCGGCCTCGTCGTGGTCCTCGTGGCGATTGCCGCGCAGATCGTCCTCTTCGTGCTGCTCGCCAAAGGACGCTCGACGGGCGGGTAGGCGAAAGCGACACGGACGCGGCGCGGACGAGCGGCCCGCGCGACGCCGACGCGTGCGCAGCGCGCATGGCCGGCGTCTCATGAAGACAGCGGGGCGGAGAGCTCCGAAGAGCTGTCCGCCCCGCTGCACGAGCAGTGGGTCAGCAGCCTCCCGTCAGACCGGCGGCTTGGGTGGCGTCGGCGGTGCTGGAGGCGTTGGGTCGGTCGTGACGGGCGGCGCCGGCTGCGCCGCCGCGTCCGATGCGGGTTGCGGCGCCGCCTGAGAGGCCGCGGCGGGAGCCGGCGGCGCTGCCTGCGGAGCGGGAGCCGGAGCCGGAGCGGGCGTCGAGGTCGCCGCGGGAGCCGGCGCGGGAGCCGGCGGCGCTGCTTGCGGAGCGGCTGCCGGAGCCGGTGCGGGCGGTGCTGCCTGAGGAGCCGGAGCGGGCGGTGCTGCCTGAGGAATCGGCGCCGGAGTCGGTTCGGCAGGCGGCGGTGCCAGGGGAGCCGCTGCCGGAGCGGGCGGCGCCTGCTCAACAGGCGGGGCCGGCGGAGGCGGAGGCGGAGAGCTGGCCTGAGGTGGCGCGGGCGGCGCCGCGGTGGCCGCCCACGGCGGCGGCGTGGTCGGCGGAACGTACGACGAGCCGCCGGCGGGCGGTCCGTAGGACGTACCTGTCGCCGGGTCGTACGGCGCTTGGCCGGCCGGCGGGGCATAGGGTGCGAAACCGGCCGGCGCGCCGTAGGTGGCGCCGGCCCCAGTGCCTACGAAGCGTGCCTCGCCGAATCCGAGGATGGGATAGAACACGAACCACAGCAGCCACAGCCCGATGCCGAAGCCTGCGCCCTTGCCGAAGACTCTCGCCAAGTCGATCGACACGATGATCGTGACGACCAACTGCGCTATCGGAATGAAGTAGAGGACCACCCACCATATCGGGCGTCCGACGATCTCAAGCAGAACGACCAAGTTGTAGATCGGGATGATGGCGGCCCAGCCGGGCTTTCCGGCCTTGACGAAGATCTTCCACAACGACGCCACGTAAAGGATGGCGACGGCCAGCCAGATCAAGAGATAGACGCCCCCGAACAGGCCGCTACCGCTGGCCGCAAACGATGCGACGCTACTCATAGACCCTCCTTTGACCGGGTGCTCCGGTCGACGCGTACGGTCGAATCAAGGCACGCCCTTTCCCCACGACGAGCGCACTCCACCGTATTGTTCGGCCGAAGGGGGTCGCGTCCTTTAGGCCGGCGATCGACTGCGTCGTCGCCGTTCGGGCCGGCGTGACTTCGTGACGCGCCTGGTGGCGAGCCTCGGGTCGTGTACGAGCCGGGTTCGACGACCCGCCACGAAGCGGCGTTGCCGGCGCGCTATCCGGCCTCGCCGCGCACGCAGGAGACGGGCTATCCGGCCTCGTGGCGCACGCAGGCGACGGCGCGGCCCGCCGCCGCGGCGCCCTCGCGCAGGCAATCGCCGATGCCGATGCCGTGCAGGTACCCGCCAGCGATCTCGATCCCCGGCAGGTCGGCGATCCCCGTCTCGATCTCGTCGATGAGCCGCCGGTGACCGACGCGGTACTGCGGCATGCCGCGCGGCCATCTGAAGATGCGCGCGAACAGCGGTTCGGCCTGCAGGCCGACGATGCTCGCCAACTCGTCGCGTACCAGTCGCACCAACTCGTCGTCGGGCAGCCCGGCCGGCTCCTCACGGCCGGCGCGCCCGACGAACGCGCGCACCAGCACACCATCGGCGGGCGCGCGGCCCGGGAACTTGAGCGAACTGAAGGTGCCGGCCATGATGCGCCGTTCCTCGGCGCGCGGCACGACGAAGCCAAAGCCGCGGAGCAGGCGCGACACGTCGGCTCGCCGGTAGGCGAGCGACACGGTGGCGGTGCTCACGTAGGCGATCGACGCGAGATCTGCGGCCGTCGGCGCGTCGATGTTCTGGAGCAGCTCGGCCGCCGCGAAGGCCGGTCCCGCCAGAACGACGCCGTCGACGAGCTTCTCGGTGCCGTCCGACAGGCGCAGCCGGTACCGAGGGCGGTCGCCACCGGCGCGCGAGCTGTCGTCGCCGCGATCAGCCGGCGGGTCGTCGCCGGCGCGCGAAACCGGCGGATCGCCCGGCTCGCACGTCAAGTCGTCGACGCCCAGGCTGATTTGCAGGTGGTCGGCCGGCAGATCGGCGACCACCGCGTCGGCCAGGTCGGCGAGTCCGGTTCGAAACGACAGAAAGTAGGAACGTGGGCGGCGAGCGCCGGCGCCGTTGGGCGCGGCCGCAGATGAAGCTGTCGCCGGGCGCACTGCACCTGACGCCGGGCGCGCTACGCGGGCCCGCGCGCGCCGCCTGCGGATCATGCCGACGATCAGGCTGCGATGCCGGCGTTCCATCTCGAGGAACATCGGAAAGGTGGCCTGCACGCTCATCTGCTCGGGGTCTCCGGCATGGATGCCGGCCACGATCGGCTCGGCTATCTTGGCCAGCGCCTCGCTCCCCAGCCGCCGTCGCACGAACTCACCGAGGCTCTCGTCCCCGTCACCGCGACCGCGCGGCAGCAGCAAGTCGAGCCCCATGCGCAACTTGCCGCGCCAGCTCACGAGGCTCGAGACCGCGAACGGCACGAGCCGGGTCGGCACCATCAGGATCAGGCCTTCGGGCAGCTCGTGCAGCCGTCCGCCGGAATAGACGTAGCTCTTGCGGATGTCCTCGTTGGAGTCGAGCAGGCGGTCGTAGATGCCGACGGCACGCGCGAGATCCATGGGCCAGGGCTTCTCGACGATGAACGAATCGGGGCCGCCCTCGACGACAAAGCCGTCGATGCGCTCCGTTCTCACCTTGCCGCCAAGGTAGTCGGCGCGCTCGAACAGGATCCAGTCGAACGGCGGCGCGGCTGCCGGCGGCGGCGCGGCGGCCGGCGGCGCGGCGGCTGGGTCGGCATCGGTCGCGGGCGGGACGGCGACCGAAGCGGCGGCGTTACCGGCGGTGTGCGTGGCGGCCGCCGCTGCCGCCGCGCGACGCGCGGTCTCGAGAGCGTGAGCTGCTCCGAGGCCTGCCATGCCGCCGCCGATCACGGCGATGAGGGGAACGCGGTCGCTCACAGCACCGCGCCGGGGGGCGAGGCCGCCCGCTGGGCCAGGTAGTCGCCCACGAGATCGGCGAGCACCGCGATGAAGCCCGGCGAGTCGTTCAGGGCGCGGCAGCGCAGGAAGTCCATACCGCACGAAACGGCGATCTCTCGCAGTTCGATGTCGAGGTCGTAGAGAGTCTCCACGTGATCTGCGACGAAGCCGAGGGGCACAACCAGAAGCTTCTTCCAGCCTGCCTCGGCGAACTCGCGCACGGCGGTGCCGGCCTCGGGCTCGAGCCACTCGCCGCCGCGCCGGCCCTTGCTCTGGAAGGCCAGGCGCCAGGTCCCGGGCATGAGGGCGGGCACGAGCCTGGCCGCGGTCTCGCGAAGCTGGTCGACGTAGGGGTCGCCCGCCGTCACGGTCTCGAGCGGCACGTTGTGGGCGGTGAGCAGCAGCGCGAACTCGCTCGGGTCGGCGCCGTCGATCGTCTCGTTGATGCGATGGCTGAGCGCCGCCAGGTACCGGGGATCGGCATACCAGCCGTCGACGAACGGCAGCTCCGGGTGGCCGGCCGCCGCCAGGGCCGCGCGGTAGGCGCCCGACGTGAGCCGCGACGAATACGGCGAGAGGGGCAACACGATGGTGTGGCGCGCGTCGAGCCCGGCCAGGCACTTGGCGACCGTCGGCGCGCAGTACAGAAAGCCGGGCCGCACGCGCGGGCTTCCGGCGGGCAGCAAGTCCACGTTCGAGGCGAGTCGCGCGCTCAGCGCGAGCTGCAGAGCGGCGGCTTGCCGTCTGGTCATGTCGGGCAGTGGCGAGCCGCCGCCGATCGCCTGGTAGCGGCGCGCGACCGCCGCCACGACCTCGGGCCGCGGCGAGACGCCCGTCATCGCGGCGATGAAGCGCCCGACATCGGCGACCGACTCGGGGCCGCCGAAGGCGAGCAGGGCGACATCGACGGGGGCCGCTCTCAGCGCTCCACCGACCAGTCGTGGACGATCTCGACCAGACGCGCGACCGCGTCGGGCTGTGTCTGGGGAAGCAGGCCGTGGCCCAGGTTGAAGATGTGACCCGGATGTCCGCCGGCGCGGCTCATGACGTCGGCGACGCGCTCCTCGACCTGCTCGACCGGACCCAGCAGCGCCACCGGGTCGAGGTTGCCCTGCAACGCGACGCCCTCGCCGAGCTCGTCGCGGGCCTGGTCGAGACCGATCCGCCAGTCGATGCCGATCACGTCGCCGCCGGCGGCACGCACCAGCGGCAGCATGGCCGACGCGCCGTTTGCGAAGTGGATCACTGGCGCGCCGTGCCCGCAGACGGCCTCGAGCACCCTGCGCGACCAGGGCGCCGCGAAACGCTCGTAGTCATAAGGACCGAGAGCGCCGACCCACGAGTCGAAGAGCTGCAGGACCTGGGCGCCGGCCTCGATCTGGGCGAGCAGGTAGGCGACCACGGTGTCGGCGAGCAGGTCCATGAGGCGCGCGAAGGTCGCCGGTTCGGCGTACATGAGCTTCTTGACCTCGACGTAGTGCCGCGAGTGGCCGCCCTCGATCACGTAGCTGGCCAGCGTGAACGGAGCGCCGGCGAAGCCGATGAGCGGCACCCTGCCGTTCAGCTCACGAGCAACGAGCCGCACGGCGTCGAGCACGAAGGGTACGTCGGACCGGGGATCGCCGACGCGCAGGGAGTCGAGGTCGGCGGAGGCGCGCACGGGACGCTCGATCACCGGACCCTCGCCCTCGGCGAAGTGAAAGCCGATGCCCATGCCTTCGAGCGGCAGCAGGATGTCGGCAAAGATGATGGCGGCGTCGAGATCGAAGCGGGCGAGCGGCTGAAGGGAGACCTCGGCGGCCACGTCGGGCCGCCGGCACATCTCGATGAAGCTCAGGCGCTCGCGGATCGCGCGATACTCAGGCAGGTAGCGACCGGCTTGCCGCATGAGCCAGACTGGAGTGGCATCGACGGGCTTGCCGAGGCAGGCGTCGAGCAGTCGCGTCGTCACGTCGAAAAGTCTCCGCAGCAGGTCGCGTTCGGTAGGGCGACTCCCATTCTAGCCCTATCGGTGACTGCGGACCGGGCGCCGCGACGGGCGCGGCGACGGGCGCGGCGTCAGGCGCGGCGGTGGTCGTCGCGACAGGCGCGGCGATGGCCTACGCCGGGATCGTCAGGCGCGCGGCCGGTACCCTTCGCTGAGCGCCGCCCGGCGGCAGGTGCGACACACGGAGACGTGGCGGGCAGTGAGCGGCGAGACCATGTGAAAATGGCCTGCGTGCTCACCGAGATGCTCACCGCAGAGGTCGCAGCGAGCGTACTCGCGCGACTCGGGACCAAGCGGCTGGGACTGCATTCTGGAGAGGGGCTGATCGGCGGAGGCACTCGCGAGAAGCGACAACGCGGCCGGATCGGTCGTTGTTGCGACCGCTGCGCCGGGCGACGGCGTGAGGGCTGCGGGCGCTGAGGCGAGGGCCGCGGGGGGCGGAGCTGGGCGGTCTGGCGACCGTGCGGAAGCATGTTCCACAATGACACTCTCCTGTCCGGTGGGGGGACCGCCGCCGCGCTTGCTGGGGACCGGCGGCGGAGCGGGGTGTCCGGAGCGGTGGTCTTCTGGTACCCGGCGATCCGGCCCGGCAAACCCCTCGATGCGCAGGGAAAACGCACGGCCGCCGAGCTTAATATAAGTCACTCCATCATGAATATGGCTCTTATCCCTGGCCGTGAGTGGAATAACCAATCCTCATTCGACAGATAACACTAGACTATCCATAATGGGGGTCACCGTCCGCGAGCAGGGGGAGCAATGACGACGACCACACCCGACATACCGGCCGTGACCGGCGGCGTGCTCCTCTTTCGCAGCTGCCTGATCTCGACCGAGTACCCGGGCGCCGAAGCGGCCACGAAATGGCTCTTTGAGCGCTTCGGCATCGAGTACACCGTGCATCCCGAGCAGAGCTGCTGCACGGGCCTCGGCTACTACTCCGAGCTGGTGCCGGTGGCGACTTCGGTCGCCCTGGCCGCGCGCAACGCCTGCGTGGCGGTCGAGGACGGCCATCCCGTCATGAGCTACCTCTGCTCCACCTGCTATGCCATCAACAAGAAGGCGCGCAACATCCTGCAGGTGCCCGAGTACCGCGCCGACACCAACCGCGCCCTGGCCGGGATCGGCCGCCACTACGACGATCGCGTCGCCGAGACCGTGCGCCACAGTCACGTTCTCGAGATCCTCTGGGGAGCGCACCACTCGATCCCGGCGCTCGTCGAGCGCCGCCTCGACGGCATCAAGGTCGCGACCCACCCCGCCTGTCACTACTGCAAGGTCTTTCCCGACGAGGTCGTCGGCGACGCCGAGAACTTCATGATCCCCGAAGATCTGCTCGACAGCGCCGGCGTCGTCAAGACCGGCGCCTACAACGAAAAGACGATGCACTGCGGCCGCGGCTTTCGGCAAGGGTTCGTCAACCCCGCCATCTCGATGGCGGTCACCCGCGAGAAGCTCCGTCACCTCGCCCAGGAGCACATCGACGTGCTCGTCCACATGTGCCCGAACTGCGCCATCCAGTTCGACCGCCATCACGAGATCCTCGAGCGCAGTTCCGGCGAGGAATACCCATTCGTTCACCTGCATGTACAGCAGTTGCTCGCCCTCGCCCTGGGCGCCGACCCCGACAAGGTCTGCGGCGTCGCGTCGCACTCCCAGGACGTCGAGCCGCTGCTCGAGCGCATCGGCGCGCGCGACAGGGTGACCGTGGCAAGCGGGAGCTCCCGATGAGGGCCGGCGTCTTTCTGTGCCAGTGCGGCGGCAATATCTCCGGGGTCCTCGACCTCGAAGCCCTCTCGCAGGTCGCGCGCCAGCTCGACGGCGTCGTGCACGTCAGCGTCAACCAGTTCATGTGCGGCACCGAAGGGCGGGCCGACATCGAGGCCGCGGTCGAAGAGCGCGGCCTCGACCACTTCATCATCGGCTCGTGCTCGCGGCGCTTTCAGGGGCCGACGTTCGAGCGGATCGCCCGTGAGCTGCGCCTCGGCGAGAACGCCGTCGCCTTTGCCAACCTGCGTGAGGGCTGCTCGTTCATCCACCGGGACGAACCCGAGAAGGCCCAGAAGAAGGCCCAGAAGATCGTCGCCGCCGCGGTGGCGCGAGCGGTCCATCAGAGCGATTTGCCGCGCTCGCGGACCTTCCTGCACCGTGCCGCGCTGGTCGTCGGCGGCGGCATCGCCGGGCTGTCTGCCGCCGAGGAGCTCGCCGACGCGGGCATCGAGGTGCATCTGGTCGAGCGCCAGCAGAGCATCGGCGGCTACATGGCCCGTCTCTCGAAGACCTTCCCGACCGAGGACTGCGCCATGTGCTCGCTGGCGCCGCGCCTTACCAACGCCGCGACCGACTCGCGCATCCACGTTCACTCGTTGAGCGAAGTGACCAAGATCAGCGGACCTCCCGGCGAGTTTCGGGCCACGATCAGGCACAAGGCGCGATACGTCAATGAGAAGTGCGTGGGCTGCGGCGAGTGCGTGCCGGCTTGCCCCGTGAAGGTCAGAAGCGAGTTCGACTTTGGCGTGACCGAGCGCACCGCGATCTCGCGTCCGTTCGCCAACGCCGTGCCGGCGACCTTCGCGATCGACCGCAAGGGCTGGTCGCCGTGCAAGACCGCCTGTCCCGTCCACACCTCCGCACAAGGCTATGTGGCCCTGGTCGCCGCGCGGCGTTTCGACGACGCCTACCGCGTGGCCAGCGACCCCAACCCGTTCCCGAGCGTCTGCGGTCGCATCTGCACCCACGTCTGCGAGACCGAGTGCACCCGCGGCCAGGTCGAGGAACCGATCGCCATCGCGGGTCTCAAGCGTTTCGTCGCCGACACCGCCATGCCCGCCGAACCGCCCGCGCCGATCCCGCCCGTGTACGGCGAACGCGTCGCCATCGTGGGCGGCGGTCCGGCCGGCATGACCGCCGCCCGTGAGCTCGCTCGCTTCGGCTACGCCGCCACCGTGTTCGAGGCGCTGCCCAAGGCCGGCGGCATGCTGCGCGTCGGCATACCCGAATACCGGCTGCCGAAGGATGTGCTCGATCGCGAGATCGAGCACATCCTGGCGCTCGGCGTCGAGCTGCGCGCGAACCAGCGCGCGGGCTCCGACTTCACCGTCGACTCGCTGCTTGCCGACGGCTACAAGGCGATCTTCCTGGCCACCGGCCTGCAGGCGAGCAAGAGCCTGCCCCTGCCAGGTCTCGAGCAGCGCGGAGTGGTGCGAGCCGTCGAGTTCCTGCGCGAGCAGGCGCTGGGCCAGTCGCCCACGACGGGCAAGCGTGTCGTCGTCATAGGCGGCGGCGATGTGGCCTTCGATGCCGGGCGCACGGCGTTTCGCTGTGGCGCCGAGTCGGTCCATCTGGCCTGTGTCGAGGACGAGCGCACGCTGCCGGCCTCGAGCGAAGAGCTCGAGGAAGGGCGCGAGGAGCGGGTCGACATAGAGTACGCGCTCATGCCGGTCGAGATCCTCGGCGCCGACGGCGAGGCGAGCGGCGTGCGCTTCCAGCGTTGCACGCTGGGCGAACCCAACGAGCGGGGCTGGCGGCCGCCGGTGCCCGTCGAGGGCGAGTTCGTCGAGATCGAGGCCGACACGGTGATCTTCGCCATCGGCCAGGCGCTGGTCGACGATTTCCTCGGTGGCGCCGACGGCGTGGCCGTCGAGAAGGGCCAGATCGCCGTCGACCCGGAGACGATGATGACGGGCCGGCCGGCCGTGTTCGCCGGCGGCGACGCCGCCGCCATGGGACCCTGGACCGCCATTGAGGCCATCGCGGCCGGCCGCCGGGCCGCCCGCGCCATCCACAACTTCCTGCGCGGCGAGCAGATGGTCGCCGTCTGGGACAGCGTGCTCGACAAGGCGAAGATCCCGCACACCGATCTGGCGCCGCTCGAGCCGCAGGCACGCCGCATCATGAAGACCTTAGACGGCGTCACGCGGCGCACCACATGGCACGAGGTGCGGCTGGGCTTCTCAGAGGAGGACGCGGTCGCCGAGGCCGGTCGCTGCCTGGACTGCGCGGTCTGCTCGGACTGCCGTTCGTGCGTGGAGGCCTGCCCGGCCGACGCCATCGACTTCGAACAGAAGCCGAGCGAAGAAGAGATCACGGTGGGCGCCGTCATCATCGCCACCGGCCACAAGGAGTTCGACGCCGCGCGCAAGCTGCCCCTGGGGTTCGGACGGCTGGACAACGTGCTCACCCAGAGTCAGCTCGCTCGCCTGCTGTCGGCCAGCGGACCGACCGGCGGCGAGCTCGTGCGACCGAGCGACGGCAGCGTGCCCAAGAAGATCTTCATGCTGCAGTGCGTCGGCTCGCGCGACTGCACCTCGACCGGCAACGAACACTGCTCGGCGATCTGCTGCCTGTTCGCCACGTTGCACAGCTCGCTCATCATGCAGCACGACCCCGACGCAGAGGTGACGATCGCCTACACCGACCTGCGCGCGCCCGGCAAGGCTCACGAAGAGTACTACCGGCTCGTCCAGTCACGCGGCGTGCGCTACGTGCGCGGCCGCATCGCAGAGGTCGTCGAGGAGCCCGACAAGAGCCTGCGGGTGCGACTCGAGGACACCGTCACTGGGCGCAAGTCCGATGAGCTGTACGACCTCGTCGTGCTGTCGGCCGGCCTCGAGGCAAGTGACGGCACGACCGACATCGCCCGCATCGCCGGACTGCAACAGGGGGCCGGCGGTTTCATCAAGGAATACCATCCCAAGCTCAAGCCGGTCGACACCCAACGATCCGGCATGTTCGTGGCCGGCACGGCGCAGGGGCCCAAGAGCATCCCCGATTCCATCGCCCAGGCCAAGGCCGCAGCCTCGCGGGTCATGGCCATGCTCTCGACGGGGTTCGTGCTCACGCCGGCTCAAGTGGCTTCATCCGACGAGAGCGTCTGCATCGGCTGCGGCGTGTGTGAGAGCGTCTGCCCGCAGAGCGCGGCCTCGCTGGTCGGCGACGGCGGCGAGCATCCCCACGCGCTCATCGAGGTCAACGCCTGCCGCGGTTGCGGCATCTGCGCGGCGGAGTGCCCGTCGGGCGCGATGACGCTGGGCGGCTTCTCCGACGACGAGATCCTCGCCGAGGTGATGATCTGATGCCGCCCGCACAGCTTGTGGCCGAGCCCGCGCAGCCGGCGCCATCGAGCGCCGTCGCCGGCGACACCGGCGCTGCCGGCGACGAGACACCGCGCCAGATCGTCGCCTTCTACTGCCGCGAGTGCGCTTACGCCGCCGCCGACGCAGCCGGCAACGCCCGCACCTCGTTGCCGACCACCATCCGCAGCATCCTCGTGCCGTGCACGGGCAGGGTCAACCCCCTGCATCTGCTGACCGCCCTGGCCGAGGGCGCCGACGGTGTGTACGTTGCCGGCTGCCTCGAGGGCCAGTGCCACTACCGCGAGGGCAACTTTCACGCGATCGACCGCGTGAAGTTCTGCCAGCGGCTGCTCGAGTCGGTCGGTGTCGAACCGGAGCGCGTGCAGATGTTCACCATGAGCGCCGCCGACTCACCGCGATTCGTGGCGGTGGCGCACGCGATGCACCGTGTCATCAGCGACCTGCCGCCGTTGCGCCGCTCGGACGACGACTTCGGCGAGGCCGCGACGGCCTCGACCGGCGCTGCCGCACAGGGAGCCTGAGATGCCGCTGACCAGGAGGGGCGCAGCGATCTTCGAGCGGCTGCCCCTGGCGTCTCCCCAGGAGAGCACCGGCGCCATCGGCTGCCTGATCGTGCGCCACGAAGAGCTCTGCATCGGCTGCGGCCGCTGCGTCGATTCCTGCCCGTCGGGAGCCAGCAGCAGGGGCACGACCTTCGATCCCCTGCAGATCTTCGACGCACCCGTGGAAACGCGGCGTGGCGCGCTCGGCGCCGCCTTGCGGCGCATAGCGCGCCACGCCCCGTCGGGCCCCATCGAGGTGCCGGAGCGCGTCACGTCGTTTCGCACGATCGGCTACGACGAGGAGGTCTGCCTGGGCTGCGGCACCTGCGCCCGCATCTGCCCCACCCAGGCCGCCGAAGCCAGGCCGCTCACCGCCGAGAAGATCCACGAACTCATGGCCGAAGCCACAGAGAAGGCGGTCCCATGAGCGCCGCGATCACGGACGCCATCGCCGGCGACACGGCGGCCCTCAAGCCGCTCGTGCTGCTCTGTGAATGTGCCGGCACCATGCCGAACATCGACTTCGACGAGCTCGCCATGTTCGCCGACATGAAGGCCGACGTGCTGCGCGGCGTGACGTGGTGCAGCCGCGAGGGCCAGGCCCGGCTGCTCGAGCTCATGGAGTCTCGAGCCGGAGGCGAGGCCGGCGACGGGCGCCGACTCGTCTTCGCGGGCTGCTCGCAGGACTTCGCCAACCGCCGCTTCAACCGCCTCATCCAGCGGGGCCTTGCCATGAGCGTCGCCGACATCCGCGAGGGCTGCGCCTGGGTGCACGGCGACGACGTCGCCGGCGTCACCGACAAGGCCTGTCGCATCGTCGACGCCGCACTGACCTACCCTGAGGCTGCCGCCGACAAGCTGGTACGCGAGAAGAGGGTCGACTCCGTGCTCGTCATCGGGGGGGGCGTGGCCGGCACCCAGGCCGCCGCCGAGCTCGCCCAGATGGGCCATCACGTGGAGCTCGTTGAGCGCCGCTCGTTCCTGGGCGGCCGCGCCGCGCGCATCGGCACGGTCTTTCCGACCAACGACTGCGGCCAGTGCCTGCCGACCACCGACGCCCAGGCCGGCACGCGCAAGTGCTTCCATCGCAACGTCGCCATCGACAATCCCAATCTTCATATCTGGCGGCGCACCACGGTCGAGTCGGTCGCCGGCGAGGCCGGCGCCTTCGAGGTCTCGCTGCGCCGGCTGCCCAACGTCGTCACCGGCGACTGCGTGGGGTGCGGCATCTGCGAGTCGGTCTGCGAGGTCGCGAACTCGGAAGGCAACGGCAAGGCGATCTACGCTGAGTTCTACGACGGCCGCGTGCAGCGCACGGTCGATCTCGAGACCTGCACGTTCTGCGGCGCCTGCGCCGAGGCCTGCCCCGTGGACGCGGTCGACTTCACCCAGTCGCCTGAGCTCACCACCATCCCGGCCGGAGCCATCCTCACCGCCGTGGGTTGCGAGCCGGCTCCCCAGACGCTCATCGACCACCTCGGCTACGGCCACGACGGCGTCGTCACCCAGACAGAGCTTGCCGAGCTCATGGACGACTGGCAGGAGCAGTCGTGGCTCGGACGGCGACCGGCTCGCGAGATCGTCATGATCCAGTGCGCCGGCTCCCGCGACCGCCGCCGGTTGCCCTACTGCTCCCGGCTGTGCTGCATGATCGCACTCAAGCACGCCATCCGGCTCCGCACCCTGTTCCCCGAGATGAAGGTGACCATCTGCTATCTGGAGCTGCGCGCCGCCGGCGTGGGCTATGAGAGCTGGTATCTCGAGGCACGCCGCGCCGGCGTGGAGTTCCTGCGCGGCACCCCGCCGAACGTGCAGTTCGACGAGAAGGGCCGTCCCGTGATCGAGGTCGAGGACATGACGGCCGGCGGCAAGAAGCTGCTGCGGCCCGACCTGGTCGTCCTGTCGACGGGCATGGTGCCGGCGACCGACGCCGAGCGCATCGCCTCCGTCCTCAAGGTCGATCTCGACGAGGACGGCTTCATCGAGATCCTCGATCGCAAGAACCGCGCCACCGAGACCACCGCCGAGGGCGTGTTCGTCTGCGGCTCGGCGGCCGGCCCCAAGGCGCTCGTCGAAGTCAATACCGAGGCCTCGGCCGTGGCCAGCGAGATCCACAACTTCCTGCTCTCGGCCGGGCGCCGCATGGCGGCCCCCTCGACGGTCGAGGCGGCCGCCTGTGTGGGCTGCGACACGTGCATCACGATGTGCCCGTTCGGCGCCATCGAGCTGGTCGAACGCCCGGCCGACGAGCCGCGCCCCGCCGAAGTCAAAGACGACGGCAAGCTCGCGGTCATCGACGAGCAGGCCTGCCGCGCCTGCGGCATCTGCGCCGCGAACTGCCCCGAGATGGCGATAGTCCACAACCTCGACGACGACGCCCTGTTCGGACGACTGGCGATCATGACGGAGGGCGTCGAGCGGCCGGTGATCGGCTTCTTCTGCAAGGAGTGCGCGGGGGCGGCCATCAGCCTGAGCGGCTTGCGTCACGACGCCTACCCCGAGAACGTGCGGCTCGTCCAGCTCCCCTGTCTGGGGCGCGTGAGCGCGCTGCACATCGCCGAAGCCGCCCGGCTCGGCGCCGCCGGCGTGTTCCTGGCCGGCTGCGCCGAGGGCCGCTGCCAGTACCGTCGCGGCGACCTGTCGGCGGCCGATCAGGTCAAGCTGGCCGGCGAGCTGCTTGCGGAGGCCGGCCAGAGCATCCCCCTCGAGCTCTGGCACCTGTGCGCCGTGGACCGTCACACCGTGGGCCGCCGCATCCGTCACTTCTGCGCCGTCGCGAAAGACCCGGACGCCGCGCGCGCCGCTGTTCCGTCATTCGTCGCCTCCGCGACAAGCGGGGCCTGTCAGGGAGGTGAGGACTGTGCCCACATCGGTGGCTGAGTCCGCCTACGAGACCGTCTTCGCGCTGGCCGAGGACTGCCGCCAGTGCTACCAGTGCGGGCAGTGCGTGGGCGCCTGTCCCAGCGGCTTCGACCTGCAGCAGGGGCCGCGACGCATCGTGCGCCTGATCCTCGCGGGCGACGTCGACGCGCTCCTCGAAGCCGAGGACGTCTGGCGCTGCAGCGAGTGCCGCGCCTGCACCGACGCCTGCCCCATGGAAGTGCCTGTCGCCGAGATGATGGCCGCCGTGCGTGCGCTGCAGCGCACGCACGGCGGCGCCCGCTGCGCGGAGCGCGCGGCCGCCGACGTCGCCGACAAGCGCCTGGCGGGTAGTCCGCGCATCGACAACATGGCGTTCGGCGTCGGCATGGCCACTCGGGGCTACGTCCCCAAGGACGTGGTCGGCGCGGCCGGAGCGGCCGCCAGGATCGTCAAGGGCATGCTCGACAGGAGCGAGCCGGCGACGAACGGAGTTGCTGCGGCGACGGGCAGCGCGGTCGCGGCGACAGGCGGCGCGGTCGCGCCGCTCGCCGGCACACCGCTCTACGCCGGCTGCGCGCTGCCCCAGGACCGCGAGGCGCATGCCTTGACCCACAAGGTCGCCCGCGACCTCGGGCTGCCCCTCGTCGAGGCCGGCGACGCCGGCTGCTGCGGCCATCCCACCCGCGGTCAGGCCGCGGCCAAGTTCGCGAGCGACGAACCGGTCGTCACGGCCTGCCCGGCCTGCGACCAGGGCCTGCGCGAATCGGGTCTCACCACCACACCGCTCTGGCAGGTGCTCGTGGAGCACGCCGAACGCAGCGGCCGCACGCTGCGCGCGGTGCAGCCCGCCTTCGTCCCATACGTCGGCTGCCTGAGCGCGCGCGGCCCCGCCCTGAGCTCGCTCGGCACGGCGGCCACGCTCGCCGGCGCCTCGATGCAGATGAGCTACCCGTCGTTGCACGCCGGCTGCTGCGGCGCCCTCGGCGGCATGTACCGGGGCGCGACCGAGGCGGTCGTCAAACTGATCGCCTTCGCCCAGAGCAAGAACGCACCCATCGTCACGCCGTGCCTGCTGTGCCGCGACAACGTCAGGTCGGCCGTTCGCAAGCACGGCGGCAACACCCCGGTCTACTTCTGGCCCGAGTTCTTCCAGGCCGCCGGTCCCGCCGAGCCGTCCCAGGGAGACGCCGATGACTGAATCACCACAAGACAAGGGCGCCGACGGCGCGGCCGTGAAGCCGCCGGAAGCGCCACCCGACGCCGCCGAGCCGGTGCGCGTCAACCCCTACGCCGTCATCGCCGAGGGCGAGTTCCACGAGCGCCCGCAGGCGCGCATGGACCTCGTCACCCGCATCACGAGCGACCCCCGCATGCACGACCACAAGGACGGTTTTCTGTCGTGCCTGCAGTGCGGCGTGTGCACCTCGGGCTGCCCGGCGGCGCGCTTCACCGACTACTCGCCGCGCGACATCGCCCGGCGCGCCTACGAGGGCGACCCCTCGCTGCTCGAAGACGACAGCGTCTGGTACTGCTTCTACTGCTACACCTGCCAGAGCCGCTGCCCGCGCAAGAACAGCGTGGCCGTCGTGAACCAGGTGATCCGCAGCATGCAGGTCGAAAGCGGCTACGGCATCAAGCATGTGGAGATGTTCGCCGCCTGGGGCCAGCAGTTCTACGACAAGGGGATGGGCGGCACGCCGAACGTGTTCTTCAGCGACATCGCCGAGGCCTGGGGACCCAAGTGGAAGGCGTTCATCGCCAACCGCGACGCGCTGCGCGAGGAGATCGGCGTGGGCGGCATGTACCCCTCGGATGCCGCCGTAGCCGAGGTGCGCACCGTCATGGAGCAGACCGGCTTCAAGGCCCGCCTCGAGAGCCTCGGCGCCTGGGGCGGCCACCGGCCTGACGACGACCAGGAGTAGCGTAGCGACGTCACCCGCGCCCGCCTGCTAGAATCGGCCGAGATGCCCCGCGCCGTGGCGCGGGGCGCCCGATCGAACGCGAAGGAGTGGTCTCCGTGGCAAAGGTGCGCGTCAAGCTTCCGCTCGGCGTCACATACCCCGACCCGCAGAAGGAGGTCGAGTGCGAGGGCGCGACCGTCGAAGAGGTCATCACGGCCGCCATCGCCGCCGAGCCGCGGCTCGAACCCCGCATCTACAAGGACGGCAGGCTCTACGTGGGTGTGTTCGTGAACGACCGTAACATGCGCGCCCTGGGTGGCCTCGAGGCGCCCGTGTCCGACGGCGACGTGATCCGCGTCCTGCCGCCGATCGCCGGCGGCTGAGCCGCCTGCGCCACCCCCGCCCCAGCCTCACCGACGAAAGCCAGAAGGACGGCTCCCCGATGACCGACTTCTCCGACTCGCAGCAACAGCTTCGCGACCTCGCCGCCGAACGCGACGCGGTCATCCTGGCGCACAACTACCAGCGCCCCGAGGTACAGGACGCGGCCGACTTCGTGGGCGACTCGCTGGAGCTCGCCCGCAAAGCCGCCGCCACCGACGCCGCGGTGATCCTCTTCTGCGGCGTGCACTTCATGGCCGAAACGGCGAAGATCCTGTCGCCGGGCAAGACCGTGCTCATGCCCGACACGCGGGCCGGCTGTCCGATGGCCGACATGGTGACGGTCGAAGGCCTGCGCGCCCTCAAGGCACAGCACCCCGACGCCGCGGTCGTGGCCTACGTCAACACCAGCGCCGACATAAAGGCCGAAGTCGACGTCTGCTGCACGAGCGCCAACGCGCCCGACGTCGTGGCCACCATCCCGGCCGAGCAGCCGATCATCTTCGTGCCCGACCGCAATCTCGGCGACTGGGTCGCCGGTCGGACCGGCCGCACCAACATGATCATGTGGAACGGCTACTGCCCGGTACATGAGGAGATGACCGCGGCCGAGGTGAGCGCCGCCCTGGCCGCGCACCCCGACGCGGAGCTCATGGCGCACCCCGAGTGCAACCACGAGGTGCGCGCCCTGGCGACCGTGATCACCAGCACGTCGGGCATGTTGCGCCACCCGGCCACGAGCGCGGCGCACAGCTTCGTCGTGGCGACCGAGACGGGCCTGCTGCACCGCCTGCGCAGCCTCTATCCCGATCGCGAGTTCGTGCCGGCCGCACGCGGCGCGGTGTGTCCGAACATGAAGCTGACCACGCTCGACAAAGCGATCCAGGCACTCGACGAGGGTCTCAACGAGATCGTGGTGCCGCCCCGCATAGCGGCGCGGGCGCTGGCCGCGGTCGAACGCATGATGAAGGCGACGTAGGGTCCCAAACGGGTATCCCGATGGCCATGGCCCATCGACGCGACGATCTCGAGACCATCCCCGGCATCGGCCCGAACATGGCCGCCCACCTGCGGCGGCTCGGCATCGACAGCGTCGCCGGTCTGCGCGGGGAGAGCGCAGAGGCGCTCTACGAGCGCGACCGCGAGCTCGCCGGCGGCAGCCTCGACCCCTGTGTGCTGTACACCTATCGCTGCGCCGTCTACTACGCCTCGAACGACGTGCACGACCCCGTGCTGCTCAAGTGGTGGAACTGGAAGGACCGGCGCCCCTCGTCAGCTGCCTAACGCCACTCGCCCCGCGCCGCCGGCTCCTGCTCTGCCACCTGCAACACCGCCGCCCCGCGGATACCGTCGTGCTTGAGGGCGATCAGGGCGTCGTTGGCCTGCTCGAGCGGAAAGACCTGGATCTCGGCGGTGATGGGGATCTGGGCCGCCAGGTGCAGCAGGTCGGCGGCGTCGCGGCGGGTCGAGTTGGTCACGCTGCGCACCACGCGCTCGCCGTAGAGCAGCGGGTAGTCGATGGCCGGCACCGGCGACGAGTAGATGCCGCCCATGGCGATCGTGCCGCCCTTATCCAGGACGCGCAGCGCGTCGATCACGAGCTCGCCCGCCGGCGCGAAGTCGATGGCCGCGTCGAGCTTGACGTGTGGGTCGTCGCCGGGCTGCTCGCCCGCCTCGCCGGCCCACACGGCGCCCAGCTCGAGGGCCAGACGGCGGTGGGCTTCGCCCCGCGTGAAGGCGTAGACCTCGGCGCCCCAGTAACGCGCGATCTGCAGGCAGATGTGAGCGGCCGCACCGAAGCCGTACAGGCCCAGGCGGCGGCCGGCGGCCGCACCGGGGCCCGGAGGTCCGCCGGCCGCCTCTCTGCCGTGACCCCAGGGCACGAGACCCGCGACGCGCAGCGAGCGATAGCCGATGATGCCGGCACACAGCAGCGGCGCGGCGGCGAGGTCGGACAGGTCCTGGTGCAGCGCGTAGCTGAAGGCCGCGGGCGCGACCACGTACTCGGCAAAGCCGCCGTCGACGTCCCAGCCGGTGAACGTCGCGGCCTCGCAGAGGTTCTCGTCGCCGCGCCGGCAGTAGCGGCAGGTGCCGTCGGTCCAGTGCAGCCAGGGCACCCCGACGCGATCGCCCACAGCGTACTGGGTGACGCCGGCGCCGAGCTCGGCGACGACGCCGACGATCTGGTGTCCGGGCACCACCGGCGACTTGTGCGGCGGCAGCTCGCCCTCGCTCACGTGCAGGTCGGTATGGCACACCCCGCAGGCGTGCACGGCGATCAGGATCTCGCCCGGACCGGGCTGCGGCCGCTCGAGCTCTGCGAGCTCGAGCGGCCGCTCCTCGATGGGCTTCGGCTGGCGCAGCAGCATGGCTCTCATGAACGGCCTCCGAACGTCGCTGCGCGAATCATACCCACCGCGCGACGGCGGCTGACTCACCCCCCCGGAACCTGCCGAGCTTGGCGCACGTGGCTTGCGGAGCGCCTCTACGTCAGCACATCCTTGCGACTGAACACAAGCCATGCGGCCGCGAGCGCCGCGCCGCTCGTCGCGGCGTAGGTGAGCACGGCCTGCCCGATGGGATGCCAGTAGATCGGATAGCGGAACAGGTTGACGAACACCCACCGGTACGACGAGTACGTGTAGGGCTTCATGAAGTCGAAGACGCTGAAGGCGTTGAGCACGGAGAGCACCGTGAACACGGCGATAGCGATCGTCGCCGCGGTCAGGCTCGAGTCGGTGAGCGTCGAGATGAACAGCGCCAGCGAAAGCGAGCAGACCGCACCGGCGACCACGATCAGGTAGGCGACCGCGATCAGCGCCAGCGCGTGGGGCACGCTCAGCGAGGTGCCCGACAGCGTGACGAGCGGTCGCAGGCCAAAGGCCAGCGCTCCGGCAGCGAGCGCGACCAGCGCCACTAGAGCCGCGCCGGCGGCGGCGTAGGCCACTGCCATCGTCCACTTGGTGAGCAGCACGCCGGTGCGACTGACGGGGCGCGTCATCCAGGTCTTGAGCGTGCCCGATTCGGCTTCGCTCGCCACCGACGAGGCGCCTCCCATGGCGGCGATCAGCGGCAGCAGGAACGACGACAGGGCAAGCAGCGTCGAGAGCATCACGAGCAGGCCGTTCGTGCTCACGTGGGCGACGAACGGCGGATCGCCTGAGTCCTGCGGGCGGGGCTTCTGCAAGGCGCCCGCGGCCACCACGATCAGCGGCACCAGCACGAGGCCCAGCCAGCCGATGTAGGTGCGCTTCTGATTCAAGATCTTGGCCAGCTCGAGGCGAAGCGAGCGCATCGGCTGCGTCCCTTCCAGTGCGCCTCGGCGCGGTCTCGCGGTCGCGCCGCGCAACACGGCGGTCACGGCCCTTGGCAGCGCCCTTGTACGATCGCTAGGTAAGGATGTCCTTGCGCCGGAAGATCAGCCACGAAGCGACCAGCAGCACGGCGACCGTGGCGCCGTAGGTGAGCAGCGCCTCGCGGATCGGATGCCAGTAGATCGGGTCGCGGAACAGGTTGGTGAAGGCCAGGTCGTAGCTCGTGAACGTGTAGGGCTTCATGAAGTCGAAGTAGCTGAAGCCGTTCAGGATGGTCAGCACGACGAACACGACCATGGCGCTGATGGCGGCCGTCAGGCTCGAGTTGCTGAGCGTCGACACGAGCAGCGCCAGCGAGATCGTGCACAGCAGGGCGCACAGGATCAGCAGGTTGGCCAGCAGGATACGTTCGAGCCCGGCGGAGATGCTGATGGTCGTGGCGTCGAGGGTGACGAGAGGGTGGATGCCGAACACGAGCCAGCCCGCGACAAGCCCGCCGAGACCGACGAGCACCATGCCCACGGCCACGTAGAGCACGGCCACGCCCCATTTCGAGAACAGCACCCCGGCGCGCCCCACGGGACGGCTCATCCAGGTCTTCATGGTGCCCATCTCGGCCTCGCCGGCCAGCGGGTAGGCGCCGGCCATCGAGGCGACCAGCGGGAACAGAAAGAACGACAGGGCGCCGATCGCCGCCAGCGGCACGAAGATGCCGTTGTTGGCGATCGCGGCGAAGAAGGGTGGACCTTCGCCGGGCGCAGGCCTCGAGCTCGACAGGTCGAGCGCCAGAACGATCAGCAGCGGTACCGCCAACAGGCCCGCCCAGCCGACGTAGGTGCGCCGCTGAAAGAGGATCTTCAGGAACTCTCGCCAGAGACTGCGCATCGCTAAGCCTGGCCTTGCGCCCCGGCGGCCGACGATTGGGCGGGGTCGGGGTCGGCATCCGCCGCCGGGCCGGACGCCGCCGGCCGCTCGCCGCGGTCGGCGTCGACGTCGGAGCTCTGCGTGAGCTCCAGGAAGTAGTCTTCGAGGCCCTGCTCGACGGCCGGCACCACGGCGCGCACGTCGATGCCGTCGGCGACCAGCCGCCGCACGAGCTCCGGCACCCCCTCGTCGCCGGCCCGCACGACGACATAGCCCTCATCCCAGCTCACGGCCTCGGCGCCGAACAGGCCGCGCGCCGTCTCGAAGGCCTTCTGCTGGTCGGCGGTCATCACCTTGACCGCCTCTTCGCGGGGCCGCAGCGTGGCCACCGGCCCCTCGATCACGGTGCGACCCCGGTTGATGATCGCGGCCCGGTCGCAGACCTGCTCGACCTCGTGCAGCAGATGCGACGACAGCAGCACCGTGGTGCCGCCCTTGCCCAGCTCGCGCACCAGCTCGCGGACGTCCTTCATGCCCTGCGGGTCGAGGCCGCTCGTGGGCTCGTCGAGGATGATCACGTCGGGCCGCCCGAGCAGGGCGTTGGCGATTCCCAGGCGCTGCTTCATGCCGTGCGAGAAGCCGCCGACTTTGGTGTCGCCGCGAGCCAGCAGGCCGACGATGTCGAGCACCTCAGAGATGCGCTGCTCGCTGACCTCACCGCCGGCCGAACCGATCAGCCGCAGATTACGGCGGGCGCTCATGTTGGGGTAGAAGGCGGGTACCTCGACGAAGCCGCCCAGGTGACGCAAAGCGGCGACCCTTGCCCCGGGCACACGGTGACCGGCGACCTCGGCGTAGCCGCTCGTCGGGAAGATGAGGCCGAAGATCATGCGGATCGTGGTCGTCTTGCCGGCGCCGTTGGGACCGAGAAAGCCGAACACCTCGCCGCGGCAGACCGTGAGATCGAGGTGATCGACTGCCAGCAGCTTGCCGAAGCGCTTGGTCAGGCCGTGGGTGGCCAGCACGACGGGGCGATCGTCGCACGTCTGCGTCGGCGTCAGACCGGCGGAGTCAGCCTCGCCGACAACCGCGGGCGGCGCTGTCGCGCCGCCCGCGTCCGTCTCGTTCGTGCCGCTACGCGCCGCCCCGGACTCCTGGCCTTCGCCGGTCATCCCCGGTTACTGCAGGCTGCCGGCGATCTGGTTCAGGTCGCTCCAGGGCACGAAGCCGGCGACGATCACCCGCACGTCGCCTTGCCGGAACGTGATGACCGAGCCCAGCTCGGTCTGCAGCCTGGTGGCGGGCACCCCGTTGACGGTCGCCTTGCCGATCGCCGAGAGTTGACCGAGCTGCTGCTGGAGCTGCGCGTCCTGGGCCGTCGTCGTCTTTGTCTCGACGACCAGCACCGTGCCGAAGCCGGTGCCGTAGTCGAGCACGGCGGTCGGATGCTTTCCGAGAGCAGCGATCATCTTTGCCTGTTGGGTCGTGGGGCTGCCGATAGCGGCCTGCGCCTTGGCGGCCGTCGGCGTGACGAACGCCCCACGGAAGGCGATGCCGGCGGGAGTCGACGACGGCGTCAGCAGGAACGGCGCCTTGGCCTTGGCCTGCGTCAGGGTGAGAAGCAAACGATGGGCTGCTCCGCCCTTGGCCTCGATGCCCGACTTGGCGGCTGTGCCACGCACCGGCGCTCCCTGCGCCGCGCCCGGCGTGCTCACCTGCTTGTGGACGACGGTGGCGCCGCTCGGCGGGGTGAAGCTGAAGAGGCTGTTCGAGATGGGCGCGAAGGACACCGTCTTGAAGCCGGCCGACATGACCGCGCTGCCGTCGCCCTTCGCGAAGACCTGCACCCGCAGCGGCACCCAGCGATGCCCGTCGATGGCCACCCGCACTGAACCGAAGGCGGTGACCGGCGAGGTCGGCGTGAGCGTCAGCGTGTAGGTCTGCCGGCCCGCGACCACAGACTGCCCGGTGACGCTGAGCGTGGCGTTGGGCGAGATCTTCTGGATGAGCGCGGCGATGGCCGTGGCCGGGTCGACGCTCGCCTCCGGCGACGGCGAGAGCGACGACGCAGGAGCGCCCGCGCGGCCGTGCGCGCCGCCCGCAGGAGAGTACTGCGTGGCCGTGCTGGTCATCGAGTCCCAGGTCCAGATAGTGGCGCCGTTGAACACGGCGACGAAGTCGCCGCCCTGGCCCTGCGACTCGAGACGCGCCTTGCCGTTCTGAGCCCAGACCCGGCCGGACCCTCCGGTGAGCAGCGACGAGAGCCCCGCCGGCGTCTGGTTGCCGCCCAGCGACGACAGCAGCGAGCTGCTGCCGAGAAGGTCGTTGCTCCAAGCCACATCGCCGCTGACCGCGGTCGTGCCCTGAGCCCTGGTGGCGACGTTCTGCAGGAGCTGCGAGACGGTGATCGACGGAAGGCTCGACGGGCCCTGCGCGCCGGCCGTCACGACACCGACGATCAGCACTGCGGCCAGGACGGCTCCCGCGACGATGATGACGAGGGTTCTGCGACGCATCCCGAACAGCTCCTTCACCTGTGGCTCCCAGCTTCTGCGTCGGTCCGCGCAGCCGCCGCTGTCCCCCCGATACACTCCCCTCTCAGGCCTTGTTCCATGTTTGCCCGCAATCGGAACGTCGGCCGGCAGCCAGACGCGCCGAGTCCTGTCAGTTCTCCAGGCGCACCGTGTAGCGCTCGACGCCGTCGGCATGCCAGTACTTGTCGTAGAGGTGGCGCGCGTCGGCGCCGTCCAAAGCCAGCCAGTAGACCCGCGACCAGCCACTTGCCCGGCCCAGATCGACGACCGCCTCGATGAGCCGGCGCCCGATACCGCGGCCGCGAGATTCGGGCCGCACGTAGAGGTCGTCGAGAAGGCAGCTCAGGTGCTCGCTCCAGGTGTGCAGGTGCAGCACGTAGTCGGCGAGCCCCACCATTTCGCCGTCCTCGACGGCGACGAGGCAGCCCACCGGCGCGGCCTCGTCGCCGATGCGGCGCCAGTTCGCACTTGCCACACTTTCGGGCAGCCGGACGCCGTGGAAGGCGTTGAAGTCGGTCCACAGCCTGCGCCACTGGGCTTCGTCGGCGGCGACGGCCGCCCGTATGATGAGGTCCGGTTCAGGCTCCATGGCCTCCGACCGACACTCTCGCGCGCTGGAGGCCGGCCCGGACGGCCGCCCTCTCACAGCGGCCATCCTACCAGCCCGCACCCTTCGGGCGGCCCTTCTTTGACAGCCGCCCACCCCGGCGGTACGTTTGTCGTACGAGCATCACAAAAGGGGGTGTGATGAGCTCCGCGACCTGCCACGCTCTCACCGTCGACCTCGAGGACTGGCACCAGCTTTCGTATCGCCACGTCACGGGAGACTGCTGCGCCACGACGGGCAACGTCGTCACCGATACGCACCACATCCTCGCTCTGCTCGCCCAACTCGATCTGCACGCTACGTTCTTCGTGGTGGGACTGGCGCCACCGCGTTTCCCGGCTTGGTACGCAAGGTGGCCGCGGCCGGCCACGAGATCGGCGGCCACACCTGCGACCACGAGACCCTCTACTCCATGACGCCCGACGACTTCAGAGCCGACATCGAGCGCTCGCGGGCCCAGTTACAGGACCTGACCGGCCAGCCCGTGATCTCGTTCCGCGCTCCGGCATTCTCGGTCGGGAGCCTGCCCAACGACTCGTTCTTCGAGGCCCTCGCCGCCGTGGGCTTCGAGTGCGATTCCAGCGTGTTTCCGGTAGCCGGCCTGCGCTACGGCATCCCCGACGCGCCCCGCTACCCGTTCGTCGTGCAGACCGCGAGCGGGCCGATCCACGAGTTCCCCCTGGCGACCTGGGACCTGGGCGGCCGCCGGCTGCCCGTCGCCGGTGGCACCTGTTTTCGGTTTCTGCCGGGCGCCGTCCTGGAGTGGGTCGTGGGTGACCTCGATGCCGGCGGCCATACGGCGACCTTCTACTTTCATCCCTACGAGTTCCACCACGGCCTGCTGCATCTGTCGAGGCTGACCTGGCACGATCGCCTGCAAGCCATGTACGTCAAGCGCCTCGTCCTGCACAACCTGTTCACCGGGTCGGTCTGCGAGCGCTGGGAGACGCTGCTTGCCGCGCACCGATTCCTTCCCCTGGGAGAGATCCATCGCAATGAGCACAACGACTGACGAATCGGTCCGCCGGCGCTTTGAGCGCGACGCCCGGAGCTTCGACGCGATCTACCGCATCGACCGCTCCTGGTTCTCACGGCGCTTCAACCAGGTCTTCCGCAAGGCGATCTTCGAGCGCTACGACATCACGTTCGCCGCGGCGGGGGCCGTCACGGGCAAGGACGTCCTCGACGTGGGCTGCGGGTCGGGCGTGTACGCCGCCGACTTCGCCCGCCGCGGCGCGCGGCGCGTGGTGGGCGTCGACTTCTCGCCCAACATGCTGGCCCTCGCCGAGCAGGAGGCGGCCGCTCAGGGGGTCGCCGACCACTGCGAGTTCCGTTGCGAAGACTTCATGAAGTCGGATGCCGATGAGAGCTTCGACGTGAGCATCGCCATGGGCGTCTTCGACTACCTGCCCGAACCGGCGCCGTTCCTGCGCAAGATGGCTGCGCAGACGAACGCCAGGGTCATCGTCTCGTTTCCGGGACATTCGCTCGTGCGCGAGCACCTGCGCACACTGCGTTACCGCCTGTCGGGCAGAGGCTCCGTCTTCTTCTACACGCGAACCGACGTCGAACGGCTGGCGAGCGAGGCGGGCTTGCAGCGCAGCAGGATCGTCCCCATCGAGTCGTCGGGCAGCGGCTTCGTGCTGGTCGGCGAAGGCCGGCACGACGTGTAGCGAGCGGCCGGCCCGCTACTGCAGCGTCATCACGTAGGCCTTCCAGCCCGAGTAGAAGCTGCCCCAGGACACGCCCAGGTCGGCGCGGACCGTCTGCTTGACGGCCGGGCCGCTCAGCGAGCCGTCGGCGACATCGACGAAGAAGCGCTTGAGCGTGGTCTGACCCCAGCGGGAGAGGACGTACTTCACGAGCGCGCCGCCCTCGAGGTAGGCGAGCGTCACGCGGGCCATGCGCATACCGGTCCACAGATTGGGGTCGGCGAAGGTCGCCAGCAGCGGCATGCTGCGATTGCCGGCGGCCACCTCGACGCGTAGCGGGTAATAGCTGCGAGCGCCCTCGACCGCGGTCGCCAAGCCCTCGAGCAGTAGCGGCGGGGCGTGAGCCGTGTTGTAGAACCAGCGCCAGGTGAGCGTGTGAGTCACCTCGTGGGCCAGCATGTGCTCGGTCCACGGGTCGGCCGGCGTCAGCGCCGAGGCCAGCACGCCGACGTCGGTCGGCCACCAGCGCTTGCTCGAGGTCGTGTCGGGCAGCCGGGCGAAGAAGCGCTCGTTCGCGAGAGTCTTGTTTTGGCCGAGGTAGTGGCTGACCTCGGCGGGAGTCGAGTACAGCATGATGACGATGGTCCGATCGCCCGTGACCCCCAGCGTGGCGGCGACGTCGGCGCGGGCGCGCGGCATATCGCCGGCGAGCTCCTCGGCGAGCGGCCGCCAGCTTTCGTCGAACACCACCACGGCGCCGTGGGCGTCGATCGCACGGGGGCTGCGGAAGGCCATGAGATACTCGTCGCGGATGCCGGCGGGCGACTGGTCGCCGGTGGCGACCAGTCGCCCGCCGGCGCGCTCGACGACCAGGAGCCGCTCGGCCACGATGCGCTGGGGCGGCCCGGCTCCGTAGGGCCGCCCGACGAGCTCCACGTCGAAGGTCGGGGGTTGTCCGCTGGGTGTGACGACGGCGTGCAGACCGCTCCAGGGGATCGGCGCCAGACGGCCGTACAGGTCACGAAGGGCCTGGCGGGCGGCGCTCCCCCTTGCGGGCAGCGCCGCTCGCCAGGCGGCCGCGCGGTGCGTCTCGAGGGCCGGCAGGGCGGCGTCGATCCAGCGCCGCACGTCGCTCGCGCCCACGGTCGGCCGCGAAGGCGCCGACGAAGTGGTGCTCGCGCCGTGCGACGGCGCACGAAAGGCTTCGACAAAGCCCCACGCCGAGAGGGCGCCGAGCGCGACGATGAGCACCGCGAGCAGCGACAGAGGGATCGAACGACCGAATACGCGACGGACCTGCATGGTCTCAGGGTAGCATCTGCGACGAACGGCGGCACAGCGGCGACAAGGTGAGCGCCGCGAGTCGCAGAGTGTGAGAGGCAAGGTAGTGCGAAGTTCAGGTGACGCTGATTCCCGTCCATGCTTGGTCGAACGGCATCCCGGCGCTCGCCACGGGCGCCGCGGGACGTGTCATACTGCTTCACATGCAGCAGATCTCCGCTCCCCTCGGCACCGGACTGAAGATCCCCGGCGGTCGCGCTCACGTGCGGTCGGCCGTCGCGTGAGCCCGGGGCCCGGCACATGATCCCGGTCTTCTTTCATCTGGGGCCGATCACCGTCTACAGCTTCGGCGTGATGGCCGCGGCTGCGCTCGTGGCCGCCTGTTATGTGGCTTACCGCCTGCTACGCACCCGGGGTGTGTCGTTCGAGTTCGCCTACGAGCTGCTGTTCGTCGCCGGCATCGGCGGCTTCGCCGGAGCGCGTATCTACTACCTGATCCAGCACTGGGCGGCCGTCAAGGGCGACCTGTTCCACAACACCTTCAGCGGCTCGGGCTTCACCTGGTACGGCGGCCTCATCGGCGGCTTCATCTGCGTCGCTCTGTGGAGCCGGTTCCGCCACGTGCCTTTGGGCCTCATGGCGAACGCCGCCGGTCCGGCGGTCGCCATGGGCTACGCCGTCGGGCGCATCGGTTGCCTGCTCTCGGGCGACGGCGACTACGGCAGCCCTACGAAGTCGTTCATCGGCATCGCCTTTCCGCACGGCACGGTGCCGACCCCTCCGGGCATCAAGGTCTGGCCCACCCCGCCCATGGAGACGATCACCATGCTCATCGTCTGCTGGGTGCTCTATCGCATGGCCAAAAAGCCGCAGCCCGGCTGGTATGTGTGGGGCTGGTTCATGGTGCTGGCCGGCGTCGAGCGCTTTCTGATCGAGTTCATCCGCCGCAATCCGGTCGTCTTTCTGGGCCTGCGGACGACGCAGTGGGAATCGATCGTCAGCGTCGCGATCGGTGTCGCGGTCATCGTCCTGGTGCGTGGTCGGGAGCCCGTCGAGACGTCGCTCGTGCCGGCCGGCGGCGGGTCGCTGCCCGGCAAGGCGGAGCCGGCGGGCAGAAGCGCGGCCGGCAAGGGCGAAGTGGCCGGTAGGGGCGGCTCGGCGGGTAAGGGCGGCTCGGCCGGGAAAGGCGGCTCAGCAACCGGGGCGCCTGCCCGCAAGCAGTCGAAGAATGGGCACACCCGTGCCTGACTTCGGCGTGCGCCGGTCTTCAGCCTTTTGCGGGCACGGTCACCAGTAGCAGGGGACAGGGCGCGTCTTTCAGGATGCCACGCAGCACGGTCGAGTGACCCTTGGTGAACACGCCGCCCCAGGCCAGCACGATGAGATCGGCGGCCAGGCGCCTGGATTCGCTCACGATGACCTCCTGCGGGTCGCCTACGCGCACGACCGTGCGGTGCTTGCCGCCCTCGGGGCAGGTGGCGAAGCGCATCGTGAACTCCTCGTGCCACGACGACCACTCGTACTGCTCCTGATCGACCATGCGCGGAGCCGGCAGGCTGCCGGGTTCGTCGGGCGTGTCGGCAGTGCCGACGTGCACAACGACGATCTCGCGCCCTGGCCGGCAGAAGACCTCGTCGGTCAGGCGCATCGCCGCGGAGCTCGAGGGGCTGCCCTCGAGAGGCACGACGATGCGGCGCAGCGCGGTGATGGGCCGCATGCCGGGACGCATGACGAACAGGGTCTGCGTGGCGCGGGTGAGGAGGGCGTCGGCCTGGTGGCCGACGCCCTCCTCACCCGCGCCACGCACCATGAAGGCGATGACGTCGTCGTCGGTGGCGGCGGCCATGATCTCGTCGGCAGGATCGCCGATCGCCTCGCGCACCTCGGTATTGGTGGTGAGCCGGGCGGGCAGCTCGAGCGCGGGAGCCTCGGCTGAGGGCTTGACGTACAGGCCGCGCAGCGGCCAGCCGCTGGCGTGGGCGAGCACCCGCGCCGAGGTCAGCAGCTCCTTGCCGTCGGGTCCAAGGTCGAGTGCGACCAGCAGGTTCATCGCTCCTCCTCCCAGACGCCCCGGCGGCGGCGAAAACGATGCTCGCCCGCTTCGAGGCGGCGCGTACGGCGACCGATGACCACCGTCGCCGGCACGTCGACTATCGTGACGTCGAGCTCGCCCGGGCGAACACTGACACGCAGCCGCGCGCCCCGAAAGCGTAGCGCAAACGACAGCGAGGTCCAGTCTTCGGGCAGGTGCGGGTCGAGCACGAGAGCCTCATCGTGGCGCCGCACGCCGCCGAAACCCATCACCGCCGCCTGCCACAAGCCGCCCATGGTCGCCATGTGCAGGCCGCGCGCCGCGTTGCCCATGTTGTCTGAGAGATCGACTTCGGCGGCCATGCGAAAGGCCTCGACGGCGAGCCTGACGTCGCCGAGGCGGGCGGCGAGGGCGGCGTGGATGCCCGGCGACAGCGAGCTGCCGTGGCTGGTGATCGGCTCGTAGTAGCGCAGGTTGGCGAGCGCCACGTCGGGCGGGATCTCGTCGGGCAGCACGTGGCAGAGCATGACGACGTCGGCCTGCTTGACGACCTTCGACTTGAGCGTGACCTCGCGGCCCAGCAGAAGGTCGGCCGCCATCGGGCGGGCGGCCAGCGCGGCCGGGTCGACGTCGTCCATCTCGTAGAAGCCGTCGAACTGCTCGTAGAGCCCTGTGGCCGGATCGAAGCCGTCGACCAGCGCGCCGGCGACGATACGCCAGCTCGTGAGCTCGGCGGGCGTCAGGCCCAGACGCTCGCCGAGCACGGCCGCCCTGTCGGGAGCGCGTTCGGAGAGCCAGGCGTAGGCATCGAGGGCACGCTCGATGTTGTAGCGCGCCAGCACGTTGGTGTAGGCGTTGTCGTCGACGCCCTCGTGATACTCGTCGGGGCCCACGACCATCGGGATGTGGTAGCGCCCCAGCTCGTCGCGGCTCGCCCGCGAGACCCAGAACCGCGCCGTCTCGAGCAGCAGCTCGACGCCCATGTGCTCGAGGAAATCGTCGTCGCCGGTGCACTTCCAGTACTCCCAGGCGGCCCAGCCGACGTCGGCCGATATGTGATGCTCGAGCAGGCCCGAGAGGATGGGGATCATCTCGCCGTGGGCGCCGATGCCGTACGGCGGCGTGGTCTCGACCCCCTTGTCGGCCGACTCCCAGGGAAACAGCGCCCCCTTATGGCCCATGTCGCGGGCCTTCCGGCGGGCGCCGTCGAGGTTGCGGTAGCGGTAGGCCAGCAGCGTGCGGGCGGTCTCGGGGTGCGTGTAGATGAAGAACGGCACCACGAAGATCTCGGTGTCCCAGAAGACGTGGTTGAAGTACGACAGGCCCGACAAGCCGCGCGCCCCGACCGAAACGCTCTCCTTGTCGGGGTGGGCCGTCGCCATCATGTGGTAGCTCGAGAAGCGCAGGGCGAGCTCGGCCTTGGGATCGCCGCCGACCGAGATGGCGGTGTCGGCCCAGCGTTCCCGCCAGGCCTCGACGTGGCGTGCCAGAAGCTGGTCGAACCGGCGCGCTCGGCTTGTTCGAGGGTGTCCAGCGCGCTTCTCGTCGCCGGTGGGCGGCTGGCCGACGAGCGCACGACCGCTATGCGGTCGATGGTCGCCGGCTCGTCGCGGTCGAGCCGCCCGCCGATCACGTCACGCGACTGTTCGAGGTAGCGCATCACCGGCGAGCCGATCGCCGGCTTGGTCGAGACCGCCAGGGTGTGGCCGCCGCCCTTGCGACCCTTGGTGCGCACCACGAAACCGGTGCCGTCGAGCGAGGTCAGCGAGGCTTCGTAGACCGGGCCGCCGGCGTTCGACAGGCCGACGCAGGCCTCCCACACGAGGCGTCCGCAGAAGTCTTCGGGGCTCGCTTCGGCCCGCAGGACCATGACCGCGCGATCGGCGAGCGAGGCAAAGCGCGCCGTGCGCACGCGCACCGTGCGCCCCACGCGATCGCGCTGGCGCCAGTAGCGAAAGACGATCCCCTGGCTCATGTCGAGCACCCGGCGGTGCTCGAGGAGCTCGCCGTTCATCAGGTTCAGCGGCATACCTTCGACCAGCAGCCGCAGGCACAGCCAGTCGGGCGCCGCCACGGGTTCGCGGATGTGCAGCTCGCCCGTGTCGTCGCCGAAGACGCCCGCGACGAAGGTGGCCGGCGTGGAGGCCGGCGAGCCTTCTTCGAGCGAACCGCGCGTGCCGGTCTCGCCGTTGGCCACGGTGAGCCAGGTCTCGACCTCACGTTCGCGGAAGGGGTCGAAGCCGTCGACCTGAAACAGCCAGCTCGGGTCGGCGCTGGGTACCGGGAAGCTCGCCAGGACCCGCGCCTCGCGCAGCTCGATCTGCTCGTCGAGAAGCTCGATCACGGCGTCGCGGCCGCCGCCCAGGTGCCGTACGCGACGTGGCGCGCCGTCCGCACCCTCGCCGACGGCGGCAAAAGAAGCGTCGTGCAGTTCGGGGATCATCAGGCGCCGCGCGTCCCCGCCCCGGCGGTCATCGGGGCCGAAGTCGTCGCCCACCACGAGCACCTCGCGGGCATCGTAGTCGCGGTATCGCACGATCCACTGCAGCAGCCAGCGCATGCTGTCGGATGGGTCGGTCAGCGCGAACACGAGCCGGTTGCCGCGCAGGCTGACGCGAGGCCGCGACACGCCGGCGCCGTGGGCCAGGCGCGTGGCGAGCTCGACCAGCTCGGCGGGCCCGCCGATACCGGCCTGGGCCAGACGCTTATCGATGGCCTCATCGGCCGCGGGCGCCGTCAGCACGACGATGCGCCGCCAGCGGTCGCGCTCGACAAGACGCGATGCTATGCCGCGCTCGGCGAGCTCGGCGCACACGGCCGCCGCCCCCCGCGCGAGCTTCTCACCCTCGTCGGGCGACACCAGGCGGCGATCGATCAGCCGGGGGCCGGCCGGACCCGAGACATACGCCTCGGCGCCGTCGGAGAGCAGCAGAAAGAGGCGGCCTTCGACGTCGGGGCGCGCGCCGAGCAGGGGATCGACCCCGTCGATCCCCGTGGGCGACACCAGCGCCACGTCGACGCCGAGCGAGGTCAGGCGCTCTATACGGGCGCGGAGCTGGGCGGCGGCGGCGCCGTCAGGCGCCGCCGCCGCCCAGTCGAGGCACAGCACCCGATAGGCATGGCCAAGGAGGGTCTTCGTCGCGTTCATGGGAGCCAGCAGAGCCGCCTTCTACGGTGGGAGTCCGGGCGGGTTTGTTCCCGCGCGGCTGCTATCGTACGCCAGACCGGCCGCCGTCGGCACGTTGGGTACTCGCGCAGCGCCGGCAACCGCGAGAGATCGCTGCTTGGTTTGCCCCGCGGCGTGACGATGCATACGGGAGCCACAGACTACTCTCAGCATCTCCACAGGGAATGACCCTACAATCGCCATGGGATGGTCGTGCGAGGCCGCCGCAGGGCGCTCGCGCGTCGCGGGCCACGCGGGCCACGAGGGCAACGAGGAGGCGGACGTTGAGTGAGCACCCCAGGATCCTGGTCGTCGACGACGAGGAGAGTCTCACCGACCTGATCGGCCTCGCGCTGCGCTATGAGCAGTTCGAGGTCGAGGTCGCCCACACGGCCAAGGCCGCCCTGCAGGCGCTGCCGGCCTTTCGCCCCGATCTCATCATCCTCGACATCATGCTGCCCGACCAGGATGGCTTCGAAGTGGCGCGCCGCGTCGCGGCCGAGTCGCCCTCGACACCCGTCCTGTTTCTCACCGCCCGCGACGGCACCGACGACAAGGTGCGCGGCCTGACCCTCGGCGGCGACGACTACATGACCAAGCCGTTCAGCCTCGAGGAGCTGGTCGCGCGCATCCGCGCCGTCCTGCGGCGCACGCGCCGCGACGACGACAGCCACCAGCGCCTGACCTATTCCGACCTCGAGATAGACGAGGACACCTACGAGGTGCGCCGCGGCGGCACGCTGGTCGAGCTGACGGCGACCGAGTACAAGCTGCTGCGCTACCTCACGCTGAACCGCCGACGCGTGCTGTCCAAGGCGCAGATCCTGGACCACGTGTGGAACTACGACTTCGCCGGCGACGCCAACGTGGTCGAGATCTACATCAGCTACCTGCGCAAGAAGCTCGAGCCGACGGGCCCGCCGCTCATCCATACCGTGCGCGGTTTCGGCTACTGCCTGCGAGACGCGAAGGACTGACCCGATGTCGCTGCGCCTGCGCCTGCTGCTCGCCCTCGTCGGCCTGGTCGCCGTCGGCCTGCTCGTGGCAGACGGCGTGACCTACCTCTCGCTGCAGTCGTTCCTGCTGCAGCGCGTCGACCAGCAGCTCGAGGCGGCCCAGGTGCCGGTGGTCCGCGCCCTCGAGAACCAGAACTCAGGGCTGCCCGGCGACGTCCCGGTGCCGCCGTCCGGCGAGAGCGCCGTTCTGCCGCCGGGTACCTATGGCTGCCTCATCAACAGCGCCGGCCAGATCCTCGCTCAGGTCACCTTCAGCTACGGCGGCGGCGCGTGGCCGGTGCCGCTGCTACCCGCCCGCCTGACGTCGACCACTGCCGCCGCCGGTGGCCGGGCAACGCTCACGCTGCCGGCCTCAGGCCATTCGTCACTGCGGTTCCGGGCGCTCGCCACGCAGTACGGCGGCTCTTCCTACACGCTGATCGCCGCCATCCCCTTGACCGAAGTGACCCAGACGCAGCACCGCCTGCTGCTCGTCGAGGCGATCGTCACCCTGACCGTCCTGTTCGGTCTGGCTTTGCTGGCCTGGTGGATCGTGCGCCGCGAACTGCGCCCGCTCGACGACATGGCGGCCACCGCCGGCGCGATCGCCGCCGGCGACCTGACGCGCCGCGTCGAGCGCGCCGACACGCGCACCGAGGTGGGCCGGCTGGGACTCGCCTTGAATGCCATGCTCGCCCAGATCGAAGAGGCCTTCACCCGCAGCCGCAACTCCGAGAACGCCCTGCGGCGCTTCCTCGCCCAGGCGTCGCACGAGCTGCGCACGCCGCTCTCATCCGTCCGCGGCTATGCCGAGCTGTTTCGCCGCGGCGCGAAGGAACACCCCGAAGACTTGGACCTGGCCATGCGGCGTATCGAGCAGGAGGCGGCCCGCATGGGCGTGCTGGTCGAAGAGCTCCTCTTGCTGGCCCGCTTGGACGAAGGTCGCGCGCTCGATCTCGAGCCGGTCGATCTGACCCTGGTCGCCGCCGACGCCGTGGCCGACGCCCGGCTCCTCGCCCCCGAGCGCGATGTCGAGCTGCTGCAGGCCGGGTCGGTCGGCGTTCTCGGCGACGACAGCCGGCTGCGCCAAGTCGTCACCAACCTCGTCATGAACGCCCTGCAGCACGCCGGGCCCGGGGCCAGGATCACGGTCAGCACGAGCTCGGTCGACGGCCAGGCCATCCTCGAGGTGACAGACGACGGCGTCGGCATGTCGAGCGACGTCGCGGCTCGCGTCTTCGAGCCCTTCTACCGGCCCCCCGATGCGCGTGGTCACGGCGAAGGCACAGCCGGCCTCGGGCTGTCGATCGTGGCCGCCATCGCCGAGGCCCACGGCGGCACAGTCGACCTGCAGACGGCCGCCGGTGAGGGTGCACGCTTCCGCGTGCGGCTTCCCGCGACCGCTCTGCCCATACCCAGCGAAGCCCCGACGCAGCCCCCTGCCGACGACCCGACGCAGCCCTCTGCCGACGCGACCGGCCCCGCGACCGGCCCCGCGCCCACGGCCGAGCCCGCGCCCGCCGCGCGGGCCGACGCTCAGGGGCCGACCCTCCCCTGATCGACACGATAGACTGGGACGTGGCGGCGACGGGCAGGCGTCCTCGCCGCCACCGGCAACCCCCACAGGAGCCGCCACGCGATGAACTTCGATGTCCCCTACGTCCGCCGCCAGTTCCCCGCCCTCCAACGCGTGATCGACGGTCGGCCGGTGGCCTACTTCGACAGCCCCGGCGGCACCCAGGTGCCACAGCGCGTGCTCGACGCCGTGACCGACTACCTCGTCAACCACAACTCGAACACGCACGGCTACTTCGCGGCCACCATCGAGACCGATCACCTGCTGGCCGACGCCCGCGACGCGCTCGGCGACCTGCTGGGTTGCGACTGGGACTGCGTCGCCTTCGGTGCCAACACGACCACGCTCAACTTCATGCTCGCCCACGGCCTCGCCCACGACCTCAAAGAGGGCGACGAGGTCGTCATCACCGAGTTGGATCACGAAGCCAACCGCGGCCCCTGGATCTCACTCCAGGAGCGCGGCGTCGTGGTGCGCGAGGTCCCTGTGATCGCCCAGACCTGCACGCTCGACTGGGACGCGTTCGCCGAGATCGTGAACGATCGCACCCGCATCATTGCCGCGGGCTGGGCGAACAACGCGGTCGGCACGGTGAGTGATGTCGCGCGCATCGTCGCCCTCGCCCGCTCTGTCGGTGCGCTGACCGTGATCGATGCGGTCCACTACGCGCTCCACGGCGTGATCGACGTCGAGGCGCTGGGCTGTGACTTTCTGCTGTGTTCGGCCTTCAAGTTCTTCGCCCCGCACGTCGGCGTGCTCTACGCCCGCCGCGAGGCGGCCGAGCTCGTGCGCGCCCTGCGGCTGCGCACGCAGCTTCGCGAACCACCGTTCAAGTTCGAGACCGGCACGCTGAACCACGAAGGCATCGTCGGCGCCGCCGCGGCGATCGACTTCATCGCCGACATGGGACGCCACCATCTCCGCCGGCTCGCCGCCGACGAGCGTCTGAGCGCCCGGCTCGAGGGGCTCGAGGGACGCCGCCGCCATGTGGTCGCCGGTGTGGTCGCCGGCGAGGCTCACGAACAGCCCCTCGCCGATCGCCTGATCACCGGCTTGCGCCAGATCGCCGGGGTGACCGTCTACGGCCCGCCCGACGGCTACCCGCGCACCTCGACCGTGGCCTTCGCCGTCGGCGACCTGCGCCCCGAAGAGGTCTGCCGCCGGCTCGGCGACGAGGGGTTGTTCCTCTGGGACGGGCATTTCTACGCGATCCGGCTCGTCGAGCGGCTGGGCCTGATCGAGCGTGGCGGCCTGGTGCGAGCCGGCCTCGCGCCCTACACGACCGCCGCCGAGGTCGAACGCCTGCTCGAGGCCGTCGACCGGGTGGCCGGCGCCGGGCGGTCGGGTAGGGCCGGGCGATCGACCAGCGCCGGGCGCGCGTAGGCGATGTCCAAGATCGTCACTCGGACCGTCTGCCTTCTGGGCTTCGGCAACGTGGGCCGGCGGTTCTGCGAGCTCGTCGCCCGCCAAGGCGACGAGCTCGCAGACGACCACGGCCTGCGGGTCCTGTTCAGCGCCGTGGGCACCGGCTCGCACGGCAGCCTGCTTGCCCCCGACGGTCTAACGGCCCAGCAGGTGCTGGATCTCGTTCGAGCCGGAGCGGGCGCGGGGCCGGACGCGGGCGCGAGGCCGATCGCGAGCGCGAGTGCGAGTGCGAGTGCGAATGCGGGCTGGAGCTTTCCCGATGCGGCCGCCGCGGGGACCGATCTGATCGCCGCGAGCGGCGCCGACCTTCTTGTCGAGGCGACGCCTCTCGACCCGTACGGCGGGCGCGCGGCGATCGCTCACCTCGAGGCCGGCTTCGCCCACGGCCTCGACGCGATCACGGTCAACAAGGGGCCCATCGCCTGGGACTACCGGCGGCTGGCCGACCTGGCGGCCTCCCGCGGGCGGCGCCTGCTCTTCGAGGGCACCGTGATGGACGGTTGCCCGGTCTTCAGCCTGTTTCGCTCGTGCCTGCCGGGCTGCCGCCTGCTCGGCTTCGACGCCGTCTTCAACTCGACCACCAACTACATCCTCGACGCGATGGGCGAGGGCGTCGGCTTCGCCGACGCCCTCGCCCAGGTCCAGAGAGAAGGCTATGCCGAGACCGACCCCAGCCACGACATCGACGGCCACGACGCCGCCGCCAAGACGGCCGCCCTGGCCAACGTCCTCATGGCAGCCGGTATGACCCCCGACGACGTGCCCAAAGACAGCGTCCGCGAGGTCACCCCCGAGCGCGTCGCCACGACGCGCGCCGCCGGACGCAGGTTGCGGGTGGTGTGCTCCGCGACGATGGACCCACAAGACGAGGGGCCGCGCCCGGGAGGGCCGCGGGCGCCGGGCGCGCCACGTGTACGGGCCGCCGTGCGCCTCACCGAGCTCGCGGCGGACCACCCGCTCTTCAGCGCCGGCGGCTCGACCCTCGCGGTGCTCCTGCACACCGATCACATGGGCACGGTCCAGATCGCAGAGCGCGATGCCCTGCCCGAGCAGACCGCCTACGCGGTCTACGCCGACCTGCTGGCCCTTCACGAGGGTCACTAGGCGAGCGACGAAGGTCACGCCAGCCTGAGCGGCAACAACGAAGTCATTGACGGTCGAGGTCCGGCGCTGCTGCTCAGGCGCGGCCGGACGCGGCCATGCGCAGGCACTGCGGCCGGCCGCCGCCGGTGAGTCTATTCGGCGCTCACCATCGCCTGCTTGAAGCGGGCCACAGCGGCCGCGTTCCAGTCTTGGTGGTCGTTGCGCCAGCCGAGCAGGTCCTTGAACAGCGGCGAGTCGTTGGCCATGGCGTGGCCGATGACGTTCGAAGCGTCTATGCCGTAGGCCGCCTCCAGCCAGGCGACCAGGCGCAATCCGGCGTCGAGCTGGCGGGTGCGCGCGAAGATCTGGGCGATCGCCCACGCCGGTCCCGAGCCGGCCGGCTGGACGAACTCGATACCGATGGCGCACCAATCGAGACCGATCGCGTGCCGGCAGCGTACGTCGAGCGGCACCTGCTGGTAGATCGTGCCGTTCTCGTCGATCACGAAATGGGCCGCGACTCCCGGCAGCTCGCCCAGGGCGGGGGCGTTGGACGCGAACGCGTTGTGCGCCGCGGCGTAGGTGGACGTCGCGGTGTAATGCAGGACGATCGCCTGCGGATGCAGCACCCAGGTGTCCTGACCGTAGTGGCGTTGACTGTAGGCGGCCATCTCGGCCTTGCGCCGCGGACCGTAGGGGACCAGGTCCTGCACGATCGGAGGGGCGGCGGCGATCTGCGAGGGGCTCGGCGTCGGCGCGGAGCTCGAGCCCGGTCCGGCGCTGGACGAAGTCGAAGTCGAAAGGTGACCCGTCGTCGAAGGCCGAGCCGTTCCGCCGGTGCTCGCCATGTTCGAGCCGGCGGGGCTTGGGGAGCCGGACGGCCCGCCGGCCGTGAGTGACTGCGAGCCGGCCGGACGGCCCGCCGTCCCGGCGTCGCGCCAGGGCTTCAGCACAGCCAGGGCCACGGCGGCGGCCACGACGAGCGCCAGCGCGGTCAGCGCGAAGATGCGGCGCCGGCGCGTGCGCCGGCGCGACTCTTCGCGCCTCACCATGCGCTGACCGGGTTCGCCGGGGCGCCGCTCGTCGTTGAAGAAATCGCTCATCCCAGCACTCTACACGGCCACGGCCAGGAGGGTGACACCGACCAGCGTGCAGGCGAGCCCCACCCACTGATGGCGGCGCGGCCGTTCGTGCAGGAGCACGACGCCGAGGATCACAGCGAACGTGCCGAACTGTGTCGAGGTGATGGCGGCCACCGTGAGCGGGCCCATGGCCAGGGCGAGGGTGAAGCACACCAGGCCGCCGAGCTCCAGCACACCCGCGCCGACCGCCGTCCCGCGCAGCGCGCGAGGCAGCCCGAACCCGCCGGTGAGCAGCGCGGCGGGCACGGCGATCAGCAGGGAGACCGAGCGCGAGATCGCCGCTTGCGAGAGCCAGCTTATGGCGTGCGCGTAGCTGTAGAGGACCATCACGCAGGCGAACAGAAGGCCCGACGCGACGGCCCACGGCACACCCCTGGCGGTCTTCGCGCGATTCTCGAACGAAGCGAGCACGCCACCCGTGGCGCAGAGCAGAAGCGCCACGCCGAGCAGCGGCGTGAGACGCTGCCCGAGCAGGACGAAGACGACCGCGGCGTAGGCGCCCTGCAGAGCGTTCAGCGCCGACACCAGTCCCAGGTCGCCGGAATGCAATGCCCGCAGCAGACACAGGAAGGCGCCGAAGTAGGCGACCCCGGCGAGAGCCGCGGCGCCGGCGGCCCGCCACTGGGCGTCACCGGCCGGCAGACCGTCGACCAGCAAGGCGATGGGCACGATGATGACGGCGCCGGTGATGAGCACCCAGGCGACCTGCGTGAGCGCTCGCGCCGCTCGCGTGACGCGCTGCGAGAACAGGTCGCTCGCAGCGTAGGAGAAGGCAGACGACAGACCGACGAGGATGGTGAGCACGGCGGTAGTCTACCTGAGCCACCCAAGCGATCTGCGCGTGGGCAGGCAGCAGCTACGTGTGGGCGGACGACGAGCTGCGGGCCGGCGGGTCGGCCGGCGGCGGGTCAGCAGACCGCCGGCCGGCAGACGAGACTGTCGGCGAAGCGCCGCTGGGCCAGGTCGCGGTGCTTCTCGGCGATCGTGTCGGCGAGCCGGTCGAGCGCCTCGTAGTCGGCGGTGCGCGGCAGGCCCTTGGCCATCACCGGCTCGAGGAACTCGACCTTCATGCGGCCCATGAGCTCCTGGATCGATTCGACCGTCTTGCCGGCCCAGCCGTACGAGCCGATCACGGTGGCGAACTTGGTGCGCGGTCGCAGCGCGTTGGCAAGGAAGGCCGCGTTGGCGGCCAGCGGATGCGGCCCGGTGAGCACGGTCGGCGTGCCCAGCACGATCGTGCCGGCGTGGACCAGCGAGGTGGCCAGCTCGCCGGCGTCGAGGGTGGTCAGGTCGAAGCGCTCGACCGTGACGCCGCGGTCGGTCAGGGCCACTGTCAGGTGGTTCACCATGAGGCGCGTGCTCTCGTGCATCGAGACGAAGGGCAGGCAGACGATGTTCTGCGGCTCGCCGCCGGCCCAGTCGCGGTAGGCGTCGATGATGAACTGCGGGTCGTCGTAGACCGGGCCGTGGCTGGGCCCGATGTACTTGATGGGGTACTGCGTGACCTTGTCGATGTTCTTCAGCACCTGCGGGCCGAACGGCATCATGATCTCGGCGTAGTAGCGCTTGGCGCCGTCGTAGACCTCGTGGCGGTCGGCGAACAGGTCGCTCGTTGCCAGGTGCGAGCCGAAGAAGTCGCAGCTGAAGAGGACCTTGTCTTCGGCGAGCCAGGTGCTCATGGTCTCGGGCCAATGCACCCAGGGCGTGAACACGAAGGTCAGAGTCTTGTCGCCGAGTGAGAGCGTCTCGCCGTCTTCGACGACCTGAAAGCGCTCGTCTTCGATGTCCAAGTGATCGAGCAGCATCGCCTTGGCCTTCGCGTTGCAGACGATGACGAGCTCGGGGAACCGCTCGAGCAGCATGGGGGTCGAGCCCGAATGATCCTGCTCGACGTGATGGATGACCAGATAGTCGGGCGCCGGCAGCTCGTCGAGCTGACCGGCCAGCGTGGCCCAGGTGGCGGGATCGACAGTGTCGAGCAGCGCGTTCTTCTCGCTGCCGCGCACGAAGTAGGCGTTGTAGCTCGTGCCGTGGGGCAGCGGGATGAGCGCGTCGAACAGGCGCCGGTCCCAGTCGACGTGGCCGATGAGATAGACGTTGTCGCAGATAGTACGTGCCTTCATGGGTCGTGACTCCCGTCGGGTGCTTTTCGTTCGGATCACTGCGGAGCCGCTGTTTCTCGCGGGCTCGTCCAGTCCCGATTATACCGGCCTGCTCACGGCGACCGGCACGCTCCGCAAGGCGCACTGGCCGCGGCCACGTGAATCGCGTAAGGTGCGTTCCAGCTTTCGGGAGGGAGACCGGGAGGAGATATGGACGATCTGATCTGGCGCACCGAGTCGGCCTTCGACTTTCCGCTCACCATCAAGCATCTGTTCGCGACGCCGCTGGCGAACAACCCCGAACAGGAGATCACCTACCGGGGTCAGGTCCGCCTGACCTATCGATCGTTCCGCGAGCGCGTCGGACGGCTCGCCGCCGCGCTCGTCGGACTCGGCGTCAAGCCGGGCGACACGGTCGGCGTGCTCGACTGGGACAGCCACCGCTACCTCGAGTGTTTCTACGCCATCCCCATGATCGGCGCCGTGCTGCACACCGTGAACGTACGCCTCTCGCCCGAACAGCTCGTCTACACCATCGACCATGCCGAAGACGACGTCCTGCTGATCAACGCCGAGTTCCTGCCCCTCATAGAGAACGTCAAGGGCCGCATCGACACGGTCAACCAGTTCGTCCTTATGACCGACGACGGCGCTCCCGAGACGCCCCTGTCGTTCGCCGGCGACTACGAGTCGCTGCTCGCGGCCGCCTCACCCATGGTCGAGTTTCCCGACTTCGACGAGAACACGAGAGCCACCACCTTCTACTCGACCGGCACGACCGGCCTGCCCAAGGGCGTCAGCTTCAGCCATCGCCAGATCGTCCTGCACACCCTGGGCGCCGCCGCCACCATCTGCTCGGCGCGCGCCTGTCACCTATCGCGCGAAGACGTCTACATGCCGCTGACGCCCATGTTCCACGTGCACGCCTGGGGCATCCCCTACATCGCGACCATGCTGGGCATCAAACAGGTCTATCCCGGCAAGTACGTGCCCGACGTGCTGCTCAAGCTGCTCGTCACTGAGAGGGTCACGTTCTCGCACTGCGTCCCGTCGATCCTGAACATGCTGGTCACCAATCCGGCCACCACCGCGGTCGACCTCTCGAGCTGGAAGGTGATCATCGGCGGCGCGGCGCTGCCCAGGTCGACCGCGCTGGCGGCTCTCAGGCGCGGCGTCGACGTCGTCGTGGGCTACGGGCTTTCCGAGACGTGTCCCGTGCTCACGATCTCCGACCTGACGAAGGCCCAATGCGAGCTCCCGCCCGAGGAGCAGGCCGCCCTGCGGACGCGCACCGGCACCCCCATCGCGCTCGTCGACCTGAAGATCGTCGACGAGAAGGGCGACGAGGTGCCGCACGACGACAAAGCGACCGGCGAGATCGTCGTGCGCGCCCCGTGGCTCACACAGGGCTACCACAAGGACCACGCCAACTCCGAGAAACTGTGGGAAGACGGCTGGCTGCACACGCAGGACATCGCCGCCTGGGACGAGCACGACTCGGTGCGCATCACCGACAGGGCCAAGGACATCATCAAGGTCGGCGGCGAGTGGCTGTCGTCGCTCGAGCTCGAGGATATCCTCTCGTCGCACCCGGCGGTCGCCGACGCGGCGGTCATCGCCCAGCCCGACGACAAGTGGGGCGAGGTGCCTCTCGGTCTGATCATGGTGAGACCCGGCCACGAGGTCACGGCTCGCGAGCTGCACACCCATGTGAAGAGCTTCATCGCCGCCGGCGTGCTGCCGCGCGAAGCGGTCCTTACTGTGAGCCGCTTCGTCGAATCGATCGAGCGCACGGGCATCGGCAAGATCAACAAGGTCGCCCTGCGCGAGGAGTATCTCTAGAGGGCCGCAGGAGCCCTACCGGCGCGGGCCGTCCTCGAGCTCGTCGGCGAGCTGCTCGACGAAGAGGCCGACGTCGGTGACCACGCCGATCGTCTGAAAGCTGCCGCGGTCGGCGAGCTTGGTGACCACCGCCGGGTTGATGTCGACGCAGACCGCGTGGACCGAGGCGGGCAGCAGGTTGCCGGTGGCGATCGAGTGCAGCATGGTCGACAGCATCAGGCAGGCGCCGGCCCGCTGAGCGTAGGCGCGCATCACGCGCTGGGCCTCGAGGACATCGGTGATCACCTCGGGCAGCGGCCCGTCGTCGCGGATCGAACCGGCCAGCACGAAGGGTGTACCGGTGGTCACCAGGGTGTGCATCAGGCCGCCCGTGAGCAGGCCCTGGTCGATCGCCGCCGCGATGCTGCCACAGCGCCGGATGGTGTTGATCGCGCGCAGGTGATGCTCGTGACCGCCGGGCACCGGCATGCCGCTCTCCATGTCGATGCCGAGCGAGGTGCCGTACAGGTTCGATTCGATGTCGTGGGTGGCGACCGCGTTGCCGCCGAACAGGGCGCCGACGTAGCCGGCGCGGATCAGGCGCGCCAGTTGCGCCGCCGAACCGGTGTGGACCACGGCCGGACCGACCACGGCGATCGTCAGGCGACCCTCGTCGCGCACGCGGCGCAGCAGGCGCGCCACCTCGTGGACTATCTGCGCCTTTGGCTTCTCGCTGCTGACCGCCGAGGCCATGAACTCGAAGGGCTGGCTTTCGCGGGGGCGCTGCAGGGGCAGAACCCTGATGCCGTGATGACCTACCACATAGCTCTCGCCGGCACGTACGTCGCTGAGCGGTACCGTCTCGGCGCGGATGGCGCCGGAGGCGCCGGACTCGCCGGCGGTCGAGGCGGCGACCCCGGCCGCAGCGGGCTCGCCGGCGCCGACGTCGCCGTGCTCCGTCACCCGCACGCCGCAGTCCATCTCGGGCTGGCCAACGCGCACCCACTCGCCGGCGATACGCACAAAGGTCTCGAGGTTGGTCGTCGAGTAGAAGTCGTCGGGAAACACGCCGTCGGCCGGCGCCGGAGCCAGCACGGCGTCTTCGGGCGCCACCGCCACGGCGCCGTGCTCCTGGACCGCGGTGAGGAGCTCCTCGAGGTGGGCGCGGTCGCGCCCGTAGATGCGAAACACCGCCGTCGAGATATCGGTCTTGGTGCGCCCCACGTCGAACGACAGGATCTCGAACTCGCCTTCGAGGTCCATGACGTCGTCCATGATCTGGGGGACCATGAGCGAGTCGATCAGGTGCCCCTCGATGCGCACGTCTTCGTAAGGTCTCTCCGGCATGGGTCCCATTATCCCGCATCGGCGGCGTGATGTGAGAACGCGTGGAGCCGGAGTGTGGGAACGCGCGGCGCCCTCGGCGGGCTCCCGAGCCGGTCAGCGCGGGGGCGGCTCGACCGGCACCAGCGCCTCGGCGGGCGCTTCGTTGCGTCGCTCGCCGCCCGGCAGCAGCTCGATGATCAGCATGCCCGTGAAGATCAGCGAGGCGCCGGTGATCATGCGCCAGGTTACGGTGTCCATGCCGAAGATCACGCCCGACACGGCAGCGAACACGCTCTCGAAGCAGAGCAGCACGGCAGCGTGGGTCGAGGTCGTGTAGCGCTGTGCCCAGGACTGGATGAAGAACGCGTAGATGGTGCCCGAAAGCGCCGTCCACAGGATCGCCGCCCAGGCTTCCCAGCCGAGCGCCAGCGTGATGTGAGCGACGAACGGCGTGACGAGCACGAGCAGCACGGTGGAGACGGCCATCTGCGTCACGGCGAGCGTCGAGGGCGGCACCTTGGGGGCAAAGAAGCCGGTCGTCATGATGTGCAGGCCGTAGAGCAGGGCGCCCAGCAGGGTGAGTGCGTCGCCCCAGCTCACCGTCAGATTGCCGCGCAACGACAGAAACCCCAGGCCGGCGGTCGCCACGCAGGCGCCCAGCACCTGGAACCAGCCCGGCGAGCGCCTGGCCACCGCCCAGTACAGGAACGGGACCATCGCCACGCTGAGGCCGGTGATGAAGCCCGACTTGCCGGGTGTCGTGTATTGCAGGCCGACCGTCTGCACGACCAGCGCGGTGAGGTAGAACACCCCGAGCAGGCCGCCCATGCGCCACTGGGAGCGCGTGGCCTTGAGCAGCGCACGTGGCTGGATCAGCGAGAAGATCACCGTCGCCAGGACGTAGCGGAACAGCAGGTAGACCATCGTGCCGGCGACGACGCTCTCGGCGATGGGGCTGACGGCAGCGGTCGTCTGTTTGGTGACGTACTTGATAACGACGAAGTTGAAGCCCCAGAAGATGGCCACCGAAAAGAGCGCGAGGTCGGCGATGAGGGCTTTGCGGGGCGTCACGATGAGGGCTTTGCGGGGCGTCACGTTCATGGCCCCATCCTCTCACCGCGACCGTGGAGCGGTCGACCCACTCGGGCCCCGCCGCGCGCAGCGGGCCGGAGAGTCCGGGACGGTGGGTCTATCGATTGGGACGGTGTCGTTTTGTTGCAAGTTGCAACTAAACGACACCGTCCCGCACACCGCTATGTGGTGAATCCTCCATCCACGACCCACGTGCGACCGGTCACGAAGCTCGCCTCGTCGCTGGCCAGAAAGGCCACGACCGAGGCGAGCTCTGCGGGCTGTCCGATGCGCCCCAGCGGGTAGCCGTCGGCCTGCCACGAGGCGTAGGCCGCAGGGTCGTCGGCCTCGGCTATCGCCTTGGCCGTCATGGGCGTGTCGAAGACCGACGGCGAGACGCTGCAGACCCGGATACCGTCGGGACCGTGATCTCTGGCGAGCGTGCGGGTGAGCAGGATCACGCCCGCCTTGGAGGCCGCGTAGGCGGCGGCGGCCGGCTCGCCGTGCAAGCCGGAGTCGCTGGCGATGTTCACGATCACGCCGCCGCGACGAGCCGTCATGTGGGCCAGCGCCGCGCGACACATGAAGTAGGTGCCCTTGAGGTTGCAGTCCATGAGGAGATCGTAGTCGGTCTCGGTCATGGCCGTGATGGGCTTTTCCATCCAGATGCCGGCCGAGTTGACCAGCACGTCGAGACGGCCCTGCACGGCGATGGCCTCGGCCACCATGCGATCGCAGTCGGCGACAAGTGCGACGTCGCCGAACGCGACCGCCGTCTCGACCTCGCGGTGACCGGCCTGCCGGGCCTGCGCCAGGGCCGCGCCCGCCACGGCGCGGGTCCGTTTCTCGTCGCGACCGCCGACGACCACCGAGGCGCCCTCGGCCGCCAGGCGGCAGGCGATCGCCTCGCCGAGCCCCGACGAGCCGCCGGTCACGAGCGCCACCTTGCCTGCCAGACCCTGGAACATCTGATCTCCTTCTTCCGGGACCGGCCGTTGAGACCGGACCGCTCTACCTCTCCGTCCTCACACCGCACCAGCGCAGGGCGGCCACGGCGACGATCGCCGCCGTGTCGACCAGCTCGTCGATCGAGACGCACTCGTTCACGGCGTGGGCTGTGTTCATGCCGCGCGGGCCGTACGAGAAGGTCGGCACGCCGCCGTGCAGCGTGAACGTGGCGGCATCGTGCCACGAGTCGAGGCCGCCCGGGTGCGATGGGTGCCCGAGGGCGGCAGCCGTGTCCAGCACGGTCGTCACGAGCGGGTGTTCGGCCGGTATCTCGGCCGGCGGCACCTCCCACTCCCACTGCCAGGCGATCGGGTGCTCGGCGAGCCAGGGATCGGCCGCCGCCGCGGCGTCGATGCGGCCGCGGATCTCGGCCTTGACCGGCTCGGCGCCGAGGCTCTCGTGCCAGTGCGCGGGCAGGTAGTGGCAGTCGAGCGTCAGGTGACAGAAGGCGGGATAGGTGACGTCCCAGGTGCCGCCGTCGACCAGCACGGGCACGATGTCGCCCGCCGAAAGGAAGGGGTGTCGCTGATCGGAGCGCAGGCGCCAGTCCTCGTTGAGGCGCCGCACCTCGGTGAGCACCGGTACGAGCTTGTCGATGGCGTTGACGGCGCCGCCCTCACGCCAGTCCGGCTGAGGCTCCTGCGAGTGGCCTGCGCGGCCGGAGATCGTCAGCCGAGGCTTGAGGATGCCGCGACAGGCGACCCAGGCCTCGAACTCGGTGGGCTCGGCGCACAGCCCGGCGCTGGGATGCAGGCCGCGTTCGCGAAAGCGCTCCACAACCGACCAGCTCCCCATGCCCGACGACTCCTCGTCGGTGACCGCCGCGAAGACGACCTCGCCAGCGAGCGTCACGCCGGCGGCGCGTAGCGCCTCGAGGGCGACGACCAGGGCAGCAAGACCGCCCTTCATGTCGTTGGCGCCGCGCCCGAACAGAAACCCGTCACGCTCGGTCGCCACGAACGGGTCGCTCGTCCACTGTTCGCGCGGCTCGACACTGACGGCGTCGATGTGGCCGGTGAGCAGCAGGCTGCGCGGTGCGGCCCCGGCGGCCTCGCCGGAGCCACCCGGATCGCCGGAGCAGTCCGGATCGCCAACGTCGTGGGCGCGCCGGCCGTCCGCGCCCGCCAGGCGGGCGACGAGCTGCGGCCGTCCGACGAAGTCGAGGCCGGGCGGCACGAACTGGCCGCCGGCGCCCGTCGGCGCCGGCTCCCACAAGTCGATCTCGGCGCCCAGGGCGGCGAGCCGCCCCGCCAGCAGGCGCTGCAGCCGCTCCTCGTCGCGAGGAGGTTCGCCGGCGTCACGAGCGGTCGTATCGAGCGCAATGAGCGCATTCGTCAGGCTCACGAGCTCGCCGCGCCGTGCCCGTACCGACTCGACGACCAGCCGTTCCAGCTCATTCGAGGGGCCGTTACCGGCCCGCGCCGCAGCACTCACGGGGCCACACCGCACCAGCGCATCGCGGTGACCGCCGCCGCCGCGCAGAAGTCGACCAAGCCGTCGATCGTGAGGCTCTCGTCGACGGCGTGGGCGCTGCCGATGCCGTCGGGACCGAACGAGAAGCAGGGCGTGCCGGCGCGCGTGAAGCTGGCGGCGTCGTGCCACGAGTCGAGCCCGGCGACCCGGCCGGCGTGACCAAACGAGCGCGCCACACCGAGCGCCAGCTCGACCAGCGGGTGGTCGCCGGGGATCTCGGCCGGCACCACGTCGTCGCTCCACTCGATGCGCAGCGGGTGCTCGGCGAACCACGGATCGGCGGCCACCGCCGCCCGCAGCCGGCTCTCGACCTCGGCCTCGACGCGCCGCCCGGTGCCCTCCGCGTCGACGTGCCCGGGCAGATAGGTGATGTCACAGGTCAGCGCGCAGGAGTGCGGGTAGGTGACGATCCACGTGCCGCCGCCGATCAGCACCGGCACGATGTCGCCGGGCGCGAGCAGCGGGTGGCGGTGGTCTGTACGCGTGCGCCAGTCCTCGCGCAGCCCGCGCACACCCTCGAGCACGGGCACCATCTTCTCGATGGCGTTGACGGCGCCGCCGTCGCTCCAGTGCGGCTGCGGCATCTCGGCGTGACCGGCGCGGCCCGCGACCGTGATCGTCGGGGTGACCGTGCCGCGGCAGGCAACCCAGGCGTCGAAGTCGGTGGCTTCGGCACAGAGACCGGCGTCGGCCCGCACGCCGTGGGCCACGGCGGCTCGGCCGCCGGCGCCGCTCGACTCTTCGTCGGTCACGGTGCAGAAGACGATGTCGCCGCGCAACGCCACGCCCGCCGCCCGCAAGGCCTCGAGAGCCACGACCAGAGCGGCGACACCGCCCTTCATGTCGTTCACGCCGCGACCGTAGAGCCGTCCGTCGCGCTCGGCGACCACGAACGGGTCGCTCGTCCACTGCTCGCGCGGCTCGACGTCGACGGCGTCGATGTGGCCGTTCAACAGCAGACTACGACCGCCGCCGGCGCCCGCCAGCGTGGCGGCGAGCTGCGGTCGACCGACGAAGTCGAGGTCGTCGGGCACGAACCGGTTGCCCTTGCCGGTAGGCTCGGGCTCCCACAGGTCGGTGCCGGCGCCGAGCGCGGTCAGCCGGCCCGCCAGCAGCCCCTGCAGCTCGGCTTCGGCGCGCGGCGGGTCGCCCGGCTCGCGCGCTGTCGTGTCGAGAGCGACGAGCTGGGCGACGAGGTCGCACAGCTCATCGCGACGCGCCCTCACCTCGGTCACGACCTGTTCTTCGAGGACGGTGCGTTCGACGTTCACGATGCCTCGCTTCGCTCGTGGCCGCCGGGCGGGCCGGCTTAAGCCGGCCCGCCCGGCGGCCATTCCCGGATATGAGTCCTGCAGTCCGATTCTACCTGCCCACCCGATCGGCCTTCACCTGAATGCGGGCCGGCCGTCGGGGTCTCGGCTGCGACAGGAAGCGCCTCGGCTGCTGCTGGAAGCGATCTCGGCTGCGGCAGGAAGCGGGCTCGGCTCTCTGTAGGTTGGCGTCTCGGGCTGCTGTAAGCTTGGCCTGCCAGGCCGACGAGCCCCAGGAGGTCATCGCGATGTGCGCCGACGAGCGGTCCACGAAGATCCGTGTCATCAGGCCCGAAGATGTCCGCTGGGAAGAGGCCTTGGTGGGCCCCGAGGAGCACGATCCGCCCGGCAGCGAGTGTGTCGCCGCGGCCTCGACCGACGAGCGCTTCAGCTGCGGCCTGTGGCAGCGCGACGTACAGCGACGCTACTTCGAGCGGCCCTATCATGAGATCGCCTACATCCTCGAGGGCGAGGTCGAGGTGACCGACGACGACGGCAACCGCGTCGTGGCCGGCCCGGGCGACATCCTCATCACGCCCAAGGGCAGCAAGGGCTACTGGAAGAACCTGAGCCCGGTCAAGAAGTTCTGGACCATCTACGAAGACCCCGCCGCCAGCCTCGAGGCGTACCTCGGCCCCGGGGGATTCTGAGCCGGTCGGGTCACCGTTGACGCCTCCCGGCCCGCCCTTTCTGCGGTCGCTCGTGGCGCCGATCGGCGCCCGCGTGCCCGGTCGCCCATGACGCCGATCGGCATCTCCCTGCCCGATGTCGTGCCTGTGCTGCGCGGTCCGAGTCTGACGCTGCGGCCGCCCGTCCCGTCGGACACGGGGGTGATCGCCCGTCTGGGCGTCGACCCGGCGATCGAGCGCTTCTTCGGCACCGACCGCCTCACGCGCCGCGGCCTGACCACAGACGAGGCACGCCGCTCCCTGGCGCGACTCACCGGGCCCGGCAGGACGCAAGGCTGGGTGGTCGAGGAGGGCGCCCGTCTGGTCGGCCTCGCGCGGCTGTTCGCCGTGGAGCCCGACGAGCGGCGAGCGCGCTACGCCGTGACGCTCCTGTCGCACGACCTGGTGGGCCACGGGCTCGGTACCGAGGCGACCCGGCTCGTGCTCACCTACGGCTTTGCCGTCCTCGGCCTGCACCGGGTGAGCGCCCGCGTGCTCGACTTCAACGAGCGGGCGCTGGCCTGCCTGCGTGCCTGCGGGTTCGTCGAAGAGGGCCGCGAGCGCGAGAGCGCGTTCTTCGAGGGGGAGCAGCGCGACGTCGTGACCATGGGCGTGCTCGACCGCGAGTTTGCCGCCATGGCGGCGGCGCGGCCCGAGTGCGCCGGACTGTCGGCGCTCGCCCGCGTGCTGCGCGACGAGCTCACCGGCGCCGCGCGCGACCGCGCCCCCTCGCGCATGTAGCCACGGCCCGCGCGCGGTGGTCCGACCGCGCGGTGTTCCGACCGCGCACCGTCCAACCCGCAGCGCGCCTTGCTCAGCCGCGCACCGTCACCTTGAAGCGCCTCACGCCGGAGCCGCCGTGGCGGTCGAACACGCGTACCGCGACGATGAACACGCCGTCGCGGCGAAAGACGTGCCTGACGACGAAGGTGTGGGCATGGCCGACCGAGCGACGGGTCGCGGCGGTGCCGTCGCCCCAGGTGACCACGGCGCGCCATTTGTCGGCGCCGGGGTCGGTGAACACGACCCGGCGACTGAAGGTCACGCCGCGGCGGACGGTGGCCTTGCGCAAAACCGCCACGCGAGGCGCCACGTCGCGCACGGCCACGGCAAAGCGCGTCGTCGCCGTGACGCCTGTGCCGCCCTGCGCCGTGACCGTCACCTTCGCGACGTAGGAGCCGGCGACCGCGTAGCGGTGCGCCAGGCCGAACGAGTGGTCGCCGGCGAGGGTAAGCGGCTGCGCGCCCTGGCCGCAGCCGTAGTCGACGGTGGCCGTCCACTGCGTCGCGCCCGTGCCGTTGTCGACGAACGAACCCTCGCGCGTGAAGGTCTGTCCTTCGCGCAGCGCGGCCTCGCCGCCGGCCTGCACGATGATCGCGTCGGGCTGCAGGTAGCGGCTGTCGACGACCTCGAAGTCGCTGCCCTTCACCTGCGAGAGTTCGTGCAGGTCGTCGTCGCTCCAGCGGGGGTCGGGAGCGCCCGAGACATACCAGTTCGAGCCGTTGTCGGCGACCATCATGCCGTAGGTCTTGAGCGCCTGCAGGATCACCCGCACCTCGGGCGAGAAGCCCGCGATGTCGAAGGAGGCCTTAAGGCGCACGCGCAGGCCCATGGGCGGGAGGTTCGGGTCGGTCGAGTCGCTGGCGTAGTGCGTGGCCGGGTAGACGTAGGCCTTCTGCGTGCGCGCCACCGTGAAGCGCAGGGCGTGGAGGATGGCGCCGTCGGTGACCGCTTCGTCGTAGCGCACGAGGCCGGGCAGGATGGGCAGGCCGGCGGCGTCGGCCGACGTCCAGCCGGCGGGCCGCAACGCGTTGCTATCCAGATGAAAGACGGCCCCCGAACCGGCCTGCCAGCTCCCGTCGGGCTGCGGCCAGGCATCGTAGAGCTCGTACAGGATCTGATCGTCGGTGTCCAGGACGAGCACGTGGCGGTCGCCGTCGCTGCTCGGCCCACCCTCGATCGGCGCGTTCGAGGGGATCGGATAGGGACCCGGGTCGCTCTCGTCGGCGTAGTCGAACGAGACCGGCACCTTCTTCTGGGTGCCCGGCACGCAGACGTAAGGGATGCCGTTGGGAGCGCCGTCCCAGGTGGTGCCGAAGTCGGCGTGCAGGCCGGTGTCCAGACCGATGCTGGCCAGGTAGGCGGCCGAGTTCGGGTCGACCGGCAGGCTGTCGACGGGCGTGTTCCAGGGGTTGTCGCTCGCAAACAGGGCGAAGGGGATCGGTGCGTCGAGCCCCGGAGGGTCGTCGGCAAGGGCGCGCGGCGCCGCGACGAGTCCGACGGCGCAGAGTGCGAGCAGCGCGAGGAGCGCGACCAGGCACAACGCGAGCAGGGCGCGGGCGCGTGGCGGCCTGTCGGCCGCCACGCGCCCGGCGGCCGCTCGCGGCGAGGCCGCACCCATCGCAGCGCCCGCGCGGGCGCACCGGCGCCGCTTCGCGGCGGCGATCCTGCGGTGCTGTACGCTCACGTCGTCCCCTTGGCCTGGCCGAGCTCTACGACACCATATCGGCGGTCCGGGCGCGGCTCTTACTCCGAAGCGTAAGCGGTTCTGGCTATCGCGCCGGCATGCCAGCGTGGGCGTGCCGGCTTTCCGGCTTACCGGCGACCTCGCGCGGGAGCGCTCCGGCGACCGTGCGAGCGGTGGTAGCATCGGCGCCATGAGCGCCTCGCCCAACCGGCCGATACCCCTGCGTCGCCGGCTGCGCGCGTTGCCACGCAACGTCGTCTCGCTCGGCGTGGTCAGCTTCGTGGCCGACTTCAGCTCCGAGATGATCTACCCGGTGTTCCCGGGTTTCGTGACCACGGTGCTGGGCGCCTCGGCGGCGGTACTCGGCCTGATCGAGGGACTCGCCGAGGCGACCGCCAGCCTCACCCGCTACCCCTTTGGACGCTGGTCCGACGTGTCCGGCCGGCGCCGTGCGTTCGTGCTGGGCGGCTACGGCCTGGCGGCGCTCGGCAAGCTCGTCCTGGCCGTCGCCTTCGTCTGGCCGGTGGCGCTCGCCGGACGGGTCGTCGACCGCACCGGCAAGGGCATGCGCACCGCGCCGCGCGACGCCCTGCTCTCGGCCGACGTGCCCGACTCCGACCGGGGCCTGGCCTTTGGCTTGCACCGCACCATGGACACGGCCGGCGCCGTGATTGGACCTCTCGCCGCATTGCTGCTGCTGCAGCTCGGCCTGTCGCTGCGCTGGGTGTTCGTCATTGCCGTCGTGCCGGGTCTGATCAGCGTCGTCGTGATCTGGCGCTCGGTGCGTGAGCGCCGGCCGGCGGCAGGACCGACCGCCGCGGTGGCGCCACAGCCCGCGACGCAGACGCAGCCCGCAGCGGCGCCGGCCGCAGCGGCAGCGCGAGCTCCCGCCTCGGCCGAACCGGCGGCCACCCCGGCTGCGCCCGGGCCGGCCGCCGTGCCACAGCGGACCCGGCTGCGCCTGCCCGCCGCACCCGTCTTTCGCCACCTGCTGCTCGCCTCGCTGGTCTTCGCCGTGGGCAATTCGAGCAACGCCTTCCTGCTGCTCAAGGCGTCGAAGGTCGGCTATTCGGAAGCGGGGGTGATCCTCGTCTACGTGCTCTACAACCTCACCTACGCCGCCGGTTCACTGCCGCTCGGCAGCCTGTCGGACCGCATCGGTCAGATCCCAGTGGTGGCCGGCGGCTTCGTCGTGTTCGCCGCGGTCTACGCCGGATTCGCGGCGGCGAAGAGCATGGCCCTCGTGGCCGTGCTCTTCGCCGTCTACGGCCTCTACATCGCCGCCACCGAGGGCACCACCAAGGCGCTCATCAGCCGGGCCGCGCCCGACGCCGAGCGCGCTTCGGCGATGGGGTTCTTCGATACCGCGATCGGCGTGGCGAGCTTTGCCGCCAGCGCGGTGGGCGGCCTGCTGTGGACGCTGGTCGGCCCGTGGGCGACGTTCACGTTCGGCGCGGTCGCCGCGACGCTCGGAGCGGCCCTGCTGCTGGTCTTTGCACGAGGATTGTAGTAACGAGCGCAGAAAGCCTGCGGAGAGCTCGACGACAGCCGGCCGACACGAGGAGACCGTCCAGATGAATGCCAACGCACCCAGCGGATCACACAGACGGGCGACTCTCACCGGACGGACGACTCGCACCAGACGGACGGGCGGGCGGGCGATCGCCATCGGACTGGCGACACTGGCCTCGGTGGCCTTGGCGGTCGTGACGGTGACCGCCGTTGCCTGTGGCGGCAACAGCTCGCCGACCCCCGCTCCGACCATCACCATCACCGTCACGCCGAGCGGCTCGCCGAGCGGTTCGCCGTCGCCGTCGGCCACCGCCGTGGGCAAGCCGACGGCGCAGCTCGTCATCGCCGTGGCCGGCGGACCCGGCGCCAACGGCATCAGCCTGATCAGCGCGACCGGTCAGGTGAAACAGCTCGTCGCTCCCGCGGGCGGGCCCGTCAGCGATCTCGCCTGGGCGCCCGACGGCCGGCGGCTCGCCTTTTTGCGGGCGGCGAGCGCCACGAGCTCCACCAGGACCCTCTGGGTGTACAACGTCCCGAGGAAGCTCCTGTACCAGGTCGGCGCCGGCGTCTCGCCGGCCACCATCGACAGCTTCGCCTGGGTCGGGGCGACGCAGCTCATCGAGTCGTACTTTCCGGCCGGCGCGACGACCTACCGCACCAACGGCACGCTGTATCTGCGCGACATCGCCAAGAGCTCAGGCGAGCCCGTCAAGGACAGCGGCGGGAGCATTCTGAGGGGCTCGAGCGTCTCGGCGACGGCCGACGGCGCGCATCTGGCCTTCGTCACCTACGGCGCGACGTCAGGCGGCATGATCGCCGAGCGCCTTCGCCTCTACGACGCCAACAACCTGACGGTGACGACCGTGGCCAATGGTGAGGCGCCGGCTCAGGACGACGGCGATCAGTTCGCCTATCCAAGCATCTCGCCCGACGGATCACTGATCGCTACTCAGCAGACCGGCAGCGACCCTGGTTTCAGCCTGGCCGTGTACGGCGTCGACGGCACGAAGCGGCTGCAGGCGAACGGGCTCGAGTTCCCGGCACCCGTCTCTTGGACCTCGCACGGCCCGCGCCTTGCCTTTGGCGGCACGAACTCCTTGAGCAACACGACGCAGGGCGAACTGCGCGTGTGGCCAGCCGGCGGCGGCACCCCGACGGTGCTGGTCGACACCACCCTCCCGGTCACCTCGCTCGCCTGGTCGCCCAAGGCCTCGCAGATCGCCTACGCGGTCGCCAAGAAGAGCGGGCTGCAAAACGCGCTCTGGGTGATCGGCGCCAACGGCGCGAACCGGCACCTGCTGCTGGCCGACGGGAGCTGGCCGGCCTGGGCCGTCACGACGGTGAGCTTCCCCTGAGTCAGCGGGCGCGTCGCTCCATCGGGCCACCTTGGACAACCCGGCCTCCGGCCACTGGACCGCTTGTGAGAAATTGCACGTATTGCTCGAAATCAGCACCGGCGTTACACTACGAAGCGTAGATTCTTCTCGGGGGGCGAGCGGCTTCAGCCGGATCGTCGCCTCGCATCTGGGCCGCCGCGGGCGGCCTCATGTGACGAGAGGCGGACACCACGAGCACTACCATCAACGACCCTCACGCGACCGCGCACGAATCCCTTGCCGCGTACGTGCGGCGCACCGCCGACATCAACGTTGCCCGCTGCTATCAGTGCGGCAAATGCTCGGCCGGCTGCCCATGGGCGCCGAGATGCCCCTGGCCCCGCACGACATCATGCGGCTGGCCGCCCACAACGACCGCGAAGCGCTGTTCGGCAGCGACGCCATGTGGCTGTGCCTCACCTGCGAGACCTGCAGCGCGCGCTGTCCCAACGACGTCGACCCGGCGCGCGTCATCGACGCCTTGCGCGAGCTCGCCGCCGCCGAAGGCACTGAGCACGCTCCGCGCAACATCCGCGCCTTCCACAAGTCGTTCCTCGAGCGATCCGCTCCACCGGGCGTCTGTCCGAGGTGGGCCTGATCATGCAGTACAAGTTGCGTAGCGGCGCCCTTCTGTCAGACGTCACCGCCTCGCCGGGCATGATGGTGCGCGGCAAGCTGCCGCTCATGCCGCAGCGCATCCGCGGCGTCGCCGAGGTACGGGCCCTCATGGACGCCTGCGAGCTCGAGCGGATCGCGCGCACCGCGGCCGGCCAGGCGAGCCCCGACACCCACGACGGCGAGGGGGCTTCATGACGCTCGGCTACTACCCCGGCTGTTCCATGCACGGCACCTCGCGCGAGTACGAAGAGAGCCTCCGCGCGGTCATCGCCGCCCTCGGCATCGAGATGCGCGAGATCCACGACTGGAACTGCTGCGGGGCAAGCTCCGCCCACGCCGCCGACCACCTGCTCGGCGTGGCCATGCCGGCCCGCAACCTGGCGCTCGCCGAAGACCAGGGCATCGACGAGCTGCTGGCCCCCTGCGCCGCCTGCTACAACCGCCTCGCCGGAGCCGCCCACGCGGTCGCCGAAGAGCCCGGCATGGCTCAGAAGATCCCCGAAGTGCTCGGCCGGCCGTTCGCCAACTCCGTGCGCGTGCTCGGCATCATCGAGCTGCTGCAGACCGTCGCGCCGATCATCGCGCGCGTGGCCGAAGCAAACGAGACCAACCACTTGAAGCACCTTAACATCGCCGCCTACTGGGGCTGCCTGCTGGTGCGTCCGCCCGACATCACCGGCTTCGACGACACCGAGCAGCCGCAGGGCATGGACGACCTCATCACGGCCTGCGGCGCCCACCCGGTCAAGTGGAACATGGCCGTCGAGTGCTGCGGCGGGGCCTTCTCGGTGGCGCGCACCAGCTCGGTGCTGCGCCTGAGCCGGGCGATCATCGAAGACGCCCGCCGCTGCGGTGCCGACGCGATCCTCGCGGCCTGCCCGCTGTGCCACGGCAACCTCGACTTCAGGCAGGCCGCCATGAGCATGCGCGGCCAGCCGCCCATGCCGGTGCTCTACATCACCCAGCTCGTCGGCCTGGCCCTTGGCCTGTCTCACGACAAGCTCGGCTTCGAACGTCATTTCGTCGACACGCAGCCGCTGTTCGCTCACCTGGCCGGCGAAGCCGACAAGGCCGCCGCCGAGGCCGCCGAGCGCGAAGCGGCGAAAGCTGCCAAGACCGCCGCCAAGGCGGGCGCCGTG
>CAWJRV010000042.1:0-28644 GCA_963845355.1 uncultured Actinomycetes bacterium
ATCACGAGGGGGCGTCATCGGCGAGCTCCAGGCACCGCCCGCCGTCTGCTCGACGAGGGCACAGTACAGGTCGTAATCGGCTGGGAGGCCAGCCGGCTCGGCGCTCGTCCCGTGTTCGTAACGAGCGCCGACGACTGTGACCGGCTGATCTTTGACACGCGCTGCGTGCACAACCTGGCCACCTTCCTCAACCCGCGTCGGGTCCAGGTCGCCGCTCTCGGCAAGGCTGCCGTCGTGGTCAAGGGCTGCGACGCCAAGGCCGTCGCCGGCCTGCTGCGCGAGGCGCAGTTCGAACGCGACGCCATCGTCACCATCGGCGTGCGCTGCGGCGGCGTGGTCAGCGAGCCGTTCGGCCCCGAAGCGCCGGAGCTCACGGCAGACAACGTCGCCGCGCGCTGTCCGGGATGCGATGTGCGCGAGCCGGCTTCGGTCGACTTTCTGGTGGGCGAGGCGCAGCCCGAACCGCCCGTCACCACCACGCTAACCGAGCGTATCGCCGAGCTCGACGCGCTGAGCCCCGAAGAGCGCTTCGCCTTCTGGACCGGCGAGCTCGCGCGCTGCACTCAGTGCTATGCCTGTCGCCAGGCCTGCCCGCTGTGCTACTGCGAGCGTTGCATCGTCGAAAAGAGCCAGCCCCAGTGGATCGAGACCTCGCCGCACCCGCGCGGCAACTTCGCCTGGCACCTCACGCGCGCCCAGCACCTCGCCGGCCGCTGCGTCGGTTGCGGCGAGTGCGAGCGCGCCTGCCCGGTCGGCATCCCGCTCGGCCTCATCAACCGCAAGCTGCAGCAGGTCGTGCACGAGCTCTACGGCTACACGGTCACAGACGATCCGGCGGTGCCGGCGCCCATTGGCGCCTACGCCACCGACGACACCCAGGACTTCATCAAATGAGCAAGCCGGCGAAAGGCGATATGAAAACCGACGGCGCTCACGCCAAGACGACCAAAGCCAAGCCCGCGGCCGCTGCAAGCGACACCGCGGCAAGCACCGCGACGACCAGCGCCGCGGCCGCCGTCCGCCAGCGCTTCATGCTGTCGGCCGACGCCCTCGCGGCGCTGGTCGACAAGCTGGCCGCGGCCGGCACGCCGGCAGTAGCGCCGGCCTGGACCAACGACGGCGCCACCGTCGCGAAGGCCGCGGCCGCTACCGCGGCGCGCGAGACCGAGTATCGCGCCGTCGCCGGCGCGGCCGAGCTCGCCCTTGGCGAGCGGCTGCCGCGCCTCTCCCTCAAGCAGTTCTTCCTGCCGCCCACCGAGGTCCTCTTCTCGTACCGCCACAACGGCGGCGAGGTCGAGCTCACCCCGGCGGCGACCGACTTCGCGGCCCAAGTCGTGCTCGGCGCGCGGCCCTGCGACACCGCCGCCCTGCCGATCGTCGACAAGGTCATGAATTGGGACTACGCCGACGAGCTCTGGAACGCGCGGCGCGCGGCGACCACCATCTTCAGCCTGGCCTGCGGCGTCGAAGACGACTCCTGCTTCTGCGGCGCCGTGTTCCTCGATCCGGCCACACTCCAGGGCGCCGACGGTCTGCTCACGCCGGTCGACGGCGGCTACCTGGTCGAGACGCTCTCAGACAAGGGCGACGCCTTCATCGCGGCGCACCCCGAGTCGTTCGCCGCGCTCGCGGCGGGCAAAGACGCAGCTCCGCTCGAGCAGGCCGAGACGTTCCGCGCCGCGGCCGGCGAACGCGTCGCGGGCCACCTCGCCCTCGACCACGAGCGCTTGCGCGACTGGCTCGAAAACCACTTCGACGACCCCTTCTGGACCACCCTGGGGCTGCGCTGTAACGGTTGCGGCGTGTGCGCCTCGGTGTGTCCCACCTGTCACTGCTTCGACATCGTCGACGAGCCCGAAAGCGTGGGCCGCGGCGTGCGGCGGCGCAACTGGGACACCTGCCAGACCTGCGTCTTTACGCTGCACGCCTCGGGTCACAATCCGCGGACCGACCAGAACGCCCGCTACCGGCAGCGCATCGAGCACAAGTTCCACATTTATCCGCTCAAGTTCGGCGATGTGCTGTGCACGGGTTGCGGCCGGTGCTCGCGCGCCTGCCCGACCAGCCAGGACCTGGCCGAGATCCTTGCGGCCATCGACGCCAAAGCCGCCGCCGAAAGCGCCGCGCCGAACAAGACCGGCAAGGCGGCAAAGGGCGCCGACGCCGCCCCGACGACCGGAGCAGACTCGTGACCGAGACCCCGACAGTCCAGGCTCCCGCCACAACGCTCGCGCAGCCGGGCACCATCTACCAGCCCGATCTCGTGGTCGTCGAAGACATCATCCAGGAGACCATCGACACGCGTACCTACCGGCTGCGCTTCAAAGACTCAGACAAGGCCGAAAGCTTCGCCTTCCGCGCCGGCCAGTTCGGTGAGTACTCGGTATTCGGCGCCGGCGAGTCGACCTTCTGCATCGCGAGCCCGCCGACCCGCACCGGCTACATCGAGTGCACCGTCAAGGCCGCCGGCAAGCTGACCGGCACCCTGGCCGAGGTCAACGTGGGCGACGTGATCGGCTTTCGCGGGCCCTACGGCAACGTCTTCCCGGTCGACGAGTGGGAGGGCCGCAACCTGGTCTTCATCGCCGGCGGCATCGGCCTCGCACCGGTGCGCTGCGTCATCTGGAACGTGCTCGACCAGCGCGAGCGCTTCGGCGACGTGACCATCGTCTACGGCGCCCGCAGCGTGGGCGACCTCGTCTACAAGCGCGAGCTCGAAGAATGGGCCGCGCGCGACGACGTACGCCTCGTCACCACCGTCGACCCCGGCGGCCAGACACCCGAGTGGACCGGCGAGGTGGGCTACGTCACGCCGGTCGTCGAGCAGGCCGCGCCGAGCCCCGACAACGCCGTCGTCGTGCTCTGCGGACCGCCGATCGTGGTCAAGCTGACGCTGCCGGTCCTCGAGCGCCTGGGATTTCCCGACACCACCATCTACACCACCCTCGAGAACCGCATGAAGTGCGGCCTGGGCAAGTGCGGCCGTTGCAACATCGGCTCGGTCTACGTGTGCAAGGACGGTCCGGTCTTCACCGCGGCGCAGATCAAGGCCCTGCCCCAGGAGTTTTAGAGACGACGGCCGTCGCGGCCGCCCCGCCCGAGAACGTGCACGGGCGGGGGCGGGGCTTTCAGCCCCGCCCCCGCCCGTTTCTTCGTCAGGTGGTCGTTCGCCACGGCCTCGTCGGGGCCCTATCCCCGCCGAAAGCCTACTTCCAGGTCGCGTAACGCGTCGCCGACACGCCGGCCAGCGCCGCGGTCGTTCCGGGCAGGTAGGCCCGCACCCGGTAGCTGCCGCGTGGCAGCGACTTGGAGACGCTGAAGGCGCCGCTGGCCGAGACCTTGACCTTGACGAAGGTCTTCCAGCTTCCCGTGAAACGCTGGAGCTGGACGTACTGGCCCGTTGCCGCCCCGGCCGGGGTGACCTTGCCGGAGAACTTGATCGCGTGCCCAACGGTGGCCGTCGCCGGCGTCACCGCGAGCGTCAGCTTGAAGGTCGGGATGGGCACCACGGCGAGCGTCTGCGGAGTCGACCACGTGCCCGCCGTGTCGCGCACGAACACCGTGAAGTAGTAGGCGGTGTTGTTCTGCAGCCCGGTCCGCACCAGGCTGCTGCCGGTGCCTTCGTAGGCGAGCGACTGGCCGTAGGTGTCGTCGACCGAGCTCGCGCAGCGCAACGTGGAGTAATAGGCCATCGCGGCGCCGAACCCGGAGCTCGGATTGGTCCAGGAGACCGTGATCTGGCCGTCGCCGGGCACGCCCTTGAGGGCGCTCACCGCGAGGGTGTTCGGATCGAAGTTCGAGAGGATCGAGGCGTTGCCGCCGCAGACCCAGAGGTGCTGCCCGATTCCCGGAGGCCCGGTCCACGAAGCGACGCCGTAGATGCCCTGGTCGCAGGCGGTCTGCTGAGCGACCCAGGTCGTGCCGCCGTCGGTCGTCGTCACGACGTCGCCGTTGTCGCCCAGGGCGATGCCGTTCAAAGCGTCGGAGAAGTGGACGGCGTGCAGGTTGTCGCCCACCGGCGAGTTCTGGGCCGACCAGGTGGCGCCGCCGTCGGTGCTGTGCAGGATGGTGCCGAGGACGCCCACCGCCCAGGCGTTCAGCGGGTCGACCATCTGGACCGCGTCGAGCTCGTTGCCGGTACCCGAAGCGCCCGCCGACCACGTCGTGCCGCCGTTAATGGTGTAGGCGATGCTGCCGCCGGCGCCGACGACCACGCCGGCGTTGATGTTCGCGAAGCTCACGCCGTGCAGGACGCCCAGCCCGAGCGGGTTGCCGGCGTTCTGGTTGGCCCAGGCGGTGCTGCCGTCGTTTGGCGTGTGCACGATGGTGGCGGCGTTGCCGACCGCCCAGCCGTTGGCGTTGTCGACGAAGTCGACCGCGTTCAGGCTCTGATTGACGGGGCTGGTCTGACCGGTCCAGGTCAGCCCGCCGTCAGTGCTCGCGCGGATCACGCCGGGCTGGGTGTTGGCCGGCCGGTTGCCGACTGCCCAGACGTAGGTCACGCCGGCCACAGTGCTCGCCTGCACGGCGTTGAGCTGCTGGCCGACCCCGGGGTCCTGGCCTTGCCAGGTCGCGCCGCCGTTGGCAGTGTGCAGCACGACGCCGGCGTTGCCGACGGCCCAGCCGTCGAGACCGTCGGCGAAGCTCACGCCGCGCAGTGTGGCGACGCCGGTCGCCGTCGACCACAGCGGCGTCCAGGTGGCGCCGTCGACGGTGCGTGTCACGACCCCGCCGGCGCCGACAGCTCGCACGTCCTTGGAGCTCACCGCCGCAAGGCCGTACAGATCGTTGCCGGTGCCGCAGTCCTGCGACGCCCAGTTGGACCCGCCGTCGGTTGTATGAAGCATGGTGCCGGCGGTGCCCGCCACCCACGCCTCGTCGGCGCTCATGGCGGCGATGTCATGAAGATCGGCGGTGCTGCCCGAGTTCTGGGCGCTCCAGATCGAGCCGCCGTTGATCGTGTGGACGGCGGTGCCGCCGGCGCCGACGGCCCAGCCCTGGTAGAGGCTGACGAACCCCACGCCGTAGAGCGTCGCCCCGACGCCCGAGTCCTGCGGCGACCACGTGAGGCCGCCGTTGTTGGTGTGCAGCGCCACGCCGCCGTCACCGACCGCCCAGCCGTTGTTCAGGCTGCGGAAGGTCACGGCGTAGAGGTCAGAGAGCGTGGGCGAAGGCTGCGCGAGCCAGTTCGCGCCGCCGTTGACCGTGTGCAGGACGACGCCGCCCTGTCCCACAGCGTACACATTGAGCGCGTCGAGCACGTACAGGCCATACAGGTTCCCCGGCGTCGGCGAGACCTGGGCCGTCCAGCTCGCGCCGCCGTTCGTGGTCGCCAGGATGGTGCCGGCGTCGCCCACGATCCAGCCGTTACGAGCGTCGGCAAAGGCCACGTCCTCGAGGTACTGGGGCGCTGCCGGGTCGGTCTCGGGAGTCCAGGTGGCGCCGCCGTTGACCGTCTTTTCAATAGTGGCTGCGCCGCCGACGACCCAGCCTGTGTTGGCGTCGGCAAACCAGGTCGACGACAGGTCGTTGCCCTGCGGCGTGGGATTCTGCCAGTACCAGGCGCCGCCCGGCGCCGCGACGTTGGCGGCGGCCGGCGCCGCCCACACCGCGGCGGCCATCAGGACCAGCCCGACAAGGACAGAGACGCGACGGCGTCCGCGAAGCAGGTGGCGCATGGGACCCTCCCTGAAAATGGACGTGACAAAGGCAACCAACCCTTTTGTATCGGCGTACGAAGGGGCGACCTTGACCAAGACGGCAGGTCGCGCTCGGTGCGGGAGAGTCGCGCTCGGTGTGGGAGAGTCGCGCTCGGTGCGGGAGAGTCGGACTCGTCGAAACGTCGCTCGTCAGGACGTCGCGCATGCCCGAGGGTTGGGAGAGAACGATGCCGGGAGGGAACGGTGGCGGGAGCGACGAGACTCGAACTCGCGACCTCCGGCGTGACAGGCCGGCGTTCTAACCAGCTGAACTACGCCCCCGCGAAGAAGCAACGACCGGCGGCCCAGGGCGCACCGGTCGCTAAGTGCAGCGAGCCCGCATTGTAGCAAATGCGAGCTGAGCGGTAAAACGGGCGAACGTTGGCGGCCCACGGTCGCCGCGAACGGGGCCGGGCACCGTGGACGGCAAGGAGCCGCCTGGCATACCATCGCCCGATGCGCGACGAGTCACAGCCCGAGTACGACGCCTACAACTCGGCCGAGCTCGCCGAGATCTACGACGCGGTCTATGCCGACCGCGACGATCACGCCTTCTGGACGGCGCTCTCGCCCGACGAGGGTGCCATCCTCGAGCTCGCTTGCGGCAGCGGCCGCGTCCTGGTCCCGCTGGCCCGGGAGGGACACGAGATCGTCGGCGTCGACCTCTCGGCCCAGATGCTGGCCCGCTGCCGCGCCAAGCTGGCCGACGAGCCCGACGATGTCCGCGCGCGAGTGCGCCTGGTGCAGGCCGACATGACGTCGTTCGATCTGGGCCGGCGTTTCGCCCTGGTCACGAGCCCGTTCCGCGGCTTTCAGCACCTCACCTCCGTCCGGCAGCAACTCGCCTGCCTCGGGCGCTGCCACGCTCACCTTTCGCCCGGCGGCAGGCTCGTGCTCGACCTCTTCAACCCCGACCCCTCCCTGCTCTACGAGCACCCCGGCAGCGGCGGCGAGGACATCGCCGAGGCGGTGGCCTGGACCGGCGGCCGCACCATCCGCTGGTGGGGTCGCGTGACCGGCTTTCACCGGGCCCGCCAGTTCAACCAGTGCGAGATGACCTACGAGGTCACAGAGGCGGACGGCACGACCCGCCGGCTCACCGAGCGCTTTCCCATGCGCTACCTGTTCCGGCACGAGGTCGAGCACCTGCTGGCGCGATCAGGATTTCGCGTCGTGTCGCTCTACGGCGACTACGACCGCTCGCCCTACGGCGACGATTCGCCGGAGCTCATCGTGGTCGCCGAACCCGTTGCTTGACGTTCGCTGCTTTGCTTGACAACGCAGCCCAGCGGGTACGAACGCGCGCACACGGTGCTCGTGAAGTCCACTACGCGGAGGGTGCGCCATGGCCGCCAGGATCGTCGTACTTGGGGGAAGCTTCGCCGGGCTGACGGCGGCGTTCAAGCTCAAGCGTGAGCTGGGCGATGGCGCCCAAGTGACGGTCGTCTCCCGCGACCCGCGCTTCGTCTTCATTCCCTCGCTCATCTGGGTGGTACCCGGGTGGCGCAAGCCGGGCCAGATCTCGTTCGAGCTCGAGCCCGCCCTGCGCCGCCGCGGGATCGGCTTTCTGCGCGCCGTCGCCGAGGGGATCGAGCCCGCCCAGAACGTGCTGAAGACCGACCACGGCGACGTCGACTACGACTACCTGCTGATCGCCAGCGGCCCCCGCTATGACTGGTCCGTAGTTCCCAACTTCGGCCCGGCCGACGGCACCACCTGGTCTGTCTGCAACCTGCCACACGCCATGGATGCCGCCAAGGCCTGGCTCGACTTCGTGCAGGATCCCGGTCCCGTGGTCATCGGCTCCACCCAGGGCGCGAGTTGCTTCGGCGCCGAGTACGAGGTGGCCTTCAACATCGATCGCGCCTTGCGTCAGGCCAAGATCCGCAAGCAGGCGCCGCTCACTTTCTTCACCGCCGAGCCGTTCCTGGGCCATTTTGGGATCGGCGGCATGCGCGGCGGCGAGGCGATGCTCAAGGGCTTCTTCAAGCTCCTGGGTATCGAGGCCATCGCCAACGTCTCGACCAGCGCGGTGACCGCCGACTCGATCACGCTTTCCAACCGCCGCGAGCTGCCCAAGAAGTATGCCATCGTCATTCCGCCGTTCACCGGCGTGCAGGCGATCCTCGACTCCGACGGCATCGGCGATCCCCGCGGCTTCGTGCCGGTCAACGACGGCTACCAGCACCAGACGTTCGCCAACATCTATGCCGCTGGTGTGGCGGTGCAGGTGAAGCCCCCGCAGCCCACCGAAGTGCCGACGGGCGTGCCCAAGACGGGCTGGATGGCGGAGGCCATGGCCAAAGTCGCCGCCCATAACATCGCCGCCGCCATCACCGGAGGCGAGCCGCGGGAACTGCCGTTCGGCGACATCCGGCCGCTCTGCATCATGGATGCCGGCACCCAGGGCATGATCATCGGCCTCGACAGGGTGTTCAAACCGCGCAAGTTCGAGCTCATGATCCCCGGACCGTGGTCGCACTGGGCCAAGCTCGGCTTTGAGCATTACTATATGACGAAGATGCGCAACGGGCTGGTGCAGTTGCCGTAGCTGCAAGCGCGCCCCTGATGGCCGGGCTTCGACGCCACCGGCAGCCGGGAGATGGGACCGTGACGGATCTCATGTGGGACTTTGTCGACTCTCAGGAGTGGATGGAGCACACCACCAGGCTTCCGCCTCTGATCATCACCTGCGCGGTCAACGGCGGCATCCAGGGCAAGGAGAGCCACCCGGCGTTGCCCGAGCAGCCCGGGGAGATCGCCGAGCAGGCGCGGCAGGCCTACGAGGCCGGAGCCTCCGTAGTGCACATCCACGGTCGCGACGCCGACAACTTCACGGACTGCACCGAAGACCCCGAGGTGTATCGCGAGATCAACGGCCTGGTGCGCGAGAAGTGCCCGGACATGATCATCAACAACTCGACCGGCGGCGGACCCACCACCACCATGGAGGCACGCATCGCCTGTCTCGACGCACTGCCGGAGATGGCCTCGCTCAACCTGGGGCCCGACATGGAGCGCTTCGAGCTGGCCGCCCGCAAACCGCCGCTGGCCCACCCGCGCGACGCCCTGCTCGTCGACATGTGCGTGCCGTTCACCTATGGCTTCATCGATGAGCTCGCCGGCGTGATGCTCGAAAAGGACATCAAACCCGAACTCGAGGTGTACAACCCCGGCCAGTACTGGGTGAGCCGCGGCCTGAGCGCCCGCAAGCTGCTCAAGCCACCGTACATCCACCAGTTCGTGATGGGCGTGCAGACGGGGAGCTACGCGACGCCGTGGAACGTGCTGGAGATGCTGCGCGAGCTGCCCGGCGATTCGCTGTTCACGGTCGCCGCCATCGGCAAGTTCCAATGGCCGCTGACGGCTTTCGGCATCATGCTGGGCGGCAACGTGCGCGTCGGCCTCGAAGACAACCTCTACCTGGCTCGCGGAATGAAGCTCAAGGGTAACGGCGAGGCGGTCGAGAAGGCCGTGCGCCTGGCCCGCGAGCTCGGCCGCGAGATCGCCACGCCGGCGCAGGCGCGCGAGATGTATGGCCTGTCGCCCACGCCGAGCACGTACTGACCTCTCACGCGCGGCCCCGCCCTATCCGCCCTTCCTCGAGGTGATCGCCGGAGGCAGGGGGACCAGCACCGGGGTGCGCCGCTTGTAGGCCTCGTAGTCGCTCTGGCCGCCCCATCTCTTGTCGGCGCTCTTCTCGAGCAGCGGTGCGCCGCTGACGCGAGTGAGCAGCAGGAACACGAAGACCGGCGAGATCAGTGTCACCCACTGCCAGCCCTGCAGCACGGGTAGGGCGATCAGCGCCACGCCGATCCACAGCGTGATCTCGCCGAAGTAGTTGGGGTGGCGGGACCAGGCCCACAAGCCGGTGCGGATGAACGTGCCCTTGTTCGCCGGGTCCGCCCGGAAACGGCTCTTCTGGTAGTCGGCAGTGGCCTCGATGCCGAATCCCGCGAGCCAGACAAGGAGCCCAATGAGCGCAAAGACGGCGAGGCCCTTGCGAACCGTCGTGGTGATCGCCGCCAGCGCCGCGGCCAGCGTCAGGCTCACCCACAACCCCTGCAGGGTCCACGTGTTGAGGAAGCGGATGAACGACGGCTTGATCGCGTCGAAGCGGGTGTCCCTACCCGCCTTGCGGATGCGGCGGAACAGGTAGGAGCCCAGCCGCACCGCCCAGATCACGACCAGGGCGAGCAGCAGGTACGACCGCGAATCGGGCGTCGGTCCGAGTACGACGGCGACGACGGTCACCGTGATGTACGTGAGGCTGCCGGTGAGGTCGTAGAAGCGCTCGGTCTGCAGCAGGTAGGCCGGAATGAAGGCCAGCCACTGGATCAGGAAAGCGAGGGCGACGCAGACGGCGAAGACCGGGATACCGCCGACCTTCGCTCCGCCCTGGCTGCCTGCCAGGGCGACCCCGGCGCCGACGAGTACGACGACAGGGAACGCGACCAGTGCGTTGCGGTCGGTCTTCTTCATGATGTTCTGTCACCCCTCCGCAATCGACAGGTGCGATGCTCTGAACCCGGACGATGGGCTGTGCCACCCACTAGGCGCGCCACGTAGTCACGCCCGCCTGAGCGGCGACGACGCAGTCGATCGCCGGCACTAGGCGCGCCACGTAGTCACGCCCGCCTGAGCGGCGACGACGCAGTCGATCGCCGGCACTAGGCGTCACGGCGTCGCAGCACCAGCGCTGCGATCGTCAGCGTCACGACCGCCCACAGCACCACTACCAGGAGGCCGGGCCAAGGCGCGAGCGTGTTGGGATCGCGGAAGGTCTGCACAAAGCTCCCGCCGGCGTAGATCGGGAAGTACTCGGCCACGGTCTTGCCCCAGCCGCCGAGGAAGGTGGCAAAGACCACCGGCAGAGCCACCAGCAGCGCGAAGTACGTCACCAGCGCGCCCGGGGTACTGCGGATGATCCAGCCGAGCCCCGCCCCGAACATCCCCAGCAGCGTCAGGAACACGCCCGTTCCAATCACGACGCGAAGAACCCCGGGGTCTCCGAGCGAGAAGCCGTGGCGGTAGTGAGAAATGAAGGCCTCGGCCGCCAGAAAGGCGACGAACGAGGCGGCGACCATGGCGATCAGCGTGACTGTGACGAACACTACGAGCTTCGCCCAGAGCACCGGCAGGCGCTTCGGCACGGCCGTCAGAGTGGAGCGGATCATGCCGGTACCGTACTCGCCGGTCACGAAGAGTACGCCGAGTGCGCCGATGAGGTACATGCCGAGGTACCAGCCCTGGAGTGGACTTGAGGCGGACAAGTCGGCGGCCTGGATGTTGGGCGCGATATGACGGGTGTTGTAGGCGATGAGCAAGGCGATGACGACCATGCCGAAGACCGCACCGGCGAGAACCGCCCAACTCGAGCGCAACGAACGGAACTTGACCCACTCGGACTTCACCACGCCGCCGAAGGTCACCCGCCGGCTTTCGACGTGCCGAGTGACGGCGTCGGATCGGGGTTCGCTGAGGACACTGTCCGTGCTCATGACATCCTCGCTTCGACTGTGCTCGCGGAACGACCCACCCACTCACCGGTACAGACGAACTCGAGCGAGCCCTCGGTGAGTCCCAAATAGGCCTCTTCAAGGGAGGCCTGCTTGGTCGACAGCTCGTAGAGCGTCAATCCGGCGCCGGCGGCGACGGCGCCGATCTCTTCTGCCGTCTGCCCCTCCACCTCGAGCGCTCCGCCCACATGGCGACAGATCAGCGCTCCCTTGCGAAGAAGAAGGTCCTCAAGCTCTCGGACCTGCGGTGAGCGCACTGAAACGACGGCGCTGGCGGCTTCGGCGATGAACTGCGCCATGGGCTGCTCGCGCAGGAGCCTCCCCTGATTCAGCACGATGACGTGATCGGCGGTCTGCGCCATCTCGCTCATGAGATGCGAGGAGAGAAAGACGGTGCGCCCTTCGCCGGCAAGGTCTTTGAGCAGGTTGCGGACCCAGCGGATGCCGTCGGGATCGAGCCCGTTGATCGGTTCGTCGAGGATCAGGATGCCGGGGTCGGCAAGGAGGGCGCTTGCGATACCGAGGCGCTGTCCCATGCCGAGCGAAAACCCGCGGACTCGTTTGTCGGCCACGTCGGACAGACCGACCATCTCGAGGACCTCATCGACCCGCTGCTTGCCGATCCCCGTCGTGGCCGCCATGGCCAGCAAATGGTTGCGAGCCGAGCGGCCGGGATGCACGGCGCGAGACTCCAGCAGGGCGCCGACTTCGTGAAGCGGGCGAGTGAGCTCGGCGAACGGCTTTCCGTTGATCGTCGCGCGGCCGCTCGTCGGCCGATCGAGCCCGAGGAGCATGCGCATGGTCGTCGACTTGCCGGCGCCGTTCGGGCCCAGGAAGCCGGTCACTCTTCCCGGTGGAACGTTGAAAGACAGGTCGTCGACGGCCAACTTGTCACCGTACTTCTTGCTGAGGTTCGTGACCTCGATCACTGGTTGTTTCCCTTCCTTGCCTTGTGAGCCGCTCAACGAGGAATCCACCTCGGATCGCCTCGGACGCTGCGCAACTGCAGTGAGGTCATGTTGCCCGAGGCGAGATTAACTTACTCATTAAGAAATCAATTCTTTGATAATTGCCGGAGTCCGACCTAGATCGTCGGCCCCCGCCGGCTCCTCATCGGCCTCCGCCAGCTCCTCGGCGGCCTCCGCTCCCCTTGTCGGCGCCGCTGGGCGAGGCCGCAGTGCAGGTCCTGCCGGCCCCGGCCGGCGCTCAGCTCTACCAGCCGTTTGTACCGGGGCCGCCCTTGAAGGGCCCGGCGATGTCGGCCGTGATCCAGCCGCCGTAGAAGTCGCCCGCTTGAGGCTCGACTCGCTCGTCGTCAAGGAAGCAGGCGTCGACGCGGCCGGGGTAAACGGCGAGGTGGTCTGCGAGCTGCTCGTAGCCGCGCGATGGCCTCGGGTAGGACCAGGCGGCATCCACCGACCGGCGGCCGTCATGCTCGATCGTGTAGTAGTCGGCGCGGCCCTTGAACTCGCAGAACGAGTGCCGTCTGCTTGCCGCCAGGTACTCGCGGCGCACGTCGTCCAGCGGAATGTAATAGACGGGCGGATGGCTCGTCTCGAGTACGCACAGGGCGCGTGTAGTCTCGGCGATGACCTCGCCGTCGAAGATGACGCGCACCCGCCGCAAGCTCGGCTCGACCCGCGGCGGACGCGGGTAGTCCCAGACCGACTCAGTCATCGCGCGCTCCACAGCTCGGCTCTCGCTCACGGAGTTCGTCCAGCCGCCTTGAGGCTTGTCCTGATCGTCCTCATCTTCCCAAATCGTTGACGACAGACTTCATGACGACCGAATTCATAGTTCTTGATGAGTTTCTCACTGTTTGAGTTTCTTTATGGATGGCTATTTACCCGAAGTCAGTCAATATCAACAGAGAGAGGACGATCATGAGTGCTCGCGTTCTGGCTCTACCCTCCCGCCGGTCGAGCGGCCTGCTGCTCGTCGCGGCAGCCGTGATGGCCGCCCTGACGCTCTGGCTAGTGGTAGCCGTTCCCGCCCAGGCAAAGGCGGCCACGGTGCATCTCAAGGGCGTGCAGACCACCCTGACCACCGATCCGGCGACCACCGGCCTGCTGTTCGGCGCCGGCATCATCCCCCTGCCGGTGTCACCTACGGCGGTGTCCCCCACGGCCCACGCGGCCAGGTACAGCTTCCCGATCAGCGGCGGCATGGTCAACGCCACGACGCTGGTCGGCAGCATCTATCACTCCGGCGGCCTGCTGCTGGCTCAGTACACAACGCCCACCACCATGCCCACCAGCTGGAAAGCGCTGTCGCTGACCAAGTTCACGATCCGTATCACCGCTCATCCGTACCTGACCGCAGTCGTGAACGGCGGAACCCGCGCCAGCATCGCCACCCTTGACCTCTCCTCGGCCAAGATCACGCGCTTCGTCAGCCACCATCGCACCTACGTGCGCATCGCCGGCGTCGGCGTAGACCTCAACAGCACGGCCGTCGGCGCCATCAACTCCACCTTCGGCACGACTTTGACGGCGCCTGTTACGCTGGGAACCGCCACCGTTGTGGCGCACGTTGTCCGCTGAACGACCCTCGCGAGCAAGGCATAACGTAGAGAAACAACCGATGAGGCACGCGGCGTACAATCACCGCCGCGTGCCTCATCTCCAGGTCAGGTGACTGGACAGATCTCAGGCAGAGCTGCGTGTCCAAGGATCGCGTGACAAGGAGGGATGACATGGCCGTTGACCACTCCACCGAGCGCCAACTCGACCGGCTGCGCATCTGGAACATCGCCGTGGGACTGATCCTCGCGGTGCAGGCGATCCTGATCGCGGTGCTCACCAACGGCTTCTCGCTGCCGGTCACAGCCACCTTCATGACCGGCCCGCCCGGCACCACGCCCAGGCTGCATCACCTCTTCGACATCCCCACCGGCTGGGGCGTGGTCGCCTTCCTTGCCATCTCGGCCGGCGCGCTGCTGATCATCGCCTCGCCGCCCGTATTTCCCTGGTACAGGCGCAATCTGCTGCAGGACCGCAACTACGGCCGCTGGATCGAGTACTTCTTCAGCTCCTCGATCATGATCGTGCTGATCGCCCAGCTCGTCGGCATCAGCGACATCGCCGCCCTGCTCGCGATCTTCGGCGTCAACGCCGCGATGATCCTCTTCGGGCTGCTGCAGGAGAAGTATGAGACGCCCGGCAGACCGAGCTGGCTGCCCTTCTGGTTCGGCAGCTTCGCCGGCATCGTGCCCTGGATCGCGATCGTGATCTACGTCTGGGCGCCGGGGCTCAGCGTGTCGCCTCCCGGCTTTGTCTACGGCATCATCATCTCGCTGTTCGTCTTCTTCAACTGCTTCGCGGTCAATATGGTGCTGCAGTACAAGAAGGTGGGTCCCTGGCGCGACTACCTGTTCGGCGAGAAGGCCTACATCGTCTTGAGCCTGACCGCCAAGGCGCTCCTGGCGTGGCAGGTGTTCTTTCCGGTGCTGGCCGGCGTCAAGAAGTAGAGCTCGTGACTCTACCGGCCGCCGGCGCCCAGGCGATACGATGTGCGCCGGGACCGGTCGTCGGCGCCCAGTGACGACGCCCATGGCGTCCGGGCTGTCTCGACCGCGCAGTGTTTCGTCGCGGAGTTGTCTATGTGGGTCATCGTGCACACGTATGTCGGCCTCGCCATCGCCTCGCTCGTGCACCGGCCGTTCTGGCAGGTCGCCCTGCTGGTGATCGCCTCGCACGTGCTGCTCGACCTGGTGCCGCACTGGGATTACACGCAGACGGCGCACGCCCTCGCCTGGGGATGGCTCGACTTCCTGGGCGCCCTGGCCACACTGATCGTGCTGCTGCTGGCAGGCTACCCCTGGGCGGTCGTGCTGATGGGCCCGATTTCGGGCGCACCCGACTTCGACGTGCTCTTCTTCGTGCTCGGCAAGGAGCGCGGCCGCAAGTGGTTTCCCAGCCACTGGGACGCCTTTCCTCACGGCCACTGCGGCAAGGCGGCCGGCATGACGCTACAGCTCGCGATCATGGCCGGATCGCTCGCCATCATCGTCCTCGCCCACTAGGCGCGCGGCGGAGCCACGCCGGCCTGAGCGGCGACGACGAAGTCGGTCGACGGTACTAGGCGCGCGGCGGAGCCACGCCTGCCTGAGCGGCGACGACGCAGTCGGTCGCCGGACTAGGCTTCGCGACGCACGCCGATCGTCACGGCGCCCAGACCGACGTGGGTGGTGATCACCGGGCCGCCGTACACGATCGGGATCGCTGAGGTGCCCAGGTGCCGGCAGAGCGACTCGGCGACCGCTTCGGCCGCCTCGAGCCGGTCGGTGTGGACCACCATGGCCCGCGCCGGCTGGCCGCCGACGAACCGCAGCGCCTTCTTCACCAGGGCGCGCATAGCTCCCTCGAAGCCGGCAGCGACGCCGCCCTTCTGGGCGTGGCCCTCGTCGTCAAAGACGATGATCGGGTACAGGTGGGCCGCCTCGATCAGGTGCGCGGCGGCGGGGCTCACGCGACCGCCCCTGACGGCCTGGTCGAGTGAGCCCGGAGTGCCGAAGAGCGCTACCTGCCGGCGCGCGCCGAGCACCAGGTCCTCCACTTGGTCGAGCCCGGCCCCGGCAGCGATCGCCGCGCCGGCCGCTTCGAGCAGCAGGCCCGCGCCGATCGAGACCTTGTGGGTGTCGATCACCCTGATGCGCTGCGGGTCGATCACTGCGGCGGCGCTGCGCGCCGCCTCGACCGTGCCCGACAGGGCGCCGGCAATGTGCAGCGACACGATCCCCTCGTGGTGCTCGAGCAGGCGCTCGTAGACCTCGCGGAACTCCGACACCGACGGCTGCGACGAGGTCGGCAGCCGCTCGAGCCCCGGCAGACGACGGTAGAACTCGGCCGCCGTCATGTCGACGCCGTCGCGGTACTGGCGACCGTCGACGGTCAGCGTCAGCGGCACGCGCACGACACCGAGGTGGTGGGCCAGCGACTCGGGCAGGTCGCAGGTCGAGTCGCAGACCAGGGCGATCGTCGACTCGCGGCCGGCGAGCTGCTGGAGGATCATGTCGTCGACCTTGCTGGCCTCGACCGCGCCGACGCCGGCGGCCGCGGTCAGGAACTCGAGAGGCGCGTTGGTGTGCAGGTGGATGCGGACCCGCGAGCCGCCGCCGGCGACGACCAGCGAGTCGCCCAGCGGGGCCACCCGCGCCTTGACCCGTTCGGTGTCGATCCCGACGCCCGACACCAGTGCCTCGGCGCAGAAGCGATAGGTAGGATCGACCTCCTCGTGGCCGGCGGCGAAGAGCTGCGGCGCGGCGGCCGGCGGCGCGGCGGCCGGCGGCGCGGCGGCCGGACGGCGCGCCTCGCCCGTGCGCACCCAGTCGAGCATGCCCTCGAGAAAGTAGACGAAGCCCTGGCCGCCGGCGTCGACCACGCTGTGGCGGGCCAGCACGGCGAGCTGGCGCGGCGTCTCGGCGAGCGCGTGGCGGGCGGCCTGCAGCGCCTCGCCCAGGGCATCGGCGAAGTCCTCGGTGCGCGTGCTGCCCACGCGACGAGCTCGCGCGACCAGGCGCGCAGCACCGAGAGGATGGTGCCCTCGCGCGGGTTCTGCAGGGCGTTCCAGGCGGCCTGCGAGCCCCGCCCGGCGCCGTCGGCGAACTCGCGCGTGCCCACGTGAGGCCGGTCGCTGAACGACTCCGCCAGACCGTGGAGGAACTGCGCGAAGATCGCGCCCGAGTTGCCGCGCGCGCCGTCGAGGGCGGCGTCGGCGGCCAGTCGGGCGGCGTCGTCGATGCGGCTCGGCGCGCCCGCGCCGAGCCGGGCCGACGCCGCCCGCAGCGTGGCCGCCAGATTGGCGCCGGTGTCGGCGTCGGCCACCGGAAACACGTTGATGCGGTCGAGGTTGTCGCACTCGGCCACGACGGCCAGCGTGCCGGCGTGCAGCGCCTGGGCGAAGCCGGTGCCGTCGAGGCTGCGCACCGTCCGGATCGGCGCAAGCGTCATATCGCGAGGGGGGTCATGTCGCGTAGGTAGTCATCGCGTCGCAGGCAGCGCGCGGACTAGGCAGGGCCGGGCTCTTCTCTTCTCATCTGGACGATGCATCGCTGTCGGCATGGCGTCGGACGATGGCCGTGAGCTCTTCGAGGAAACGGCCGATGGCGTCGCGCTGCTCGGCGTCGAAGGTGTCGGCGAGCGCGCGGATATCCGCCGTGAGAGGCAGGATGTGCCGCAGGACCTCGTCGCGGGCGTGGTCGGTGACATGGATCTCGAGCCTGCGACGGTCCGCAGGGTGAGGCTCGCGCATGAGGTGGCCGCGCTGGGCCAGCCTGTCGACCAGCGCCGTGACGGCGCCCGTGGTCACGTCGAGGCGTTGGGCGAGCTCGGTCGGACCGAGCTCGCCGGCCGCACTGACGTGCGTGATGGCCGCCAGCTCCGGCTGACTCACGCCGAGGCGGCGTGCAAGCGCGACGTGAAGCCCGGCGAGCGCCACGTCGAGGTGGCGCGTCGCCACGCTGATCTCCTGGGAGCTGCGAAGAGCAGACCGCACGCCGGGCTGCTCAGAGGCGCGAGAGAAAGGCGGCTCAGGATCGGTCACGTTTCTGCCATCCGCTCGATAGTTAAAGGATTAAGCTACTCACGTAGTGGTTATGATACCACCAGGAAGCCAGCCCGAACCTCCCGGAAGGTCGCCGTGACTTCAACGCTAGCCAGTGACCGCAGCATCTCGGTCGAACAGCTCACTCGCCACTTCGGCGATCTGCGGGCAGTCGACGCGGTCGACCTTGAGATACCGTCGGGCGAGATCTTCGGGTTCCTCGGCCCCAACGGAGCCGGCAAGTCCACTCTCGTGAAGATGCTGGCCACCATTCTCGCTCCGACCTCGGGGCGCGCCACGGTGGCCGGCTCTGACGTGCGCCGCCAGCAGGCCAAGGTCAGGCGGGCGATCGGCGTCGCCCTGCAGGAGGTCGGGCTCGACCCGCTCATGACGGCTCGGGAGCTGATCGTCCTGCAGGCCCAGCTCTTCGGCGCCTCGACCGGCGCGGCGCGCGCGACCGCCGAGCGCCTGCTCACCACGGTCGGCCTCGCCGATGTCGACCCCGCAAAGCGCGTCGGCGACTACTCGGGAGGCATGAAGCGGCGCCTCGACCTGGCGCTGGCCCTCGCCCACGACCCCCACGTACTCTTCTTGGACGAACCGACGACGGGCCTCGACCCCGCGAGCCGCGTCGACGTCTGGAACGAAGTCCGCCGCCTGAACTCGGAGCAGGGCATGACCATCTTTCTGACCACCCAGTACCTCGAGGAGGCCGACCGGCTGGCCGACCGGGTGGCGATCATCGACCACGGGCGCATCGTGGCGCTGGGCACGCCGTCCGAGCTCAAGCGCGGCTTGGGCGAAGAGGTCGTCGAGCTCAGCTTCGAGACGCCGGACGATGCCGAACGGGCGGCCGGAGTGCTCGCCGCCGCGGCCCCCCAGTGCCGCCTCGGAGACGGCGGCCTGCGCTGCTACTTCCCGGTCGCGGCGCACGAGGTGCCGGGCATCGTGCGGACGCTCGACCAGGCGTCGATCCCGCTGCGCGGACTGAGCATCGACCGGCCCACGCTCGACGACGTCTTCTTGCGGGCCACCGGCGAGAGCCTGCGCGCCCGGCAGGAAGGCGACGCCGGCCAGCCGGCGCCCGAGCCTGAGACGGTGAAGCGATGAACGACTTCGTCATCCTCATAGCGCGTTCGCTACGCACCTCGCTGCGCCAGCCGGCGGCCATCATCCCCGGGTTCGCCATCAGCGTGTTCTTTCTGTTCGTCTACAACGCGGGCCTGTCGTCGGTCGCCAACCTGCCCGGCTTCCAGGGCAGCTACCTCGACTTCATCCTGCCGGTGGCGATCGTCTCGGCCGCCATCGGCGGCGCCACCCTGGCCGGCGAGGCGCTCATCCGCGACATCTCTTCGGGCTACTTCACCAAGCTGCTGCTCACGCCGACGAGGCGTCTGGCGCTGATTTGGGGGCCGATCGTGGCGGGCGGCATCATGCTCGTCGCGCAGGTCGCCGTGATCGTCGTGCTGGCGCTGTTCATGGGTCTGGGCAGCGCCACCGGCCCGGCCGGCCTGCTGGTAGTGCTGGCCTTCGCGTTTCTCTGGGGGATGGCGTTTTCGGGATTTGCCGTGTTCGTCGCGCTACGCACCAGAAACGGCGCGGCCACGCAGGCGGCCACGCTGATCTTCTTTCCGCTGATCTTCCTGTCGGCGACCTTCGTGCCCAAGCAGTACATCACCTCGAGCTGGCTCAAGGTCGCCGCCGACGTCAACCCGACGACCTACGTCTTCAACGCCATGCGCTCCGTGCTCATCGACGGCTGGCAGGCAAGACCGCTGCTCGTCGGGCTCGCCGTCGTCCTGGCCTTCGCCACCGTGACCGGCGCACTGGCGCTGTGGCAGGCACGCAAGGCGACGCAGCTGAGCTAGAGCCCTCAGTTGCCGGTCTTTCTGCTTCGCTGTCGAGAGCTGCCGGCGCCGACGTGCCGCAGCGGTAAGGAGGACAAGATGCCGCGCGTGTCCCTGAATCAGCCGGCCCCCGAGTTCAGCCTGCCCGACTTCTCGGGCAGCCCCGTCAGCCTCTCGGACTACCGTGGCCACAAGAATGTCCTGCTGGTCTTCAATCGTGGTTTTGGCTGACCCTTCTGCCGCCGGCATATGGCGCAGTTGCGCCATGACTATCCCGAGTTTGTGTCCCGCGACGTCGAGGTCGTGGTGGTCGGCCCCGAGGACGCGAGCGCCTTCGCCGACTACTGGCGGAAGGAGTCCCTGCTCTTCGTCGGCCTGCCCGACGCCCGGCACAGCGTGCTCAAGCTCTACGGGCAGGAAGTGAACCTCTTCAAGCTGGGCCGGATGCCGGCTCAGGTGCTCATCGACAAGGCCGGAGTCGCGCGCTTTGTGCACTACGGCCACGGCATGAGCGACATCCCCGCAAACGAAGAGATCCTGGCGCTGGCCGACGAGGTCAACGCCTCGGCAGGGCTGCCGGTGCAAGGGGCGGTTGACCTGCCCGCTCGCGCTTCCAGAACCGCGCCACGCTGAAGCAGTGGCCTCGGCAGGCAGAAGCGGAGCTCTGGAAGCGCTCAACCGGTCCCCGAGGCCTGGCGGACTGCGTCGGCGAGCACCTGGGGGGACTGCGCGCCGCTCACCATCAGCCGGTCGGCGATGACGAAGGTCGGCACGGCGTGGATGCCGAGAACGGTTGCCAGGCGCTCCTCGGCGCGCACTTCCGCCGCTTGGTCGTGGCCGTTCAGCACGGCGTCGACAGCGCTTGCCGGCATGCCGACCGCCGCTGCCGCGGCCGCCAGGACGCCGGAAAGACCGATGTTCTCGCCGCGGCTCCAATGGGCTGCGAACAGCTCGTCGGCGAGAGCCTGCTGTAGCGCTGCCCCGTCGTGCAGGGCGGCGCCCAGCAGCCGATGGGCAGCGAAGGTGTTGGGTCGCACCGCCTGGGCGCCGAAGGGCAGACCTTCCTGGCGGGCGATCTGCGCCAGGCGCTCCTGCATCTCCGCCACCATGGCGGGCGGGTACTTGCCCTGCATGTAGACGCGCGCCTCAACACCCTCGTGGGGTACGTTGGGGTCCAGCTCGAAGGCGGCGTACCGCCAGCTCACCTGGGCGGCAGCGGCGCCCAGCAGGCCCAGTGCTACTCGCCAGCGCTCCACGCCGACATAGCACCATGGTCAGACGATGTCGGACCAGATCACGACCTCGATCATGACTTCTCCTTGCGCTCGGGGGCGATTCCTGCTTCGACGATACTCCAGGGCGCCACGACCGCAAGCCGTACACGGTGGCAAAAGGCTTAGGTGAACCGGTCCTCTCGGAATACTAAAGAGACCACGTCCACTACGTCCGCTACTCGGAAAGGACACCGACATGGACGACAACGGCGAGATGCGGCGCAGCGCCCTGGTGTTCGGCGCCCGTAACCTCGGCAAGGCCATCATCGAGCTGCTGGTCGCGGAAGGATGGGCGGTCGCCGGCGCGGCGCGCTCCGACGCCACGCTGGAGGGAGTCACTGCCCTCGGAGCTCTCGCGCTGAAGGCTGACGTGACCGACGTCTCGAGCGTGACGCGGGCGCTCGAGCGGGTCGCCGAGGCTCACGGCCGGGTCGACCTGGTCGTCAATGCGGCCGCGGCCTACGGCGGCGAGCGCAGCGGGCCGTTCGGCGGCGGTCCGATCGCCGAGGCGCAACCGGATGCTTTCGACGGCTGGGCAGTGGCTCCCGCCCGCTCGGCCTTCACGTTCCTGTCGGCCACCGGGCGGTTCCTGCGCAGTCAGGGGCGACCGGCTACGGTCGTTCAGGTCACGGGCGGCTCCGCCAGACGCGCCATGGCCGGCCGCGGCCTGTGGGCAGCAGGCTCGTTCGGGGTGCGGGCGATCACCAACGCCGCCGCGCTGGAGCTCCGCGAGCAGGGCATCCAGGTCACCCTGCTGATCGTCGACGCCGGCATCGAGCCGCCGAGCGGGCCCTACCCGGGCACGACGCGTGAGGCGCTGGCCGACCCGCGGCAGATCGCCGTGGCCGTCGCCTTCCTGGCCAGTCAGGGTGCACGCGCCGCCAGCCACGAGCTGGTCCTCACGCCGCTCGCCGAGACCTGGGTGCCCTGACGAGTGCCGCGAGGCTCTCGTGCCCTACCGAAAGCGTTGCCCGCGACAGCGGGCCGCAACGGGTTGGGCCGGTCAGCCCTTGGGTACGTGCGAGAACGTGCCGGTGCGCATCCGCGGCGGGGGGATGAGGTCATGCTGCCACCAGAGATCGGCTGTCCGCGATGTGGCTTTCTGTTCAAGACGTCGGCGGTCTTCTGCGCTCTACCGGCGCTGACGCGCTGTCCGGTCTGCGGTCTCACGGTCGATGAGCTGCGTTGCTCTCTGGAGACAACGGGGCCGCAGGCGCGACTCGAGTCCGACCTGCTCCGACTCGAACAGGCGCCGTCACAGCGACCGTCGGCGTTGCTCGAGGCACACCTGGGCGGGGCTACGTCCGACGACCTTCAGAAGCCACTCGGGCGCGGCCCCCTGGACCGGCCGCCGAGGAAGCGCGCAGCGTAGGTGAAAGTGCCCGCGGTGGCGGTTCGACCGGCATCGCGACCTGCCCGCCGCAGAGCTCGCACGTGCAGCTCTCAGCATGACGCCAACCGTCGCTGAGCGTTTGGTCGCCGTCCCGCAGGCTGGACCGCCGGACACTCAGCACGCCGCGGTAGCCGGCGCTCGCGGGCGGCTCCATTCTCACGGCGCGGAAGAGCTCGCCATCGACCAGGAGGTAGCCCTGGGGGTGCCAGGCGAACTGTGGGGATCTGCGGACTTGCGAGAGGGTGAGCATCTGAGCCATCGGAGTGCCTCCTGACACTGGCCAGTGCTGCCTCCCGGGCTCGGGCTGCTGGCCCAGAGCGGGCGTCCAGCTTATGCCCGTCCCAACGAGAGTCAAGTGAGCCACTCGACTACGCGGATCTGCTTTGGTGGGCGATGCTGGATTTGAACCAGCGACTCCCTGCTTGTAAGGCAGGTGCTCTACCCCTGAGCTAATCGCCCCCCAGACTACCGGCCATGCGACCAACGCCGATTATACAGACCACACGCGGACCGGCCTCGGGGATGGGATGGGAGTGACGCCGCGCGAGCTACTGGTTCTGCACGGAATCGACCGCGACACTCCAGGCGCTGCCGTCGAAGTGCACGAGGAGCGGAGCGCTCGTCGCGCTGCCCGGCGCCAGCGTGCCGGCCGCCCAGACGTCGGTGGGCGACAGCGCGCTCACCGCGCCGATCTGCGCGTTCGCGTGACCGGCAAGGTCCATCTGCCGGGTCGTGACCGGCTGCCAGGTGGCGCCGTCCCAGTGGGCCATGCCGCCGGCCGCTCCGAGCCAGACATCCGCCGACGAGACCGCAGAAAGCGCGCCACGCACCCCGCTGAACGATTCGGAGACGTCACGCCACTGGGTACCATCCCAGTGCTGCAGCAGGGCGTCACCGCCCGCCCAGACGTCGTTGGGGGCGACAGTGGCGACGGTCAGAAGACCGCCGTCGCTCACACCCGCGTCGGGCACGTACGACCAGCGCGCGCCGTCCCAGTGCGCGGTCAGGACCCGCGTGCCGTCGGCTGCAACGCCCACCGCCCACAGATCGGTCGAAGACCCTGAGATCGCGTTGAGGCTGCCGGCGACGGCGGGAGTCGGGAGGGCGACCGTCTGCCAGCTCGCCCCATCCCAATGCACGGCGAACGGCGCACCGTGCTCGCTGCCCACCGCCCAGACGTCGTTGGGGGCGACGGCCGTCAGGCCACGCAGAACGGCGTCGCCGTCCTGGGCCGCACTCTCGGCGATCGTCCACTTCCAGCCGTCCCAGCGCAGGATGACGCCGCTCGGGCCGAGCGTCCAGGCCTCGCCGTCGGCCGCCGTCGCTACGGCGGTGAGCGCGCCGACGTCGGGGGCGCTCGTCTCGCGCCAGGCGGTGCCGTCGTAGTGCACGATGAAGGAGTGGTCTTGCAGACCGGCGAGCGCGCCGCCGGCCCCGGCGTCGCCACGCGCGCCGACGGCCCAGACATCGGTCGCAGACGACGCGCTGACCGAGGCCAGGCTGTAGCCGGGCCGCGAGACATTCTGGCTCAGGGCGCTCGACGGCGAGGGTGAGACGCGCGGCGCGACCGACGCGACGTAGGCCGGCATCGGCCGACCCGGAGTAGCCAGCAGCCCGCTGCTCGAGACCGAAGTGGCCGACCTGTCGCCGGAGCCGACCATGAGCAGGCCGGCAGCCAGCGCCGCGACGCCGACGGTCAGCACCGCCGCCCAGGCCAGCGCGCGACGCGGTTCCGGCCACTGCAGGGCGCGCCGGCGCGCGGCGCGCGGCGCGGCCGCGGCGCTCGCGCCGCTCGTGCGGGCGCGCTCAGAGGCGGTCGCCTCGTCGGCGCAGCGCAGGAGCTGGTCGCGCAGTTGCTCGCGGAAATCGTCAAACCCGCCCGGCATGGTCCTCTCCCACGTCTTCTCGCAGAACGGCCAGGTCGCGGGCCAGCCGCTTGAGGCCGCGGCTCACTCGCTGGCGCATGAGAGCTTCGCTGCAGCCCGCCTGACGCGCCGCCTCGGGGTACGACAAGCCTTCGACGACGCGCAGCACCACGGCCTCGCGCTGGGTCCCTTTGAGGGCGTCGAGGGCGTCGGCCACCTGCTCACGCACCCTTTCGAGATCGATCAGTTCCTCGGCCCGCTCCAGCGCGTCGGGCGCCACCAAGATGGCCTCCATGCCGAGCTGCTCCCGGTAGCGCGACTCGACGTGCTGATGCTTGACGAAGCGGCCGAGCTGGCGCCGGGCGATCGTGTAGAGAAACGCCGGCGCCGCTCCCGGACCGGGGTTCTGAAACCGCTTGCGTGCCGCGAAAGCCTGAGCGAAGGTCTCGGCCGTCAGGTCGGCCGCCACCTGCGAGTCGTAGGTCCTGCGGCCGAAGAACGCGAGCAGCCCGGCGACGTGGCGGTCGTAGAAGGCGACGAACTGCTCTGGACATGCGGCCGAACCTTCCAGGAGCTCTTCGTCGCTGGGCGACGGAAGGCTCGCGGTGTCAAGGTCCCTCAATGGGCTTCTGTCCAGTAAGTGCACTCGGTCCATGGCTTGTGACAGTTCTCGGGTGTCCCGGTCAGAATGTCATCGGCGTGTACGGGCGCGCGCTGTAGACGCCGCAGGCGACGCGGCGGTGGCAGCGGACAGCGGCAGGAGCGAGTGTGAAGACGCGCGGCAGGGCGGCGGGGCGGATCCGTGAAAGCGCACGGCGGGGCGGGGGCAGGGGGTAGCGCGATACTTCGACGACGGGGGGCGCCGCTCACGGGGGCGCGCCCGAGAGCGCTACTTGGCGGCCTGCAGCGCCCTGAGTGTGGCGGCGAGCGCCTTGACCTGGGTGCCGTAGCCGGCGAAGTTGCCGGCCTTGAGGGCCGCTTGGGCCGCCAGGAACTCGCTGTTGGCTTGGGCGATCAGGCCTCTGACGCGCGTCGAAACGGGTCCGACGGGAGTCGTCGGCGTCGTCGGCGTCGTGGAAGCTCCGGGTGTGCCGCTGGACGCCGCGGCGGGCGCGGAGCCGAAGATCTCCGCCAGAGCGCCGGCCAAAGTGGGCTGCATGGCCACGATCTGCTGGCCGCCGATCAGGGTGACACCCGCCGATGTGGTCGCCCGGTAGAAGACGATCACCCGCTTGAGCTGCGGCACCGGGGTGACCGACGACTGTAGGTAGAGCGGCTCCACGTAGAGCAGCGAGTCCTCGATCGGCATGACCAGCAGGTTGCCCATGATCACGTGCGAGCCCTGTTGATTCCACAGGGTGAGCTGCTGAGAGACCGTGGGATCCTGGTTGATGGCGGCTTCGACCTGTGTCGGTCCATAAACGGTGGCACCGTTGGGGAAGGCGAAGCTCACGGCGTGACCGTAGTTGGGCGCATCGGACTGCGCCGCGAGCCAGCCGATCATGTTCGGTCTCCCGTTGGGCACGAACGGCAGGATCTGCACGAACTCGTCGCGGGTCTGGCCGGGCAGCCGCATGATCACGTAGTAGGGCTCCATCTGCCCGGTCGGCGCCGAGAGCGAGGTGCCGGTCGGAATGGCCCACTGGTTGTTCTTGCTGTAGAGCACGTCTGGTTGGGTCACGTGGTAGGTCGTGAAGACTTCGGCCTGCACGTTGAAGAGGTCCTGCGGGTAGCGGATGTGGGCCAGCAGCACCTGCGGCATGCGGCTGATCGGTGTGAACATGCCGGGGAAGATCTGCTCGTAGGAGCGGATGATCGGGTCGGTCGGGTCGGCCACGTAGAAGGTCATGTGACCGGTGTAGGCGTCGATCAGGACCTTCACCGAGTTGCGAATGTAGTTGATGGCGCCCTGCGGTTGCGAGTAGGGGTAGCGGTCGGTCGTGGTGTAGGCGTCGACGATCCAGTAGAGCTTGCCGTTGGCGACCACCATGTAGGGGTTCTGATCGAGCGTGAGGAACGGCGCGGCCGTGTGCAGGCGCGCGACGATGTTGTTGCGCAGGATGATGCGGCTCCCCGGCTCGATCGCGTTGCTCGTGAAGAACCGAATGGTGCCGAAGCGCACCGAGAAGGCGAGCCGGTTGAAGAACGAGTTGATGGGGATGCCGCCACTGCCGGTGTAGTGGTAGCTGGGCCCGCCGGGGTAGTCGAACTCGGGAGTCTTGGTGTCGACCAGGGTGTAGTTGGTGCCCAGCAGCCCGTAGTAGATGCGGGGCTGCGTGATGGCGAGGTCGGGAGCGCTCGAGGCCGGCGGCACGTTCTGCACGAGAAAGTCGGGCGAGCCGTCGGAGGCGACCTGGTTGACCGCCGAGACCACGACCCCGAAGCCGTGCGTGTAGGTCATGTGCTGGTTGACCCAGGTCTGCGACTGCGCGGGCAGGCCGGCGATATTCAGTTCGCGCGGCGCGAGCATGGTCTGGCGGTAGACGCCGTTGACGTCGTAGCGGTCGACGCCCACCGTGGTGAACTGGTAATAGGGTCGCAACTGCTGCAGCTGGGCGTAGCTCGTGAGCAGCGTGTTCTGGTCCCACAGCCGGATGTTGCGGATCGTGCCGCTGTTCACGACGAGCTTGGCGGTGTTCAGGTCACCGGTCAGCGGATACTCGCTCTGATCGATCTTGTCGAGAGCGTAGGCGGCCCGCGTGGCGGCAATGTTGTAGGCGATGTAGGGGCTCTCCTTGGCCTGCTGGTTGGGGCTGACGACGAGCGACTGCATGACCGCCGGGAATACGACACGCACGACGATGAGCGCCACCACCCAGCCGCCGATGCCGAACAGCGGCCAGCGCCAGCGCCGCCGCCAGAAGGCATTGGCGATGAGCACCGCTCCCAGCGCCCAGCCGATGACCATCATGATGCGCATGCCGGGCAGACCGGCGTGTATGTCGGTGTAGCCCGCCCCGGCAACGACGCCGCCGGTCGAGAACAGCAGGTTCCAGGCCTTGAACAGGTAGCCCGTGCCGGTGAGCAGGAAGATGATGCCGAGCATCACCGACAGGTGGGCGACCGACGCCGCCCGCGGCCTGACGACGAAGTTCACCGAAGGCTGTCCCGGGCCGCGCCCGAACGGACCGCGGACGACGTTTTCAGGCTGGTCCACTTTGGGCGCCGGACGCTCCTGAGGCAGCACGAGCCCGCCGAGGGCGCCGTGCACCACGATCGCCGCGATCAGCCCGGCGATAAGCGACGCCATGAGCAGGCCGTAGGCGGCCTGCCAGGCCGGGAGCGTGAAGACGTAGAAGCCCAGGTCGTGATGAAAGATCGGGTCGGTCGTGCCGAAGGGCACGCTGTTCAAGGCGCGCTGGTAAAGGAGCCAGCTGCCCGACGCCCCGGCGCCGACGATGACCGCGATCACGGCCGAGACGACGATGCCGATCCGGCGCAGAGCTTGCACCGTGTTCTCGTTGACGTACTCGACGACGTCGATGCCCTCGAAGGCGCGGTGGCGCGGCGCCAGGCGCCGGGCGACCTCGATGTTGCCGAAGAAGACGACGAAGAAGACGACGCCGGCCACCACGCCGACGATCAGCCGCGACCAGATCTGCCGCCAGAACACGACCCGCAGCCCGACCTCGCCGAACCACAGCCAGTCGGTGTAGGCGAACAGGTACACGATGAACAGCACCAGGGCGAGCACGATGACCCCGACGCCGATGGCAAGCACGGCCCGACGGCGACTGCCCGCCGGCTCGCGCGGCTTCTTGGGCGGCATCTGGTAGACCTTGGCCATGCTCCCATTATGTCAGAAGAGAGGGGTGATCACGCCGTCTAGGCGCGAATGGCGTCGGGCACCGGCGACCGCGGCGGTGGAGACGAGGTCTGAGTGACGGCGAAGGTCAGGGCGAAGGGCACCCGACGCGAGCCGCGCTGCGGTAGATCAGGCGCGCCTGTCGACGATGCCGTCGAGGGGGTTCCAGTGGCTCGCTTCTTCGGCCAGGAAGGTCAGGAACCGGTTGACCATGCGTGGGTCGAACCGCCGACCCGACTCGGCGCGCAGCGCGGCGCCGGAGGCGGCGCCGCCCCGAACATAGGCGTGCAGGACGGCGAACGCCCGCGCCACCCGCGGGATCGACTCGCCCCTCAGGCCCTCCGGGTATCCGGTGCCGTCCCAGCGTTCGGTGCCGTAGAGCAGCGCCGCTACCAGGTGGTCGACCGAGGCGCCAGAGCCCGCGACACCCCCCGCTGCGGGACCCGCGGCCGTCAGCCCGGCGACGCCTCCGACGGTCTCGAGCGCCTGCAGGGCCGCCGCGAGAGCATCGGTCTCCTCGGCTGAGAAGCCGGCGCGCGCCGCAAAGCGGCGCGCGAGGCCGGACAACGGCGTTTGTCCGGCGAACCCGAGCGGCTCGTCGTCACCGAAGGTATAGACGCAGTTACGGCCGCGCGCCTTGGCGGAGAGCAGGGCCGCATCGGCCGCCCCCAGGATGCCGTCGGTGTCGCTCGCATGGTG
>CAWJRV010000043.1:0-36794 GCA_963845355.1 uncultured Actinomycetes bacterium
GAGGCGGCTGTGGTAGCGGCCGTCATGGCGCCCGCGAGGGTGCCGTTGGCGACGTCGGGCAGCACGTCCGCGTCGCTTGCGTAGAGCGACACGTCGATCCCGCCGGCGGCCTCGAGGAACCGCTGGAACGTCGTCGCGGCGCCGACGCCGATCGTCTTGCCCTTGAGCTGGCCGAGCGTGCTGATCGCCGCACCGTCCTGGCGCACCGCGACCTGGGCCAGAGCCCAGGTGTACGGCGCGGCGAAGGCGAGCTTGCCCGACGGCCGCGGGTCGGTCGCCATCGAGCTCACTGCGACATCGTAGCGATCGCTCGCGAGAGCGACCGGCACTCGCGCCCAATCGAGCTTGACGAACTCGACCTTCAGGCCGAGCACGGTGCCGACCTCGCGAGCGACATCGATGTCGAAGCCACTCCAGACGCCGGTGCTGTCGAGCGAGCTCTGCGGCGCAAACTCAGGGTCTTCGCCGACCAGAAGCGTGCCGCGCTGGGCGACGGTCGCCGCGAGTCCCGTGGGCTGATGGCCGAGGATGGCGGCGAAGCGCGCCACCGGCGTCTGGCCGGACTGACCGCTCGAACCGGAACCGGAGCCGCCGCAGGCCGCCACACCGAAGGCCAGGACGGCGGCGAGCGCCACGACGGACAGACCGGCGAGCGCGACGAGGCGACCTGGCCGGCGGATACCCACGTCAGCCCGCCACGAGCCGCCGCAGCTCGGCGTCGAGCGCCGGGTCGAGCGGGGGAGGAGTGTGGGTCGCGAGGATGTCACGCGCGAGGGCGCGAGCTGTCTCGCGCGCGCCGCCGGACCCCGCGGCAGAGTCGCCGGACCCGGTGTCGGAGCCGGCTCGCCGCGCCGCGAACCGGCGTGCCACATCGAGGGCGCCCCCGTCGGATCCACGGCGATCCTCGGGACCCGCGGTCGTGGCGGCGCGGGCCGCGGCCCGCGCCGCCGCCGTCACCTCGGTCCCAAGGATGAGCTCTTCGAACGAGAAGATACGTCCGCCGGCCACCATCCCCACGCCGGCGAGCATGTCGACGCCGGCGAGCATCGACAGGTAGGTGGTGGTCACATCGTCGATCACCGCCTGCCAGCCGGGGAGCTTGGCGGCCGAGGCGTTCACGCCGCATTGGGTGGGCAGTCCGTAGAACGCGCCGACGTTGCCGACCGCGGCAGCCATGAGCGTGTCTTCGGGGGCGCCGCCCGAGAAGTCGCCGGTGTGCAGGTCCATGACGCTCGGGATGAAGCAGATGAACACCGGCGCGCCGGGGAAGGCGGCCTGCACCGCGCAGACGCCCGACAGTGCCTCGGCAATGCCCACGACCAGCGAACCGGCCATGGTGACCGGCGTGGTCGAGCCGCCCTGCGGCATGGTCACGAAGCCGATCGGTATACCGGCCGCGGCAAAGACGAGGGCGGCGTCGAGCGTGCCCTCATCGTGGCCCAGCGGCGTGATCGTGCCCAGCAGGGCCGAGATGGGCGGCGCCCGGCGCACGCCCAGATCGCCGCCGGCGATGGCCCGCGCCATCTCGACGGCCACCGTCGCCTGGGCCCGGTCGACGATGGTCACCGTCTGCACGTGCTTGCCGGTATTGGCCAGCACGTCATGGATCTCATACAGACCGCGGCGCTCGACCGGGCGGTCCTGGGCGCTGACCGTCGTCCAGCAGAAGTCGATCTCGTCGAGGGCGTCGACGATGCGCGTGACGGCGACCACGTCGGCGGAGGTGGTAGGCCGCTTGGCGCCGGTCTCGAGGTCGTAGATGTCGGTGGGGCAGCCGTCGGTGGTGAGCAACGAGTCTTCGCCGGTGACGAGCGTGCGGTTGGCCCGCGCGCCGAGCGTGAGGCCGGCCGGCGCCAGGGCCACGAGGTGGCGCACGACGTCGGCGGGGATGCGCACGGTCTGACCGCCGGCCTGGGCGCCCGCGGCGACCAGCGCCGTGCGGGCCGCGAGCGCCGGAATCGCGACCCCGACGGTCGCGAGCACATGCAGCGCCGCCTCGTCGAGACGATGAAGGTCGGCGGCGGTGAGGATCTCCAGGCGTCCTGTCGCCGGGGGAGCAGACTGTCGCACTCGGCCACCTTTCTCGTTCTTCGCGCGACTCGCTCGCGGCGCTCGCCGCGGGCCACGGACCGCGCCGGTACTAGCCGCGCGCGACCGCCCCATTCTGGGGGCGCGCGGCGATGGCTGCAACCCGCATGCCGAGCGCGTCGCGCAGGTCGGCGCTGCGCAGCTTCACCACCGTCGTGCCGGTGCCGCCGGCGCAGTAGACCACCGGCAGGTCGAAGACGGCGGCATCGACGACCATCGGCAGGTCGGCGTCGAGGCCGCACGGCGGCAAGGCGCCCGGCCGGTAGCCGGTGAGCGCGACCACCGTGGCGGCGGCGACCGTGGCGACGCGATCGCAGCCGAGCTCGACCCGCAACCGGGCCCGGTCGACGTGCGCGTCGCCCGGCACGAGACACGCCACCGGGCCGCGCTCCGTGTCGAGCAGCACAGTGGTGACGACCTCGCGCAGCGGCACGCCCAGCAGGGCGGCGGTGCGACGCGCTGTGCTCGACAGGGCGGGCAGATGCACGATCTCGTGCGCCACTCCCTGTTCGAGGAGACAGTTGTGGACGTCGCTGCAGGACCTCATGCGCCCCCCTCGCAACCGGGCCCACTGTACCACAGCGTTCCGCCCGCAGAGGGACCGGCGGCAGGACAACGTCGGGGTCGGCAGCCCGGCGTGGCGGCAGGCCCACTCGGCAGGCCCACTGTTGCCGCAATCGCTTGGCCTGCCTACCATGAGACGATGCGCAAGCGCACGACACGCCAGCGTTTCGGCCGCCGCCTGGCCAACCTGCTCCTGATTGTCGGCGGGCTGACGCTCGCCTTCCCCTTCTGGTCGGCGGCCTATACGCACTATCAGCAGCGTCACCTGAGCGTCGACTACCAGCGCGCAAGCGCCTTGTTTTCGGCGGCGGCCCAGCGACAGTCGTCGACCCTCGCGGCGCTGCACACGCCGGCGATGCAGGCCCGCCGGCTCGCCGCGCTGTTCGCGCGCACCCTCAAGCCCGGCGACCCGATCGGCCGGCTGATCATCCCGCGTGCCGGCGTCAACCGCATCGTCGTGCAGGGCACCACCGGCTCATCCAGCCTGAGCCCGGCGAGCGACACCGCCTACCTGCGCGGCGGCCCGGTGCACTACGGCGTCACGCCGCTGCCGGGAGCCGGGGAGCCGTTCGCCGTGGCCGGCCACCGCACGACCTACAGCGCCCCCTTCTACAGCCTGAACGTGCTGCATCGCGGCGACCCGATCGTCCTGGACACGCCCTATGGCCGGTTCGTCTACAGCGTCGCCAAGATCACCACCGTGCTGCCGACCGACGTAAGAGTGCTCGCCGACCGTGGCTACGCCCTCGTGCTCACCACCTGCACGCCGCCCTACAGCGCCAGCCACCGCCTGGTGGTCTGGGCGAGCGCGAAGAGCTTCACGCTGAAGAACTAGGTGCGCAACGAAGTCGCGCCAGCCTGAGCGGCGATGACGCAGTCGATCGCGGGACTAGGAGCGCACGTCAGGCCGGGTAGGGCGGCCGCTCGCCGCGGCAGCCCTCGAGCAGCACCACGAGGTAGGGGTCGCCGGCCGCGCCGCCGGGGTGTCGCGCGGGCACCACGACGAGCCCGTCTGCCAGCACCATCGAGCGCAGGATGCCCGAACCTTGAGGGCCGGTCGTGGTAAACCGCCAGCCGCCGTCGGCGTCGTGCGAGAGCAGGCAGCGGCGCACCTCGGCTCTGTCCTTCGTGGCCTTCACCGGCTCGCCGGCGACGGCTGTGAGCCACGGCCGCCAGAAGTCGCGGCGGCCCTGCATGGCAAGCAGCGCGGGTCGGATGTAGAGCTCGAAGCAGACCATCGAGGCGACCGGGTTGCCCGGCACGCCGAACACCAGCCGTCCCTTGTGGACCCCGAAGGCGAGCGGCTTGCCGGGCTTGGTGGCGACGCCCCAGAAGCGGCGCTCGACGCCGAGCTCGTCTTCGATCTGCTTGACGAAGTCGTAGTCGCCGACCGACACGCCGCCCGAAGTGATGGTCACGTCGGCGTCGAGCGCCTGGGCGATCAGGCGACGCGTCTCGTCGGGCTCGTCGGGGGCTATGCCGAGCAGGACCGGCTCGCCGCCGGCCGCCAGCACCTGACCCCACGCGGTGAACGAGTTGGAGTTGCGGATCTGGCCTGGACCGAGGGGTCGTCCGGGCGGCACCAGCTCGCTACCCGTCGACAGGATCGCGACGCGCGGCCGACGCGCGACCGCGAGCTCCTCGACGCCGATCGAGGTGAGCAGGCCGATCTCGGCAGGGCCCACCGGGGCGCCGCCGGGCAGCACGACGTCGCCGCGACGCACGTCCTCGGCGGCGTAGCGCACGTTCTTGCCCATGGCCGGCGCGGTGGTCACGAAGACTCTGCCGTCGCGCTCCTCTACGTGTTCGACCTGGACCACGGTGTCGGCGCCCTCGGGCAGCGGCGCGCCGGTCATGATGCGGGCGGCGCAGCCGGGCTCGAGCGACTCGCCGGACGGCCGGCCGGCCGGGATCTCGGCGGTGATGAGCAGGCCTTCGCCGTGCGCGGCGCCGACGAGGTCGGCGCCGCGCACGGCGAAGCCGTCCATGGCGGAGTTGTCGAACGACGGTACCGGCGAGGGTGAGATGACCTTCGCTGCCGTGACGCGGCCCAGCGTCTCGAGCAGCGGCAGCCGCTCGGAGCCGAGCGGCCGTACCTCGGCGAGCACCAGGTCGATGGCTTCGTTCAGGGTGATCACCAGCGCGTCTCCTTGCCCTTGGGTCTCAGCGGCCGACGAGTGTCACGGACCCACCGCGCCGCGGTCGGCGGCGACGGTCCGGCGGCGGCGCACTACCCAGAGTAGCGCAAGCGCAACCGTCACGCCGACCACGTCGAGCGCGGCGTCGCGGGGATCGGCCGTGCGGTAGGGGATCGGCCACTGGATCAACTCGATGGCGACGCCGTAGCCGATGGCCGCCACGGCGCCGGCGAGCATGCCGCTCGAGCCGGGCACGGCTCGCGCGCGGGCGAGGGCGACCAGCACTGCGAAGAGGCCGAACTCGAACACATGGCCGACGTTACCCTGCAGCGACCAGCCTGCGTGCGGCGTGAGACCGAAGACCCAGCCCACGGGCACGACCGACACGAACAAGATGACGGGCGCCCAGACGATCCAGCCGCGGCGCGCGATGAGGTCGCCGAGGTCGGCGCCGCTACGCGCGCCCGTCATGCCGGCGTGGCGCCCGCGGCCGGTCCCGCCGAGGCGAAGGTCTCACTGCCTTCGAAGACCAGGGCCAGGATCTGGCCGGCCGCCACCTCGATCCGCGCCCCCGGAGCGGCGACCCGGTTGCCGAGACCTCGGCAGATGTCGGCCGCGAGGGGTTCGCTTGTCAGCGGGTACTCCAGCCCGTGCAGGGTGAGCACGACGTCGGACGACAGCGCCGCGAGCGAGACCCGCGTACCGACCGCGGCGCCGAGACACAGCGTCGCCGGCCCTTGAACGACGGTGGCCGCGAGTCCCGGCGCGGCGAGGCGCCCCGCGCGGCCGCGCGCCGCCAGCCCGCGCAGCACGCAGACGTGCCCCACCACGTGATCGAGGCCGCCGCCGAGCGCGCCGAGCAGCACGATCTCGTCGGACCAGCGCGCCGTCGCTTGGCCGACGGCGAGTTCGCCGTCGGTCTCGTCCTTGCGCACCGGGTGCTCGACGACCTCGACGCCGGCCGCCCGCGCCGCGACCACGTGCGCCGCGTCGAGCGAGTCGAAGTCACCCACCAGCAGCCGCGGCCAGAGTCCGTGACGGCGCAGGAAGCGCTGGCCGCCGTCGGCCGCCACGACGACCCGGGCCGCGGCGAACTGCCGCAGGTAGAACTCGTCGTCGTCGTACTCGCCGTTCAGAAAGACGGCACAGGTCACCCGGGCCTCCTCCTCACGTCTTCACGCCGCGTCGCGTGGCCGCGCCCGCCGGCCGGTGCCGGGCCGGGCCGCGTCGTAGGCCTTCAGCAGCGGCCACAGGCATACCGCCGTGATCACCGCTTCGGGCACCAGGAAGAGGAGATTGTAGGTGAGAGCGTACAGCCAGGGCCACTCCCACTGGGGTGCGTAGCTTGCAAAGAAGATCCATCCCGAGAGGAAGTGGAAGAACAGGCGGGCACCGCTGCCGAGGGCGACAGCCGCCGCGAGAGAGCGCCAGCCGACGACCGGCACGAGGCCGGCAAGGCCGACGGCGGCGAAGGCGAGGGGGTAGTCGAGCAGGGCCTGGGCGGGATGGTAGATGAAGGGCGGCGTGAGCGGCACGAAGATCTGCATCAGACCGTAGAGCAGGCCGACGACGGTGGCCGGCACGAGACCGCGGCGCGCGGCGATGAAGAAGATCGGCAACATCTCGAGGCTGACCGAACCGCCCTGAGGCATCTGGAAAGGCCGAAACACTCCGAGGACCCAGCACAGCACGAGCGCGATGGCCATCTCGGCGATCGCTTGTGCGCCCCAGCGGTCGCGGTCGACGACGTACTGACTCGCGAACAGGCGGGCGAGCCGCGTCCTTGCTCGTGGAGGCACTCCATCGGGTCGGTCGGTCGAGGTCGGAGAGGGCTGTGCGGACGGTGACTGCGCCATGAAAGTTCTCCCTTCGCTGGCATTACCCAGCAGCGCCCGGATGGGCGCCGCCACCCTTCGGGGGTGGTCAGGTTCTGCGCGTCGACGCTAGGAAGCGTCCTCTCAGCCCCTCATCCAGGAGCTCCGCAGGACACCGTGAGTATACCCCCCCGCCGACCGGCGACACGCGGGAGAAGGCCCGTGGGCAAGGCGCTCGACCAACCGGTCCGACGGCCGGCGGACCCAGCAATGCGTTTCAGACGCCCCGCGCCGGCGTGAGAGCGTCCTGTGGAATATGTGGATAACTTCTTTTTGCCGCGCTCACAGGCTCGAACGGCCGTGAACAACTCGTTGACGCAAGCGAGTTGCCTTGACATCCGGCAACAGACTTCATCGAGTGTGTCTTGTGCCTATTTGCAGGTATTCTCCTGCCGGCGGCTGCGGTAGTCGTGTGGCGCCAGCCTGTGGACCAGCGGGTCCTCGCGACGGTGATGATCGGGCGAGCGACAAGGGTCCGTGAAAGCACCTTTTCCACAAAAGCTGGTATTTGCGCACAGCGGAGTCGACTTGGCCCGAACGATTCCACAGATGTCGAAAACCCTGTGGACAACAACGGCCGATTCCCTGCAAATGAGCTTTTCAGACGAGCCGCCGGCCGCGGGGGTCTCTGCTATACTCCAACCCCTCATGGACTCGTTTCTCGACAGGTTGCTGGCCCACGAGGCGGCGCCGCAGAGCGCCGCGCTCAGCGTCGGTGGCGATCAGGCTGTTGCCGCCATCGACGGCGCGCCGGCGCCACAGAGCGCCGCCGGCCTCGAGACCCCGGCTCGCGTGGCCGACGCAGGTCCGACCGGCGCGCCCACGCCGCCCGGCGACCCCTCCGCCGACCCGCCGCGCGGACCGGGCGCCCCGCGGATCGCGGTATACGACACGCTGACCAGCCCGCCGCGCGTAATCAGCGTCGAGGAGCGCGACATCCCGGGGCTGATCGCCTCGCTTGCCGAGAAGACCTACCACTCGTGCCGGGAACAGGGTGGCAACGTGCCGTTCACCGTCATCAATGAGCTGATCGAGAACCTGATCCATGCCTTCTTCTGCGACGTCGTGATCACCGTCCTGGACGGTGGCCGTGTGGTGCGCATCTCCGACCACGGGCCGGGCGTCGACGACAAGGAGCGGGCCTTCCTGCCCGGGTTCACGACGGCGACCGCGGACCAGCGGCGCTTCATCAGGGGTGTGGGCTCGGGACTACCCATCGCCCGTGAGTCGCTGGGGTTTCCTGCGCGGCGCGGTCACGGTCGAGGACAATCTCGGCGGCGGCGCGGTGGTCACCATCAAGATGCCGCAGCAGACGACCCTCGAAGCCGGCGCGGAGAAGTCCTCCCCGGCGGCCCCGCAACTCTCGACTCGTCAGAAGAAGATCCTCGTGCTGCTCATGGAGCTGAACGTGGCCGGTCCGAGCGCCCTCGCCAAAGAGCTCGGAGTGGCGCCGGCGACCGCCTATCGCGAGCTCCATTTACTGGAGAAGATGGGCTTGGTACACTCGCGCGGCGACGGGAAGCGCGCCCTCAGCGAAGAGGGCATGGGCCTCCTCGAAACGCTCTTCTGATGCCCGGGCGCCCCTCCGCGACCGGTCGTTGCGGCACGGTTTCGCGCGGCGCGGTGAGCGGGCCCGTAAGGCGAGGCGAGCGATCGACGACCAACTGACACTCATCTGGAACGAGGCTCGCGAGCATATCCGCGGCCGGGTGAACGACGCCACCTTCCGGCTCTGGTTTGAACGCACCGTGCCCGTGGGGCTCGAAGACACCACCTTCACCGTCGGACTGCCCAACGAATTCGCCCGCGACTGGGTCGACGCGCGTTTCGGCGCTCTCCTGCGCGAAGCGATCAGCGCCGTCATGGCCGCCGACATCGAGGTGCGCGTGGTGGTCGACGAACGCGCGGCCACGGTGACCTCGAGCAATCCGGTCGACGAAGCGCCGGCGCCCGTCGCGCCCGTGACGCGCCCGGCCGGTGCGGGAAACGGCGACGGCGCTCCCGACGGCCTTCAGGCCGACGCCAGCGGTCTCAACCCGCGCTATGTCTTCGACCGCTGGGTGGTCGGCCCGCACAACGAGTACGCCACCGCGGTCGCGCGCAGCGTCGCCGCCACGCCGGTGACGGCCTACAACCCCGTGTTCATCTACGCCGATACGGGGCTCGGCAAGACCCACCTGATCCAGGCGATCGCCCATGAGATCCTCGTGGCCGACCCCAGGCTGCGCGTCAAGTACGTCACCTGTGAGCGCTTCACCGACGACTTCATCAGCGGCGTGACCGAGAAGGGCCGCGTCGAAGGCTTCAAGCAGCAGTACCGCGCCAACGACGTCCTGCTGATCGACGACGTCCAGTTCCTGGCCGGCAAGCAGGGCACGCAAGTCGAATTCTTCCATACCTTCAACGCGCTCTACGAGGCCGACAAACAGATCGTCCTCACCTCCGACCGCCAGCCACGCGAGCTCGAAGAGTTGGACGACCGCCTACGCTCGCGCTTTGGCCAGGGAGTCGTGGTCGACATCGGCCGCCCCGACGTCGAGACGCGCATCGCGATCCTGCGCCGCCAGGTCAAAGTCGATGGCAATACGATCGGCGAGCCCGAGGCGCTCGAATACATTGCCAGCCGCGTCTCAACCAACATCCGCGAGCTGGTCGGGGCGTTGCGCCGCGTCGTGGGCTTCGCCTCGATCACCCACAGCGAAGTGACCCTCGAGGTCGCCCGCGAGGCGCTCAAGGACATCCTGCCGCCGATCTACTCCCAGCCGATCACGATCGACGCCGTACAAAGCGAGGTCGCCCGTCAGTTCGGCTGTCACGTGAGCGACCTGCGCGGCGACAAGCGCACCGCCGACGTCACTTACCCGCGCCACATCGCCATGTATCTCTGCCGCGAGCTCACCGAGGCCTCGCTGCCGCAGATCGGCGATCGGTTCGGCGGTCGCGATCACAGCACCGTGCTGTATGGCGTCAACAGGATCGCGCGGCTCCTGCAGGACGGCCACGACCGTCAACTCCACGACCTCATCCAGGTCATCACGTCGCGCCTGCAGATCGGTCGCTAGCGCGCGCGCCGCGCGCCTTCAGCAAGCCTGTTGACGACCACCGGAGAACCCGGTGGAGAATATCGCGCAGCGACGCCAAACCGGATATGCTTGCTCCGTGCGGAGCCGTTCGGAGAGCACTGGGGTGGCTTATTCCACGCGTTCTCCACAGCAGTGTCACAAGCCCGGCGCCACCGTGGACGCGGGCAGACAGTCGGTTTCCCACACTGTCAACACCACCTATGACGAACACGAAGGTATATCTCTTAAAGAGAAGAGATAGTAAGGAGCCGGAATGAGATTCGCCTGTGATCGCACGACGCTCGTCGAGAAGCTCAGCATCCTGGCGCGCGGCGTTTCCACGCGGAGCGCGCTGCCGGTGCTCTCAGGCATCCTGCTCCAGGCCCGCGATGGCCGGCTCGAGATGTACTCCACCGACATGGAGCTCTCCATCAAGGCAAGCATCGCCACCACCGTCGAGACCGAAGGCGAGGCCGTCGTCCCTGCGCGTCTGTTCACCGACGTGATCAAGAACATGGCAGCCTCCGAGGTGCGCGTCGAAGCCGGCGACGGTGTGGTCAAGGTCCTCGCCGGCAAGGCGACCTTCAGCCTCAACTCCTGGGTGGCCAGCGACTTTCCGCCGACATCGTCGTTCGACATGAGCGAGGCCTTCTCGGTCGGTGTCACGCCGTTCGTCGAGACACTCGAAAAGGTCGGCCGCGCCGCCTCGCGCGACGAGACCAGGCCGATCCTCACCGGTGTCCTGGTCACGATCGGCGCCGGCAAGCTCAAGATGGTCGCCACTGACAGCTATCGGCTGAGCGTCAAGGAAACGCCCCTCGAAGGCGGACCGGTCGACGAGATCCAGGCCATCGTGCCGGTCAAGGCGCTGAGCGAAGTGCAGCGCCTGGGAGCTGGTTTGGACGACGGTGAACTGCGACTTGTGATCACAGAAAACCAGGCGCTGTTTGCCCTGAACGACGTCTGGATCGCGACGCGCCTGATCGACGGTCAGTTCCCGAACTATCGCCAGCTTCTGCCCGACAGCTTCGACCACGCCGTCGCGCTCGACCGCCTCGAGCTGCTTGGGGTGACACGCCGCGTCAGCCTCCTGGCGCAAAAGAACGCGCCCCTGCGGCTGCAGTTCAGTGAGGGCAAGCTCACGATCCGTGCTGTCACTCAGGACGTAGGGCAGGCCGAAGAAGAGCTCGACGCGCCGTTTGCCGGCGAACCCTTCGAGATCGGTTTCAACCCGCTGTTTCTGATCGACGGTCTCGAAGGTGTGTCGGGCGACACCGCGACCCTGAAGTTCATCAACCCGCTGCGCCCGGGCCTGGTCACGGGCGCCGACGAGTCGTTTGTCTATCTGATCATGCCGATCCGGCTGAGCAGCTGATCGAGATCCCGGTAAGGGGTCCCCTGCCGCTGGGGGCGTTTCTCAAGCTGGCCGGCGCGACGCAGACCGGCGGCGAGGCCAAGCTGCTCATCCAGGACGGCGAGGTGCGCGTGAACGGCGCGGTCGAACTGCGGCGGGGCCACGCGGTCGCTCCCGGCGATTACGTCACAGTGGGCACAACGGAGTATCGCGTGTGTTCGTCGCCCGCCTGAGGCTGGTCAACTTCCGCAGCTACCACGACGCCACGGTCGAGTTCGACCCCGGTCTCAACGTCATCGTCGGCCAGAACGCGAGCGGCAAGACGAACCTCCTCGAAGGCGTCTTCTTCGCCTTGCGCGCGACCTCACCGCGTACCGTCAAAGAAGAGAAGACCGTGCGCTGGGGCGCGACCTATGCGCGCGCCGAAGCGACCGTTGCGGGGCGCGCGGGCGCGGCTGCCCACAGCCTCACGGTTGCCTACGCGCCCGGGCAGGGCAAGCAGGTGCGTGTCGACGGGGTCGAGGTCGCCTCGCTCGACGACCTGCGTCGCCAGGGCGCGGTCTTCATCTTCGTGCCCGAAAGTCTGCTGCTGGTCAAGGGAAGCCCCGCCCGCCGGCGCACCCATCTCGATGCGTTCGCGGCGGCGCTCGAACCCTCCTACGACGCCGGCCTGCGCGATCTGAACATCGTGTTGAAACAACGTAATGCCCACCTCTGGCGCGTGCGCGAGGGCGCCCCCGCCGACTCGCTCGACGCCTGGGACCGCCAACTCGCGAGGGTGGCGCTGGCCTTCTCCGAGCGCCGGCAGACCTTGGTGGCGCGCCTCGCCGCGCGCTACCGGGAGTTCGCCGGCGCGCTCGCCCCCGACGGTGGGGACTTCTCGCTGTCGCTCGTCTCGCAACTCGACGGGCTCGCGGCCGAGTCCGGGTCCACCTCCGCCGCGGCGCTCGAAGAAGCCTTCGTGGCCGCACTGCGGGCCCGGCGGCCCGGCGAGATCGGGCGAGCGATCTCAGGTTTCGGACCCCACCGCGACGATCTCCGCTTCGCCGAAGAGGGTGCGACCGCGCCGCTCGACGGCGGGCCTCGCGACCTGCGGCTCTTCGGCTCGCAGGGCGAGCAGCGGGCTGCCGTGCTGGCCCTCTTGCTGGCCGAACGGGCGGTCGCCGCCGAGGTGACCGGCGATGTCGGCGCGCTGCTGCTCGACGACGTCATGAGCGAGCTGGACGATGCCCGCCGCCGGCTGCTGGTGGACACGCTCGCCGCCGGCGGCCAGGCGCTCGTCACGACGACCAACCGCCTCTACTTCACCGACGAGGAGCTCGCCGGCGCGCGCGTGCTCGACATCGGCGCCGGCGGTACGCAGGCAGAAACGGCGGCAGAACCGCCTGGAGAGAGGCCCGAAGAGTCCAAACAGACGCTTGCGGAGACGCCCGATGGCTGAGTTCTCGCGGCTGGGCGACATTCTGAACGCGGCGCTGGGCAGGGTCGCCGACAGCGACGAGGGTCGCGCTTATCGGGCGTGGGCGCGGGCGGCGGGCGTTGACGTCGTCGCGGTCACTCGCCCGCGCCGCCTGGCACGCGGTGTGCTCACCGTGGAGTGCGAATCGTCGACCTGGTCGAACGAGCTGACCTACCTCACGCCGGTCATCCTCGAAAGGCTACGGGCGGACGACCCGGCGACTCCAGTGACAGGCCTGCGGTTCGTCGTCGGGCGGCCGCACAGGGCCGTCGCAGACGACGACGGGTGACCTCCCCGGGCCTCGCGGCGGGTCGCTTGCGGTCGTGGCCGCGGAGCGCGGACAAGGGGTCGCCGGCAGGAGCGTGAGCAGGCGCGACGAAGTAATGACTAGACGACAAGCGCGCGCGAAGTGCGCACGATCGGGGAGGACCGCATAGACCCGTTCAGGAGCCCGCCACCACGTCCACGGCAGCCGTATGCCGGCGGGCCGCCGAGCGACCGGTCAACGTCACCTGGAGAGCCGCGAGAAATACGCAATTTGCGGCAATTTTCGTACGACTCTCAGCTTCCAGTCGAGGCCTACGGATGGTATACTAGAACATGTCCCGCGCCCGGCTTCTCAGCCGTTCGCGCGTCTGCCCGTTCCGCTCTGTGTCAGGCCAGGTGTAGTGAGTAGCGACCAGCGATACGACGAACAAGACATCACCGTTCTCGAGGGGCTCGATCCGGTCCGCGAGCGGCCCGGCATGTACATCGGCTCCACGGGCCCCAGGGGCCTTCACCACCTGGTCTACGAAGTCGTCGACAACTCGGTCGACGAAGCCCTTGCCGGCTATGCCGACGGCATCACCGTCACGATCCAGCCCGACAACTCGGTGGTCGTGGTCGACGACGGGCGCGGCATCCCGGTGGGCATCATGCCGCAGTACAACAAGTCGGCCGCCGAGGTCGTGCTCACCATGCTGCACGCCGGCGGCAAATTCGGCGGTGCCGGCTACAAGGTGTCCGGCGGCCTGCACGGCGTCGGCGTCTCGGTCGTCAACGCGCTGTCCGAATGGCTCGAGCTCGACATCTACCGCGAAGGCTTTCACTGGCACCAGCGCTTCGAGCGCGGCGTACCGGTCACCTCGCTCGAGAAGCAGGAGAAGCTCGACAAGAAGGCGCCGACGGGCAACACCGTGTCGTTCAAGCCCGACCCCGACGTCTTCGAAGAGGTCGAGTACGACTACCGCGTGCTGGCGCAGCGCCTGCGCGAGACCGCCTTCCTCACCAAGAACCTGCGCATCGAGCTCGTCGACGAGCGCGCCGAGGGCGAGACCACCGTCTTTCAGTACGCCGGCGGCGTGCGCGACTTCGTCGACTACATCAACCACGACAAAGACCCCGTCCATCGCACCGTCATCTACTTCGAGAACGAGACGTCCGACGGCCAGGTCGAAGTCGCCATGCAGTGGAACTCGTCGTACAACGACTCCATCTTCACCTTCGCCAACAACATCAACACCACCGAAGGCGGGGCACACCTCTCGGGCTTCCGTGGCGCTCTCACGCGCACCATCAACGACTACGCCCGGCAAAAGGGATTCCTCAAAGAAAAAGAAGAGAACCTCTCCGGCGAAGACGTGCGCGAGGGCCTGTCGGCCGTCGTCTCGGTCAAGCTCAAGAACCCCCAGTTCGAGGGCCAGACCAAGACCAAGCTGGGCAACACCGAGATCCGCACGCTGGTCGAGACCACGGTCAACGCCAAGCTCGCTGAGTTCCTCGAAGAGCACCCCGCCGAGGGCCGCCAGATCGTCGAAAAATCGGTCACCGCGGCGCGGGCCCGCAACGCCGCGCGCAAGGCGCGCGACCTCACGCGCCGCAAGGGTCTCCTCGAAGGCTCCAGCCTGCCCGGTAAGCTCGCCGACTGCTCCATCCGCGACCCGCACCTCTCCGAGCTCTACCTGGTCGAGGGCGACTCGGCCGGCGGTTCGGCCAAACAGGCCCGCGACCGCAGCTTTCAGGCCATCCTGCCGCTGCGCGGCAAGATCATCAACGTCGAAAAGGCGCGCATCGACAAGATGCTGCAAAACAACGAGATCCTGACCATGATCAGCGCCATGGGCACGGGTATCGGCGACGAGTTCGACATAACCCAGGCGCGCTACCACAAGATCATCATCATGACCGACGCCGACGTCGACGGCTCGCACATCCGCACCCTCATCCTCACCTTCCTGTTCCGTCACATGCAGCCACTCGTCGAGGCCGGCTACATCTATATCGCCCAGCCGCCGCTCTACCGGCTCAAGCAGGGCAACCAGGAGACCTACATCCACAAAGAGGCCCAGCTCGAAGACATCCTTCTGCGCGGGCGCCTCGAACAGATCAAGGTCGAAAACACCGACACGGGCTTCAACTTCTCAGACACGCGCTACCAGCGGTTCCTCAAGCTCTTCAGCGAGTACGAGGGCTGGGTCAAGAAGCTGAAGAGCCAGTTCGGCGGCGAGCTCGTCGACTGGCTCAAGAACGGTCCCACGATCGAAGCCGACGTACCCAGCTTCGCGGCCCTGGTCGAAGCGCTGCGCTCCGACATCGACAAGCGCTACGTCATCGACGTGGTCGCCACCGACGACGAAGCCGAGATCGTCGACACCAGGCTGGTCGAGCGCAAGAGCGGCCTGGCGGTCAACCTGCGGATCCCCTTCGCGGCTCTCGCGGGGCGCGAGTTCCACAGTCTCAAGCGCGTGCACGAGCGCGTCCGCGAGATGGTCGGCCGGCCGCCGTTCACGCTGCGCTTCGGCAACCGCAAGGCCGATGCGTCGAGTTACGAAGACCTGCGCGTGCAGATCGTCGAGCTGGTCAAAGAAGGCATCCAGCTGCAGCGCTTCAAGGGTCTCGGCGAGATGAACCCCGACCAGCTCTGGGAGACCACCATGAACCCCATGAGTCGCACGCTGCAGCTCGTCTCCATGGAAGACGCGCAAGCCGTCGACGAAGTCTTCACCATGCTCATGGGCGACAAGGTCGAACCACGCCGCGAGTTCATCGAAAAGAACGCCAAAGAAGTGCGGTTCCTCGATGTCTGACGGACGGTGCGGGGTGACGGCATGACCGACGAGCTGCAGACACTCGAAGGCAAGATCGAGCCGATCCAACTCGAAGACGAGATGCGCTCGTCGTTCATCGACTACGCCATGAGCGTGATCGTCGACCGGGCGCTACCCGACGCCCGCGACGGCCTGAAGCCCTCGCAGCGGCGCATCCTCGTGGCCATGAACGACCTCGGCCTGGCGCCCAACAAGCAGCACCGCAAGTGCGCCAAGATCGCCGGCGACACCTCGGGTAACTATCACCCCCACGGCGAGTCGGTCATCTACCCGACCCTCGTACGCATGGCGCAAGACTTCAACATGCGCTACACGCTGGTCGACGGCCAGGGCAACTTCGGCTCGGTCGAAGGCGACTCCCCGGCGGCCATGCGCTACACCGAAGCGCGTTTCTCGCGGATCGCCGTCGAGATGTTGCGCGACATCGACGCCAACACCGTCGACTGGGTGCCCAACTACGACGAGACGCGCCGCGAGCCCACCGTTCTGCCGAGCCGCATGCCCAACCTCATGGTCAACGGCTCCAGCGGCATCGCCGTCGGCATGGCGACCAACATCCCGCCCCACAACCTGGGCGAAGTGGTCGACGCCATAGCCACCCTGATCGACAACCCCCAGGCGAGTGCCGACGACCTCATGGCCCACATCACGGGTCCCGATTTTCCCACCGGCGGGGTCATCCTCGGCACGGCCGGCATCAAAGAAGCCTATCGCACCGGGCGCGGCCGCATCCGTGTGCGAGCCAAAGCCCATACCGAGCAGCTCAAGGGCAACCGCACCGCCATCGTCGTCACCGAGCTGCCCTACCAGGTCAACCGGGCCGCCCTCATCGAAAACATCGTCGATCTCGTCAAGACCAAGAAGATCTCCGAGATCTCCGACCTGCGCAACGAATCCGATCGCTCCGGCATGCGCCTGGTCATCGAGCTCAAGCGCGACGCCATCGCCATGGTCGCGCTGAACAAGCTCTACAAGCACACCCAGATGCAGACGACCTTCGGCGTCATCAACATCGCCCTGGTCGGAGGTGTGCCGCGCACGCTCACGCTGCCCGAGATGCTGCAGGCCTACATCGCCTTCCAGAAAGAGGTGGTGATCCGGCGCACCAAGTTCGAGCTCGACAAGGCCGAGACCCGCGCCCACATCCTCGAAGGCCTGCTGGTGGCTCTCGATAACCTCGACCAGATCATCACCATCATCCGTCGGGCGGCCGACGTCGAAAGCGCCCGCGAGGCGCTCATGGACACCTTCGAGCTCACCCTGCCGCAGGCCCAGGCGATCCTCGACCTGCGCCTCCAGAAGCTCACCAGCCTCGAGCGCGACAAGGTCAAAGAGGAGCATCGCGGTCTGCTCGCGCGCATCAAGGAGCTGCGCGAGCTGCTCGGCGACGAAGACGCCATCTACGGCGTCATCAAAGACGAGCTGCGTGAGCTCAAGCGGCTGTACAACGACGACCGCCGCACCGAGATCGTGCCCGACGAAGGCGACCTCGACATCGAAGACCTCATCGCCGAGCAGCAGATGGTGATCACGGTCACCAAGACGGGTTACGTCAAGCGCCTGCCGACGGCCACCTATCGCCAGCAGAAGCGCGGCGGTGTGGGCGTGGCCGGCATGGACCTAAAGGAAGAAGACGAGGTCGAGCACCTCTTCATCACCAGCACCCACCACTTCCTGCTGTTCTTTACGAGCGTCGGCAAGGTCTACCGTCTCAAGGTCCACGAGTTGCCCGAAGCCGGACGCAACGCGCGCGGCAAGCACCTTTCCAACCTGCTGCCGCTGCGCCAGGACGAACGGGTCTGCGCCGTCATCAACACGCGCAACTTCGATGTTGCCGAGGGCAAGTACCTCATGTTCTGCACGCGCAAGGGCATCGTCAAAAAGACGCTCTTCGGGTCGTACAACACGCCGCTCAAGTCCGACGGCATCATCGCCATCGACATCCGCGACGACGACGAGCTGATCGCCGTCCGCAACACGTCGGGCGACGACGACCTGCTCATGGTCAGTCGCCTCGGGCAGGGCATCCGCTTCCACGAGAGCGACGTGCGCCCCACCGGTCGCAACACCTCGGGCGTCCGCGGCATGCGCCTGCGCAAGGGCGACGAGCTCATCAGCATGGACGTCGCCCGTGACGACTCCGACCTCTTCCTCGTCACAGACAACGGCTACGGCAAGCGCACGCCGATCATGGACTGGCGCGTGCAGGGCCGTGGCGGCCAGGGGGTCATCGCCATCAAGCTCACCGACCGCAAGGGGTACCTGGTCGGGGTGCGCATGGTGCGCGACAACCACGAGATCATGCTGCAAAGCCGCGACGGCGTGGTCATCCGTATGGCCGCGGCCGACATCAGCAGGCAGGGGCGCACGGCGACCGGCGTGCGGGTCATGAACATGCGCGAGGGCGACGTCGTGAGCGCGATCGCCCGCATGGTGGTCTCCGAATCGGGCGCCACCGACGAAGAGATCGACGCCGAGTAGCCTGGGCCGGCCTCGGCCGGCGGCTTCTTCGCTCCATCGCTGCCCGGTCCTATCGCCCCGCAGCCCTGCCCATGTGCAGCCCTGTCGCTGCGCAGCCCTGTCACCCGCGACCACAGCGTTAGGCAAGCATTCGCGCCTTGCGCTCTCCCTCGGGAGCGTCGCAGGGTAGTAGAATCCATAGTGCTGTCGGCGGTTCGTACGAGCGTCGCGCTCGACCATACGGGTGCGGCCAAAGGCATCGTCGCGCCGACTCCGCGACAGTCGGGTCCGTACGGTTCTCGCGATCGGACCCATCGTCAGACCCGGGCGTGGGGTGCGCCCGGCTTTTTGCCATCACCTGAGGGGGCGGAGATGCTGGTCGGGGCGCTGCGATCCGACAACCCGCTGGGCGGCGCTCCGCTCACCTGCGACGACGTTACTGAGTCATTCACGCTGCAGGGCGTCGGCGAGATCAGCGCCGCCAAGCTGCTCGACCTCGAGAACCGCCGCCAGCTCGTCTGGTCGGATCTGGTGACGCGCGAATGGGTCCTCGAGACGGCCGCCGTCCGGGTGCGGCGCGAGGCGGCCGCCAGGGCCGCCGGCGCCGCCGCGGCGGCCAAGGCGGCCGCCGAGAGCGCTCGAGCCGCCGCCGGGAGCGCCGCCGAGAACGCCGCCAATGTCGCCACCGGGCTTGTCAGAGCCGCGGGAGTGCCGGCGGCGTCCACCAGGTTCGCGCCGCCGCCCGACGACGGTCGCGTAGCCGGCAGGCTGGTCTGGAGCGAAGCGCGGCCGCCCGCCGGCGGCGCGCCGGCGGCTACCGGTGTCACGGCCGATGGTGCGACAGCGACCGCAGTCGCAGCCGCCGAACGAGCGCCCGCGATGCCCGATGGCATGCAGGCGCCGGCAGTATGGATCGGGGAGAGCGGGGCGCCCGCGCCGCCCGGAGCGTGGACGTCGCCGGGCGGCGCACCCGACGGACCCGGACCGGCAGGGGCGCCCGCTCAGGCGATCGTCACTCGGCGCGCCGACCGGCGACGATCACTCAAGAAAGCTGAGCGTCGGGACCACCTGACTACCGTCACGGGGCGGGCCGTCGTGGTCGCGCTGCTGACCGTGGTCGTGGTCGTCATTGTGATCATCGCGCAACGCGGCGGGTTCTGAGGGGCGCTGCCGACCAACCCGCTCGGGTGGCCATCCGAGTCGATGGCGGGCCGACCAGAGGGCGAAGCCCAGCATCACTCCCGTCACGTTCAAGATCACGTCGTCGATCTCTGTCAGACGGTACGAGTAACCTACGAGGAGTGATCCGGCGAGCTGTCCGAGCTCTATCGACACACTGAGCGCCAGGGCGGCAAGTGCAACGCGCCGCCAGGTGGCCAAGCCCGCCCAGGCCGTCGGCAGGAGCACCCCGAAGGGGACGAAGACGCAGACGTTGCCGGCCAGCAACCGGATGGCCGGCCACCGCCAGCCGAGGCCGACGAGGTGGCCGATGGAGCGGAAGGGCGTGAGGTCGGCGTGCCAACCGCCGCCGGGGTGGGCGGCGACACCGGCGCGCAGGGCAGCCGACGTGATGGGCAGCGGAAAGAACGTTTCCCCCGCGAGCCATCCCAGGTAGAGCGCCAGCGCGATCTGGGCGGCGAGTGTGCGGCGGGGGGTGGCGGCCGCCACCCCCCGCCGCCAGACCAACGCCGCCGACAGCAGGGTGAACGGCCAGACGAGCCAGCCGCGCAGCACTCAGGCGGCTCCCCGGCTCGCTCGGCCCGTCGCTCGCCCGGCCCATCGAGCGCCGCCGCGCCGCAGGTTGCCCTCGGGGCTGCGGCGCACCCCGGACGCGCCACCTGCGGACGCCGTGAGCAGCGTTTCGAGCAAAGGCAGCAGTCGCCGCACGTGGCCGTGCCGGATGGCGATGTCCCAGACCGGCTCCATCTTCTTCCAACCGGCGGTGTAGGCGAGGTGACGCAGACGTTCCCGCGTGCCGTCCTCGGTCCAGGCCGAGCGCATGATGGCGGGCCACCCGTAGAACTCGCGGTAGGCGCGCCGGTAGCCGGCCTCGAGCTCGGTCGCGCTCATGCGAGCCGGCCGAAAGACGGCGTGGCGGGTGTCGTAGAGGTCCCAGTCGCTGTGCACAATGCGGCCCTCGGCTGCCAGTCGACGGCTCAGGGCCGTCCCGGGATAAGGTGTGAGGATGTGGAAGGTGGCCGTGTCGATACCCTGGCGCACGGCCCAGTCGACAGTGCGCGCAAAGACCGACGGGTCGTCGCGGTCCATGCCGAAGACGAAGCTCGCGTTGACCATGACGCCGTGCTCGTGAAGACGCCCGATGGCGGCCTCGTAGCGCGAGCGCAGGTCGATCCCCGTCTCTCCCGGACCCAGATTGTGCAGCTTGCGCTGCTCGCGCAGATTGTCGTCGCTCAGCGTCTCGAAGCCGATGAACAGGCTGCGACAGCCGGCCGCGACGGCCTGCTCGAGGAGGTCCGGCTGCAGCACCGCCTGGACCGTCGCGGCGGCCTGCCATACGCGGCCCATGCCTCGCAAGCCCGAGAACAGCGCCGTCGCGAAGGGCGGGCTGCCGAAGAGGTTGTCGTCCAGGAAGTAGAGGTGACGGCCCGGGAGGCGCTCGATCTCGGCCAGCGCATCGTCGAGCGGCTCCAGATAGAAGGATCGCCCACCCGCGAAGAACGACTCCTTGTAGCAGAAGTCGCAAACGTGTGGGCAGCCACGCGACACCACGAGCGAGTTGGGAACCAGGTAGAGATCGCGCTTGATGAGGTCGCGGCGCGGCGTCGGCGCGCCGACCAGGGTGCGGTCGTGCGAGCGGTAGATGCGTCCCGGTCTGCCGGCGCGATGGTCGGCGAGAAAGCGTGGCCAGGTGTCCTCGCCGGGACCCAGGAAGACGGTGTCGGCATACTGCACCGCCTCGTAGGGCAGCGCCGTGGGGTGCAGTCCTCCCAGGCAGACGTGGACGCCCCGGGCGCGGTACTGACTGGCGATCTCGTAGGCACGCGTTGCCGAAGTGATGTAGGCCTCGATCACGACCAGGTCGGGCTCGTCGTCCAAGGCCACGTCTTCGACGTGCTCGTCGCAGATCTCGACCTCGTCGTCGGGGTCGAGGTAGCCGGCCAGCAGCGCCAGGCCCAAGGGCGGAAACAGCGAGTACTTGAGCGGCCGCCAGAAGGGGCTGTCACTCGCCGTCTTGCGCGGCAGGATCATCTTGACCTTCACGGCGCCTCCTTGAGCCCGCGGCCCGCGACCTCTCCCGCAAAGCGTTCAAGCAACGCGTCGAGGCCGGCCTCGAACTCGCCCGGCCGGTCCCAAGCGGTCAGGCGCAGGCCGACCCGCATGAGATTGGGGTAGTCGGCCCAGTGGCCGACCAGTTCGCCCACGATCGCGTCGGCGGGCAGGTCGAGAGCCAGCAGTCCGGCGTATCCCAGGCCGAGGGTGTAGGCGCCGAGCGCATGGTAGACGGCGGCAGCGGCTGCGGTCGTAAATCCCGCTTCGAGCAGCGCGCTCATCAGGGCTTCCATCCAGCGCCGACCGCTCGGCGTGCGGATCACCCCGGTCGAGATGAGGGGCAGCGCTCGAGGGTGCGCCTGCACGAGGAGATGCAGGCCGGTGAACAGAAAGCGGACCTTGTTGCGCCAGGCGGCCTCGCCGGGGGGCAGGCCGACCGCGGCGGCGGCGATCGCTTCGGCCACGGCGTCGAGGATGGCATCCTTGCTCGGGAAGTGATGGTAGAGGCTCATCGGCTTGACCCCGGCTTCGGCGGCCAGGCGCCGCATGTTCAGCGCCCCGAGCCCCTCCCGGTCGATGATCGACAGGGCGAGCTCGACGATGCGCGCGGGCGTGAGGGGCGGCCGTTCGGCCGGACCGCCATGTTCGGCTGGGCGGCTGGGTTCGTGCGGACCGCCACTTTCGGGCGGACGGTCGCGGCCGTCGCGTTCACCGTCGGTCTGTTGATCGCGAGTCATCTTCGGTTCCTTCGCGGTCCCATACAAAGTAAGTCGTACAAAGTACGGTACGCGTGTCGCAAGCCGCCGTCAAGGCCTGTCTCCGCCCGCGTGCTAGAATCCGGCGCTATGACGAGCGGATCCGACAGGCAAGACTCCCCGGCGTCGACCGCGCCCTCTGCGGGAGCGGCGCGCCGTCCGCGCGTCTTCAGCGGCACCCAGCCGACCGGCGCGCTGCACCTGGGCAACTACCTGGGCGCCATCCGTAACTACGTCGCCCTGCAGGAGACCCACGACTGCGTCTATTGCGTGGTCGACCTTCACGCCATCACCCTGCGGCAGCCCAAGGCCGAGCTCAAGCGCAACACCATCGCGGCGGCCAACATGTTCCTGGCCGCCGGTGTCGACCCGCAACGCTCGATCGTGATCGTGCAGTCGCACGTGCCGCAGCACTCCGAGCTCGCCTGGATCCTCAACACCGTCGCCTACATGGGCGAGCTGAGTCGCATGACCCAGTTCAAGGACAAGTCCCGCGGCGGCGAGAGCGAGAGTATCGGCGTAGGCATCTTCGACTACCCGGTGCTGATGGCCGCCGACATATTGCTCTACCGGGCCGACGCCGTGCCGGTGGGCGAAGATCAAAAGCAGCATGTCGAGCTCACCCGCGACCTTGCCGAGCGCTTCAACAACGCCTTCGGCAAGACGTTCGTGGTGCCCGAGCCGATCATCCCAACTGCCGGCGCCCGCATCATGGGGCTCGACGATCCGGCCAAGAAGATGAGCAAGAGCGCCGAGTCGGCCTATAACTACATCTCCCTGACAGACTCGCCCGACGAGATCCGCCGCAAGATCAAGCGGGCGGTCACCGACTCAGGCGCCGAGGTCCGGTTTGGCCCCGACAAGCCGGCCCTCTCAAACCTGCTCACCATCTTCAGCCTGCTGGCCGGGGAGCCAGTCGAGACGCTCGTCGCGCGCTACGAGGGCCGTGGCTACGCCGACTTCAAGGTCGACCTCGCCGAGGTCGTGGTCGATTCGCTTACGCCCTTCCAGCGACGCATGGCCGAGCTCGCCGGCGACAAGGGCTTCACCCTCGACGTGCTGCGCGACGGCGCCGAGCGCGCCCAGGCCATCGCCGAGCGCACGATAGCGAAGGTCCGCGACCGCATGGGGTTCGTGCCCAGATCGTAGTTCTGGGCGTTGCACCAGTCTGCTGCCGACCCGGTTCGGCGCTCAGCGCGAGCTCGATCGGGCTGCCGCGGCGCTCCAGTCGGCGAACCGCCACGGGGTGTAGAGCTCATACAGAAGGCGGCCGCGATGCGGCGGCAGGGCGTAGTCGTGGGCCGGCAGGGGGCCGGCCGGTTCGGCCCGTCCCCTGCCGGCCAGGCGCGCCGCCGCAAGCAGCGGTAGCAGTGACGGCGCGAGTTGGCTCGCGTTCGCGCGCGCCAGCTCGCGCCGCAAAGCGAGATCGTCGTCGTCGAGCGCCGGCACGACGACGTGCTCCGCGTGACCTTCCGTCGCGGCCGCGGGCGACTGCACCGTCAAGCCGAACCGCCCTCGCCGGTACAGCGGAAACTCCATGACGCGCAGACCGGGGCGCGCTGCCAGCGCCCGCGCGGCCGCCAGGTTGACGGCGTCGTGGTCGGGGTGGCCGCCCTCGTAGGCGGGCACGTAGACGGTCGTCGTGTCGTCGGCGTCGCGCGCGGTGCGTTCGCGGGGCGCGGTGCGTTCGTCGGGCGCGCCGCGTGCGCCGGTCGCGCAGCGGTCGAGCAGCCGGACGGCCTCGCGGGTGATCACGGCGACATGTTCTACTGCGTGCTGATCGCGCAGGTGAAGATCGTGGCCTGCGTTGGGGGGCAGGCCGAGCCGCGTCAGCACACGGGCGCCCTCGGCGATGCGACGGCGGGCGGGCGCGAGCCCGCCCGCCGTCGCCCACAGCAGGTGCACGTCGCCGCTGCCCGTCAGCGCCCGGCGCAGATGTCCGGCGCAGAAGACCTCGTCGTCGTGGTGGGCGAGCATGAAGAGGGTGACGATCGCCATCGGCCTCCGTCGCCGTGATCTGCGCCGCGGCCTGTATGAGAATCCTCGTCGCTCGCGGCCGCTCGGATGGACATGATCTAGAGAGACATCGTCCGGTAGACCTCGCGCATGTGGGCGAACGTCTCGGGCCAGCTGCGTTGCAGGGCGCGGTCGCGGGCCGCGAGACCCATCTTCTGGCGCAGCGGTTCGTCGTCGAGCAGCCGTTCGAGGGCCGTGACGAAGCCGCTGGCGTCGCCGGGCGGCACCACCAGTGCCGTGACGTCGCGGGCCACGTTCTCGTCGACGCCGGTGCCCGCGGTCACCACCGCGGGCAGGCCCGAGGCGGCCGCTTCGAGGAGCACCTGGCCGAACGTCTCGGCACGGCCGGGAAAGACGAAGACGTCGGCCGACGCGTAGATCGTGGCGAGCTCGTCGCCCGTGCGGTAGCCCAGGAACGAGGCGCCCGGCAGCAGGCCGGTGAGCTGCTCGCGGTAAGGCCCATCGCCGATCAGCACGAGCTGGACGTCGTCGCGCTTGTGACGCAGGCGGTTGTAGGTGAGCGCCAGGAAGTCGAGACCCTTCTCGGGCGACATGCGTCCGACCCAGAGGATCACCTTTTTGCCGCCTCCCAGTACGCGGCGCACGTCGTCGCTGCGGCGCCCGGGCATGAAGCGCGCACCGTCGATGGCCTGGTCTAAGTTCTCGAAGCGGGCCCGGATGCCATGCTGGGTGAGGTCGTCCTGCACTGCGCGCGACGGGCAGAAGACGATCTCAGCCTGGTTGTAGAAGCCTCGCACGTATGTCCAGAGGACCTCGCGCACGATGTGGTCGGACGTCAGAAAGTACCCCAGCCGCGGCAGGTCGGTGTGGTAGGAGGCGACCAGCGGCAGTCCCAGGGTGCGTGCCAGAAGGGCGGCGACCATGCCCATGGGCCCGGGCGTGGCGGCGTGGATCACGTCGATCTCGGTGTTTTCGCACCAGTGCAGGAGCTGGAGTACCGGCGGGATGAAGAGGGGGAACTCCGCATAGACATCGAAGCTGAAGCGATCGAGTGCCTCGAAGGTCTCGTGGGTCGGGGCGCTGCGCCGCGCGCTGCCGCACGAGACCATGGTAAACGGCCACTCCTGCGCTTCGGCGAAGGCCACGAGCGGCTGCAGCACGGCGGCCACGCCGTTGATCTCGTCGATCGTGTCGGTGAACATCGCCACGTGCGGCTCGGGCGGTGCCGGCCAGGGTGCGACGAGCTTCTGGTCTGACAGCTCGTCGTGGAGGCGGCGAGCGTGGATGCGCTGGCGCGCCAGCGACGTCGCCGCCAGCATGTACGGGGCGATCAGCGTCTGGGACTGGCCCAGGGTCTTCCAGGTCTCGAGCGACTCCTTGGTGAAGCCCGTGCTGCGCAGCTGCTCGAAGCACTCACGCACGGTGCGCTCCCAGGTGGTCTCGGCGATCGCGGCGAGCCGCTCGTGGTGCAGCCCGCCGCTCACCAGCGCGCCGCTACGGATGACCTCGGCGGCGCCGCTGGCGGCGGCCTTGCGAAGGGCGCCCTCGCGTCGCCAGGGGGGGTCGATCGCCAGACCGACGAAGCGCCCGGCTATGTTGCGGCTGCGCTGACCTTCGAGGACCGACCAGGGGATGCTCGAACGCATGCCGCGGCGCAGCAGCGTGCGCGATAACCAGTTGCGCGAGTCGCTGTCGCCGCCGCGAAAGAGGAGGCTGATGGCGGTGTGAGCGGTCTTGGCCGTCGAGCCTTGCGTGCCACGCAGCATCGCCTTGCGCCGCATGAGGGCGGCGAAGGGATCGGCCTCGCCGTCCCTGAGACGGATCTGCGTGTAGGTACCGCCGACGTCGAGTCCGCCGTGGTCATCGGAGCCGGCGATCGGGCGGATGGCGGGGGCCGCGGGCTCACGCCCGTACTTCTCGGCGAGGCGCGGGATCAGACTGGACGAGGCGGCGACGAGCTCCGCACTGATGCGGTTTTCGGTCGGGGTCGAGCTGCCGTTGCGGGTCTCCCACAGGGCGAACAGCAGCAGGAGCTGCTCGTAGTGTTCGACGCGCAGCTCAGAGACGACCGACATGGGGTGGGCGAGCGCGTGAGGCAGGCCCTCTTGGCGGAGGTAATCGACGAGCTCGAAGACGTTGAAGCGCAGCTCGCTGATCTCACGGTGGTGCGCCTCATCGAGACCCCAGACCAGCACATGAACGAACAGCGCCTCGGTGGGAAAGAAGGCGCTGACCTCTTCGCCGACGCTGAAGTCGGGAAAGTCGATGAGCTGCAGCGCCCCCTGGATGGTGTCGTGGTCGGTCAGCGTGACGTGGGTCATACCGCGCGCCTTGGCTTCGCGGTAGACGAGGTGCGGGTCGGTGAAGCACTCGCGCACGCCGAAGGTACGCGCCAGATACAGTTCGGAGCGAGCCGAAAAGCGGGAGTGACAATGAAGATCGATGCGTGCCGTGGCGTGTGCGCCGGAGTCTGTGTCGTCGTGCGGTCTGCTCATTGGGTCCAAGGTCGTCCGTCCGTTGCCTCGGGTCACTCTACTTATCCCCGCGGAAGCGGGCAACGGGGCCGGCTCCGGGTCGAAGCCGGGCAGGTGCGCTACAATGCCGATGGCTCCAAGCCTCACGATACAGCTTTGGTGTGAAACCACGAAACGCGCGGACATCCTGACCCTGATCGATCATGATCCTTGATAAGGCGACCTTCGACTACCTTGACTCCCTGCGACGCCCCGCCGACCCGCTGATCGCCGACATGGAGGCCTACGCCGCCGCCAACGACGTGCCGATCGCGTCGCGCGAGACGGCCCGGCTGCTGGGCATGCTCGTCCGCGGCGCGGGCGCCCGGCTCGTGCTCGAGATCGGCCTGGCGATCGGCTATTCGGCGCTGCACATCGCGCGCGCCTTGCCCGGGTACGGCAAGGTGATTTCGCTCGAACGCGACATGCACATCGCGGCGCTGGCCAAGACCTACCTGTCGCGCGATCCCGCCGGAGCCAAGGTCGAGGTCCTGCTCGGCGAAGCCGGCGAGACGCTTCAAGGCCTGCGCGAGACCTTCGACGTGATCTTCATCGACGCCGACAAGTCGGGCTACTCGAGCTACTTCGATCTCGCCCTCGAGCGCCTGCGAAAGAGCGGGCTGATCGTGATCGACAACCTGCTCATGGGCGGCGCCGTGGCCACCGGGCGCGGCGACCACCACTGGTCGCAGACCTCGATCGACGTCGCCCGGTCGCTCAACCGGCGGCTCGCCGACGACGCGGCCCTCGACTACGTTCTGCTGCCGCTTGGCGACGGCGTGGGGCTCGTGCAGCGCCGCGGCTAGCCGCCAAACGACTTCGTCGTCGGCGCTCAGGCGGGCGTGACTTTTGTCGCGCGCCCAGTTGGTGTGCGGCAGTCCTTCGCCGGGCGAGAAGCTCCGGCAACCGGTAGACTACCCGTGACATGCCCGCGCATGGCGCCGCGGCGACAGGAGGGTCCATGATCACAGCCGACGTACTGAAGGCTCGCCTGCAGGAGGGCGAAGTCGCCGAGTTCGATCTGGTCTTCTGGAAGGGGACGGGGCGTGTGGTGGGCGCCGGCGACGACAAGCTCTCGCTGCAGGTACGCGGCAAGCGCGCCGACTACACCTGGGCGCGGGTGCGCGACACCCTGGAGCGTCTGCAGCAGAACCACACGTTGACGGTTGACGAGTTGGGTGGCGGACACGACGCCGTCGGACTCGTATCGTTGTTTGCGAGCTTCGATCCCGGCGAGATCGAGGTGGAGGCGGTCGACGGTCTGCTGCGTCTGCCGCGAGCCGCAGGGCGGCCGGTACGGCCCGACCCCGGAGCCGTGCTGCCGGCGAGCTGGGCGCCGCTGCAGCGCAAGATCGACGGCGACTAGGCCGAGACCCGCCGACCGGAGCGCGTCGAACAGCAGCGCGTCGGCGCCGCGGCCGGACGGTCGTGAAAACGAGAGGGGCGGGCCGGAAAGCCTTCAGGCTTTCCGGCCCGCCCCTCTCGGGCGTGCGGTCGGCTAGTTGATCTGCGTGTCGACGCGGTGCGTGACCGGCATCTCGCGGCGGCCCATCTCGGCGATGAAGAAGTCGCGGGCGGGGCGATCGAGCAGCTCGGGGGCGATAACGCCCGGCTGGTCGATCTTGCCTTCGACGATCATCTCGGCGTAGATCGCGGCCGGCGTAGAGGTGCCGTACGAGACGCAGGTGGCGCCGGGGATGAGCTCGTTGACCCGCTTGATGTCGGGGCCGACGACACCGTGATGGATGGTCATCGGCTTGCCGGCCTTCTCGCCGATGCAGTCGACGACCTGGATGCCGATGTCGAGGATCTCGCCGGCCAGGGCCAGCCGGGCAAGCTCGTCGGCCGGCGGGTTGGGAGCCAGCGTGGCGACGTAGACGTCGATCGGCCGCACCTTGGTGCCGTCCTTCAGCGTGACCGGGTTCTTGCTCGTCATGCCGGTGCCCACGAAGGCGGCATCACCGTCGATGGCCGCCTCTTCGGTGCCCATCTTGAAGTCGACGTAGCGCAGACCCTTGTCGCCGAACTTCTTGGGCAGCAGGCGCGGCAGCGTGGTGACCTCTTCGTGGTCGTGGCAGATGCAGGGCCCAAGGCCGAACGGCTCGGGGAACTGGTAGAACTCCTTGCGGCCGAAGATCTCGACGCGCTTGAACTCGCCGTCCTCGTAGAGCAGCGGCGGCTGCGCGCAGTCGGTGTAGTAGGTCTCCTGCGACCACACCTGCAGCGGCACCGGCGAGTCGAACAGGGCGTAGTCCTTGATGCGGATCTCGAAGCACTTGTCGAGGTCCTCGTAGCCGTTGGCGGCGAAGGTGTTGGTGACGCCCGGGTCCATGCCGCAGCTCTGCAGGGCGGTGAGGCCGGCGGCCTTGAACTCGGGGTCGAGCGCCGACTGCTCGAGCCACGCCTCGTCGATGGTCTGGGTCGGCGTCTGGCCCGAAGCCATGTCGAGGTAGCTGGCGCCGGCCTTCAGGCAGCCGTGCAGGATGGCCATGTTGAAGGTCGGCACGACCGCGTTCACGACCAGCTTGGCGCCTTCGGCCGCCTTGGCCACGGCGTCGGTGCTGGAAGCGTCGATGAAGGCGGCCGTGGTCTTGCCGTTGCCGACCTGGTCGGCGACGAACCGGGCGCGCGCCTCGTCGAAGTCGGCCAGCACGATCTCGGTGACTGCCGGATTGCGTCCGAGGTTCCAGGTGAGCACCTGGCCCTGCATGCCTGCTCCCACGATGAGAACCTTCACGGGTATCCCTCCTCTCGGCCCACCGTCGACCGGCTCGTGCCGGACATGACGGACATGGGGCCGAATGCGTTTACGCGGGCCGCCCTCGCAGCTCGCCGCGGGGGCTCATCGCGGATTCTGTCAGACTTGCCGGTCCCCTGCCAACGCCGCCTTGGCCAAGGAGGGCCAAGGAATCGAGCGCCCTCTCGCCGTCACGTCCAACACGTCCGGTCAGGCGCGCTTCAAGTAGCGTACTCGGCGCCGGCCCTTGCTGAGGCCGCCACCCTCCTTGGGCACCACGCTGATCGTGCCGTCGACCTCGAGCACCACGAGCTCGGCATCGTCGACGTTGCCGACGCCGTGTTCGCGCAAGGCCATCTCGGCGTCTTCTACGTCGACGCCCTGGTGGCGCATGGCGTCGGGGTACCACTGGCCGTCCTTGGCAATGATCGCCGGGTGACCCTGCAGGAACACGCGGAAGGCTTGCGAGCGCACGCGCAGGTACGACAGTCCAAGGTTGGCCAGAAACAGCACGACGATGATCAGAAGGCCACCGGCCAGCGACGTGTCGGGGCCGGTCATGGCCGGCTGTACGGCGTTGGCCACGAGCAGGATGAGGACGAGGTCGGTCAGGGTGAACTGGCCGACCTCGCGCTTGCCAAAGAAGCGCAGCATCACGAGAAAGGCGCCGTAGATGACCAGGGAGCGGACCGCCACCTGCCACCACGGGATCACAAAGTGGAACACGGCCTGCCCCCTTGTCGACTAGTTGAGTGGTCTTGCGACGAGAAAGTACGAGCGTTGCGGTTCGAAGCCGAGGGCCGCCTCGACGCGGGCGAGGGGGCGGGCGGCGGCCGTCAAGGCCGCGAAGGCGGCCTTGCCGGCCGCCGCCCGCCCCGGGGCGCGCCGCGCCGTCAGATTGAGGCGCTGCTTCTGCAGCCCGGGGATCAGGGATGCGGTCCAGAAGGCCGGGCTGTGGCGGCGCGAGTAGGGCTCGGTGGCGATCACTCGCAGTCCGGCCTTTCCCGCCACGGCGGCGAAGGTATTCGTCTCGAACTGATAGAGGTGGCGCGGGAGGTCGAGGCCGATCCAGCGCGGACCGAAGAGTCGCGCTTGGGGTGCGTCGTAGCGCGGCAGGAACAGCACCGCGACGAGACCGCCCGGGGCCAGGAGCCGACGGGCGCGGGCGAGCGCCGCCAGCGGGTCGTGCAGGTGTTCGAGGACGGCGGCGAAGACCACGGCGTCGTACGACGCCTCAGGCATGGCGGCGTCGTCGAAGGCGGCGGTCTGGACGTCGAGCCCGCGCTGCGCGCGGGCGATCTCGGCGCTGCGTGGGGACGGCTCGACGCCGCTCACACGCCACCCGTCCTCGCGCAGCGCCTCGAGCAGCTCTCCGCTGCCGCAGCCGATGTCGAGCAGGCGGCCGCGGCCGGGACGCAGTCGGGCGAGCCAGCCGGCGACCTCACTGAACTGGCGCCGCCGCCAGGCGTCTTCGAGCCGCTGCGCGGGGCCGCCGGCCCCACGGGCGGTGTGGTAGTCGTCGGGGTAGTAGTGGCCGATCTCCGCGGCCGTCGGCCGCGGGTCGAGGTAGACGAGGCCGCAGCCTCGGCAGCGTACGAGAGTGAACGCATCGGGCTGCCGGCAGCGCTGGTGCCGATGACGGTGGGCCGACTCGTCGGACCGGAGGTCGGCTCCCCGCAACCGATCGCTGGCGACGCGCACGACGTCGGCGCCGTCACGTCCGCACAGCACACAGGGGACCGTCTCCATCGAAAACAGCCTTCAGTCGCTTTGCCGGTCGCGCCAATACTACCCGGTGGCGCGGCACGCCTGTGTCGCACTGTGCCACACTGTGCCGCGCCATGTTGCAGTGTGGCGCGCGCGCCTTGGCTGTGGCCGGGACCGACCGCGACGCTCTGGCCGCGCCGGCCCAGGCGCTGCCGGATCGTGCCGCCTGAGGCGTGACGCTTGCGGTAGGATTTCTACCTGTCGAGCACGGCTCACAAGCCTGTTCGCGCGGCCCGGCATGACGAGTGAAGGGGATCCGATGAGTGGACGGCTGGAGGACAAGGTGGCGATCGTCACCGGCGCGGGGTCGGGCATCGGCAAGGCCACAGCGATCCGCTTCGTCGAAGAAGGCGCCCGGGTGACGTGCGTGGACATCGACGGCGAGTCGGTTGCCGCCACGGCGCGCGCGATCGGCGAGGCGGCCTTCGCCGTGACTGCCGACATCGCCGACCCCGGTCAGGTGCGCGCCTACACCGACGCCACGGTGGCGCGCTGGGGTGGGCTGCACGTGGTCTTCAACAACGCCGGCGTCAACCTGCCGGGGGTGTTCCACGAGGCTTCAGACGAGGTGATCGACCGCACGCTCAACGTCAACGTCAAGGGCACGATGTACGGCTGCCGCTATGCGATCCCCCACATGCTCGCGGGCGGCGGCGGCTCGCTGATCAACACGAGCTCGGTCAACGGCATCGTGGCTGAGCCGTTCCTGACCGTGTACGCGGCCTCGAAAGGCGCCATCGTGATGCTCTCCAAGGGCATCGCCCTCGACTACGCCAAGCGGGCCATCCGCTGCAACGCGATCGCTCCCGGTTGGGTCGATACGCCGGTCAACTATGCCCACGCCAAGCTTCTCGGGGGGCTCGAGCACGTGTACGCGACGATCGACTCGTTCCAGCCTATCGGCCGCCCGGGCGAGCCGCGAGAGATCGCCAACGTGGCCCTCTTCCTGGCTTCCGACGAATCGTCGTTCGTGACCGGCACGGTGCTCGTCGCCGACGGCGCGATGACGGCGCAGTAGCTGCGCGGTACCGCCTTCAGCCCGAGATGCGACGCTTGTCGGACAACGGTAGTCGCGCACCGTCGACGGGAAGGAGGTCCACCGACAGCACCTGGCGTCGAAGGGAGCCGACCATGTTGTGCAGTCTCGTGACCGAGCTGGACCAGCGGCAGCTCGATGAGATCGGTGCGCTCGAAAAGGACCTGGGTGTCCCGGTGCTGGCCTTCGCCTGCCATCAGGCGGAGCCGGCGGCGATCGACGACGAACAGGTCACCAGGGTCAAGGAGCTCGAAAACAGGCTCGGCGTCTCGCTGGTCGCAGTCAGCGGGTAGCGGCCCGCGCGGGTAGCCGGCGGGCCACAGTTGGCGCCCCGCCCGTCGGGTTGGGGGCTAGCCGCCGGGGCGGCGCCGAAGCCGCAGAAGGCGCGAGACCAGCGCGCCGGCGGCGCCGCCGATGGCGGCGCCCGCCACGATGTCTGAGGGATAGTGCACCGCGGTGTGCACGCGCGAATAGGCGACGCAGGCCGCCATCGCGTTCAACGGCAGCGCCAGGACGGGAACCTGGTTACCGGTGCCGACCGCGAAGGCAAACGCCGACGCCGCGTGTCCCGAGGGAAACGACGTCGAGGAAGGCAGAGGCACCGCGCGATCCGCGGCGATGGTCGTACGCTGGGGTCGCGGCCGGGCGGCGCCGTACTTGAGCGCGAGGTTGACCGTGGCCGAGGCGACCCCGACCGAGGCGAGTCCGGCGACGGCTGCGCGACGGCCTCGCCTGCCGCCGACGGCGGCGATGACGAGGGCCGTTGCGAGCCAGAGCTTTGACTTGTCGGCCGCCAGGCTCAGCGAACGCAACGGCGCGTCGAGACTCGGCGTCGGCGTGGCCAGGATCGCCGCGGAGACGGCGCGGTCGAGGGCGTCGACATCGCCGGCCAGGCGGCCGACCCACGCTCCCAGGGACGGCGTGACGGTTGCGCTATGGTCGTCGGCTGGCACAGTGTCCGTCACTGTACCAGATGATCCGTGGCGCGCACCGTCGGGGCTCCGCGAGGGGGACTTGGGATGGCCGCGACATCGACACCGTGGCGGCGACGTGTGACGGCGGTCGTGGCCTTCGTGGCGGTCGCGCTCGTGCCGATCGTCGGCCTGGTCAGATAGGGCTGTGCTAGCATCTCGCCCATGTCCCGCGACGACCCACGCGAACGCATCCTGCAGGCGGCCATGGACGCCATCGCCGAGCGCGGCATGGCCGGCCTGCGCATGGCCGACGTAGGTGAACGCGTGGGCATGAGCCCAGGCCACATCCTCTACTACTTCCGTTCCAAGCAGCGCCTGCTCCTGGAGACGCTGCGCTGGAGCGACGATCGCCTTGCCGAGCAGCGCGCCCTCGAGCTGCCCGAGCTGGCCACCGCTCGCGAGCGGCTCTCGCGCTTCATCGCGATCTACCTGCCGACCGGAACGACGCATCCCGAGTGGTTGCTCTGGTTGCAGGCGTGGGCACTCGGCGCGGAGGATGCCGAGGTCGCTGACGTGACTGCGGAGCTGAACGCTCGCTGGGCCGACGATCTGGCGACGCTCGTGCGCTACGGCACTGCGCGCGGAGAGTTTGCCGACGTCGACGCGAAGCGTTTCTCGGAGGAGTTTCTGGCTGTGCTCGACGGGCTCAGCCTGCACGTGCTCCACGACACGCCGGCGCTTGACCCCAGTCGGGCAGCGGTGGTGGCCATGAGCATCGCCGCCGCTCAACTCGGCCTCGACCGCGAGGCCGAGTCGCCGGCGGTCTGACTCCAGTCGTCTGCGACTGAGCCGGCTGCCGCCGGCCGGATCCGCCGACGCCTCGACGACGCGCTGCCCAAGGCGTCGAGAACACCTTCCGTTGACAGCCTTTCGCCCTCTGGCTAAACTTCGAACGCTATTCTAGAACAGCGTTCAATCTGGAGGCTCTTGTGACTCAGCGCAGCCCACGCTCAGACGGCTTCCGCCTTCCCGCTCGCTTCTGCGACCACCAGCGCACGCTCATGTCGTGGCCCTGCCGCGAGGACCTCTTCGGCCCACTCATGGACGACGCCCGCGCCGAATGGGCCGAGGTCGCCCGTGGCATTAGCGAGTTCGAGCCGATCACTGTGGTCGTCGACCCGGCCCAGGAGGCCGAGGCCCGCAAGCTGCTCGGCTCCGACGTCGACATCCTGGTCATGCCGCTCGACGACTCCTGGATCCGCGACAACGGCCCCATCTTCGTGCGCGACGCGGACGAACGCGTGGCCGCCGTGCAGTTCCGCTTCGACGGCTGGAACGAGCAGTTCACGCCCTACGACAAAGACGCTGAAGTCCCGGCGCGCATCGCAGAGGCGTGGCGCGCGCGGCTGTACCGGGCGCCGTTCACGCTCGAGGGCGGCGCCTTCAACACCGATGGCGAAGGCACGCTGCTCACGACCGAGCAGTGCCTGCTGCACAACCGCAACCTCGGACTGAGCCGCGCCGACAACGAAGCGCTGCTCAGCGAGTGGCTCGGGATCGACAAAGTGATCTGGCTGCCGTTCGGTCTCGTTGAGGATTCCGGGCCCTTCTCCACGTCGGGCCACGTCGACGACGTGGCTCAGTTCGTCGCCCCCGGCGTGGTCGTCGCGCAGACGGCGCCCGAGGGCAACGCCAACCACACCCGCCTGCGGGAGAACCTCGAGGTGCTCAGGGCGGCGACCGACGCTGCGGGCCGCAAGCTCACGGTCGTCGAGCTCGAGATGCTCCCCTACGTGCGGGGCGTGGGCGCCGGGCTGGATGGGGTCACCGGGCCCGGCGCCGGCAAGCTGATGCCGGCGCCCTACGTCAACATGGTCTTCGTGGAGGGCGCCGTCCTTCTGCCGCGCACCGGCGTGGACGGCGAGGCCGAAGCTTACGCGCGGATCGGCGAGCTGGTCGGCCGCGAGCCGGTCGGCCTGGCCTCCGAGCTGTCCGCGTTCGGCGGCGGCGGGCTCGGCTGCATCACCCAGCAGGTGCCCGCGGGTGAGTTTGCTGAGGTGGCCTCGTGAGCTCCGTGGCGCTGAGGGATGGGAAGGCCGCGCCCGCCGGTCCCATCACCCTCGACCAGCAGCCCAAGACCTTCGGGCTCTTCTCGATGACCCTGTTCGCCGTCTCGGCGATGCTCGTCCTCGACACAGTGGCGACCTCGGCCGCCATCGGCGTCCAGGGCCTCACCTTCTGGCTGATCCTGGGCATCGTCTTCTTCATCCCCTACGGCTTCATCTCCGCCGAGCTCGGCGCCGCCTGGCCGCAGGAAGGCGGCATCTATGTGTGGGTACGCGAGGCCTTCGGCAGTCGCTTGGCGACGCTGACGGCCTTCCTCTACTGGATCGGCCAGCCGTTCTGGGCGCCGTCAGTATTCGTGCTGTTCGCCGGCACGCTCTCCGTTGTCTTCTGGTCGAGCATGAGCCAGACGTCGGCGGAGATCGTCGTCGTCGCGCTGATCTGGGTCGTCGTGCTCATCGGCATTCTGCCGGTCACCTGGAGCAAGTGGGTCAACAACGCCAGCGCCGCCGCCAAGGTGCTCGTGATGGTCGGCATCGGTGCGGTCGGCATCGCCTACGCCGCCAAGCACGGCACCGCCAACTCCTTCGCCCTGAGCCAGTGGAAGCCGTCCTTCGGCAACAACTGGGGCTTCCTGCCGATCATCATCTACAGCTTCATGGGCTTCGAGCTCATGAACTCCGCCGGCGGCGCGATCAGGAAGCCCAAGCGCGACGTGCCCAAGATGATCCTCATGTCGGGGGCGGTGTTGCTGGGCGCCTACATGCTGGCCACCTTTGGCATCCTCGCCAGCCTCAAGCTCCACGACCTCAGCATCGTGACCGGCATCGCCGACGCGATGAAGCTCGCCTTTGACAGCATCCTCAAGGGTTTCGGCTGGCTTTACGACGCCCTCATGGTCGTGCTGCTCTTCACGTTCTTCGGCAACATGGTGACCTGGTCGATCGGCGCCAACCACAGCATGGGCGCGACCGGACTCGACAAGAAGGCGCCGGGCGTCTTTGGCCATGTGAACCAGCGTTTCCGCACGCCCGACTACGCCTTCATCCTGTTCGGCGCGGTCGCCACTGTGATTACCGTCATCAACTACTCGCTGTTCGCGAACAAGCAGTCGGTGTTCTGGACGATCTTCGCACTCAGCTCGATCATCTTCCTGCTGCCCTACCTGCTGATGTTCCCGGCCCTGATCGTGCTGCGCGCCAGGCAGCCGCACACGCCGCGTCCGTACACGGTGCCCGGCGGCAAGGCGGGCGCCTGGCTCTGGGTGATCCTCTGCGAGGTCGGCGTGGTCTTTGCGATCATCGCCTTCTTCTGGCTCGTGCCGGCGGGAACGCCGAAGCTGACCTATTGGGGCATCACCGTCGGCGGCACGCTGGTCTCGATAGTGATCGGGGTGTGGCTGGGACGCCGCGGGGACGACCGGATGAGCGTGGCCGCGCAGGTGCTCGCGGAGCCTGATGCGAGTGAGTGAGTTTCGACGCCACATTCTTGCGGAAGGCTTGTCCCGCCTACTCCGGTAGTGCCGCGTGACACACACATCGAAGCGGAGGATCTTTAGCCATGGGGCCAGTCGAGTACCTGGTTGTCGCATTCCCAGGAAACAGGTTCAACGGTGACATCGTGCCGGCGCTGGCCGAACTCACCGACAAGGGCATCATCCGTATCATCGACCTCGTGTTCATCCGCAAGGATGCGGACGGCAACGTAGCCAC
>CAWJRV010000044.1:0-18757 GCA_963845355.1 uncultured Actinomycetes bacterium
TCCTGTTCAAGAACGTCATGCAGAACGCGAAGAACAACAGGAGGTAGGGGATCGAGCGCCGCGGGGCCCGAGCCGAGCGCCCTCCCGGCCGGGAGGGCACGTGATCAGGACCTCACATGAGCGCCGTCCTCGATCAAGAGGTCCGCTGGAGCGTCGTTCCGCGGGCCTCTTGTCGTTTTGAGCAGTCGTCTATGCCACGCCGGCCGACAGACGAGCGTCGTCGCGCAGCAGTGCGAGTGCCTTGGCGGCAACGGTCGCTCTGAACGCCAGCCTCGGCGCCGTCAGGGTATCCGGCCCGCTGTACGGGGGCTTGAGCCGGAACTTCAGACGTGAAGGCAAGGCCACCTTCGCCGGCTTCATGGCCGCGACCGCCCGCCGGCGGATCCCCGGAGGCGTGTGCGCGGGCGACGCCAGTGCGGCGAGCAGCGTCAGGGCGGCTCGTTCGTCCAGGACGCCCTCCATCGCGTTCGACGTCAGTGTGGCCACGATCGTCTTCACGATCTCTTCGTCTTCGAGGAACGCGCTGTCGTCCGGGACGGAGGCGTACCTCGCGTGCGGGATCAGCCTGGCCTTCGGCTCGACGATCGCGGGAAGGGCCCTGCCATATCTGCGCAGCTCCTCGGGGAAGGTGCGCGCCACGCCGACGACGCGCCGTGACAGCAGGGGGTTCGCCACCTCGACGTAGCGGCACTTGATCTCGGTCAGCGGCGCCAGGGCGTAGGGGATGTAGGCCTGATGGCTGAGACGGTCGCGATACGACCCCGGTCCTTCCTCGGCCTGCGGTTGCAGGCGCTGCGGCCACTGCTGCTCGGCCAACCCGAGACGACACACGAGGTGGTCTTTGGGGTAGTCGGCGACGAAGGTGCCGTGCGCGTGCCGGCGGGCCCCGTCGTAGGAGGCCATGCGGACCCGCACGACGAGGGGTTCGTCGCCACGGATCACGCCATAGGCGCCTTCGCTGAACAGGTCGCGCCACATCGCGCAGCCGTCGATGTAGGCGGCGAAGGCATCGGTCGCGCCCTCGCCGAGCTCGACGAAGCGTTGGAGAGCGACGCCGAAACCCTCAGGCGGTTTGTCGAAGAACACGTAGCGGTGCTCGGCGTGGTAGTTGCGGGCGACGACGCGCGCGACGTGGGCGTCGGTCAGCGGCTTGCGAGTGGACTCGCGCGTCGTCCACGTGACGCACTTCGGCGTCCGTCCGTATCGAGTCAGAGCGTCGAGGATGGCGCGGCTGTCGCGACCGCCCGAGAGCGGCAGCGGCCAGCGATCCGGGTCGATGTCGAGGTTGGCGCAGCTCCAGCCCACGGCTTCGCGCAGCCGCTCGAGATGCTCCCGGTCACTGCCCGGCTCGGGTGCGAAGACCGCCGGGCGCTGGACCAGCTCGGAGAGCCAGGTGCGGCGGTCCAGCGTGAGCCGCGAGTCGGACGGCAGGCGTTTGACCTGCTCGTCCCACACGGCGTCCGGTCCGAGCGTGCCGGTCAGAAGGAGCCACGTCACGGCCTCGCGGTTCAGGCTGAAGTCGCCGAGCAGGGCGGTCACCGCCCGCTGCGAGGTCGACACGATGAGGCGCTGGTCGTCGAGGGCGTACCAGAGAGCACGGGACGCGGTCACGTCGGTCAGCAGCTCGACGGTCTCCGGACTGTATCTGACGAGCGCGAAGGTGCCGTCGGGCGGCTCGGCGTCGACCTGCCACCAGTGACCGGCCGGGCCGATCACCACGCCCAGCATGACGCCACCATCGGCGACATAGACGCCCTCGGGAGATGGGTTAGCGATTGCCGCGCACACGCCGGGCGCTTCGATGCTCCGGGTCGGGCGCGCCTCGATGTTGTCGGGCGGGAGTCTGGCAGCGATCCGCGAGAGTCGCGCGGCTGCGTCGGGTTCGAGGCCGTCGCCGTGCTCTGCGCGCACGCATTCAAGGATGAGATCCGCCATCTGTCCCCCCAGCTTCCTTCGAGCCTCGTACTGATTAGGCTCCTCTATAGTACGTTGTCGACCGAAACCCGTCCACCTCTTCGCAAGCGGCCACTGTCCAGCACCTTGTGAGCGCCCGCATCCGCGCCTGCCTGAGGTGCCGCGAGGCCGAAGGAGGGATGATCGATGACGTCGGTGCTGGCGCCGCCTCCCGGGACGCCGACGTTGCCGCTCATGGCCACCGGGGCGTCGACCAACCGCACCTGTGCGCCGCCGTTCTCCCAGTAGCTGGGTCCGTGACCGATGACCGTCGCCACGGGGTGCGTATCTGCAGAGAGGTCCGCCAGCGCTTCTATCTGGGCGACGTCGAGGCCCGTCCGACATGCGACCTCGTCGAGCTCGAGCGAGAAGACGAGGTCACGATAGCCGTCGAAGCCGTCGCTGTGGCGCGCGATGAACTCGTGGTCCATCGCGTCGCGCTCGATGAGCGCACGCGCCACGCCGAGCGCCAGCGTTCCGTCGCTGCCCGGTCGCAGGCTTTACCCAGCCCGGAAGGCTGTAATCGGCCTTGCGAGCAGAGGACGCCGCACGTGACCGGGTGCTCTGTGTCGCCCTTCAGCTCAACGATCCTGCCCTCGGAAACCCTGGCGAGCAGGCCGCAGGCTTCTGCGCAGCCGCGGTCACAGGTGGAGCGCATCCACTCACTCATGAACGGTGCCTCCTCGCGGCCACATCAGGTCGATCCCCATGCCGGCAGCCAACGCTGCGTGCAGGACGCGACTGGCTACGGCCGTGTCCTGAGCCCCGATGCCCGTCAAGTCGGCAACCGTGATCTCGCTCTCAGAGGTGCGCCCCGGTTTGAGCCTCGCCGCGATCTCGCCGAGCTCCGCATAGACCTGCGCCGGGACCATGACACCGTGCTCGACGGCATGATGGAGCTCGCCCTTCGAGAGGCATTGCTCCAGGCTGTCGACGACGACCTTGTCGGCAAGCCCGAGGACCTCGGGGAACAGTTCCTGCTTTGCGGGGTTGTCCGAGCCCATCGCTGTGATATGCGCTCCGGCCGACACCCACTCGGGCCGCAGGTAGGCCTCGCGCGACGGTGTGCTGCAGATGACGACGTCCGAGTGTTCGACGGCGGCCTGCGCTGTCTCCACGGCCGAGACAGAGAGGCCGTGGCGAGCCTGCATGTCTGCGGCATAGGCGGCCGCGGCTTCGGCGGAGCGAGCGTAGGCAAGGACCCGCTGCGGCTTGCGCACGCCTAGCAGTGCCTCAAGCTGGTAGCGACCCTGGGCGCCCGTGCCGATGATCCCCACCTGTTCGATCTCCCGCCTCGCCAGGAGGTCCGCCGCCAAGGCACCCGCAGCCCCCGTCCGTAGATCGGTCAAGAACCCATTCTCGAGCAGCACGCCCGCCAGACAGCCCGTCATTGCATCGAAGGCCAGCACCAGCCCGCCGGCCACGGGCAACCCCAGGGCGGGGTTGTCCGCAAACACGGAGGCGAACTTTACGGCGTAGTAGGGACTGCCGCCCAGGTGCGCGCCCTTGACGTGCACCTCGCCGCGACTTTCGGGGATCTCGATGATGATCACGGCCGGCGTCTCAGCGTGCTCGCGCGCCAGCGCGGCGAACGCATCTCTCACCGCGTCGAGCGCCTCGGCTGGACCTATCAGGTCGCGGATCTCCTGTTCGCTCAGCAGCGTGGGGGCCATGCCGTCGTCACCTGCTTTCCAAAAAGCGGTCGAAGGCCTCGAGAGCGGGAGCCGGATCGCTCCTGCCGACGCCGACGCGGAAGTGATCGCGGGGCACCTCGAGAAGGTCAGACCGGTAGATGCTCGACGGCAAAAGGAGGACGCCTGCTTGTTCGACTAGCTCCTGGCAGAACTTCTCCACACCGTCTGCTCCTTTGTAGCGCGGAAAGCACACGCAGCCGCCCGCGGGAGGCGCCCAGTCGAAGAGGTCCGACCAGCGCGCGAAGAAGTCGCTGAAGGCGGGCAGGTTCGCGGCGATGATCCCGCGGTTGTGCCGCTTGATCGCCTCTGCATTGCGCAAGGCGATCGTGGCCAGGTACTCGGACGGTGCGGAGTTGCAGATGGAGGTGTAGTGCTTGCGGCGCTCGAGGCGCTCGAGCGTGCTCCGCTCGCGGCAGGCGAGCCAGCCGATGCGCAGGCCGGCCAGGCCATAGGCCTTCGACATGACGTTGAGCGAGATCGCCCGTTCGGAGAGATCGGCCGCCTGGGGCAGCGTGCGCTCCGGGTCGAGCTCCAGTCCGCGGTAGACCTCGTCGCAGAACAGTTGGATGCCGCGCTCATCGCACAACTCGACCAGCTCGCCGAACGTCGCTGCGCCCGGCACGTAACCGGTCGGGTTGTTGGGGAAGTTGACCGCGATGAGTCGCGTGGTCGGCCGGATCGCGTCTCGCAGCAGGTCGAGATCGAGTTCCCAGCCGTTGTGCTCGTCGAGGAGAAGGCCGGTGACCTCGGCGCCGGTGCGGAGGGGGATCGTCTCCATCGACTGGTAGTTGGGGACGGTCACGATCGCGTGGTCGCCGCTCCCCAGGAACTCCTGCATGGCCCAGTAGAGCGGCTCCTGGGCACCGGTAAAGCACAGCACCTCATCGGAACCGACGCGCTCGTAGGTCGACGCCACGGCCTCTCTGAGAGGCTCGGTGCCCCACGTGCTCGTGTAGCCGAGCGCGAGGCTCTCGAACTCGCTCCTGCTGGCCTCACCGGCCAGATCGAACAGTTCGGAGATAGTCATCGTCTGAGCGTCGGAGGCGGTGAGATGGTAGCGTGCGCTGAACTCCCAGCGGCTGAAGTAGACCTCCAGGGCGAAGTCTCGCGGCGGGATCACGATCGTGCCTCCTTGAGAAGCTTGTAGACGGTCGCGCGCGACACACCCAGGGTGTGCGCGGCATGGGTCACGGCGTTGCGAGTGGCAAAGAGTCCCTTCTCATCGAGGGTTTCGACAAGTGCCAGGCGGTCTGACCGCGTCAGGCTGTCGCGACGCAGGCCTCGTCGCCGGCACTCCTCATCGACGAGCAGGGAGATCTCCTCTCTCCAGTCGCGGCTGAACAGCTGAGGCGGACGCTCGGTCACCGCGGCGGCGAACTCTGTGACCAGCTTGGCGACGCCGTCGAACGGCGAACGATCGAAGTTCACGCAGAGCAGTCCCCGAGCCTGACCCTCGGCGTCGACTAGGAGCGCGCTGACGGACGTCAGCCGCTGGCCCCGTTCCCCGACCTTCCCGTAGGGTCCGATCATGCCGTTGACGGTCCTAAGGTCGCCAAGCTCATCGAGCAACGACGGGTCCCCCGGCCGGCGCCGGGAGTACGGGTTCCAGATGGCGAGAATGCGGTCGCTCTCGATGTCATGCACCGCGACCTCGCCGTAGGGATGCAGCAGAGCGGCGATCGCCTCGCACACGGGCGCGTAGGCCGCCATCCAGGCGGGCTGCTTCGTCGTCCTCACGCGGTCCTCCCTTGCCGTCGCGTGCGGCGCGCCTCGACGGCGCAGAAGATGCCTGCGCCGTCGGCGCCTGTGTCGAAGCAGCCGTTGTCAGAGACGCAGCGGGCGGGTGACCTGTCGCCTGCCCGCCAGCGCGCCACAAGGTGCGGCTCGCGGATGAGGGGGCGCGCAAGGGCAATGTAGTCGGCGACACGTTCCGCCACGAGCCTTTCCGCCGTCTCGTAGGTGCGAATCCCGCCGACCAGGATGAGCGGCATGCCGACGCGCTCCTTGTAGCGCCGTGCCGCTTCCTCATAGTAGGCCTCGGACTGGCCCGGACGCGGCTTGCCGACCCGGGAGAAACTCAGACCGCCGGCGTACGCAGTGCCGCCGCTCATCTCCACGGCATCCACACCGGCCGTTTCCAGCAGCTCCGCCACGTCGAGCATGTCTTCGATCGACACACCGCCCGGCAGGAAGTCTTCAGCGTTCATCTTGACCAGCACGGGATAACCGGCGCCGACGGCCTTCCGGACCGCGCCGACGACCTCGAGAAGGAAACGGGCCCGCCCGGCGACCTCGCCGCCGTAGCCGTCGGTGCGGCGGTTGGCATAGGGCGAGAGGAACTGGCTGAGGAGGTAGCCGTGTGCGGCGTGCACCTGGACGGCGTCGAAGCCGGCCCGGCGTGCGCGCGACGCAGCCTGAGCGAACGCCTGGACCGTGGCTTCGATCTCCTCGCCGCTCATCGCCCGGCCGACCGGTCCCTCCCCGGCGTCCAGGGGCGATGGGCCGCGCGGTTCCGTGCCTGTCAGCTCCGGCACAGCGAGGCACCCCGCGTGCGCCAGCTGCAGCGCGATGCGACCGTCGACCGCGTGCACCGCGGCAGCCATCCCGGCAAGACTGGGGACCAGCTCGTCCGCATAGGCGCCCAGCTGCCCTTCTTCGTCTTGCCCGTCGCGGCTCACGAAAGCGTAGCCGCTGATCACGAGCCCTGCTTGCCCGGCGGCGAGGTCGCTCACCATCGCATCGAGCCGCGGCGTCGCCGATCCGTCGCGGGCCGCCAAGCCCTCCCACGTTGCCGACCGCACGACGCGATTGTGCAGATCCATTCCGCGTATGGTAGTTGGCTCGAAGAGCTGCGGCACGGCGGCGTCCTTTCGCTGGTTGCCCACGGGTGACAAGATACGAACTATCGTCCATATTAGACGAAATGTCAATAGGACGTGCAATCAACCCTGCCTGCCTTCCAAGAATCGGCCGGCGCAACGTCGACTCCAGACTCCAGCCGGCTGGGATCCTGCTTCGGTGGAAGCAGGATGCACGGCCACGCACTGCCTCTCGGTAGGGTCTCACCCGCCTGCGGCTCCTTTTGATGGAGCCGGGTAGCGCGCGCCTGGCTCCGTGCGCAGCTTGACGAGCGGGCATCGCTGGCGTCACCCTCTGCGCGTCTCTCCCGTGACGTGACAGCGATCGACCTTCAGACTCGTGGTACCTTTTGGATGGTCTGGGGCCGACCAGCGATATCGGCGTCCGTGCCGCTGGGGGCAGTGCCCCACAACAAACGAGCGAAGGGCGACCATGCTTTCCGATTCGCAGTTCACCGCCACCGTCGTTGCGAATGCCACGACGCTCGGCGCATCGGTCGCCGGGGTCGCCGACGTCGAGACTCTGAAGGGGTCGCCGTCGCACCTCATCTATCCGAAGATCGGCATGGACCCCGAGGTGCGCTGGCAGGACGCCCCGGAAGAGGCCCTGCACCACGAGGTCGAGTGGCCGGCGGACGCGGTGTCCGCCGTGGTGATCGGGGTCGAGCACCCGGTCGACAAGCCGGAGCTCGACTGGTACGACGGCAAGGGCACGCCCGGCAACCGCATCCTCATCGGCATCGTCAAGGAGCTCTCCACGTGGCTCGAGGAGACGTTCGCGGTCAAGAGCTACCGGCCGCCCTACTTCATTGAGAGCACCGGGATCTTCCTGAAGGACTCGGCCGTGCTGGCCGGCCTGGGGTGCATCGGCAAGAACAACATCGTCATCACGCCGGAGTACGGCCCGCGCATCCGCTGGCGGGCGCTGCTGCATGGACCGCACGGCGAAGGCCACCGGTCCGCTCGAGTACGACCCCTGCGACGGCTGCCCGCAGCCCTGCCGCACGGCCTGTCCCGTGAACGCTTTCGACCACGCCGCCTATTCGTCTGCCGAGCTGGGACAGTCGCTCCTGCCGGGCATCAACGGGAGCTATGACCGGGTGACCTGCAACACCAAGATGTCGCGCGACGTCGAGGAGGCCGCCAGGGCGCTGGCGGCAAGCGACGAAGAAGGCGAGGCCCTGGCATCAACGATGAACGCCTTCGAAGAGGCCGTCCTGGCGCTGCCCAAGGGCGACGGGGAGCCTCGGTATGGCGTGAAGTACTGCCGGATGTGCGAGCTGAGCTGCCCGGTGGGCAGGTAAGCGAAGACTCGCTGGGCCGGGAAGAGCGACCGGGTAGGCGATCGGACAGCAAAGGCTGCCGATTTACAGGGATAACGTTGTCATGGTGACAACGTTGGTGGAGCATAGCGGAATCGAACCGCTGACCTCCTGGGTGCGATCCAGGCGCTCTCCCAGCTGAGCTAATGCCCCACGCATGGTGGTCGGCGCGCCCCGCCAGAGGCGCGCGCGAACCCTGTTTGTACCCGATTCGGGCCGTGGCGGCAAGTCGCGGCGCCCTTCGTCCGCTGTATGCGCGACGGCCTTGGCCCGCTCCATGACATAGACTACTAAGGTCCGCCCGCAGGCGCGCCGGCAGGCGTCGGCGCAGACGTCCCACGGAGGGTTGAACGCGACATGGATGCGAAGAAGGTGCGAGAGGCGTTCGAGCGCGGCGCGTCGAAGGCGGCCGCTCAGCAGGGCCGGCCGGAGCGGGTCATGGCGCCCATCCTGCACGGCGATGTGCCGACCTTCATCGAGGCGCCGGCGGCGAGCTCGCCGAGCGAGCTCGAGGGCGCCGGCGTGGCGATCCTCGGCATCCCCTTCGAGGGCGTCAAGCTGCTCGACCCCGCGACCTACGCGCCGGCCGGCGCCGCGCCGGCGCCCGACGGCTCTATCTACTACCGCAGTGGCGCCGACGCCGGCCCCGATGCCATCCGCCGCCACTCAGTGTTCTACTCGCTGCGCCACGGTCGCGGCTTCGTGCCCGAGACCGACCCCGACCTCGTGATCCTCGATCACCTGCGCGTGGTCGACTACGGCAACGTCGCGGTCGTGCCCGGCGACGTCGAGGAGACCTTTCTGCAGGCGCACGCGAAGCTCGCCGACATTCTTGCCGCCGGCGCCGTACCGCTCGTCTTGGGCGGCGACCACGCCATCCCCATCCCCGTCCTCCAGGTGCTCTCGGGCAAGCTGAACGGCAAGCTGGGCGTGGTGGTGTTCGACTCCCATTTCGATATGAGTTACGAGCCCAGGTACTGGGCCGGCTCGCAGTGGGCGCGGGCCTTCGATCTGGGCGTCGTCGAGCCCGAGAACTTCGTGCAGATCGGCCTGCGCGGCGGCCGCGAGTCGCTCGCCGACAAGGCCGTCGCCGAGGAGCTCGGCTACCGCTACTACACCATGGCCGACGTCGACGAGCTCGGCATCGCCACGGTCGCTCAGGAGGCTCTGGAGACGGCCTCAGCCGGCACCGAGGCCCTGTATGTCTCACTCGACATCGACGTGGTCGACCCGGCCCATGGCGGCCAGAAGTACCCCGACCCGGCGGGCCTGTCGGCCCGCGAGCTGATCCGCGCCCTGCGCGTGATCGCCCGCGGTCCGGTGGCCGGCTTCGACATCTGCTGTCTCGCGCCCCGCTACGACCTGCAGGGGCACCTGAGCCAGCTCGCCGCGCGCGCGGCGCTCGAAGTCATCGCGGGTATCGCCCTGCAGCGGCCCTGACGTCTGCCGGGGTCGTCGCCGGCCTCGTCCTGCGCTGCCCGGCAGATCTTCGCCGGCCTCGTCCTGCGCCGCCCTGCAGGTCTGTCTCGGGCCGTTCGAGGCTCTCGTGGCGACGTTACGAGGCCCTCGTGGCGTAACCTTGCGCGGCGACAGTTTCGGCGCCGCGCAGGAGTGTCGCGGCGGCGCTTCTCAGGCTCGGATCCGACCCCTTTTCGGCGCTCCGGTGTAGCCATTCTGGCAACATAGATGTTCGTCCTATCTTTGCGGCGAACGGCGCGGGCGATGCCATTCACTGAAAGCGGACAACACGGGGGATGACATGGAGACACGAGAGGGAAGGACGGCAATGACTCGCCAGGAAAAAGCCGAGGTCGTTGACGGTATGCTCGATCGCTATAGTCATCTCGGCTCGCTGCTGGTGAGCGACGACGAAAGCCTGTGCCGCCTGCTGACCACGCTGGAGATCGGCACGAAAGACCACGAGATCGGCGACTACCTCTCGTCGTTTCTGACAGTCTGAGCACACCATGAGGCGCGGTGCGGGTCCGGGGGGACCCTCACCGCGCCTCGCCAGCTCTAGGCTCCGGTCGGATCGGGCCGTTCGCGTTCGAGCGCCAGTATCAGCGCCTCGACGAGGTCGGCGTCGAGTCGCCCGCCGGCGCAGCGCTGCAGCTCCGCTAGCGCCTCGTCTGCGTCGAGGAGCGGGGCGCCGACGCCCGGGTTCTCACGAACTGCTGCGTGGCCGGCCTCGGTGAGTGCGTCGCCGGTCTGGGCGGCGGTGAAGGCGACCACCCGGTCGCGCCCCCGGCGCTTGGCCAGTCGCATGGCCCACTCGGCTTTGTCGAGCAGCTCCTCCTTAAGGGCGGCGTCGACCGGGTACGAGGCAAGGCCGATGCTGACCGTGAGGTGTGCCTGCTTGCCGGGGACCATCTGGGCGGCGGCGATCTCGAGCCGGATCCGTTCGGCCACTTCGGCGGCGGCGTCGGCGTCGCTTCCGAGCAGTATGACGGCGAACTCCTCGCCGCCGTAGCGCGCCGCAAGGTCGACCTGGCGAATGGCGTCGTCGATGGCGCGGGCGACGGCGCGCAAGGCGCCGTCGCCTGCGCTGTGGCCGTGAAGGTCGTTGAAGGCCTTGAACTGATCGAGACCGCAGATGAGCAGCGACAGCGGCCGCCCGTCTTCGCGAGCGCGCTCCAGCTCTTCGGAGAGGCGCTCGTGCAGATAGCGGTGGTTGTAGAGACCCGTGAGGCCGTCGGTGATGGCATCGAGCTCAATGCGGCTCAGGCGGGCGGCGGCCGCCTGGAACATGGATGCGAAAGCCTGGGCCACGTCGCTGCGCAAGCCCTCCATCTCGGCGCCGCTCACTCCGGCCGGCGGGGTATCGACCTCGACGACGGCGCAGATCTCATCGCTGGGGTCGCGCAGGGCCGCGAGCCCGCTCACCCAGACGCCCCACTGGTCGACGTAGAGCACGTTGACGTCGGGCGCGCCGCCGGCGAAGGTCTCGAGCAGCTCGTCGTCGGCGAAGACCTCGCTGCCGAGGGGCGAGTGATCCTCGTCGGCCTCTTCGGCGTCGACCATGATGCAGCACTTGTCGTCGTCGTCGACCACTATCGTGGTGATGTACCTCACCTGCGGGTGGGCGTCGCGCTCAAGCCGCAACTGGGCCGCGATGTCGCGGTACTCGGACCGGCTCTCATCGCTGGGCGCGCGCAGGGCGGCGTGGGCGACCGGGTCGACCCGCGCGGCAGCGCGCGCGGCGATCTCGCGAGCCTCCGCGTGCTGTTCTTCGAGCTGAGCGAGCACACGCTTGAACGCTGCGACGATGTTCGCGTCGAACTGGACTCCAGCGCAGCGGTCGAGCTCGGCGAGCGCGTCGTGGTAGCGCAGGGCCTGGCGGTAGGGGCGCCGGAAGGACATGGCGTCGTAAGAGTCGGCTACGCACAGCGCTCGCGCCACCAGCGGGATCGCCTCTCCGGCGAGACCGTCGGGATACCCGGAGCCGTTCCAGTGCTCGTGATGGTGGCGCACACCGAGCACGAGGTCGTCGGCAAAAAGAGGTCGCAGGATGTCGGCCGAAAAGATCGGGTGCTGGCGCATGAGCTCCCATTCGCGCGAGTTCAATCCGGAGGGCTTGAGCAGCACGCGGTCGGAAACGCCGATCTTGCCGATGTCGTGCAGGTAGGCGGCCTCCTCGACCTCGTGGGTCGTCTCCTCAGACCAGCCCAGCTCGTGGCCGAGCAGGACCATGTAGGCTCCCACGCGCGCGGCGTGGCCCAGCGTGTAGTAGTCCTTGGCGTTCAGGGCCGAGCTCAGGGCCTTGAGGTTGCCCAGATGCATGCGTTTGATCTCTTCGTAGAGGCGGGCGTTGTTCAAGGCCAGCGCGAGGTGCGTGCCTACGCGCTCCAGGAGACGGCGGTCGACCGAGGCGAAGACGTGTCTCTGGGAGCCCGTCAGGTTGAGTACCCCGATCAGCTCCTCGCCGCGCAGCAGTGCGATGCTGGCGCCGGCGTGCCGCTCGTCGCGACCCGCGTCGCCGTCGAACGACGGCGTGGTCCCCACCTCCCACACAACGACTCGCTCGTCACGTATGGTCGAGAGCGCCGTGCGCTGTGCGGGGGTGGCCGCATGAGGCGCATGAGGCTCGCCGACCTTCGCGTGGCCCTCCGACGAGAAGATGGTGTCGATCTCTCCGCCCTTGCCGGCGAGCACCAGGTCGGCGTGCTCGAAGGCGATAAGCGGGCGCAGTTCGTCGGCGGTGGCCGCCGCGATCTCACCAAGCTGGAGGCTCGACGCGGTACGCCGGGCGATGGCGTTCAACAGCTCGGTCTCGCGGCGGCGCAGCTGTACGGCTTCGAAGAGGTTGGCGTTGTCGATGGCCAGCGAGGCCGCGCGGCAGACCGCTTCGATCGTGGCCACGGTGTCGGTCTCGAACCGGCGACTCTCGACGTCGAGCAACTCTGCCAGTCCGATGACGCGGCCCTTGGCGATCAGCGGTACGACGAGCTCGGCTTCGTAGCCGCACCGTCGCAACGCCGCGATCTCGGCGTCATCGGGCGGCGGGTCGTCAAGCGCCGAGAGCTGCCGGGTGGTGCGACCGGAGACGGCCAGCTTGACCGTGGTCCAGCCGTCGAGCGGGTGCAGCGCGCCCTCCCGTTCGTCGAAGATCCGACCGTTCTTGACGCTTGCCACACACAGCAGATCGGCCCCCGACAGCAGATAGATGTCGCAGGCCGGCGCCGCGCCGATCTCGCAAAGCCGTTCGGCCGTCGAGAGCAGGATGTCGCGGAGCTCGAGCGTCGAGGAGAGCTGCAGGCTGGCCTCGTTCACGACGGCCAGGCGGCTGCTGCTCTCGTCGAGCCGGCGGAACAGGCGGGCGTTGGCCATGGCCTGGGCGGCGATCTGAGCCAGGCCCTGCAGCAGCGCGACGCCGGGGAACTCTCTCGCGTGGCCGTCGAAGAGCCCGACCAGGCCGATGACCTCGCCACGCACGATCAGCGGCAGGCGGATGCTCGCCGGATACCCCGACGAAAGAAAGTGATGGCGTTCCTCGGGGCTCATGTCCTCGTCGTTGGCGGCGTCGTAGACGGCCACCGGCTGCTGTGACTCGATGGCGCGCTGGGCCGCGTAGCGCGTGGCAAGTGGTCGGCGGGCGCCGATCTCGTCGTCGTCGCGGCCGTGGCGGTCGACGCAGCTACGGGTCACAAGGTCGTCGCCCTCGAGGCCGTAGACCTCGCAGACGTCGGCGTCGGCCAGGCTGCGCATGCGACCGGCCACCGAGGAGAGCACGTCGTCGAGCTCGAGCGAGGCGCCGAACTCGAGCCCCGAGTCGACGAGCTCACGCAGCTCGTTGTTGCTCTCCTCGAGACGTTCGAGCAGGCTGGCCTTGCCGAGCGCTCCCGCGAGAAGCTGGCCGATCGTCTTCAGAAAGTCGATGTACTGGGTGAACTCACCCGGCTTGTCGTCGTAGATGTCGATCAGGCCGTTGACGACGCCGTCGATCACCAGCGGCAGCGAGAGGTTGCTCTTGAAGCCCCACTCGGCGAAGACGCGGCGCTCCTCGTCGTGGATGCGGGGGTCGTCGGGCGAGGCGATCACAGCGATCTGCTGCGATTCGATCGCCGCCTTGGAGCTGGGGAAGTCGTCGACGCGCAGCGAGTGCCCGATCGAGGCGTCGTCGTAGCCGTTGCGATCGTAGCTGACACGGCTGTACAGGGTGTCGCCGTCGAGGGTGAAGATGTCGCAGTCGGCGGCGCCGAGCGTCTCGACCAGGTGTCTGGCCGCCAGCCGCAGCAGTTCGGTGACATCGGCCGCACGCGTGATGAGCGTGCCGAACTCGACCAGCTCGTGAAGGATGGCGTTGCGGTGGCGGATCTCGTCGAACAGGACGGCGTTGTCGAGCGCTCGCCCAGCGACGCGGGCGAGCCCTTCGACCAATGCCAGGTGCTCGCCAAAGTCGCGGGCGATGTAGTCGGACAGCTCGAGCAGGCCGATCACCTTGTCGCGGGCCACAAGCGGCACCGAAAGCTGAGACCGGTAGCCCCAGCGCTCGAGCGACTCCCGGCCGACCTGGGTGAGCACAGGGTCGTCGAGACTTGAAGCGACGGCGACACGGCGCTCCCCGACCGCGAGCGCACTGCACGGGTAGTCGGGCAGCCGCACCGTGACGCCCTCCCACGACCGGTCGAACGTCCCGTGATCGTAGCTGACAAGGGCCCGCAGCACGTCGCCTTCGACCGCATAGATGTCGGCGACCGGCGAGCTCGTGAGGTGCGCCAGGCGACGCGCGACACTCTCCAGGACCTCGTTGGTCGAGAGATGGGAGGTGTCTTCGATACCGGCCTCGACGAGGAGCTGGAGATCGCGGTTGCGAGCCTCGAGCGCGGCGATCGTGGCCGCTTCAGAAACCGGCGCTGCGGCAGTCGCTTCGGCCCCGCGGCGACCAGCTCCGTTGCCGGAGCCTGCACGCAGCAGCGCGTCGAGATCGGCCCGCCGAAAACGGCGATGACCGCCGGCACTGCGATAGCAGGCGATCTTGCCGGCGTCGCTCCAGCGGCGCAGCGTGTTGATGCTCACGCCCAGAAGCTCGGCGGCCGGGCCGAGCCGCAACCAGCGTCGGTCGAGCGGCGGCGTTGAACGACTCCCCATGGTCCCTCTGCGGTCGGCTTACGGGCCTCAGAACTTAACCAATTCTACAAGGAAGGCAGTGTCCCTTGGCAATCGAGGAGGGCGGCGTCTCTCAGCGAGCGCGACGGCAGGCTTCTCGTACGGCTCTCAGGCCTTGGCGGCCGGTTCGAGCGCCGCGACGGCGCGAGCGATGTCGTGGAACACGGCGCCGGTCGGGCTGGCAGCATCGAGGGCCGGGGGTGCGCCGTTGTCGCCGGCGCTGCGGGTGGCCTCGTCCAAAGGTATGCGGCCGAGCAGCGCGGTATCCGCCGCTCGGGCGATCTCGAAGGCTCCTCCGTGGCCGAAGATGAACTGCTTCTCGCCGCAGCTCGGGCAGATGAAGTAGGACATGTTCTCGATGACGCCGATGATGCGGTGCTTGGTGAGCACGGCCATCTTGGCCGCCTTGGCGGCGATCTTCGAAGCCGCCTCCTGGGGCGTGGTCACCACGATCATCTCGGCCGACGGCAGCATTTGGGCGATCGTCAGGGCGATGTCGCCGGTGCCCGGCGGCAGATCGATCAGGAGGTAGTCGGGACTGCCCCAGAGGACGTCGCCGAGGAACTGCTCCATCGCCCGTCCGAGCATGGGGCCGCGCCAGATGACGGGCTCATCGTCTTCGAGGAAGAACCCCATCGAGACGACTTTGACGCCGTATCGCTCGGGCGGCACCAGCTTGCCGTCGTGCGACTGGGGAGCCACGCGCGCCATGCCGAACATGAGCGGGATCGTCGGGCCGTAGACGTCGGCGTCGATCAGTCCCACGGCGTGGCCCTGCTGGGCGAGGGCCACAGCGAGGTTCGCCGTCACCGTCGACTTGCCCACGCCGCCCTTGCCGCTGGCCACCGCCAGAACGCGGGTCCGGGACCCGGGACCGAACGGCGACGCCGGCGCCTGCGCGTCTTCTTTGAGCGCGGTCGCCAGGCGCTCGCACTCCTCGGGCGACATGGCGTCCATGACCACCTCGACCCGGCGCCCGTCCGCGATGGCACTCAGCGCCTGCGCGGTCTCCGCCTCGATACGGTCCTTCAGGGGACAGGCCGCCGTAGTGAGCACGAGGCGCACCGCGAGCCGGTCGTCGGCGATCTCGATGTCGCGGACCATCCCCAGATCGACGATGCTGCGCTGCAGCTCGGGGTCTTGCACGGTGGCGAGGGCGGCGAGGACTTGGTCTTCGTTCATTGACGCTCCCAGGGCCGAAAGTTGGGCGGGCCGTGCCGGCCCGGCCGCGAGTGTAGAACGACGACCGGCGTGGCGGCAAGGCGAGCCGTTCGTCTGTCGGACTACCGGACTACCTGTCGGACTACCGGACTACCTATCGGACTGCCGTGGCGCCGGACCGCCCGGCTGCCGAGCTGCCGCAGGATGCGTTAGATGTGTTCCACGGTAGAGCTTGGGCGAAGCGTGGCGCTTCAGGTCGATGCGCTCCGGGGGGTCAGTGGGTCAGAGACGAGGCGGCGTCTCACGTATGAGCAGGCCCGGGCTTCTGAGCGTTTCACGTGAAACGCGAAGAACTCACGGCCTGGTTCCACGTGAAACGCGCAGGTGCTCGGGCCGGGTTTCACGTGAAACGCAGCGCCACGGGTTCCCCACGGTCCGCGCGGCGGGCCGCGTGTGCCGTGACGGCGAGGGACCGTGCCGCCGCCGGTCAGGCGAACGCAAAGAGGGGCGGGCCGCTTTGGCGGCCCGCCCCTCTTTCACGTACCTCGTGAAGTGATGCTAGTGATGCCTGCTTCGCGCGCTGAGATCAGACCTCGGAGGCCTTGATACCCACGGGCTCGGCATTGCCGGCGCCGGTCGAGTAGGTGTCCTTGAAGATCTCCATGAGCATCGGGCTCTCACGCACGACCGCGAGGGCGATGATCGCGTGGTCTTTGGTATAGCCGTTGCCGATGATCATGGTCGTGTCGGCGCCGATGCCCTCGGCCCCGAGGGCGGCCGAGGTGAAGCTCGTCGCCATCGAGAAGAAGTACACCATGCCGTCGTCTTTGGTGGCGAGGACCGACGCCATCTCGGTGTTCGGAATGTCGACACAGTTGATGGTCAGGTCGGCCATCTTGCCGTCGGTCGCCTTGCTGACCTCTTCCCAGACGAAGAGCTGGTCGGTGGCCGAGCCCTGGATGATGACGTCGGCGAAGCCGGACTTCTCGAGGCGCTTGCGGCCCGCGTCGCCGTGCACCAGACAGATGACCTTGCCGGTGGGCTTGACGCGCTTGCGGGCTTCGTAGGCGCAGAGCAGGCCGCTCTTGCCGCCGGCGCCGATGATGAACACGGTCTGGCCGGGCTTGCTAAGCTTGGCGGCCTGCGCGGGGGCGCCGGCCACGTCGAGGATGGCGAGGGCGAGGGCTTCGTCCATGTCGCTCGGGATCTTGGCGTAGATGCCGGTCTCGAACAGGATGGCCTGGGCCTTGACCTTGACCTGGCAGGTGTCCTTGTTGATCGAGATGATCTCGTCGACCTTCAGCGGTGTCAGCGACAGCGAGACGAGGGTGGCGATGCGGTCGCCGACCTTGAGGTCGCGGTCCTTGAGCCTGGGGCCGATCTCCTTGACCGTGCCGAGCAGCATGCCGCCCGAGCCGGTGTCGGGATTGTGATGCTTGCCGCGCTCGGCGATGATGCCGAGGCTGTGGCGGGCCATCTTCTTGACGTCGCCGCCCTCGGCCTCTTCGATCTGCGTGAAGCTGGCCGCGTCGACGTTGAGCGTGTCGACGTCGATCAGGATCTCATTGTCGGCGCACTCCATCGTGTTGTCGATCTTCCATGCGGGCTGGGGCAGGACGCCCTTGGGCTCGATGACACGATGGGCTCCGAACTTGTTACCTTGTTTCACTATCGGCCTCGCTTTCGTCGATATTCACTGTCCGTGGCCGCCGGCGCGGCTGTAGGCCGCGCCGGCGACGCGGGTCTGCTTTTCGCGTTGGTCGTTGGCGCTTGACGCTTCCCTACGCTTCGATCCTGATGACGCTGCCGGCGCCCTGGCCGCCGCCCACGCAGGCGCCTGTCAGGCCGATCTCCTGGCCGCGCTTCTGGAGTTCGTGGATCAGGGTAACGATCATACGCGTACCAGTGTTACCAAGGGGATGGCCGAGCGCGACCGCACCGCCGTTGACATTGACGATGTCGGCGTCGAGGCCGAGCTCGCGGGTGGCGAGGGCGGCGACGCAGGCGAAGGCCTCGTTCAGCTCGGCGAGCTGCACGTCGCTGCTCTTCAGGCCGGCCTTGTCGAGGGCCTTCTGGGCGGCCACGGTCTCGCCGTAGCCCATGATCTCGGCGGGTACCGCCGCCGTGGCGAGGCTCACGACCTGGGCGATCGGCTTGAGGCCGAGCTCAGCGGCCTTCTTGCGCGAGGTGACGACCAGGGCGCTGGCGCCGTCGGAGATGGCCGAGGCGTTGCCGGCCGTGACAACACCGCCGTCCTTCTTGAACACGGGCTTCAGGCCGGCGAGCGCCTCGGGCGTGGTCGCGCGGGGGCACTCGTCGGTGTCGACGACCTTGGGATCGCCCTTGCGCTGCGGGATCGTCACAGGCACGATCTCGTCGGCGAAGCGACCGTCGCTGACGGCCTTGCTGGCGTTGAGCTGGCTGCGATAGGCGACGTCGTTCTGCAGTTCCTTGCTGATGTCGAACCGCTCGCTCAGATTCTCGGCCGTGAGTCCCATGTGATAGCCGCCGATCGCGCACCACAGGCCGTCGAGCACCATGGCGTCGTAGATCTGATCGGACGGCATGCCCATGCGGTAGCCGCTGCGGCCGTTCTGCAGCAGCCACGGCGCGCGCGACATGTTCTCGGTGCCGCCGACAAGGTAGATCTCGCCCTCGCCGGCCTTGATGTTGGCGGCTGCCCAGGCCAGCGCCGCGGCACTCGAGACGCAGACGCGGTTGACCGTGATCGCCGGGACACTGTCGGGGATGCCGGCTTTGAGCTCCGCCTGGCGGGCGGTGTTCTGGCCGAGACCAGCCTGGATGACGTTGCCGAAGATGACCTCGTCGAGCTGGTCGCCGCTGACGCCGGCGCGTACGAGCGCCTCCTTCATGGCGACGGCGCCGAGCTCGGTCGCCGGCGTGCCGCCGAATCCACCCTGGAACTTTGCCTGGGCGGTGCGTACCGCGGAAAGGATGACGATATCGTTGTCTGCCACTGTGGCCTCCTGGACCTGCTGGCCGACCCCTTGCGGGGTTCTCGCGCGTCCTACGCGCCCCGGGGTCGCCTGGTTGAAGTTATGGACAAACTATCACGCCGTCGCAGTCGGGTTTTTGGCCTTTCTGGCCACTTCCTGTGCCAGGAATGAGGCCACTTCGACAGGGGTCGTGCGCGGTCCGAAGC
>CAWJRV010000045.1:0-40752 GCA_963845355.1 uncultured Actinomycetes bacterium
TAAATGTTGCCGGTGGCCACGATCACGTAGACGTACGGCTTGAGCGCCTCGCCGCAACCGGCTACGAGCTCTTCGCGGCGCCGGCGGACGGCGTCGATACGGGCCACTCCCTGCGCGGCGAGCTCGGCGCCACGCTGTTCGGCCGCCGCCCACCGTTCGGCGGGCACCGCCTCGAGGCGCAGCTCCCCGGCGGCCATGCCCTCCGCCACCTGCTGGGCATCCTTGCCGGTGCGCAGCATCAGGTCGACAAACGGTCGCACGATGCCGTCGGGCAGCAGATCGCGGGCCTGCTCGACGACCACGTTGACGAGCGGCACGTCGATGTCGTTCACGCCGCTCACACCCATCAAGCGCAGTGTGGCGCGCTCCGTGGAGTCGGTCGTGTGCTCGTCGATGTGGCGCTGGATGTCGTCGGCGATGGCGCTGGCGGCCTCTCGCGCGCGAGTGACGAGCATTTCGTTCAACTTGATCGCGTCGTGCACTGTCACACCATCCTTGGTAGGGAAGGAGACAACGGCGCCGGGTGGCCGGCAGTGCCGCCGGCCGGCACGGCCGCGAGGCCGTGGACGACGTCGAAGACGGGAGCGCGGTCGCCGACTGCGTCGGCGACCGCGCCGAAAAAGAGTCGTGCGTTGTAGGGCTGGGGCAGGCGGTAGGGGTTGGTGGTGACGGCGAGCACCCGCAGTGGCGTGAGCACGCGCACGTCGATACCGCGCCGGCGGCAGCGCGACACCGTCGCCGGAGAGAGGATGAGCACGGTGGCGTCGCGTACCACCAGCGTGACGCCACGCCGCGGCGGCAGCGTGCGCGAGAAGTCGTCGGCGAACTCCTCCGTGAGCGCCCCGCCGACGAAGAGCACCTTCGCGGCCAGCCGTTCGACCTCGCGGGCCACCCGTACGCCCTCGCCGACGACGGTGTCGAGGTCGAGCGTGGTGTGGTGGCCCTGGGCATCGACGGCGACCGCGCGAGCGCGTACGAGCGTCTCGGGGCCGACCAGCGCGCGGGTCTGTGGGTCGACCTCGGGGAGGGTCAGCATCTCAAGCGTGGCCACGGTCGTCGCGACGGTCTCGTCGAGTGAGTCGGCGACGAGCCCGCCGGTGGCGACGATGACCGCGTCGCTGACCCGTGGCGAGGCGCTGCCCAGGCGGTTGATGGCACCGTCGACCAGCACGAGCTGGGCGCCGTGCGCGTGCAGTCGTGCCGCGGTCGCCGCCACCTCGCTCAGGGTAGTCGGGCCGCTGATCTCGACGGCCCGGTCGCCGACGGCGCGGCCCACGACGACACTGCCCAGCGAGGTGTGATAGGGCAGCCGTTCGATCCGCTCCATGGTGTAGTGCGAGCGGTCGAGTGAGCCCACGGTGGTGGCGATGAGCGTGCCGCGGGGCGGCACGATACGTGGCTTGTCGAGCCCAGTGAGGTGGTCGGTGCGCTCGCCGTCCAGGCCCAGCGAGGTGAGCCCGAAGCGCAGCGCGACGTTGTCCATGAGGGCGTTCACGACGGTCGTCTTGCCGGCGTTCTTGACGAGCCCGATGACGGCGACGGTCCGCGCGCCGCTCTGGCCGACCACGTCGTAGAGGGTGGCCGTCGGCGCCGCAGCCGTCACGTCCGGGGGTCGAGCGTCGGCGGGCGCGATCATCGGTCGTCGGGCTTTCGGGCGGCTGCGGCCGCGGCGGAGGGTCGTGCGGCGGCGCTCTGCCGGCGGATCTCCTTGAGGTAACTGAACACCGTAAACCGGGAGAGGTCGAGAGCCTCGGCGACCTGCTCGGCGGAGCGCTTCACAAGGAACGCGCCGCGCTCCTCGAGCCGGGCCACGACCTCCATCTTCTCGTCGCGAGTCATGGTCGCGGGTGTTTTGCGCATGTCGTTCAGGATGGCCGTGACCATGCCGGCCAGGACGTCGCGGATGTCGCGACCGAACAACTCCTCTGTCGCGGGAGCAGCCTCGCCGCCGAGCCGCCCGACGGCAGTGAAGGCGGCCAGCGTGCGCTGCGCGTGGACGATCTCCGAGATGTCGAGATTGATACCCAGCACGCCGATGGGCCGGCCCTCGGCATCGCGCAGCGTGATGGCCAGCGACTTGAGGACTTTGCCCTCGGTGGAGGAGACGTACAGCCGCACATCGGGGGTCTCGTCGGCGTTGCGCAGCGAACGCAGCATCTGGTCGCTGGGCGCGTCGCCGAGACGGCGGTCGGTGACGTGGCCGTTCTCGATCGCGACGATCGAGTTGGGCATCTGGGCGAGGTCGTGGAGCACGACCTCGCAGTCGGAGCCGAACATCTCGGCCAGCCCCTGCACCACGGCGGCATACGATTGCAGATACGGATTGCCGGTGCTGTCTGCGACCACTCGCGTCCCTCCGCCGCTCCGCGAGCGAACGGACACGGAGCGGCCTCGAAGCCCGTGACCTACCTCACGGGACCCGTGACGAATCTAACGGCATCTGTCGAAAAACGTCAACCCGGTACCCGTTTCGGTTGAGGAATCGAGGCTCGAGGGGCCCGGATCATGCCGATTCGGCGATGTGGCGGGCGGCAGATGACGGTTTCGGCAAGGACGGTCTACAGATTCTGCGGCCGGGTGCCGAGCGTCACTTTCACTTCTGAGGTCATGCCATGCCGGTTGATCGTCAGCGTGACGACGTCGCCCGGCTTGTAGGAGGAGATCGCCTGCACGAGATCCTGGGCCGAGGTCACCGGCTTGCCGTTCACGGCGGTGATGACGTCGCCGCCGACGGTGAACCGCGTGCCCTGCACGGTGACGGACGAGGTGCCTCCGCGGATGCCCGCCTGGGCCGCCGGGCTGCCGGCCTTGACCGTGTCGACCAGCGCCCCCTGGCTGACTGCGTACTTGAACGTCTTGGCCAGGTCGGGGGTCAGGGTCTGCAGCGTCACGCCCATCCACGGGTAGGTGACATGACCGGTGGTGACGATCTGCGTGAGGGAGTTCTTGGCGGTGTCGATCGGCACGGCGAAGCCGAGACCCTGATTGCCGCCGGTGGTGGACTCGATGCTCTCGTTGATGCCGATGACGTTGCCGTTGGCGTCGATCAGCGGCCCGCCCGAGTTGCCGGGGTTGATCGCGGCGTCGGTCTGGATGCCGTTGAAGATGTTCGTGCCGCTCTGCGGGCTGAGGTCGCGATGGATGGCCGACACGATCCCCGATGTGAGCGTGAACTCCAGTGCGAGGGGATTGCCGATCGCCACCACGGGCTCGCCGACCTGGACCGTGTTGGAGTCGCCCATCGGTAACGGGTTCATCGTGAGACCCGGGGCGTCGACGGTGACCACCGCCACATCGGACTGCGTGTCGATGCCCCTGATCGTGCCCTTGAAGCTCCTGGTCTGCGAGCCCGGGCCCTTGAACATGACGCTGATCGTGCTGGCCCTGGCGCCGTTCTCGGAGACGACATGGGCGTTGGTGAGTATGTAGTCGTGTCCCTTGAGGGAGACGACGAAGCCCGAACCGACGCCGCGTCCACCGCCCAGTGGCTGGCCGAACACGTCGGTGCCCGAGGAGGGGAACGTGCTGGTGATCTCGACGACGCCGGTGGCCTCGCGGTCGTAGATCTGCTCCGGGGTGAGCGCGCCGGTCGAACCTGCGCCGCCCGCGCTGGCTCCGGGGCTGGCGAAGGCCGCCGGGGCCGTCACCGTGACGGTCGTCTCCTTTTTGACGTCGGTGACGCCGAGCAGAAAGAGGACCAGAAAGAGCAAGGCCGCCCCGATGATGCCGCCGACCGCGCCTGCCACGAAGCTACGTGAATTGTGCATGTGTTTCCTCCTGCCACAGCATCGTTCGACTACGTCGGCCGACGAGGTGACGCCGGCGGCTCCGGCCACGCTGGCGGCTTCTCTGCGCCCGCGGCTCCGGCCACGCTGGCCCGGCACGAGTATGCGTGCCTGCTGTTAACGACGGCACGCAGCCGCGTTAACTTTCGTCATGGCCGCTGTTATGGATTCTTAACCGGCACTCAGGCTCCTGTCGAAAAGCGCCCTTGTCAACCTTGGATGCGGGGCATGCGGATCGTGAAGGTCGCCCCGGCGCCGCGCGTCGAGCGTACCGTCAGGGTGCCGCCCATGAGCTCGACCATGTCCCGGGCGATCGACAGGCCCAGCCCCGTGCCCGACTTGTGGGCTCCGCCGTTGCCGCGGAAGAATCGTTCGAAGACCCTGTCGAGCTCGTCGTGGGGGATCCCGGGGCCCTCGTCGGCGATCGTGACCACGACGTCTTCGTCGTTGCCGTCGGCCTTACGCTCGGCCGCGACCGCGACCGTGACTGTGCCCCCCTCGGGTGAGAACTTGACGGCGTTGTCGAGCAACGCCCGGAGCACCTGGGTCACGCGGCGCTCGTCGCAGGCGGCCGGCAGCTCGTCCGGCCCGGTCACCTTGATCGTGACGCCACGACCCTCCGCGCCCGGCCGGAACTCAGCGATCGCGGCTCGCGCCAGCGTGGCGATGTCGGTGTCGGCGGCTTCGAGGCGCACCGCCCCGGAGTCGACCTGCGAAAGGTCGAGAAGGCTGAGCGAAAGGTCGGTCAGACGGTCGACCTGCTGGCGCATGAGCGTGAGGAACTCCTTCTCGGTCTCGGCGTCGAGCTCGCCCTCGTCGATCAGCTCCATGAAACCCGAGAGCGAAAAGAGCGGGGTCTTCAGCTCATGGGAGGCGGTGGCGATGAAGTCGCGCCGGGCCGCGTCGAGGCGCGCCTGCTCGGTGATGTCGCGCAGCACGACGATGTCGCGCACCTCGGCTTCGTGGGCGACCTGGTAGACCGACGCCTCGAGTGAGCGGGCGCCGAGCTCGACCACGATGGTGCGGTCGTCGCCGTCGGCCTGGGTCTCGGCCAGCGCCTCGGCGACGTCGGGCGGCAGGAGCTCTGCCAGCGGTGTGCCGGACTGCAACGTGCGGCCCAGCAGCGCCGCCGCGGCCGGGTTGGCCACGGCGACGTCGCCCTCGACGGTCACGCCGATCACGCCTTCAGCCAGGTCGTAGAGCATGACTTCGACGTTCTCCTTCTCGCGCTCGATCTGGGAGAACGCCTCGCGTAATCGCCCGCCCATCATGTTGAAGGTCACGGCGAGCTGGCCGATCTCGTCGGGCGGGCCGGGCAGCACCGGCCGCGAGAGGTCGCCCGAGGCGATCGACAGCGCCCCGCGCTCGATACGCTTCAGGCGGCGGGCGATGAAATACGAAGCAAGGTAGCCGGTGAACAGCGTCGCGATGAGGGCCAGACCGCCGGCCAGCAGGATCTGGTGCTCGACGGAAGCGACTGCGCGGTCGAGGTCGGTGAGCGGCGCGGAGATCAGGACGATAGTGCGAAAGCCAGTGAACGGGGCCGCTACCGGCACCGCCGCTGTCGCATAGCGGGTACCATCGATCGTCGCCACGCGGATCGTGATTCTATTCGTCCTTTTGGCATCGGCGACGACCGAGTAGTTGGCGACGCTGATCGGCAGACCCTCGCGTGAGTCGGTGGTGATCGACAATGTGATCGGACTGATCACCACGATGCGGGCGTTGATCTTGGTATCGATGAGCCTCGCGGCCGTTGCTAGCGAGTTCGGCACAGGACTGTCGATCGCCGGCTTGATGTATTGGGAGACCAGAAACGAGTCGGCCGAGAGATCGTTCAGCTTCTGATGGACCAGCCGGTTCTCGAGGCTCGGCACGACGTAGACGTAGACCAGGGCGATGTCGAGCAGAACGACGCCCAGGAACAGCACCGTGAGCCAGTTCTTGACCGAGCCCGGGACGGGCCTGAAGATCCAGACGAAAGCGTCGGCGGCGGTGCTCAGCGCTGTGACGACGAACGACCGGACCCGGTGCATGAACGAACGCTGCACGGCGACCTCTGAAGTCGTTTGAGCTCTAGAACTCGCGGAACTTGTAGCCGATGTTGCGGACCGTGAAGATGAACTCCGGGTTGCGGGCGTCGCGTTCGATCTTCTCGCGCAGGTGGCGGATGTGGACATCGACCGTGCGCGCGTCGCGGAACTCCGCGTCGCCCCAGACGAGCTGCAGCAGGATCTGCCGTGAGTACACACGCCCGGGGTGCGAGATCAGGGTCTTGAGCAGCTCGAACTCGATGTAGGTGAGGTCGACCCGCTCGCCGCGCACGTCGACGTTGCGCTTGGGCAGGTCGACGTCGAGGCCGTCGACGTGCACGACGTCCTGGCGGGCGCTGCCCGACTGGCGGGCCATGTCGGCGCGCCGCAGCTGGGCGCGCACGCGGCTGCGGAACTCGCGCAGGCTGAAGCGGTCCTTGGTGATGTAGTCGTCGGCACCGATCTCGAGGCCGAGCACCTTGTCGAACTCGTCGGCCTTGGCGGTGAGCATGATGATCGGCACGGTGCTCACGGCGCGCAGCCGACGACAGACCTCGGTGCCGTCGATGCGCGGCATCATCAGGTCGAGGATGACCAGGTCGAACGGTTCGCGGGCAAAGGCTTCGAGGGCCTCTTGCCCGTCGCGCGCCTGCACGACCTGGTATCCCTCTTTCTCGAGGGGATAGCGCAGCAGCTTCTGTATGGCCTCCTCATCGTCGACGACGAGGATCTTGGCGCCGGGGTCGGTCATCTGAGCCGCCATAGTATCATCGAGCTGCTGGCGGAGAGCCGGTCGGGGAGTCGGGCTCCTTGTCGGGCGGGGCGTCGCGCTCCGAACCGGGCTCGGCGTCGGGCGGCGGTACGTAGGCGCGCAGACGAAACGATGCGCCGATGGCTTCGGCCAGTGCCCGGCAGCCGTCGGGGTCGGACTCGGGCAGGTCGACAGCGGTCAGCGTGGTGGGGATGCCGTGCTCGACGCACGAGCGCGCAAAGCCGAGCACCTCGCGAAAGGCTTTGGAGAACATCGGCCGGCAGAGGAGGTCGTAGGTCTGCGGGTCGGCGGCGTTCAGGCTCACAGTCACCGCGCCGAGCCCCACTCTCGCAAGCTCGGCCACGACGTCGACGTCGGGGTTGAGCAGGCGGCCGTGGCCGTTGGTCACAAGGCGCGAGGGCAGCCGCCGGAGAGTGAGCCATTCGGTGACGGCCAGTACGGCATCGAGCCGCATGGTGGGCTCTCCCATGCCCACGAAGGCCACCTCGTTGGCCGCTCCGTCGAGGAAGGCCAGCTCGATCTCGTGCGTCAGATCCTCGATGTCGGGCTCGCTCGAGAGCCTGAGGTCGTTGCCGAACACGCCGTTCGCGAACGTGCGAAAGCAGAACTCGCAGTCGCACGAGCAGCGGTTGGTGATGTTCAGGTAGATGTTGTCTTTGCCGCGATAGACGATCGTGTCGGGCATGGCACGCTTCTTTGGGCCGGGTCGCGGAACGCGAAAGCGTACCACAGGCTCTGCCCAGTATAGCGCGCCTCGCCACGCGCCCCGGCCGCCGGCGCCTGGGACCATGCGCAACCTGGGCCGCACACCCGACTCCCGGTGCCCCGGGCCCTGTGCATCGCGCGCACGCTGCCGTTCGACCTCGTAGAATGGACCGTCGTGAGCGGCTCCCGCGGAGTCGCTTCCTGGCCGGCGCCCTTCAGCGCCGCGACCCTGACCCGCCGCGCCGCGAAAGGAGTGCCGTGACCGACGAAGCCGCCCACGAGGCGATCCTCTACGAGCGCCGCGACGGCGACGTCGTGCAGTGTCACGTCTGCCCGCGGCTGTGCGTCATCGGACCGGGACGGCGCGGCACCTGCCGGGCCCGCGAGAACCGCGCCGGCACGCTCTACAGCCTGGTCTACGATCGTGTCTGCAGCGTGGCTGCCGACCCCATCGAGAAGAAGCCCCTCTTTCATTTCTTTCCCGGCACCACCGTATTGTCGCTCGGCACCCTGGGCTGCAACTTCACCTGTGCCCACTGCCAGAACTGGCAGATCGCGCATGCCGACGTCGTCGGCGGGCTCGCCGACCTGCGTCCTCTGCCCGTCGAGAAGCTGCCGGTGCTGGCGGCAAACAACGATTGCGCCGGCGTGGCCTGGACCTACAACGAGCCCACCATCTGGATCGAATACGTGATCGACGGCGCGCGCGTCGCGCACCGGCACGGCCTCTACACGGTGATGGTGACCAACGGCTTCATCACCACCGAAGGGCTCGACGCGGTCGCGCCGCACATCGACGCCTATCGGGTCGACGTCAAGGGCTTCGACGACGAGCTGTACAAGCGGCTCTGCCGCGCGCCCGACCACCGGCCCGTTCTGGCGGCCGCCGAGCGCGCCCTCCATGAGCACGGATGTCACGTCGAGATCGTCACCAACGTCATCCCCACGATGAACGACGACGAGGCGACGCTGCGCGGCATCGCCGCCTGGATCGTCGCGCGCCTTGGCGCTTCGACGCCCTGGCACGTGACGCGGTTTCACCCCGAGCTCGAGCTCTCGCACCTGCAGGCGACGCCGATCGCCACACTCGAGCGGGCCGTCGCCATCGGGCACGAGGAAGGCCTTTCTTTCGTCTATGTCGGCAACGTCCCTGGTCACGAGGGCGAGAACACCGTGTGCCCCCACTGTCACAGGCTCGTTGTCAGGCGCACCGGTCGCGCCATCGAAGACCTCGCGCTGCGTCGCGGCCACTGCGACATGTGCGGCGAAGATTTGAACGTGCGCGAAACGGTGAAACTTGAAGAGCCGGACGGGGCTTGGCCGGCATGAGGGGGCTACGATACGATGAGGGTCCTGTGAACGAACTCGTGACACTCGAGATTCCCGCCAAGGCCGAGTACGTCGTGCTCGGCCGGCTGGCGCTCGCCGGTCTGGTGCGTGAGCGGCGTTTTTCAGCCGACGCGGTCGCCGACCTCAAGCTGGCGCTCACCGAAGCCTGCTCCAACTCCATCCGTCACGCCTACGATCACGACAACGGGCATGTCCTGCTGTCGCTCGAGGCGCGCGCCGACCGCGTCGTCATGGTGGTCCGCGACCAGGGCGGCGGGTTTCACGACGACGACGTCGACTGTCCCGAGTGCGCGGCGGTCGGGGTCGAGCTCTCCGAGGGCGGCATGGGTATCTCCATCATCCGTGCCGTGGTCGACGAGTTCAGCCTCGACCACCCCGCGGCGGGCGGCACGACGCTCACCCTGACCAAACTCTGCGACGCCTGAGGCGCACCCGCCGGCGGCACCCGCCGACCGACCCCGGCGATCCGACCACTCCGGCCGACCCGATCGGCTGGTGCCGCCCGCGCCCAACTCGCCTGAGCCGCCTGAGCGGCCGCCACGTGCACCGGTGTCGTCGACGCCGTCCGGCCGACCCGCGCCGGCCGCGGATCTCGAGTCGATCCTCGCTCGCCTGCCGGCCGGCACCGTTGTGACGGCCGCAGACGATCCGCGCGTGAGCGAAAGCCTCCGGACGTTCGTCGCGCTGCTGGCCGGCTACCGGCGGGCCAACGTCACCGGCGCCCGTGGCGCAGACGAGGCCGTCGCCGGCCTGGTCGGCGACGCGCTCGCCCTTCTCGAGATCGCCGAGCTTTCGAGCCCAACGAGCGCCGCCGCCGATGCGCCGTGGGCCGACCTCGGCAGCGGTGGCGGCCTGCCCGGCATACCCCTGGCGCTCGTGTTGCCCGGCAGGCGGGTCACGCTGATCGAAGCCGTGGGCAAGAAGTGCGTCTTTCTGCGAGAAGTGGTGGCCGAGCTCGGGCTGGCCGGCCGGGTCGAGGTCGCCTGCGCCCGTAGCGAGGAGCTGGCCGCGAGCGGCCGGTCCGAACGCGAGAGCTACGGCGTGGTGCTCGCCAAGGCGGTCGGCTCGCTTGCGGTGGTGGTCGAGCTGGCCGCTCCCTTGCTGCGCGTCGGCGGGCTGCTGGTGGCCAGCAAGACGGCGTCGGCGGCGGCGCGCGAGGCGGCGGCGGGCGAGGCCGCAGGCGCAGCCTGCGGCCTCGCCCGCCGCCGCCTCGTCGCCCTGACGAGCTCGCCTCTGCCCGGCTCGGTCGGGGTCGTCTTCGAGAAGGTCGCCGACACGCCGGCACGGTTCCCGCGACGACCAGGCATCGCGGCCAAGCGACCCCTCGCCTGACGCGATCGCGAGCCCGCCGCTGTGTCACGGGCCCGGACGCGCGTAGCCGAGTCTCGGACGCCGGACGCCGGCCGCTGTCTGGCGGCGCCGTGGAGCGGTCGGTAAGATGACCTGCGAGATGGTAGCCCCCCGAAACTTCCGCGCGTCGCGTCCCCAGGCCGGTCGGACGGCCGCGCCGTGACGCGGGTCATCGCCGTCGCCAACCAAAAGGGCGGCGTGGGCAAGACCACGACCTCGATCAACGTCGCCGCCTGTCTTGCCGAAGCCGGCTTTCCCACTCTGCTCATCGATCTCGATCCGCAGTGCAACGCGAGCAGCGGGCTCGGCGTCGCGGCCGCCAGCGGAGAGCGCTCCGTCTACGGCGTGCTCGGCGGCCAGACGGCGCTGACCGATGTCGCGCTGCCGACGATCCTCGAGTCGCTGTGGGTGGTGCCGGCCTGCCCCGACCTGGCCGGCGCTGAGGTCGAGCTCGCAGTGGCCGACGATCGCGAGTTCGTGTTGCGCAACGCGCTGCGGGGCGGGCTCGCCGCCTATGAGTTCGTGTTCATCGACTGCCCCCCGTCGCTCGGCCTGCTGACCGTGAACGGGCTGACCGCGGCCCGCGAGGCGCTCGTGCCGGTGCAGGCCGAGTACTACGCGCTCGAAGGGCTTGCCCAGTTGCTGGGGACCATCGATCTGGTGCGCGAGCGCGCCAACCCCGGACTCGTACTGCTGGGCATCGTGATCACGATGCTCGACAGCCGCACGCGGCTGGGCAGGGAGGTCGCGGCCGAGGTCCACACGCACCTCGGGGACGACGTCTTTGCCACGGCCGTGCCGCGCAACGTGCGCCTGGGCGAGGCCCCCAGCCACTGCCTGCCGATCTCGCGCTACGATCCTACGTGCGTCGGGTCCGACGCCTACTTCGATCTGGCCAAGGAGATCGTGGAGCGGGCGCCGTCCGGCCGGCGGCGATCCTCGGGGGTGTGAGGGTGGACGATGCCACGATGAAGCCCGGCAAGCCTGAACCGCCCGGCAAGCCCGAAAAGCCCGGCAAGCCTGAACAGCCCGGCAGGTCGAGCCGCCCGGGTGCCAGGCCGCCCGCCGGCCAGGCTCGGCTCGGTCGCGGGCTGGCGGCGCTCATCGCTGAGCGCACGGCCGACGACGGCCCGGCGCCCGGCGCGCCGTCGACGGAGACCGGCGCCGGCCCGCCCGGCGCCCAGGGCGCCACCGCTGTACAACCGGGCCGGCCCGGCGAAGACCGCCTGCGTGAGCTGCCCCTGACCGATATCGCCGCCTCGAGCCGCCAGCCCCGGCGGGCCTTCGCCGCCGACGAGCTGGCCGAGCTGGCGGCTTCGATCAGGAGCCTCGGGGTAGTGCAGCCGATCGTCGTGCGACCCGCGCCCGACGGCGTCGAGGCGCCGTGGGAGCTGATCGCCGGCGAGCGTCGGCTGCGGGCGGCTCGCCTGGCCGGTGTCGAGACGATCCCGGCGCTCGTGCGGCCGGCGAGCGAGGCTGCCTCGCTCGAGATCGCTCTGGCCGAAAACGTGGCCCGCGAAGACCTGAACGCCATCGAAGAGGCGCTCGCCTTCGCGGCCCTCGCCGACGAGTTCGGCCTCACCCACGAACGCATCGGCGAGCTGGTCGGCAAGAGCCGCGTCGCGGTGACCAACGTGCTGCGTCTGCTCGAGCTGCCCGACGAGGTCCGCGAGCTGATCGAGCGCGGCGAGCTGTCGGAGGGGCATGGGCGGGCGCTGCTGGGGCTGAGCGATCACCTCGAGCGACGGCGCGTCGCGCGGCTCGTGGTCACGCGTGGCCTGACCGTGCGTCAGACCGAGGCCCTGGTGCGCGCCGCCCAGGAGGCGGCGGGGGCCGGGTCGCGTCCGCCGGACCGCCCGCCGGCGCGCGGCGAGGCCGCCTTCGACGACGTGATCGAAGAGCTCTTCGGGCTGCTCGAGGTGCCGGTGCGGATCCGCACCGGCAAGCGGGGCGGTAGCCTCGAGCTGCGCTTTCGCGACCGCGACGAGCTCGACCGGCTCGTGGCGCTTCTGCGCTCGCTGAAGTAGGTCGGGCGCCCGACCCGAGCGGCTACTGGCCGGCTGGTGTCGGCGTCGTGAGCGTGCCGGGAGTCGTGCCGGGAGCGCCGGTCGGGGGCGTACCCGGGGTGGGGGTGATCACGACTCCGGGCGGCGTGGGCGTGACCGCGACGCCCGGCGTGGTCGTACCCGATGTGTCCGAGTTCTGACCCGCCGCGGAGCCGGCGGACGGCACGTAGACCGTCGTGCCGTCGGGCAGCCGGTAGAACTGCCCGATCAGCGTGCCCACACCGGAGACCTGCTGTCCGCCCTTGAGGTTCAGCTTGGTGATCTGGGTGCCCTTCTTGGTGATCACCTGCATGTCGGACTGGCCCGGGTTGGTGACGATGGTCACGTTCTTCGACGAGAGGATCCCGGTGAGCCCGATGCCCGTGAGGGCCGCCAGCAGAAAGCCGACCGCCAGGATGATGGCGACATCGAACAGGTTGACGACGCCGTCGAGCGGGTCGCCGTTGCGGTCGGTCCGGTTGATGCGACGGCGGCCCATATAGCGCAGCCGCTGCCCGCTGCCCGGCTTGTGGTCGGGCGGGGTCCCGGAGTGCGGAGGCGTCTCGACGGTCGTGCTCAACCGGTCACCCGCGGGGCTTCACGCCGGTCCGTCGTCTGCCGAGGGTCCGTCGTCTGTCGCCGGGGCGTCGCCGGACGTCAGCGGACGCCAGGAGAAGATCTCGGTCGGCTCATCGGCTTCGACCGGTTCGCTTGCGCTGTTGTGAGCCCCCCGCACCGCACCGGCCCGCTTCGCGCCGACCGCCGCCGCGGTCGTCGCGACGGGCGCGAACGGTGTCGCGACGGGCGCGCCGCCGCCGGACCCGTTCGGCTTGGTCTCGGTGGCGACCAGTGGTGCGAGGGTCAGGTCGGGAAGGTCGTCTGAGGCATCGTCGAAGTCGGCGCGCTGGCGCCGCGGCGGCCCGATCCGCAGGCGGCCGCCGCCGCCCTCGAGCAGCTCGAGCATGTACTCGAGGTCGGAGATGTCCTGCTGGTAGAAGCGGTCGCGGACGATGCTGACGATGAACCCGAGGCCGCCGATCAGCAGGCCGATCACGGTGACCGAGAAGGCGATCTCGAGGTTGGCGGCGAGAACGGCGGTGTTGCCGGCGGCCAGCCCGGCCAGGGCGGGCGCCAGCGGGATCAGCGTGCCCATCAGGCCGAGCATGGGGCCGATGCGCACCAGGATGCGCGTCTTTTCGAGGCGCTTGACCGTGTAGAACTCGTACTCCTGAAGGAGCTTGAGCGGTTTTTCGGCGATGCGCTCGGTCTGGTAGTTGCGGATGAGATCGAACAGAAAGCGCGCCACCACGGTAGAGTAGTTGTTCTCCTGGAGGTATTTGTAGGCGCGCCGCGGCTGACCTTTGGCGAAGGCGTCGCGCGCCTTGAGCGTGCGGATCTCGAGCGCCTCGAGGTCGCGGTAGCGCAGGCGCAGGTACAGCTCGTAGAGGAACCAGCCGACCTCGACGATCGCCCAGCCAAGGCAGAACAGGGCGGCGATGAGCACCGGATAGAGCAGGGTCCTCGAGACGTCGTAGATGGCGCGCTCGATATTATGCGCAAGCGTTGCCGCGATGACTGGGTGCACGCTCGTCACTCTCCGCCGTGGGCCGGCGGCGAGCCGCCGGCGGATTTCCAGAAACGCTGCCAGGCCGACGAGCCGCCCTGCAGGATCTCGCCTCTGCTGGCGCCGGCCATGACACCCATGAGGTGGCGCCGTACGAGCCAGGAGGCGGCAAAGCCGAGTGGCACGAGCGCCGCGAGGGTCGTACCCACGACGGCGGCTGTCCGTCCGCTGCCGCCCGAACCGCCGGAGCCTGCGACCTGGCCCACGACCGTCGCGCTCGGCGAGGGGCTCACGTTGCCGGTCGCCGGGAACGAGGCCCCGGGCGTCGGCGTCAGGGTCGCGCCGGGGCTCACGGTCTGCGTGGGTGTGATCGTCGCCTTGGGCGTGGGTGTCGCGTGGGTCGTGGTGCCGCCGCCCGAGCCCGAGCCGCTGCCCGAGCTGCCGCTGCCCGTGCCGCCACCTGGGTGAGTGCCTCCCCCGGTGCTGCCTCCGCCCGTCGGCACGGCGATCGTGAAGCTGCGCTGCACGTGGGCTTCGTTACCAGCCCAGTCACGGATGCGGATGATGAACGTGTAGGAGCCGTTGGCCAGCTTGGTCAGCAGCAGACTCAGGTGCGACGCGGAGATGTGCGCCGCCTTGGTCTTCGACTTGCCGTCGACCGTCACCCTGATGGTCGAGGTCCGGATGCCGGTGCCGTTCGCGTTGTCGTGGTAGGCGGCCTTGATCTCGACGGTGCGGCCGGCGAAACGGGCGCCGTTCTTGGGTACGACCGTGCCTGAGACGAAACTCGGGTCGAAGTGGGTGGCGACGTTGTGGGTGAGGTCGATCGTCGGCCACAGGGCCCCGCCGGCGAGGGCGATGGTCGCCTGTGTGGTCGCGTTCAGGACGTTGCCGATGTCGCCCCCGGTGAACTCGTAGGTCGAACCGTTCTTGCGGCGCAGCGACCGCAGGAAGGTATAGGGCGTGCGACCCCCCTGGGTGAGGTTGCCGGCGTCGATGCCGACGGCGCTCAGGCCTTCGATCGCCCAGGCGGTCGAGGGTGCGTTGGCAAAGCCGGACGCCGTGTCCTCGAAGCCGCCGGCCTCGGCCTTTGACGTGGCCTGCGTCACCTGCATGTTCTCGATGAAGCCGGCCGCGCCCTGCAGATCGTTGTTTGTCTTCGCCACGCCGCCGGCGCGCAGAGCCTGCATGACGAGTGAGGTGACCGTCGTGCTCGACTGGACGCCCGGCGACGACCCGTAGCCGCCGTCTGTGGCATTGGGCCCGCCGCCACCGTTCGTCGGGTCCTGCTGCAGCCAGCTCACGGCTGCGCTGACCGACGGGCCGCTCTGATGCGCGGCGATCAGGCCGAGCACCGCCCAGGCGGTGGTCTCGGTCGCCGAGTCGGTGGTCGCCGGCGTCGCCGGCGAGTAGTAGCCGCCCGAGACTGATTGATATGACTTGAGCTTGCCGATCAGGTCGACCTGCGTGCTGCCGGCTGACGTGAGAAGGTCGGTGCGCCCGGCGGCACGGTAGGCGAGGATGCACAGCGCATAGTACTCGGGCGCGTTGCCGCTGTTCCTGGCGGCGGTGTCGAGGGCGGTGTCCTGCAGGAACGCGACGGTGCTGTGGCCGTCGATCTTCCAGCGGCCTGGTCCGTTGTGGCCGGCGGCGATGGCGAGCATGACCCAGGGCGTGTAGTAGGGGTTGCCGCTCGTGCTGGTGTACGAGAAGCCGCCGTCGCTGCGCTGCCGCGTGTGCAGCCAGTCGAGACCTTTTACGACGCTGGAGGGGACGGCCGCCGCCGCGGTCGCCGGCAGAAGCAGCGGGATGACCAGAGCGAGCAGCAGAGCTCCCCGGTATGTCTTGGCCACAGTGTCTCCCCCAGTTCCGCGCAGCCCGGCGCAGTCGGGTCGCAAGGCCGCGCCCCATTGTATCAGCCCGCCACGCAGGTGCGGCGGGCTGCGCTCGAGATCGGCGCGCTGCCGCGTCCGTGATCAGAGCTCTGCCGCGCCCGGCAGCGACGCCGCCGGGCGTCTTCTTCTTGCCTTTCATAAGGAGACGCCCGGCGGTGTCGCGGGGTTCACGGCGGATGACCGCCCTCTGGGTCATTCGTCTAAAACGCCCTCTGAACCATGCAGCCTTTGCAACAACGCGTCGATAGCCGCAGTAGTGCCTTAGGTCACACCGACGCGGAGTGAGATGAGCGACGACGCCGAGATCGATTTCTTCGGGGCGCACATCAGGGTGAGGAGTGCCAAGCTGGCGGCCCTGCTGAACAGTGCCGTCACCGACGATGTGGCGGTCTTCGGCAAGCGCGCCATCGATCTCGTCGGGATCGAGCCGCGCGGAGAGCGCCTCCGCGACGAAGGCCCGCGCGACGACGACCGGAGCGCCGTTTTCGACGGCGGCCCGGCGCTCCGCGACGGATTCCCAGAGGCAGACGAGTCGCACGATTCGCTCGATCGGATGTTCGCCCGGCCCTGGGCGCCCCCCATGCAGCGTTAGCCGACCTTCGCTTCTCGCCGCCGCTCCCGTGCTTGCCGGGGCCGACCGGCCCGCGTCCAGAAGATGTATCCTTTGTAGCGTCATGCCCTCGCTTCTCTCGATCGTCGTGCCCGTCTTCAACGAGGCCGGCAGCGTCGAACCGCTCTACCAGGAGATCGCCGAAGCGCTCGCCCCGCTCGGCGCGCTCGAGGTCGTCTTCGTCGACGACGGCTCGACCGACGGCTCCGCCGCCGTCATCGAGCGGCTCGTGGCCGAGCACGACGACGTACGCCTCGTCAAGCTGCGGCGCAACTTCGGTAAGGCGGCGGCCCTGAGCCACGGCTTCGCCGAGGCGCGCGGCGACCTGATCGTGACCATGGACGGCGATCGCCAGGACGATCCGGCCGAGATACCCAAGCTGCTCGCCAAGCTCGACCAGGGTTACGATCTCGTGTCGGGCTGGAAGCAGAGCCGCCAGGATCCGGTGAGCAAGACCCTGCCCTCGAAGTTCTTCAACTGGACCGTGCGCAAGGCGACCGGCGTCGAGTTGCACGATTTCAACTGCGGCCTCAAGGCTTACCGCCGCGAGGTGATCCGTCACGTCAGGGTCTACGGCGAGCTGCATCGCTACATTCCGGTGCTGGCCAGCGATCTCGGCTTTCGCGTGGCCGAAGAAAAGGTCTCCCACCGACGCCGCACCAGCGGCCAGTCGAAGTACGGCTGGCGGCGCTACGCACGGGGTTACCTCGACCTGCTCACCGTGCTGTTCCTGGGTCGCTACCGCCAGCGCCCGCAGCATCTGTTCGGTGGCATCGGCACGACGATGGTCCTGGTCGGCGTGCTGATCGATCTCTACCTGACGATCGACAAGCTCTTCGGGCATCCGATCGGCCAGCGGCCACTGCTGGTGCTCGGTACGCTGCTCATCATCGTCGGCATCCAGCTTCTCTCGTTGGGCCTCGTGGGCGAGCTCATCACCCAGGCGCGGGCCCGCGACACGCGCGACGACTACGAGGTGGAACGCGTGGTCGAAGCGGCCGACCTCGTCCGCCCCGCGGCGCTGCCGGCGCCGGGTGGGTCGGCCGTGGCCGAGCCCACGACCCCCCTGCCGGTGTCCTCGCGGGCGCCCACGCCGGCGCCCACGCGGCCGTCGCTGTGATAGGCGCGACTCGTCAGGCGCTCACGGTGGGCTGTTCGCCGGCGACTCGCCACTTGCCCACGATCTCCTAGCGCATGAGCCTGCGGATCGCCTACTTCGGTACGTACGACCCCGGCTACGCGCGCAACCGCGTGCTGATCGACGGCCTGCGCTCCGCCGGCGCCGAGGTGCTCGAGTACGCCGCTCCGCTCGACTCGACGCTGAGCGCGGCTCAGATGGCGACGAAGGTGGGCGCGGGCAAGCTCGCCGGCGAGCTTGCCCGCGCCCACCTTTCGCTGCTGGCCCGACACCAGCGCGGCGTCTCGTTCGACGTCGTCGTCGTGGGCTACCCTGGTCATCTGCTGGTGCCGCTGGCCTGGATGGTGGCGCGCTATCATCATGCGATGCTGGTGTTCGACCCGCTCGTCTCGCTGTTCGATACTTTTGCCGGCGACCGTGAGCTCCTGGTCGGCGACAGCGCCGCCGGACACCTGACGAACGTGGCCGACCGCGTGGCGTTCGGCCTTCCCGACCTGGTGCTGGCCGACACCGAAGCGCACGCCTCCTACTACGCCGCTGCGCTCGATGTGCCGCCCGAAAAGCTCGCCGTGGTGCCCGTCGGCGCCCTGCCGCTGCCCGGCGTCGACGGCGCGGCCCGCGAGCTTGCTCCCGGAGAGCCGCTGCACGTGGTGCAGTATGGTCGCTGGAGCCCGTTGCACGGCCTGTCGACCGTGCTCGAGGCGGCCGACGAGCTGCGTGACGGACCGTTTCGGTTCGAGCTCATCGGCGACGGTCAGCTGGCGCGCTGGCTCGCCGACGAGGTCTGGCGCCTGCAGCTCGAGGCGGTCGATCTGGTCGAGGCGATGCCGGCTTGGCGACTCCGCGCCCGCATCGTCGAAAGCGACGTTTGCCTGGGTGTGTTCGGGACGTCGGGCAAGGCGGCGCGCGTGCTGCCCAACAAGGTCTACGACGCGCTGGCCGCGGGCCGGCCGCTGGTGACCGAGGATTCACCGGCCGCCCGGGAACTGCTCGAAGACGGTCGCGACGCGCTGCTCGTGCCGGCCGGCGACGGCCCCGCGCTGGCCGCCGCCCTGAGGCGCCTGCGCGATCGCGACGAGCGCGCCCGGCTGGGTGCCGCGGCCCTCGACCTCTACCGCGCGCGCTGCACCCCCGAGGCGGTCGCGGCGATATTGCTGGCGGCGCTCGAGGCCAGCCTGTGAGTCAGCCTGGGAGCGCAGGCTCGCCGCGGCGCGTAGCGGCGTCCGAGGTCACCGTGTGAGCGAAGATCTGCCACAGCCCGCGCCGCCACGGGCCTCCGGCCGGGGGCGAACCACGGCGTGGCGCGCGGTGCAGGCGCTGTTCATCGCCGCCATCGTCTTGTTCATCGCGCGTTACCTGCGCCACGCCTGGCCGGCGGTCGACGCCTATCACTGGCGGTTGCGGCCTGGCCTGCTCGCCGTCTCGGCCGTTCTGGTGCTGGTCTTCTACGTGCTGAGCGCACTGGTCTGGTGGCTGATCCTGCGCGGCTCGGGACTTCGTCCCGAGCCGACCCTGACCGTGGCCACCTGGGGCAAGTCGATCCTCGCGCGCTACCTGCCCGGCAACGTCTTCATGTTCGTCAGCCGCGGCTGGATGAGCTACCGGCAGGGCCTCGATGTCGACCGGGTGAGCGCCGGCATGGTGTATGAGCAGGCCCTGAACGTCGCAGCCGCTTTGGTCGTCACGGCGGCGCTGTTTCCCTTCTGGCGCTACGAGCGCCGGGTGACCGCCTGGGCGCTGCTTGCCATACCTGTGATCGTCGCTGCCCTGCACCCGCGGGTCTTCGCGCCGCTTGCCGCGCTGCTTTTGCGGATGCTGCACCGGCCGCCCCTCACGCGGGTCCTTTCGCTGCCGGTCGTGCTCGGCCTGCTCGCCGCGTTCGCGGGTCTCTGGCTCCTGGCCGGCCTTGCTCTGTGGACGTTCGCGGCGGCGGTCACGAACGTGACCGCCGCCGCCTACCCCCAGATCACCGCCGGGTACGCGGTCGCCTTCGTGGTCGGCATGGTCGTCTTCTTCGTGCCCAGCGGCATCGGCGTGCGCGAGGGCGTGCTGGCGGCCGCCACGGCCAGCGTGTTCGCCGGCGGTGGCGTGGCGCTGGCGTGGGCGCTGCTGGCCCGGCTGTGGCAGACTGCACTGGAGATAGGGTTCGTGGGCGCCGCCGCGCTTGCCGAGCGGCTGCATCGGCGGGCGGCGCAGGCCCACGGCACCGAGATCGCAGGCGATCAGTGCGGGCGGCAGGCGGCCGCGCCGCGCGAGGGAGACGACGCATGAACCCACGGCCGGCCGCACGATGAGCACGCGGCGTACCACGACCGCCGGGCGGCGCAAGAAGAAGGGCGGCTCACGGCCGGCCACGCCATCGCGCGCCGTGGCGTCGCGCTCGGCGGCGTCGGCGGCCAGCGCGACGGCCGCCCCGGGCGCCCCGGACCCCGACCTGGCGCGGCGCTATTTCGTCTACGTCGTGATCGCCATGGTGGTGACTGCGACGATCCTCAGCATCCTCGTCGTGCAGCGCTACCGGAACTACTACGGTGGACGCTTCGATCTCGGCAACATGGTCCAGGCGGTCTACAACACCGCCCACGGCCACTTTCTGCAGATCACCACCGCCGAGGGCCGGCAGGCCTCGCGACTGGGCTCGCACGTCGACCCGATCCTGGCCGTCTTCGCGCTCCCCTGGCTGGTCTGGCCGAGCCCCGAGATGCTGCTCGTCGCGCAGGCCGTGATCGTGTCGCTTGCCGCCTGGCCGGCGTACAGGCTGGGGCTGCGCATCCTGGGAGACCCGCGGGCGGCCTTCCTGCTGTCGTGCGCCCTGCTGCTCTATCCGCCGCTCCAGTACGCCGTGCTGAACGAGTTCCACCCCGTGACCCTGGCCATTCCCTTGCTGCTGTTCGCCTTCGTTTTCATCGACGAGGGGCACTGGTGGCGGGCCGTGCCGTTTCTCGTGCTGGCCGCCCTGTGCAAAGAGGAGATACCGGCCGTGATCGCGGTCATGGGCGCCTACTTCGCATTGCGCAAGCGCAGCCTGCGACCGCTCATCCTGAGTGCCTGCGCAGTCGCCTACTTCATCGTCGCGGTCAAAGTGGTGCTGCCTCACTACAACGCCGGCGGCAGCCCGTTCCTGAACCGTTACGCCGACCTTGGCTCGAGCGCGAGCAGCATCGGCGTCAATGTCGTGCTCAAGCCCGGCGTCACGCTCGGCCATCTCTTCGCCTGGTCGAATCTGCGCTACTGGTTCCATCTGCTGTGGCCGTTCGGCTTCACCTCGCTGCTGAGTCCCCTGACCACGCTGATCGCGGCCCCCGAGTACCTTCTGAACGCGCTCGCCAGCAACGGTTTTCAGCGGTCCTACGAGTTCCACTACGTGGCCGGCGAGGTGCCGTTCGTGTTCGCCGGCGCGGTACTCGGGCTCGCCCGGCTGCGTGCCTTCCTGGTCCGCGGTGGGTGGCGCGCGCGACGGTCGGCGAAGCGCGCGGAGTCGATCTCGGTCGGCACGCTGGCGACCGCCGTGCTGGGTGCGGCCGTGCTGGCCAACTTCGTGCTCGGGCCGCTACCGTTCTCGCTGCCCGGAGCCCACCTCACCGGCCGTGACTACGCGGTGAGCGGACACGCCAAGGTGCTCGACCAGGCGATCAAAGTGATTCCGAGCGCCGCTAACGTCACGGTATGCACCGAAAACGACGCCGGCTCGCACCTCTCGGCGCGGCGCGTCGTCTACACCTTTCCCGACATTCACAACGCGCAGTGGGTCATCGTCGACCAGAAGAACCCCTTCTGGTTCGACCACTACGATGCCGTGCGTCACTCGCAGGCTCTGGGCGCGCTGGTGCTCAACCAGAACTACCAGTCGGTCTATGCACGCGACGGCGTCTATGTGTTCAAACGGGTCGGCAGCGCCGCGGCGCCGGCCGGCACGGGGACGGTGCCGTTCGTGACGCCCAGCGCAGCGGCGAGTCCCAAGACGTCCTCGACGGCTACGCCGTAGCCTTCGGGCGCGGGCGACCCATGGCCAGGGGCAGCCAGGCGGGAGTGAGAGTGCCCGCGACCGCGCGGCCGAGCCGGCCGCTGCTGGTGCTTGCCCTGGCGCCCGTCGCCGCGGTCGCCGCCATGCTTGCGCTCATGCACCTCGTGGGGCTTACCGGGGTCGACACGGCTGCGCACGTCTACAAGACGGGGCTCGTGTCCCAGGGCCGGTCGCTCGTCTGGGACGACCTCTGGTACGGCGGCTCATACGGCGTGGTCGGCTACGGCGTCGTGTACTACCTGCTGGCGCGCCTCGTGTCTCAGACGCCGATCGTGGTGGCCAGCGCGGGCCTTCTGCCGTTGCTGTTTCACCTGTACGTGCGTCGCGCCTGGCGTGTGGCGAACCTGCTGCCGGCTGTTGCCCTGGCGGTCGTGAGCGTGCTCTATCTGGCCAACGGTCAGGACCCGTTCCTGCTCGCCATGGCGCTCACCATGGGCGGTCTCGCGCTGCTTGCCGCCGACCATCCGCTGTGGGCGGCGCTGCCGGTGGGCGTCGCGGCGTTCACCAACCCGGTCGCCGTCGTGGCCGGCGCGGTGTTCGTGCTGGCCGAGGTCCTGGCATGGCCGTCCGCGCGGCGCCGCGCGGCGCTGTTTTGCGCCGCGCTCGTACCCTTCGCCCTGGTCTGGCTCGGTGTGCTGCTTGCCTTCCGCGGCCGCGCATCGTACCTGGCCCAGCCGGCCGAGCTGCTCAAGTGGACCGCCGTGGCCGCCGCCGGCGTGCTGCTCGCCCGGCTGTCGGACGACCCCGACCGCCGCGCCAAGCAGATCCTCTTCGCGGTGGCCGGGGCGCTGTGTCTGGCCGCGATCGTCGTGCCGAGCCAGCTCGGCAACAACGCAGGCCGCTTTCTCGCGCTGTTCGGTCTGCCGGCGCTGCTCATGATCCGCGGTGTGCGGCTGCCGCGGGCGGCGACGGCGGCCCTGCTGGCCGCCGTCGCCGCCATCCAGCTTGCCGCTCCGGTGGGCGATCTTCTGCACACCGGCGACGCCGTCCAGACGCGGCGCGCGTTCTTTGCGCCGGCGCTGGCCTACGCCGCTCGCTCCTACGACCCCGACTTTCGCGACCACGTCGTCGCCCTGCGGCTGCACTGGGAGGCCTGCTACTTCCCTCAGGCGGGCCTGCCGATTACGCGGGGCTGGTTTCGCCAGGACGACTGGCAGCACAACGCGCTCCTCTACCACCGGCTGGGGCCGGCCGCCTACGTCGCCTGGCTGCGCGACCTGGGTGTGAGAGACGTCTTCGTGCCTCATGCAGCGCTCGACATGAGCAGCACCGGGGAGCTCTCGCTGATCGTGCGCTCAGGGAGCTTCGTGAAGGTCTTCGCCGACACCGACTGGACCGTCTACCGTCTGCGCGAGCCCGTGCCCCTGGTCGTGGCCCAGACTCCGGCGGGGTCGGGCCCGGCGGCGGCGGGCACGGCGGCGTCGAAGTCGTTGTCGGCGAGTGGGGTGGCAGCCTCTGGCGCCGCAGTCACCACGGTGACTCACGACACCGTCACGGTGACCGTGCGGCGGGCCGGCAGCTACGTCGTGAAGTTCACCTGGACGCCCTACTGGCGCCTCGTGGCCCCGGCGGGCGCGGGTGGCCTTTCGCCCGGCAGTCTGGCGCCGGCGCCGCGCGACTGGACGCTGCTGCGCGCCCGGCGTCCCGGAACCTATGCGATGGAGGTGCGACCGACTCTCAGGGCGGTGCTCAGGCGGATCTTCTGATGCTCTCGACCGTGGTGGCGCCGACCGCCGCGGTCTACCCCGACGGCGATGGGATCGCGATCTGGACCGGGGTCAGGCGACCCAGCTGAAGATCGCGAACTTGGCGGTGAGGACCACGCAGAACACGATCGACAGGGTGCAGATGATGAGGTGCGCACGCGGACGCCGGTCGGTGAAGAGCGCCATGCTCATGAATATCGGAAAGGCCGCCAGCACGAAGCGCGGCATCGACATGAGCGGCATCGAGGTCGCGGGGAACAGCAGCGGGTAGCCGATCGTGACGATGGCATAGATCGAGAGCGCCACCGGCAGCCGGCGCAGGCCGTAGGCGATGGCCAGGGCCGCGACCACGAACGACCCCAGGTTGGCGATGTTGGCCACCGCCAGCGGCACCGCCGCGCCGGGGTTCGAGGCCGGCCAGTAGAGGTGGCTCGTCTGGCCCGAGATGAGCTGGCGAGCACCCTGAAAAGCGGCCTCGAGCGATTTCCACAGCGCGAAGGTCGGCACGGCGATGTAGCGGCGCCACTGATCCTGGACCTGGGCGAACAGCAGGGGCTTGCCGAAACCGAGGCTGAGGTAGGCCATCCAGACCATCAGGCCTTCGGGGATCATGAGCAGCGACGCCGCGGCAGAGTCGGTGCGGCGCAGCTTCCAGTCACGCTGCTCGTAGTAGCACATCGCCATCGGCACGATCAGCAGAAAGCCGGCGCTGCGGGTGAGGGCCGCCGCCAGACCGGCCACGCCGGCGAGCTTCCAGCGTCCTTCGGTCGACCACAGCACGCAGGCCGCAGAAAGCATCAGGAACATCGATTCGGAGTACACCGCCTGCCAGTAGAACGCGGTCGGGAAGATCGAGAGGTACAGGCACGTGCGATAGGCGACCTTGCCGCCGTAGCGCGCCGCTACCAGGCGATACAGGAAGTAGACGGCGGCGAAGTAGCAGGCGAGCGAGACCACGATACCGGCGACCACGAGGTTGTTGTCGAAGATGATGCCGACCCAGCGCACCATGAGCGGATAGAGCGGAAAGAAGGCCACGCTGCCGTCGTTGCCGGCGTAGCCGTTCGCGGCGATCTTCACGAACCAGACGCCGTCCCAGTGGGCCCATGGGTTGAAGACGTGGGCGAGGACGCCGTGGAAGGGTTCGGCCAGGCGCGGCAGGCGCTGCGCCCATGGCGCTGGCTTGACGCCGATCACGTAGGTGGCGAGGCTGGCGGTCACGGCGATCAGCAGTCTTGAGACGACCGACATGACCATGGTGCGCCGCAGATACCGGGTCCCCGTTGCCGTGCCCGCCTCGGTGGCGCGGTCGGCTTCGGCGACCTCGGGCCGCGCCTCGCGCGCGACGGCCGCGGCTTCGGGCTGCGGTTCGGCGGCCTCGTTCAGAATGACATGCGGTAATGGCTCCGTGCGCCCTCCCGCGGAGCAGGCGTCGATCGAGCAGACGGCGCCTAATAGCGGACGGCGCCTAGTATCTCACGCGACCGGCGGCGGAGCGTCCTTTGCCGCCTTCGCCGGTGCGTGACCGGCGGACGTGGGCCGGCCGGAAGACGGGTCGGGATCGGCGGGTGTGCCGAGAACGGTCGTCTTGAGCCGCTCCTCGAGAGCGAATCGCAGGCCGGCCGCGGCGCGGTCGGCGTCGGGCTTGGATTCCTGCCATACGGTGAGGCGCAAGCGTACGGTGTCGGCCGAAAGCTCGGTCACGGCGAGGGTCGCCTGGCGCTCGCGGGAGCGCCCGCGGCTGAATGCGGCGGCCACGTCGAGCGCTTCGCGGCGCACGTCGCCGAGCGCGGCGGTCGCCGGGACCACGAACTCGACGGCGGCTGCGCTGGCCTCGTCGACGATCGTGAAGTTGCGGACGACCTTGCTGGCGAGCTGTTCGTTGGGAATGACGATGCGACTGTTGTCGTCGGCGCGGATGTACGAGTAGGTCAGACGCACCTCCTCGATAGTCCCCTCCCAGCCGTCGATGGCCACGTAGTCACCGATACGCACCGGCTGGGCGAGGGCGACGATGACGCCCGACACGAGGTTGGCCAGCACCGAGCGTGCGGCGAATCCGACGATCAGGGCCGTGACGCCGGCCGAGGCCAGCAGCCCACGGGCGACGCTGCCGACTTCGGGAAGCTTTGTGAGGGCGAACATGACGCCGACGAAGACGATGGCCGCCACGATCAGCCGCCGCGCCACCCTCATGCGGGTCTCGTCGGCGGCCGGGAGCTTACTGGAGAGCACCCGCGAGATGCCGCCGCCGTGTCGTTCCATGAGCCGGTTGACGAGCCACGCCAGTACAAAGGTCACGATCAGGATCAGGACGCAGCGGACGAGGTCGCCCGTGGTGGCCGTGGCGGCGAGTGGGACCATGGCCACGCTCAGGGCGTTGCCGCCGGGCTGGGCGTTGCGGCCGAGCCGCCGGGCGACGGCTGCCCTGCCGGCGTGCCGGGCTCGGTCGCGCCCTGGCTTACGGTCAGGTCGTGGCGCACATCGTAGAGCAGCTTGCCGCTGCGGTAGTCGAGCAACGCGACGACGGTGTCTGGGCCGTTCAGTGTGTCGATGTGGCCGCTGACCTGCCAGACGAAGCGGTAGGGCGGCGTGATCGTCGTCGTCACCGTGCGATCGCCGAGTGTGTGCGTGAACGTGTAGGGCCTGCCCTCGGGCAGGAACAGCAGTCGCACCTCGTGCGGGTCGATGGCCGAGCCGTGGAACCGGTTGTCGGCGTCGCGCAGGGCATTGCCCGACGTCTTGAGCCGCGAGTCGCCGGGCACCGTCAACGCGGTGACGATGAACGACCAGCTGCGCCAGGGGTGGGTGAGAAAGCCGGTGTTCTGGGTCGCGGCCGTGTACCGGAAGGCGACGAGCGACGGCAGGTAGAAGACGACGATCACGGCGACCACGATGAGCACGATCCAGAAGCGCTTGTCGCGGTTTCTGAACAGCGGCGCGCGTCTGATCTGGGAAGAGTCGGGTTGGGGTTCAGACAAGGCGATCAGCCGCCGGTCGGGGCTCCCGGCCGGCCTCAGCCGCCGAGCGCACGCTCGTGGAGGTCGGGGTAGATGAACGTCGGCGCGAAGATCGCGCGCGCCGAAGCCTGCATCTGAGCGTAATAGCGGTTGTCGCGCAGCGGGTTCAGGTGCATGAGGACGAGCTCGTCGACGCCGGCCTGCGCGGCGAGTGCGGCGGCCTGGCGGGCCGAGCTGTGAGAGAGGTAGGTCGTGCGCACGAGGTCTGCATCTCGGGGGTCGTCTTCTTCGATGCCGTCGATCCAGGACTCGTGCATAAGTACCTCGGCGCCGCGGGCGAAGCTCGCCGTCTCGGGGTCGGCCACCGTGTCGGTGGCCAGCACGAGCACGTCGTCGAGACGGTAGGCCACCGTCGTGTCGGGATGGCACTGGGCGCGCAGCCTCACCTCGTGGCCGGCGACCTCGTTGACACCCTCGTGCAGGGACCGCAGCACGAGGCCGGGCTGCTCGCTCCAGGCGTGCGGGTTGTAGGGCTTGCGGATAAGCTCGGACACACCGCGCTGCGGGTCGACCCCGTTCAGCGCGGCGTCGGGCACATGGACCATGAGGGTGCGCTCGGCAAAGAGCGCCGGCAGGTACGCGAGACCGCAGACGTGGTCGAGGTGGTAGTGGGTCAGGAACAGGTGGACCTCGTGGGCGGCCTCGAGCAGCCGCGACGCCGGCGGCCGCAGCAGCCGACCCAGACCCGTGCCGGCGTCGAAGAGAAAGAGCAGGGAGCCTTCGTCGACGGCAAAGCAGGTCGTTTCGCGCTCGGGTGTGGGGATCCAGCCCTGGGTGCCGAGGGTCGTCAGGCGCACGGCGGTCGCTCGCTGCGTCGGCGCGGCCGGCAGCGTCGTTGCGGCACTTGCCGCGGCGCGCGGCATTCTGTGGACACTCCGTTCATCTGCTATATGCTACCCCGTACCGGCATTCGTTGGAGAGCGGGCGTTCATGCAGTCGGAACTGATGGCAGCCGCCCAGGCGGTGACGCTGGACAGTCCCTACGACTCCGTCTTTGAGCCGTTGGTCGACGACCTGGTCGACGCCCTCTCCGCCGACGATCCCGCCGTCTTTCTCACGGCGGTCGAAGGCCGCGCCCGGCTGGTCGCCGCGGAGCGCTCTCTGCGGGCGGCCGACGTCTTCGTCGCCCTCCAGCTCGGACTCGGAGCGTTTCGCGACTCGCTGGCGGCGGTCTCGCCCGGCGAAGCTCTGGCCGCGCAGCGACTCGGGCTCCTCGAGGGCGAGGCGCTGGTGCGCGCCGGAGTGGGCTACTCGGAGGGTCTCGAAGAGGTCGTCGAGCGTCTCGGCCGGACCGTCGTCGGACTCACCGCTACCGACGCGCTGACCGGCCTGATCAACGCCGACGAGGTCGGTCGGCGCCTCGTCGTCGAGCTCGAGCGCTGCCGGCGCACCGGAGTCGGCCTGGGGGCGATCCTCGTCGGCGTCGCCGCCGACGGCGCCGTGCGCAGCGTCGAGCTCCAGGAGTTCCTGCGTCGCTCGGCCGGCACACTCGCCGGCGGTCTGCGCCGCTACGACGTGCTGGGTCTTGCCGGCGACGCCGAGTTCGTGGTTCTCCTGCCCGACATCAGCCGTTACGGCGTGCAAGCCGTGCTCGAGCGGCTGCGCAGGGCGCTGGCCGCGGAGTGCCCGGCGGCCCAGAAGATCGCCCTCTGCTTCGCGGTCGCACATCTCGACGTGGTCGACCTGGGCGCGGCCGACCTTCTGGCGCTGCTCGGCGCCGGCATGGCCCAGGCGCGCGACGGCGCCGAGGCCGTCGTCTGGGTCTAGGGGGAGGCGATCGGTCCCTCGCCGGCGGCCGGCTCGAGCAAGGCCATAGCCCTGCGCACGAGCTGGCGCTCGTTCGGGTAGGTCATGCGGTCGAGGGCGCGGCCGACGGCAAACCAGGCCGCTTCGGCCACCTCGTGATCGTGCTGAGACGTGTCGCCGGACACGTAGCGCACCAGGAAGAAGTGCACCACTTTGTGAATGCGCACCTGGTCTTCGCGCGAGAAGAACCAGTACTCGATGCTGTCGAGGTCGGCGCCGATCTCGCCCTCGACGCCGGTCTCTTCGCGGATCTCGCGCAGGGCCGCCATCTCGTGCGTCTCGCCGGATTCGACCCAGCCCTTGGGCAGCGCCCACACGCTACGCCCGGTCGGCCTGATCAGACAGAGCTCGACGACCTCGCCGGAGCGCACCACGACACCGCCTGCCGAAAGCTGGTGTCTGATATCCACCTTCGTCCCCTCCGAGTAGGCACGGGTGATAGCGCGCTGCTGCTCGTTGCGTTCTAGTATATCCTTGGCGGTCCCGGAGCAGGCGGCGCCGGCCACGGAGGTGATCGGATTGTTCGCTGCGATCGGCAGGTTCTCGTACCGGTTCCGCTGGCTGGTGATCGCGGTCTGGCTCGTGGCGTTCGCGCTTGGCCTGGCGGCCATCCCGCGGCTCCACCACGAGCTCAAGGGTGGCGGTTTCTCTAACGCCAACGCCCCGGCCCAGCAGGCGCTCGACCTCATGCAGCGGCGCCTGCACACAGGCCTGGCCGAGATCGCTATCGTCTTCACGAGTCCGACCCTCGACGCCCGCAGCCCGCAGTTTCGGGCCGCCGAGGCCCGGGCGCTCGCCGGCGTCACGCCGGCGACCATCCCGGGTCTGCAGAGCGTGCGGACCTACGCGTCGAGCGGCGACACGACTCTCGTGTCGAGGGACGGCAAGGCTTCGCTTGCCCTTCTCGTCTTCGAGAGTCAGATCGAGCAGGCACAGCAGCAGGTCGATCGCATTCGGACGCGGTTGCAGCCCGACGGCCTCACAGCCTCCATTACCGGCGATCCGGCCGTCTACCAGGCGCTCGAGACGGTGTCGGCGAGCGACCTTCGCAAGGCGGAGACCTACGCCCTGCCGTTCGCCCTGATCGTGCTCGTGCTCGTCTTCGGCAGCGTGGTGGCCGCCGCCCTGCCGGTGGTCGGCGGCGGCATGGCCGTGACGGTCACGCTGGGAGTGCTGTACCTGCTCGCCCAGCGCCTCAGCCTGTCGATCTTCACTATGAACGTCGCCTCGCTGCTGGGTCTTGCCGTCGGTATCGATTACTCGCTGTTCATAGTCGGGCGCTTTCGCGAGGAGCTCACCGGGGGGGCGAGCGTCGCCGCCGCCGTCGAGGCGACGGTCGCCCACGCCGGACGGGCGATCTTCTTCAGCGGCATCGCCGTGATAGTCGGTCTCTCCGGCCTGCTCATGTTCTCGTACATGTCGCTGCGCTCGATCGGCCTGGGCGGGGCCATCGTCGTGGCGTTTTCGGTGCTCTCGGCCCTGACCCTGCTGCCGGCCGTGCTCGGCGTGCTCGGCCGGCGCGTGGACTCGCTGCGCGTCTTCGGGCACGGCGGCACAGAGAGCCGCTTCTGGCGGGCGTGGTCGAACTGGGTCATGGACCACCCCATCGTCGTCCTGGTCGGCACCCTGGTCGTGATCGCCCTCTTCGCCGGGCCGATCGTGCGCATCCGGACGAACGTGCCCACCGCCACGTCACTGCCGACGAGCCAGGAGGCGCGACGGGGCTACGACATCCTGCAGGCGCGCTTCAACGGCGGAGCGCTCAACCCGGTGCAGGTGCTCGTCACCTGGGAGGGCTCGGGCGCGGCGGCGCAGCCGACCGCGCCTCAGAACATCGCCGCGCTCTACGGCTACGGAAAGCAGCTCGCGGCGCTGCCCGACGTCGCCGGCGTCACGAGCATCGTCAACCGGCCGGGACTGACGTCGGCGCAGGCCGTGCGGTCGTTCTGGAACCTGGTGCTGTCAAGAGGTCCGTCGCCGACCGCCGTGAGCGTCTACGTCTACTCGGCGCTGGGTTCTCCCAAGGCGTCCGTGCCAGTGCCCGGGCCGAAGGAGGTCACCGCCGCCAAGGCATTGCTCGTCGCGACCACCGCGCCGAACACGGTGCTCTTCCAGGTCGCGCCGCGCAGTGACCCCAGCGGCGGCGCGGCGCAGGCCCTGTCGCAGACGATCAAGAACCTGCCGCCGCCGCCCGGTTACGCCGTCCACGTGGCCGGCCTGTCGGCCGGTACGCACGACTTTCTGTCGGCCATCTACAGCCGCTTTCCATGGGTCATCCTGTTCGTCGTTTGCGTCACCTACGTCGTGCTGCTCCTGCTGCTGCGCAGCGCCTGGCTGCCGCTCAAGGCCGTGCTCGTCAACTCGCTGTCGATCATGGCGAGCTTCGGCGCCCTGGTCTTCATCTTCCAGCAGGGTCACCTGGCCGGCGTGCTGAACTTCGTCCCTGAGGGCTACGTCGACGCCACCCTGCCGGTGATCATGTTCTGCTGCCTGTTCGGCGTCTCGATGGACTATGAGGTGTTCCTGCTGACCCGCATGCGCGAGGCCTGGCTCGAGACCCGCGACAACCGCCAGGCGGTCGGCTTTGGCCTCGAGCGCACCGGTCGCATCATCACCAGCGCGGCGCTGATCATCGTCATCGTGGCGGGATCGTTTGCCACCACCAGCATCCTCATCACCAAGGCCATCGGCGTGGGCCTGGCGGTGGCCATCGCCCTCGACGCGACCATCATCCGCATCCTGCTCGTGCCGGCCACCATGCGTCTCGTGGGATCGATCAACTGGTGGCTGCCCTCAAGGCTCGACCGGGTGCTGCCGAAGATTGGGGAAGGGTAGCGGCGCTGCCAGCGGCGCCGTGCGGGAACAAGGGAGGGTCGGCGTAGGCGCTTCACGCCCCGGCATGTTCGAAGCCCTGCGTGAGCGGGACTTTCGGCTGCTGTTCACAGGTCAGACGTTCTCGCTCGTCGGCAGCGCGATCACCACGGTCGCGCTGGCCTTCGCGGTGCTCGAGATCGGGTCGAAGACCGACCTTGGCATCGTCGTGGCCGCCGGTCTCGTTCCGCTCGTGCTCTTTCTGCTGGTCGGCGGCGTGTGGGCCGACCGTCTCCCGCGGCAGTGGGTGATGCTGATCTCGGACCTCGTGCGCTTCGTCTGCCAGGCGGCCATGGCCTGGCTGCTCATCACCCACCGGGCGACGATCTGGGAGCTGGTCGTTCTGCAGTTCGTGCGCGGCACCGCCGAGGCCTTCTTTCGGCCGGCGCAGACGGGCCTCGTGCCCCAGACCGTCAGCGCCGGGCACCTGCAGCAGGCCAACGCTCTGCGAGGGCTGACCGACAGCTTCGGCGTGACGCTTGGCGCCGCCCTGGGCGGCGTGATGGTGGCGGCCTTGGGTTCGGGCTGGGCGATCGGCTTCGACGCCCTGTCCTACCTCGTGAGCGCCGGGTTCCTGTGGGGGCTGCGCGGACTCGCTCCCGTCTCCCCGGCGGACGGTTCGCTGTCGGCGGCCGAGAGTGGTCTCACCGCGGGCCTTACCGGCGGCACCGGCGCTCTGTCGCGGGGCGAGCCGGGCGGGGAGACCGGCAGCTTCTTGCGCGATCTGCGCGACGGCTGGCAGGAGTTTCGCTCGCGCACCTGGCTGTGGGTCATGGTCTGCGAGGCGGCCGTCTTTCACCTGGTGATCATCGCGCCGCTGTTCGTCCTGGGGCCCTACGTCGCGAAGTACTCACTGGGTGGAGCCACTGCCTGGGGAGCGATCCTGGCCTCGTTCGGCGTGGGTCAGGTGATCGGTGGGGCGGTCGGCCTGCGTCTGCAGCCGGCACGCCCCCTGCTTCTGTGCGGCTGGCTCACGATACTCGAGGCGCCGCTGTTTGCCTTCTTCGCCCTGGGCTACGGTACGCCGGCGCTGATCGGCGCGGCCGCCTTGTGCGGTATCTCGGCGGCGCTGGTCAACGTGCTCTGGGAGACCACGCTGCAGGAGCAGATCCCACCCGAGGCGCTGTCTCGCGTGTCGGCCTTCGACCTCATGGGTTCGCTGGCCTTCTACCCGCTCGGCGTGGTCGTGGCCGGCCCGATCTCTGCGGTCATCGGCGTCGCCGGCTCGTTCACCTTGGCCAGCTTCGCGACGCTCGGTTCGGCCGCGTTGCAGATCACCCTGCCCGACATCAGGCGGGTCCGCCGCCGTCTGCCGGCCGCGCCGCGGCCCCCCCTGCCGGACGGCGCCGCCGGCGAGCCCGCCGCCGCCGGCTCTCACACCGGCCTGCCCGTCTCCTCCCACTCGCGGTAGAGGTCGGAGTAGCGGCCGCCGGCGAGCACGAGCTCGTCGTGGCTGCCGCGCTCGACGATGCGGCCCTCTTCGATCACCAGGATCTGGTCGGCGTAGCGTACGGTGCTCAGACGGTGCGCGACGACCACCGACGTGCGTCCGCTGAAGAGCACGTCCATGGCCCTCGCGATGCGCTGCTCGCTTTCGGCGTCGACGCTCGACGTGGCCTCGTCCAAGATCAGGACGCGCGGGTCGGCGAGCAGCGCCCGGGCGAACGAGATGAGCTGGCGCTGGCCGGTCGAGAGCGCGCTGCCGCCTTCCTGGACGTCGGTGTCGTAGCCCTCGGGCAGGCTCTCCACGAAGTCGTGCACGCCCACGATACGGGCGATGCGCTGGACCTCATCGAGGCCGGCGCTGGGTCGCCCGAAGCGGATGTTGTCGAGGATCGAGCCGGTGAACAGAAATGCCTCCTGGGGCACCACCGCGAGCTGTTCGCGCAGCGACCTGGTGGTCACCTGGCGCAGGTCGTGGCCGTCGATGCGCACGGCGCCCGCGCCGGGGTCGTAGAAGCGCGCCAGCAGCTTGATGATGGTCGATTTGCCGGCGCCCGTCGTACCGACCAGGGCGACGGTGCCGCCCGGCGCGATGGAGAACCCGATGTCGTGCAGCACGTCGCCGCCGCCGTAGCCGAAGCTCACGTGGTCGAACTCCACCAGGCCGTGCACGTCGGGCAGCGGCCGCGCGTCGGGCGCGTCGCTCAGGTCCGGTTCGGTGTCGAGTACGGTGTAGATCTTCTGGACCGCCGCCATCGACGACTGGAAGGTGTTGTAGAGCTGGGAGAGCTGCTGGATCGGGTCGAAGAAGCTCGACAGGTAGGCGGTGAAAGCGATCAGCACGCCGACCTGGATGTGGCCCTCGATGACCAGCGAGCCGCCGTACCAGAGCACGACGACGATGCCGACCGCCGACATGAGCTCGACGAACGGGAAGTAGAGGCCGCTCTGCACGACGGTCTGCATGTTGGCGTCGCGGTAGGCCGCGTTGACGGAGACTTGTGTGACCGTGTCGCGCTTCTCGGCGCGAAACGCCTTCAGTACGCGCATGCCGGAGATCGACTCCTGGAGGTGAGCCGAGACGTCGCCTATGCGGTTGCGCACGAGGGCGTACGAGCGTGCCGACCGCGTGCGGAACATCAGGGTGCCGACCAGCACGAACGGCATGATCGACAGGGTGGCGAGGGCTAGGCGCCAGTCGAGTACGAAGAGCAGGACGACCGCCCCCACGATCGTCAGACCGTTGGTGACAAGAGAGGTCACGCCGTCGGTGACGAGCTGGTCGAGGGCGTCGATGTCGTTGGTCATGCGTGACACGATCCAGCCGGTGCGCTGCCGGCTGAAGAAGTCGAGCGAGAGCTTCTGGATGTGGGCGAAGACGCTGCGCCGCAGGTCGAGGATGACGCGCTCGCCGACCCAGCTCACGAGGTAGGTCTGCACGTAGCTCGCGCCGAGGTTGAGCAGGTTGACGGCGAGGAAGGCGACGATCACCAGGTCGAGGACATGCACATCGCCTTTCTGGATGCCCGAGTCGATGGCGATCTTCACGAGGTAGGGCACCGCCAGGCCGGTGATGGTGACCACGACCATGGCGACGATGCTGAGCGCGGCGCGCCCGCGATAGGGGTAGACGATGCGCGCCAGGCGGGCGAGCTTGAGCTCTCGCGCCAGGTGGACGAAGGCGCGCCAGCCGCGGAACTCATGCAGGTCGGCGCCGCTGCCGTGGGGGCCTGCTTGTCGTCCGGTCCAGGCCACGTCAGCTCACCTCTCCCGGTCGCGGGACGGTGACGTCGCGACGACGGTCGGCGGGAGCGGGCCGGCGGGCGCCGCGGGCGCCCGCGGCGCCCGCCGGCCCGCTCCCGCCGATCAGCTCGGCCGCGTCCAGGGTCGTACCCTCGAGCTCGGCGGCGCCGAACATGCGCCGGTACAGCGTGTCGGCGGCGATGAGGGCGCCGTGCGTGCCGCGCTCGACGATCCGGCCGTCGGCCATCACCACGATCTCCTCGGCCAGCGAGATGGTGGAGGGCCGGTGGGCGATGATGAAGGTGGTGCGGCCCTTCATGACCTCCAGCAGGGCTCTCCTGATCTTGAACTCGGTCTCGGCGTCGACGCTCGAGGTGGCGTCGTCCAGGACCAGGATCTGGGGGTCCAAGACCAGCGCCCGGGCGATGGCGATACGCTGGCGCTGACCGCCCGACAGCGTCAGGCCGCGCTCGCCGACCACGGTCGCGTAGCCGTCGGGGAGGGCCTCGATGAAGGTCGCCGCCTGGGCCCGTTCGGCCGCTTCGCGGACCTGAGCGTCGGTCGCCTCGGGCCGGCCGAAGCGGATGTTGTCGGCCACCGTGGTCGAAAACAGGAACGGGTCCTGGGTGACGACGCCGATATGGCTGCGCAGGTCGTCGAGGCGCACGTCGCGCACGTCGTGGCCGTCGATCAAGACCCGGCCCTGAGCGGCGTCGTAAAAGCGCGGCACCAGGTTGGTGAGCGTCGTCTTGCCGCAGCCGGTGTGGCCCACAAGGGCGATCGTGCGGCCGGCCGGCACCTCGAGGTCGATGTGCTCGAGCACCGGCCGGTCGACGTACGAGAACGAGACGCCCTCGAAGCGCACCTCGCCGCGCACGCTCGGCAAGGGCGCGGCGTCGGCGCGCTCGACCATCTCAACGGGCGCGTCCAGGATCTCGTAGACGCGAATGCCAGAGGCGATGGCGCGCTGCGCCAGGCCGGTCAGCCAGCCGATCACCTGGGCGGGGTAGATCAGCAGCATCAGGTAGCTGTAGAAGGCCACGAGCGAGCCCAGGCTGAGGCTGCCGTCGATGACCTGGCGGCCGCCGACGTAGAGCAGCACCACGACCGCGAGGTTGGGCAGAAAGCCGATCAGCGGTATGTAGACCGCGCGGATGCGGGCAGCGCTCACCTCGGCCTCGAAGACCCTCGTGCTGCGGTCGGAAAACTTGGCGAGCTCGTCGTCTTCGCGGGCGAAGATGCGCACGATACGCGAACCGATCACGTTCTCTTCGGCGGTCGAGGTGACGTCGGCGATCTTCTGTTGCACGTCGCGCAGGATGGGCTGCAGGCGCCGGCTGAAGCGGAGGGTCGCCAGCAGCAGGAGCGGCAGGAACGCCAGGCTGAGCAGGGCGAGCTGCCAGTTCAGCACGAACATCAGCACCGTGACGGCGATCATCGAGAAGATGTTGGTGGTGAAGAAGATCAGCCCGTAGCCGAGGAACATGCGCACGTTCTGGATGTCGGCCATGGCGCGCGACATGAGCTGGCCGGTGGGCCAGCGGTCGAAGTAGCCGAACGGCTGGCGCAGCAGGTGGGCCCACAGCCGGTTGCGCAGGTCGTATTCGATGTCGAGGCTGATCTTGCCGGTCGACAGGCGCCGGGCGATCGCGAAGCCGAACCTCACGACGCCGACGCCGAGTATGGCGAGGCCGTACCAGATCAGCAGCTCGGTCTTGCGGGGCGCCAGGGCCTTGTTGATGACGCCGCGCTCGAGCCAGGGGATGGTCAGTGTCGCGGCGGTCTGCAGGAGGGCCGTGCTGAAGCCGACGATCACGAGCCACGGGTGCTCGCGGAGCAGCTTGGTGATGCGCCAGAAGGTCTTCATCGGTAGAGGAAGCATACCCGGGGCGAAACTGGGCCGAGACTCAGGACCGGAAACCGTCGCTGAGGCTGCGGTCGCGGCGAGCCCTCGGGAGCAGAGCCTCGACCGCAACGATATGGCTGTTGCAACTCGTTTGCGAGTGCGATAGCGTCGCGGTATGCATCACGCTCGCGAAACGATCCGCCGGGCCGGCTACCGTCTCACCCCCCAGCGAGTGGCCGTCTGGGAGGCGGTGCGCCGCGACGGGCGTCATCGCACCGCCGAAGAGATCGCCGCCGAGGTCCAGCAGACCCTGCCCGAGGTCAACGTCTCCACGGTCTATCGCACGCTCGAGCTGCTCGTCGGCCTGGAGCTCGTCCAGGAGACCAGGTTGAACGGCGCGGTCACCTACTACGAGGTCGCCCCCGCGCCGGTGCACCACCACTTCGTCTGCGTACGCTGCGGCGAGGTCGGTCACTTCGACGACGACTTGCTCGAACCGGTCAGGCGCGAGCTGCTCGAGCTCGACGGGTTCTCCGTGAGTGAGACGCGCATGACCGTGTTCGGCCTCTGTCGCGACTGCCGGGCACTGGCCGGGCCTCAGGCGTAGCGGCGGCGGGCGGCCGCGGAGCGTCATGCACATCCCCGACGGCTACCTCGGACCAGAGACCATCGCCGCCGGCTGGGCGCTGACGGCGCCCGTCTGGTACCGCGCCAACAGGCGTACGAAGACGCTGCTATCGCAACCCCGCATGATCCCCGTGCTGGCCTTCGGCGCGGCCTTCTCGTTTCTCGTCATGATGCTCAACGTGCCCGTCGCGGGCGGCACCACCGCCCACGCCGTCGGCGCGGTGCTGGTGGCCGTTATCGCCGGGCCCGACGTCGCCTGTCTGGCCGTCAGCGCCGCGCTCGTTATCCAGGCGCTCTTCTTCGGCGACGGCGGCATCCTGACGCTCGGCATCAACTGCCTGAACATGGCCGTGGTCATGCCCTACGCCGGCTACGCCGTCTACCGTCTGCTCGCCGGCGGCAGCGCGCTGGGGTCGTCGCGGCGCCTGTACGCGGCGGGCATCGGCGCCTGGTGTGGCCTGGTGGCGGCTGCCGCACTGGCCGGACTCGAGCTCGGCATCCAGCCCCTGCTGCACTCGGTCGACGGCGTCGCGCAGTATTCGCCCTACGGGCTCAGGACGGCGCTCATCGCCATGGTCGGTTCGCACGCCCTGATCGTGGGCCCGGTCGAGGCGGTGTTCACCGTCGCTGTGTTCGCGGTGCTGCGGCGTCAGAGCCCCGAACTGTTCGCCGCCGGCGCGACCGCCCGGCCGCTACGAAGCCGCCGGCTTGTCGCCCTTCTGGCCGTCTTCGTGGCCGCGGTGCCCCTCGGCCTGCTCGCCGGCGGCGGGGCGTTCGCGGAGTGGAACGCCGGCGAGCTCGCCCGTCGCGTCGGCTACGTGCCGCGCGGACTCGCTCGGCTCGGGGGTCACTGGAGCGGCCTGCTGCCGGGCTACAGCCGGCACGGCGCGAGCGGCGCGGGGGCCGTCGTCTGGTATCTCGTGAGCGCGCTGGTCGGCGTCGCCCTGATCACGGCCGCCGTGTGGCTCGTCGTCACGCTGCGCCGCCGCACTGCTCGCGCGCCGGTCCAGTCGCTGCCGCCGCTGCCGCCGAGCCGGGGAGCCGGTGCGTCGCCGTCTCCTGAGCGGCAACCCGCTCGGTCGCCGTCACCAGCCGGTCGCGCGCTTCCGCGCCGGCCCCACCGCCTGTTCTCGGAGCACCTGGTCGTCACGCTTTCGACCTGGGTCGAGCACGCCGTCGCCTCTGACGAGCTCGCCCGCCGACCTGGACTTCTGCAGCGCCTCGATCCCCGGGTCAAGCTTGTCAGCCTGCTGGCTTGCGTCGCGGTCGCGGCGCTGTCGACGCGGCTGCTGGTGCTGGCCGTGCTGCTCGCCTTCGCGGTGGGCCTCGTCGCGGCTTCGCGGCTCGGCCTCGCGCGCTTCGCCGTCCGCGCCTGGTTGTTCGTCCCGCTCTTCACGGCGGTGGTCATGCTGCCCGTGACTCTGAGTGTCGTGAGCCCTGGGCGTACGGTGCTGACCCTGTGGTCGCACGGCGCGCCGTTCTGGCCGCTGCCCGCAACAATCGCGGTCACGGCGCCGGGGCTGCTGGCGTTCCTTCGTCTTGTGGCGCGGGTGACGACGGTCGTGTCGTTCGGCGTCCTGCTCACGCTGACCACACCCTGGGCCGAGCTGCTCAAGGCGCTGCGGGCCGTCGGCGTGCCGCGGGGCTTCGTGTTCGTGCTGGCGGTCGCGTATCGGTACGTCTTCACGCTCGTCAGGATCGTGCAGGACATGGCTCTGGCCCGCACGAGCAGGCTGGTGGGCCGCGCCGCGCCGGGCGAGGACCGCCGCTTTCTGGGCGCCGCTGTGGCCACCGCCTTCGGCAAGTCGCAGGCCGCGAGCGAGCAGGTCTACTTGGCCATGATCTCGCGCGGCTATTCGGGCGAGGTACGCACGCTGAGCACCTGGCGTCTGCGGCGCCTCGACGTGGTCTGGACGTTGGCCGTGTCGGCGGGGCTCGCCGTTCTGCTGTGGTTTGCGCTCGTGGCGGGACCGCGATGACGGCCGTCGTGCCGCCGGCCAGCGACGGTCGTCTGTCGTCCGCGCACGGTCTCCCGTCGACCGCGACCATCTTTCGCCTGACCAGCGTCTCCTACCGGTACGCCGCCGGAGTCGAGGCGCTCGCCGGTGTCGATCTTGCGATCGACTCGGGCGAGCGCCTCGCCATCCTGGGCGCCAACGGCTCCGGCAAGTCCACGCTCCTCAAGGTCCTCGCCGGCCTCGTCGAGCCCGCCGAGGGCGAGGTCGAAGCGTTCGGCGAGCGCGTGAGCGGCGGCGCCCTGAGAGACGCAGCGACCGCGCGGCGCTTTCGGCGCCGCGTCGGGATGGTGTTTCAGAGCGCCGATGCCCAGCTCTTCAACCCGACGGTGCGCGACGAGGTCGCCTTCGGGCCGCTGCACCTCGACCTGCCCCGCGACGAGATCGTGGCGCGCGTCGAGGACACCCTGCGGATGCTCGGCCTGACCGGGCTGGCCGAGCGCCCTCCCTACAACCTGAGTGGCGGCGAGAAGAAGAAGGTCGCCCTGGCCTCGGTGCTCTCCATCGACCCCGACGTACTGATGCTCGACGAGCCCACCAACGGCCTCGACCCGCGCACCCAGGAGTGGCTTCTGGAGCTGCTCGAGACGCTGAACTGCGCCGGCAAGACGATCGTCGCGGCCACCCACCAGCTCGACGTGCTCGAGCGGCTCGTCGATCGTGCCGTGGTCCTCGCCGAGGACCACCGTCTCGTCGCCGACGGGCCGCTCGCCGCCGTGCTCGCCGACCGCGACCTGCTGCTGTCGGTCAACCTCATCCACGAGCACACCCACCGCCACGGCGTGCTGCTGCACTCTCACCCGCACGCCCACCCGCCGGGCCAGGAGCACCACGGAGATGGTCAGCCCGAGCACCAGCACGAGCACCGGAGGTAGCGACGTGACGACACAGGGATCTGGCGGCGACACCGACAGGGTCGCGGCGCGGGGCGCTCGCGACAGCCTCACGGTGAGGCCGGCGAGAGCCGACGACGCTCTCTCTCTCGCCGCCCTTTCGACCGAGCTCGGCTACCCGGCTGAAGAGGCTCAGATCGCGCGCCGCCTTGGCGTACTGCTCGCCAGTGACGACGACGTCGTGTTCGTGGCGGCAGCCGAGGCGGTGACGGGGGCCCAGACGATGACGGTTGCGGCGGGTCCCGTGCCCGGCGGACCGACGCCGAGGCGGGGCTCCGAGCTGCTCGGCTTCGTGCACGCGGCCGAGAGGCGCCTGCTGGTCAGCGAGCCCTTCGTCGAGCTCGAAGGATTGATCGTCGCGGTCGCCGCGCGCCGGCACGGCGCGGCCGCGGCACTCGTGGCCGCGGTCGAGCGCTGGACGCTGGCGCGCGGCATTGGCGAACTGCGGGTGCGCGCCCGCCTCGAGCGCGACGAGGCCGATCGCTTCTACAGAGGGCGCGGCTTCGCGCTCGAAAAGAAGCAGCGCGTGTTCAGCAAGCGCCTGTGTTCGGCAAGCGACCGACCTGGGTCAGGCGATCGGGCTGTCTGATGGACCGGCACCCCGACTGAGTGACGGCCGGCAGCCTGACTGATCGGCGGCCTTGCTCCCTCACGGGCTGGACGACACCCGTCAGTTGAGCCGCCACGCCCCGGTGTCGCCGAGCTGCCCGTCGTAGCTGAAGGCCGAGTACTGCACGCTCAACGCCCGGACTCCCGGCCTGGCTTGAAAGAACAGCCAGCCGCTCTGGCTCTCTCCGGCGGGGATCACGACGGTGACGAGTCCGCTCTCGGGGATCTCGTTCGGCATGCCGTAGACGCGGCCCTTCGTGTCGATCAGAAAGTCGGTGTTCATGACCGTCCGCGGAAGGCGGTAGGTCGTCGTGGCGAGGTTCTGCAACCGGACGCGGACGCCGACGACGTCGTGCCAGTTCAGACCGTCCGCGAGCTCGCTGCTCGCACCGAAAGACCTGAAGCTCAGCGGCGTCACCTGGAGCTTCACGCCGCCGGCCGCGGTCAGAACGAGCGGCTCGCCCAAGCGGGCCTTCGGCTCCGGTCCACTGATCCACGGTCCACTGGCCAGGGTGCCCGCGCCCGGGGTCGCCACCGGCTTGACCGTGAGAGCCGAAGACGAGGATGACTGCGAGGCCGACGGGGAGGGCGACGTACCGATTGTCTGCGGCGTCGAGCCGCAGGCCGTCAAGCCGCACAACCCCAGTGCGGCGATGGCGACGACGAGCGCGCGAAGACCCACCACAAGCGGACGGACCATGATCCCCCCGATAACGCTTACCGACCGCGTCGCAGTCTATACTCGTGCGTTGCGCCGTGCAGCCACGCTCTCCGCCTCGGCCGCGCTCGCCCACGACGCCTCGGTCGGCCGCGCCGGGTCTAGACTCGCAGTCCACCATAACGCCGCGCAGGCGCGGCGGTCATCGCCGGCAAGTCACACCCGATCGATCATCTGAGGCAAC
>CAWJRV010000046.1:0-55337 GCA_963845355.1 uncultured Actinomycetes bacterium
GATAGCCACCCTGCGCCTGCTGCAGGAGGGCGGGCTCGTGTTCGACGCGGCGCTCGGTCACAGCCTGGGAGAGTACTCAGCGCTGGTGGCGACCGGCGCCCTGCCCTTCGCCGCTGCCGTGGCGCTGGTCAAGGTGCGCGGCGAGGCCATGGCCGCCGCAGCCGCGCTCAGGCCCGGCGGCATGGTCGCCGTGCTGGGCCTCGGCGCCGAGACGGTCGTCACGCTCTGCGCCGGTCTTTCCGACACCTGGCCGGCCAACTTCAACTGCCCCGGTCAGGTCGTGGTGAGTTGCGCCGAAGCTTCGGTGGCCGCCTTCGAGGAGGCCGCCAAGGTGGCCGGCGCACGCCGTGTGGTGCGCCTGCCGGTGAGCGGCGCCTTTCACTCCCCGCTCGTGGCGCCGGCCGCTGAGGCCCTGCGCGCGCCGCTCGCTGCGGCGCCCTGGGCCGCGCCCCGGCCGGCCTTCTTTTCGACCTGCAGCGCCGAGTTCGAGCAGGGCGGCTTCGCCGCCCTGCTCGAACGGCAACTCGTCTCACCGGTGCGCTTCGAGGAGTCCATACGGCGCCTCGCGGCCGGGGGATACAATGCCTATCTCGAGGTCGGACCGGGGGCAGTGCTCACCGGCCTCGTCAAACGCATCGACGGCGCTGCCGTCACGGCCAACGCGAGTGACCTCGGCTCGGTGTCCGCGGCGCTCGACGACGGCTGGACCGCCAGCCTCAAGGGGGACCAATGACCACGACCATCGATCTGAGCGGCAAGGTCGCGCTCGTCACAGGCGCCGGCCGCGGGATCGGTCGCGAGATCGCCCTGACGCTGGCTGCGGCCGGCGCCGCGGTCGCCGTCAACGACTTTGCCGGCGAAGAGACCTGTCTGGCCGTGGTGGCCGAGATCGAGGCCCTGGGGGTCAGCGCGATCTGCGCCATGGGCGACGTCGGCGACGAAGCGAGCGTCGCGGCGATGGTCGAGAAGGTCGAGACCGAGCTGGGTCCGCTGTCGATCGTCGTCAATAACGCCGGCATCACGCGCGACAACGTCGTGATGCTGATGAGCCCCGACGAGTTCGACGGCGTCGTGCGCACCCACCTGCGCGGCACGTTCCTGGTCTCCAAGGCCGCGGCGCGCAAGATGCTGCGCCGCCGCGAAGGCTCGATCATCAACATCTCGAGTGTGGTCGGTCGCAGGGGCAACGCCGGTCAGGCCAACTATGCGGCTGCCAAGGCGGGCATCATCGGCCTGACCAAGTCGCTCGCCAAGGAGCTCGGCGCGCGCACCATCCGCGTCAACGCCGTGGCTCCGGGGTACATCGACACGGCCATGACCCAGGAGCTGTCCGACGACGTGCGGCAGGCGATCGTCGACGCGACGCCGCTGCGCTCCATGGGCCAGCCGTCCGATGTCGCCAACGCCGTACTGTTTCTCGCGTCGCCGCTCTCGCGGTACATTACCGGGTGCACACTCCCAGTCGACGGCGGCCTCGGCACCTAGAGCAAGCGAGGCCGCTGCGAAGCGGCCGACCCAGAGGAGCTATCCCACATGAGCAACGCTACGCGACGAGTCGTCGTTACCGGCATGGGCCTCGTGTCGCCGCTCGGCTGCGACATCGACCGCTTCTGGAGCCGGCTGATCGCCGGACAGTCCGGCGTGGGCCTCATCCGCAACTTCGACGCTTCGTCGCTGCCGGTGCGCATCGCGGGCGAGGTCCGCGAGTTCGACCCACTCGAGTACATGGATCGCCGCAGCCAGCGCCGCATGGACCCGTTCGCCCAGTACGCCGTGGCGGCGGCGATCATGGCCCACGACGATGCCGGCATCGACGTGAGCAAGGAACCCGAGCGCATCGGCGCCGTCGTGGCCACCGGTGTCGGCGGCCTGGGTACCTTCGAAGATCAGCTTCACACGCTTTGGACCAAGGGCAACGACCGCATGAGCCCCCTGTTCATCCCCATGATGATCCCCAATATGGCGGCCGCCCAAATCTCGCTGGCGCTCGGCACCAAGGGGCCGCTCTCGACCGTCTGCACGGCCTGCGCGGCCAGCACCAACGGCATCGGCGACGCCTTCGAGGTCGTGAGCCGGGGCGACGCCGACGTGATGTTCGCCGGCGGCAGCGAGGCGCCGGTCTGCAACGTCGGGGTCACCGCCTTTGCCGCCATGCGGGCCCTCTCGACGCGCAACGACACACCCGAGACGGCGAGCCGGCCGTTCGACCGCGACCGCGACGGGTTCGTCATGGGCGAGGGCGCCGGCATCGTCGTGCTCGAAGAGCTCGAGCACGCCGAAAAGCGCGGCGCCACGATCCACGCCGAGCTCATCGGCTACGGCATGAGCTCCGACGCGTTCCACCTCACGCTGCCCGACGAGACCGGCGAGTCGCAGGCGCGCGCCATGCGCATGGCCATCGACCGCGCGGGCATCGATCCGTCCGAGGTCGACTACATCAACGCCCACGGCACCTCGACGCCACCCGGCGACATCGCCGAAACACGCGTCATCAAGATCGCCCTGGGCGAAGAGAACGCGCGCAAGGTGGCGATCTCCTCGACCAAGTCGATGATCGGTCACTGTCTGGGCGGTTCGGGCGCCCTCGAAGCGATCATCTCGGTGCTGACCATCGAACACGGCGTGATTCCGCCGACCATCAACCTGACGACGCCCGACCCCGAGTGCGATCTCGACTACGTGCCGCTCCATGCCCGTCCGGCGGCCGTCAACGTCGCGGCTTCCAACTCCTTCGGCTTCGGCGGCCACAACGCGACGCTCGTCTTTCGGCGCTACGGCTGATGACCGTCACGGTCGAGATCGCCCGGCGAGACACCGGGCCGGCGCCGCGTCGCTGGGTCTGTCGCAAGTGCGCCTCAGACCACGACCCGGCTGTGGTCAAGCAGAATCTCTGGGTCTGCCCCGCCTGTGGCCATCACGAGCGCATCGGCGCGCGTGAACGTATTCTCCAGCTCTCAGACGAAGGCACCTTCGTCGAGTACTGGAGCCACCTGCGCACCCTCGACCCGCTCGACTTCGTCGATCTCGAGCCGTACCCGGAGCGGGTCCGCGAGGCCCAGGGAGAGAGCCGGCTGACCGAGGCCCTGGTGGCCGGCACGGCGACCATTGGGGCGACGCCCTGCGTGCTCGCCGTCATGGACTTCGGTTTCATGGGCGGCAGCATGGGCAGCGTCGTCGGCGAGAAGCTGTGGCGCGCGGCCACGATCGCCGCCGACGAGGGTCGCCCGCTCGTGGCTGTGGCCAGCTCAGGCGGCGCGCGCATGCAGGAGGGCGCCCTGTCGCTCATGCAGATGGCCAAGACGACCTGTGCGGTCGATGTGCTAAACGACGCCCGCGTGCCCTTTGTGGCCGTGATGGCCGACCCCTGCACGGGCGGAGTCGTGGCGAGCTTCGTCAGCCTGGCCGACATCTGCGTGGCCGAACCCGGCGCCCTGCTGTACTTCTCGGGGCCGCGGGTGATCTCGCAGACCACGCGCGAGCAGCTCCCGGCCGACTTCGGCAGCGCCGAGCGTAACCTGGCCCTCGGCCACGTCGACGCGGTCGTGCCCAGGGCCGAGCTCAAAGACAAGGTGGCCAACTACCTGCGTCTGCTGAAGGGAGGTGGTCAACCTGACGGACTCGAACGACGATCATCACGACCCAGAAACGGCCGCACGCGAAGGCTGGCTCGGGCAACGTCTGCAAGAGTTGCGGCGGCTTTCAAGAATCCCGGGCGTGAACCTGTCGGAGGAAGCGGAACGGCTCCAGGGGCTCCTGAAGAGCCGCCAGCATGAGCGCCGCCGCCACGACACCTGGCTGACGGTCCAGATCGCGCGCAACAAAGACCGGCCGCGCACCCGAGAGTACATCGAGCAGTTGATCGAAGGCTTCGAGGAGCTCAAGGGCGATCGCCTGCGGGCCGACGATCGGGCGGTGGTCGGTGGGCTGGGCTGGTTCGACGGGCGCGCCGTGGTCGTGGTCGGCCACCAGAAGGGCCGCACCCTCGACGAGCAGACCGAGCACAGCTTCGGCATGGCTCGGCCCGAAGGCTACCGCAAAGCCCAGCGGTTGTTCGCCCTGGCCGAACGCCACCGCCTGGCCGTGCTCACCTTCGTCGACACCCCGGGGGCCTACCCGGGCGTGGCCGCCGAAGAGGGCGGGCAGGCACGCGCCATCGCCGAGACCATGCTGGCCATGGCGCGCTTGAGCGTGCCGGTCGTCGCCACACTGATCGGCGAGGGTGGCTCGGGCGGAGCCCTCGCCCTCGCCGTCGCCGACCGCGTCCTCATGCAGGAGAACGCGACGTACTCGGTGATCTCGCCCGAGGGCTGCGCCGCCATCCTCTGGCGCGACGCCGACTTTGCCCCGCAGGCCGCCGAGGCGCTGCGCCCGACCGCCTCGCAGCTTCTGCCGCTGGGCGTGATCGATCGCGTGGTCGAGGAGCCTCGCGGTGGCGCCCACGTCAACCCCGAGGGCGCCGCACGACGTGTCCACGACGCCATCGCCGAGGCGCTCACCGAGCTCGACGAGCTCATGCCGCGCGAACGCCGCGTGGCGCGGCGCGAGCGCTTTCGCAAGCTCGGCGTGTGGGGCGGCGAGGGACTTCTGCCCTAACGCCGCGCGACCGCGCATCCTGCGCGCCGGTCTGCCACAATGCGGATATGACGCGGACTCCAGACCTTCGTGACCTCGACGGCCGCGAAGCCGTCATCACTGTCTCCCACGTCCAGAAGTCCTACCGTGGGTTCACCGCTGTGCGCGACGCCACCTTCGCGGTGGCGCGCGGCGAGATCTTCGGGCTGCTGGGCCCCAACGGCGCCGGCAAGACGACCACGGTCGAGTGCCTTCAGGGGCTGCGCCGGGCCGACGGCGGGACGATCGCGGTGCTCGGTCTCGACCCGGTGCGCCAGTCCCGCGAGCTACGCCGGCGTGTCGGCTGCCAGCTCCAGGAGTCGGCGTTGCCCGACCACATCCGTGTCTGGGAGGCGCTCGAGCTGTTCTCGCTGCTCACCCCCGGTGGCCGCGACTGGCGCGACGTCATGCGCGAATGGGGGCTCGCCGACAAGGCCCGGGCCGCCTTTCACTCGCTCTCGGGCGGCCAGCGCCAGCGGCTGTTCGTGGCGCTTGCCCTGGTCAACGGTCCCGAGGTCGTGTTCTTGGACGAGATGACCACCGGCCTCGACCCGGCCGCCCGGCGCGTGGCTTGGGACCTCATCCGTGAGATTCGCGAGCGAGGCTCGACCGTGGTGCTCGTCACCCATTTCATGGAAGAGGCCGAGCGGCTGTGCGACCGCATCGCGGTCATGGACAGGGGCAAAGTCGTCGCCCTCGACAGCCCCCGAGGCCTGATCGCCTCGCATGCCGCCGGCGTGCGGGTCGTCTTTCACGCCGACGGCGACGACGTCTCGTTCCTCGAGGGCGTGCGCTACGTCGAGACCGTGCGCCGTGAGGGGCCGCGCGTGATCGTCGAGGGCCGCGGCGCCGTGCTGGCGCACGTCGGGGCGGCCCTCGTCGCTCACGGCCTCGCGCCGGCCGATCTGCAGGTCGAGGCGCCGAGCCTCGAAGACGTGTTTCTCGCTTTGACGGGGCATGCGATGGCCGAATGAGCGGCCCGAACCGAGAGCCCCGCCGGCCGGCCGGGTCGCCGGCCTCGCCGTCCGCCCCGCCGGCCCGGCCGTCCGCCCCGGCGCGCGCCGCTGAGCCGGCCGCCGGCGTGCCGGTCGCCACGCCCGGACGTTGGGCGTGGGCCTTCGTCCAGGTGCTGCTGCGCATGACGTGGATCGAGATCAAACTGCTCATCCGCGAGCCGGTCACGCTGGTCTTCTCGTTTGCCTTTCCGGTGCTCGTACTCGTCCTGCTGGGCGGCATCTTCGGCGGTCAGCGCATGGACAGCGGCGCCTACGCCGGACTCAAGATGATGGACTGGTATGTGCCGAGCTACATCGGCCTGGTGATCGCCTCGATAGGCACCGTCTCGCTGCCGGTGCATCTGTCGACCTATCGCGAACGGGGCGTGCTGCGACGCTTTCGCGCTTCGGGGGTCTCGGAGTGGGCGTTGCTGGGCTCGCAATTCCTGGTGGGCGTCTGTACCTGCCTGCTCGGCGCCCTGTTCGTCAGCGTGCTCGGCATCTTCGCCTACGGCGTGTCGGCGCCGGTGTCCATAGCCGGCGTGGCGGCGGCCTTCGTCGTCGCGGTCTTCGCCTTTTCGGCACTGGGTGTACTGATCGCCTCGCTCGCGCCCACGGCGCGCGCCGCCCAGGGGGTCGGGCTGCTCATCTGGTTCATCATGATGTTCATCTCGGGCACCAGCGCGCCGCTCGACCAGCTACCGATCTGGATGGTGGCCCTCGCCAAGGCGCTGCCGCTCTACCACGTGGTGATCTCGCTCGTCGACCCCTGGAACGGCTACGGCTCCAGCCTGCTCCAGCTCACGATCGTCGGCGGCATCGGCCTGGCCACGACCCTGCTGGCCGCGGCGCTGTTTCAGTGGGAGTAGGCGGATGACGGCGGCGGGCGGCCGCAGGCCGCCCGCCGCCGTCATCCGCCTGCACGGGCGCCTTCTGCCTGTACGGGCGCCTACAGCTTCTCGAGCGCCTCGTAGACGCGCTGCGTGAGGGCCGTGGTGATCTTGCTCAGCTCGAGGTCGCCGTAGAGCCAGGCCTCGGCGAAGGGTCGCGTCACAGCGATCGCGCTGCCGCCGTCGACGGCGAACACGGCGACCGCGAACGTGGCGGCCGCCGGCACCGTGGGGTCGACCGCGACCGTGCGCTCCACCGCCCACACGGCGGCGGCCTGGAGCAACACGTAGCCGTCGGGCAGGCGGTGTGTGCCGAGCTCGTGGCCGGAGGTCTCCGAAAGGATGCGGATATCGTTGCCGGCGAACACCTCGCGGAGCAGCTCGAGCGCCTCGGCGGGCTCCTCGTCCAACTCGAGCACGACGCGGTAGCGACCCACCTCGGCGTGGGCGGCGGCGTCGGGCGGCGGCGGGTAGGTCGCCCGCAGGTGGGCAATGATCTCGGCGGAGCCGACGATCACCTTGCGCCCGTCCTTGAGCACGGGCACCGCCTCCTGACCGGAGAGCTCGCGGACCTGCGCGCGGTCGGCGCGCGCCAGGGGGACGTTGACACACGAGTACGTCAGCTCGAGCTCGGTCAGCACCTGCCGCACCCGGTGACAGAAAGGGCACCATTCGGCCTGGTAGAGCGTGAGCATTCGTACCTCGCTTCGTCGGTCGGGTCGCCCAATAGTATTCCCGTCGACAAACGGTCGTGAAGTCAGTGAGTCGGCGAGCGGCGGCTCGTTGGCCGCGACGTCAAGGACCGCAACGGCGAGATCGACCTGACAGGGTCACTCGGCTTCGGCGCCCGATCCGGTGAAAGCGGCGAAAGGTCAGTCGCGGGCCGAGTGCACGACCAGCTCGGGCAGGCGGGCGGGGTCCGAGGTGGGCGCGAGGCAGACGCCGGCGAGGCAGACGAAGGCCGCTGCGCGCCCGGCGGCGCCCACGGTGTAGCCCTCGCGGGCGATGGTCTCGGCGTCGGCGTCGGGGTCGAGGAGCTGCACGGAGCGCAGGGGTTCGGCGACCCGCAGAGCGGCGCGCTGCAGCGCGCCGCTCTGCGGGTCGCCGCGACGGCCCACGATCACGATGTGGGCGGGGTGCCCGGTGAAGCGAGTGACGGCGAGCGCCCAGGTGGCGCCGAAGGGGCCCGCTGTGACCGCTTCCGGCGCGTAGGCCGAGAGCGCCCTGGCCGCCTCTTCGCGGTAGGCCGGCACGCCGCCGAAGGCGGCCAGACGCGTGAGATCGTCGGCCATCTGGGCGCCGCCATCGAGCACGGGCAGCGGGGCGTCGAGCACACCGCCCGACTCAGACGTGAGTACCAGCGGGCGGTCGGCAAAGCGTCCGTCGCGGGCACGCAGGTGCTCGAGCGCCCAGTCGGCCAGCAGACGGGCGCGGGCGAGATACGTGCGATCGCCCGAGACCTCGTAGGCGTCGAGCAGCGCCGCGGCCATCTCGGCCTGGTCGGTCAGCAGGCCGGCGATCGGGCCACCGAGGTAATGGCTCATCGCTTGGCGCCCGTGGCTGCGGTCCCAGAGGTGGTCGATCGTTGCGAGGCCGGCGGCATACAGGTCGAACTGCTCGAACAGCGTCGCGGCTCGCAGGAGGGCTCGCGCGGCAAGCGCGTTGGCGTCGACGAATGCGGTCCGGTCGAGCGCCGGCTTGACGGGTACGCGCTCGCGTCCTTCGGCGTCGAGGACGTAGTAGTGCTCGTCGGCGTCCTGACTGCCCCAGAACACTGGGGCATCGCCCGCAGCCAGCACTGTGGTGAGGTACTCGATCACGCCGCGGGCGACCTCGGCGTAGGGCGCGCGCCCGGTGAAGGCGAACGCGTCGAGGTAGAGCAGCGCGAGACGGGCGTTGTCGGCGAGCATCTTCTCGTAGTGCGGCGCCGACCAGTCGCGGCCGGTGGCGTAGCGAAAGAAGCCCTGCTCGACGCCGTCGCGCAGCTCGCCGGCGGCCATGGCGTCGAGCGAGTGCAGGGTCATGGTGAGCAGGCGATCGTCGTCGCCGCGGACGCCGGCAGTCAACAGCAGGCCGAGCGCCTCGGGCTGCGGGAACTTGGGTTCGGCTCCCAGGCCGCCGTGCAGCGGGTCGTACAGTGCGGCCACGGTGCGGCAGACCGATGCCGCCCCGCCGGCTTCGACAACGTCGGGCGGCCCATCGTCGGCAAGAGGCTCGTCGGTCGGGCGAAGCATTTCGGCGGGGCGAGGCGCTTCGGTGGTGCGAGGCTCGCCGGCGCCGGCGTCACCTTCGGCCGGCCTGGGCGCGTGCTCGGTGTAGTACTCGCGCACCGCGGCGAGCAACCGGAGAAGCCGCTCGGGCGGCAGGTAGGTGGCGCCGGTAAGCACCTCACCGCCCGGCGTGAGAAAGGCGATCGTCGGCCAGCCTCCCATGTTGTAGCGGCGGTTGACGTCGGGTCTGCGGTCGTTGTCGACGCGCACGGCTACGAAGCCCTCGGCGATCGCGGCGATGACCCGCGGGTCGGAATAGCTCGTCTCGTCCATGACGTGACACCAGTGGCACCACACCGCCGAGATGGCAAGCAGCACCGGCTTGCCGGTCGCGCGCGCCTCGGCGAAGGCGTCGTCGCCCCAGGCGAGCCAGGCGATCTCATGGGCGCGGTTGGCCCGCGGCGAGAAGCGGAAGTCGCTGCCGGGATCGGCGTCGAGTGGTTCGCCCGCGTTGCCGGGACCGGTCTCGGGTCGGTCGGCGCTGTAGTCAACCGGGTTCATGGCTGAAGGTTCTACCCGCGCCGCGCTCAGGCGAAGTCGTCGGCGAGCGAGTAGCGCAGCCGCTGGACCTCGGTGCGCGGCTCAGTGAGCGAGTAGACCACGATGTCGGTCAGCGGCGGCGCGTAGAGATGGACCGTGATCAGCTCGCCGCCCGACTCGTTGGCGAGCTGATGGATCTCGCCGCGGTCGACTGTCGCGTCGCCGGAGCCGGCGATCACCTGTTCGTCGATCAGCTCGACGGGGCCGCGCGGCAGCTCACCGCTCGCGGCGCCGCCCGTCTCGCTCACGCCACGGCCGCCGTCCCGGCGCCGGAACCGGCGCGAGGTGAGCTCGCCCGCGTAGAGGCGGGTCACGTTCAGCGAGCCTGCGTGGTCGTGGATGGTCGAAGCCTGGCCGGGCTTCCAGCACAGCACGAGGAGCTCGAAGTTGACCGTGCGGCAGACGAGGTTGCGGGCGTAGTGATCGTCGCAGAAGCGCACGTGGGTGCCGACCAGCGCGTCGTCCAAGTCGAGCCGTTGCGCCAGCTCGTGGAATTCGTCGTGCGGCATGGTCTGGGTACCTGCGCGGTTGGTCTCCAGGATGAAGCGCTCGAGTGAGAGCGGGCCGGGAGTGGAAACGGTCATAGAGAGCGGTCTCCTTTCGGCGGTCTCGCGCCGCGGCTTGTGTCGAATCGACTCCATGCTGCCCCGAGAGCGCGCCCTGGGGCAACGTTTGGGCTTGGCGGCGGACGACATTGCAGAGAGGCAAGACGTGCCGTGTCGGCGCCGCTTCAACCGAAACCGCGAAGACCCGGGCCGTGAGGCCTGAGATCCGACAACCGCGGGAACGCGACAGGAATCGACGGCAAGAACGCGTACAATGAAGGTGCATTTCACCGCTAGACCAGGGAGCGACCTGGGCCACGGAAGCGACGAGGGGCGGGGCCCAAAGGCCCCGCCCCTCTCTTTGCCCCGGCTGCCGGCCGGCCGGCAGCTCACAGGAGACCTGGCGGGGCGGTGGGGCGCTCACAGATCCTCATTGCTGCGTCCGCTGCCGGCGGAGTCATCGCTGCCGTCTGCGTCCGGCGGATGCTTGACGGCGCCTTCGGCCAGACATAGAGTGAACGCTGTTCACAAATGTATACGTTGTTCGCGAACACGGCGCCGCACAAGAAGCGCTTCCCCGCGGGCGACGATAAGCAGGCGGGGACTGCCATGCGGGGCGACCATCACTTGGGAGGAGAGCACCTCCGGGCTCACCGGGTGCGTCATCGCGCTGAACTGCGCGACGGCCTGGCCGCCGAGCGCCTCGCCTGCCGCCGTGCGCGCCGCCACAGCGAGACGCGCGACGAGATCCTGGTGGCGGCCCGCGAGGTGTTGCTGGAGCGGGGCGCGGCCGACCTGTCGCTGCGCGAGATCGCGCGCCGCGCCGGCTTCAGCGCCGGGGCCCTGTACAAGTACTTCGACAACAAAGACGACGTCATAAAGGCGCTCGCCGACCGCGCCATGGGCGCGCTCATGGAGGCCTTCGCCAAGGTGCCGGCCGGTCTGCCCGTCGAAGAGCGCGCCGTCGAGCTCGGCCTCGCCTATCTCGAATTCGCGCGCCACAACCCCGAGGACGTGGCCGTCGTCACGCTGTACGAGTCGGTGCACGCGGTCCCGCTCTCGGGCGAGCACCGGCGCGTCGAAGAGACCGTGGTCGGCGTGTTTCGCGACGGCGCCGCGCAAGGCGTCTTTTCGATGCCGGCGCACGAAGACGCCGAATTCATGGCCTACGGCGGCTGGGCGCTCGTCCAGGGTCTCGCGACGCTCGAGCAGCGCCAGCGGCCCGAGGTCGCGGCTCGCCTGCGCGCCAGCCAGCGGCGTCTGCTGCAGGCCTTCGTGAACGGCTTGAAGAGCGACTGGTCGGCGCCCGCCTGAGCGACGCCGTCCAGGTCGACCAGAAACGTGGAGGGAACGATGCCGAACGACGCCATCCGCAGGACGCAGCTCATCACCCTGGCCTGCATGTGCTTCGCGCTGTTCATGGTGATGCTCGACAGCACCGTCGTGAACCTGGCGCTGCCGACTATCCAGAAGGCGCGTCCGGTCGGTCTGGGCGCCAACCTGACGGAGCTGCAGTGGATCGTCGACGCCTTCGTCCTGGCGCTCGCCAGCCTGCTGCTCACCGGCGGCACCCTCGGTGACCTGTTCGGCCGCCGCAAGGCCTTCATCAGCGGTCTCGCGCTGTTCACCGGCGGTTCGATCATGTGCGCGCTGGCGCCCTCGAGCGGGTTCCTGATCGCCTTCCGCGTGGTGCAGGGCGTGGGCGGCGCCGTGATGTTGCCGAGCACGCTGTCGATCCTGACGAACACCTTTCCCGACCCGCGGGAGCGCGCCCGGGCGATCGGTCTGTGGGCCGGCATCTCGGGCCTGGCCCTGGCGATCGGCCCGCTGATCGGCGGCACCATGGTCCAGCACCTGGGCTGGCAGAGCATCTTCTGGATCAACGTGCCCATCGGCATCGTGGCGCTCGCCATGGCGCTGCGGTTCGTGCCCGAATCGTCGGACCGCGCCGGCCGTTCGCTCGACCTGCCCGGCCAGTTCACCGCCGTCGTCGGTCTCGCGGCGCTCACGTATGCGTTCATCGAGGCCAACACCTACGGCTGGACTTCCACCCGCATCCTGTCGTGCTTTGCCATCGCGGCGGCGTCGCTCGCCCTGTTCTTCGTCATCGAGCTGTTCGGCAAGAGCCCGCTCCTGCAGCTCAAGTTCTTCCGCAGCAGCACCTTCACCGGCGCCAACCTCGTCGGCGTGATCGTGAGCTTCGCCTTCTTCGGCGTGATCTTCTTTCTTTCGCTGTTCATGCAGGTCGTGCAGGGTTACTCGCCCACCGTGGCCGGAGTCCTACAGCTCCCGGCCACCCTCGGCGTCATGAGCGCCGCGATCGTCTCGGGCCGCATCGTCGGACGCATCGGCGCCCGGGCGCCGATCACCATCGGCCTGATCATGACCGGGGTCGGGTTGCTGTGCCTCACCACGCTCGAGCCGACGAGCGGCTACGCCTCGTTCTGGTACTGGCTGCTGCTCATCGGTCTCGGCAACGGACTGATCATGAGCCCCATGACGACGGCCGTCATGGGCACCGTGCCCGCCGCGCGCGCCGGCATGGCGTCGGCCACCTCGAACACCATGCGTCAGGTGGGCAGCGTGTTCGGTATCGCTGTGCTCGGCAATCTGGTGACGCGGCGGTACCTCGAACGGCTACCCGGGTCGTTGCAGCCGTTCCACCTGCCGGCCGTCGTCTCCGCCAAGATCACGGCCATGGCCCACCAGGGCAGTCTCGCGCCGAACGGCGCGCTGCCGCCTGCGGTCGCCCACGCGATCGGCATGTCGTTCACTGCCGGTATCCATGTCGCGCTGTGGGTGAGCGGCATCATGCTGCTCGTCGGCGCGCCGATCGCCTTCGCAACGATCCGCGGCACGGCTCCGCAGCACGTAGCGGCACGGGCGCGGGCGGCGGCCGTCGCCGCGGCCGAGGCCGGACCGCCGCTCGACATGGGCGAGGCGCCGGGCGAGCTGCCGGTCGAAGCGAACAGAGTGCCGGTGGGCGCGACCGAGGCCGTCGAGGTCGAGTCATGACGGCCGGCGGCCCCGCCGCCACCGGCGCCTCCGGGCCCGGCGGCCCCGCCGCCAAGGGCCCCGCCGGTCCCGGCGGGGGAGATGTCTGTTCGGCCGACCATGCCGGCTTTCTTGTGACCCCGCTGCGGAGGCTGCTGCACGATCCGCGGCGCATCCTTGCAGGGCTGATCGCGCCCGGCGACACGGCCGTCGACTACGGCTGCGGGCCCGGGTTCTTCACCCTGCCGATGGCCGAGATGGTCGGGCCGGACGGTCTGGTCGTGGCGGTCGATCTTCAGGCGGCCATGCTCGAGCGGCTGCGGCTGCGCGCCGAACGCGCCGGTCTTGCCGCGCGCATCCGCCTACAGCAGTGCAGTGCGAACGCCGTCGGCGAGCTGCCGCCGGCAGACTTCGCGCTGACCTTCTTCATGGTCCACGAAGTGCCCGACGTGAGCCGGTTCCTCGGCGAGGTCGTGGCAGCGCTCAAGGTCGGCGGGCGGCTTCTGCTCGTCGAGCCGCGCGGCCACGTTTCGGCCGCCGACTTCGTAGCGACCGTCGCGAGCGCTGGGGCGAGCGGCCTGCGGCCGCTCGCCACGCCCCGCGTCAGAGGAGCGCGAACGACGCTGTTCGAACGCTTCTAGGGCCGGCTGGGTACAACGTCCTGCATGGGCCCGGGGTACCGAGATGTCGCAAGCGGCGGGCCGTGGCCAAGCGGTCGAGTCCTTGTCACGGGCGCGAATGGCGTCGTGGGCCGCGAGCTGACGGCCATGCTCCATAACGCCGGCGCTCTGGTGCGCGCCGCGGTGCACCGGCGCGACGGCGTGGCGCCCGAGAAAGACGTGGACATCGACCGTGTCGTGGTCGACTTTGCCGCGCCCGACACACTGCTCGCCGCGCTGCAGGACGTCGAGGTGCTCTACCTGCTGACTCCGCAGGTGCCGGAGATGGTCGCGCAGGTGCGGGCGGCCGTGGCGGCCGCCCGCACCTGCGGCGTGCGGCGTATCGTGCGCCAGTCGCTGTACCAGGCCGATACTGGTCGCGACACGCTCAGCCGCTGGCATCGCGAGGCCGAGTCGCTGATCGCCGCCTCGGGCCTTGCCTACACGTTCCTGCGGCCCAACTCCTTCATGCAGAACTTCGTGACTTTCTACAGCGCCTCGATCCGCGCCGAGGACCGTTTTGGGCTGCCGCTCGGCGACGCGGCCATGAGCAGCGTCGACGCGCGCGACGTCGCGGCCGCCGCGACGGCGGTTCTGATCGACGAGGTCGACGACAACATCTACACGCTCACCGGTCCCCAGGCGCTGACGGGCGCCGACATGGCCGACGCGCTGGCCGCGGTCGCCGGCCGTCCGATCGCCTACGTCGACGAGGCAGAAGACGCCGGTCGCCTGCCGGCCGACGGGCCGCGGCGCGTCGTCGGCGAGGCGGAGCGCGATGTCGACGGACCGCAACGCGACGTCACCGAGGCGCTGCGTGAGTTCGGTGACGAGATGCGGGCCGGTCGCCTGGCCACCGTGACCGGCGACGTCGAGCGCCTGACCGGCCGCCCGGCGATCCGCTTCGCGCAGTTCGTCAGCGACTATGGGTGGGCGTTCACGAGGCTCTCACGCGATGGTCGACCGCGGTGACTGCTCGTTGTCCCACAGATGCTGGACCGCGTAGGCCCTCCAGGGGCGCCAGGCTTCGGCCAGGCGCGCAGCCGCCGAGGCGCGCGCCGGCAGGCCGAGCGTCTCCAGGGCGCGCCTGACACCGTGGTCTGTCGCCGGGAAGGCGTCGGTGTCGCCGAGCCTCATCAGCACGTAGGCGACCGTCCACTCGCCGATCCCGGGGATCTGCAGCAAGCGCTCGGCCATGTCGTCACGCTCGGCAGCGGCGCTCACGACGATGTGCCGCTCGGCGATCGCCCAGGCGAGGGTCAGCACGGTGTGGCGGCGGGTCGCCGGCAGGGGCAGCAGCGCGGGGTCCGCCGCGGCCAGCGCCTCGGCCGAGGGAAAGGTGACGCGCAGGCCGCCCAACGGCTCGGAGAGCGGGCGCCCCAGTGAGGCAGCGAGCCGCCCGGCCACGTTACGCGCCGCTGCCACCGAGACCTGCTGCCCGATGACCGCCCGCACGGCGAGCTCGGTGCCGTCGACGGCGCCCGGTACCCGTCGGCCTGGGGCGCGGCTCACGAGGCTGCCGAGGACCGGGTCGGCGCCGAGCGCGGCGTCGACGGCCTGTGGGTCGGCGTCGAGATCGAACAGCGCCCGGCAGCGCTCGACGGCGGCGCTCAGGTCGCGCAGCTCGGCGAGTCGCAGCTTGCACTCGACGTGGCCGGCCCGCGGGGTCAACTCGGCGAGACCGTCGCCGTGGGGCAGGCGCAGCGTACGCCGGTAGGTGTCGCCGATGACCTCCTCGACGCCGGGAACGGCGCGAGCGGCCAGGAATCGCAAGACGGCGGCGCCGTCGAAGGGCTCGCGTCGCGGCAGGCGCAAAACGAGAGCGCCGAGCTCTGGCGAAGCGGCGGGCGGGGAGGCGCCGGCATGCCGGCGCCTCCCCGCCCGCCGCCGGAGCTCCGTCGGCGTGAGGGCGAAGATCGCCCGGACGGTGTCGTTGAACTGTCGCAGGCTGGCAAAGCCGGCCGCGAAGGCGACGTCGTTGAAGGGCAGGGCGGTCGTCTCGATCAGCAGGCGGGCGGTCTGGGCCCGCTGGGCTCTGGCGAGGTCGAGCGGGCTCGCCCCGAGCTGCTCGACGAGCAGCCGGCGCAGATGGCGGGGGCTGTAGGCGAGCCGGCGAGCGAGTCCCTCGACGCCCTCGCGATCGACCACGCCGTCGGCGATCAGACGCATGGCGCGCCCGGCCACGTCGGCCCGCAGGTTCCACTGGGGTGAGCCGGGCGCCGCGTCGGGCCGGCAGCGGAGACAGGCCCTGAAGCCGGCGGCCTGGGCGGCCGCGGCCGTCGGGTAGATGCGCACGTTCTCGCGCCTGGGCGTGGTCGCCGGGCAGCTTGGCCGGCAGTAGATGCCGGTGGTCGCGACGGCGACGAAGAACCAGCCGTCGAAGCGCGTGTCGCGGCTGCTCATGGCTCGCAGGCAGGTCTCGAGATCGGGCACCATGAGCGGCAGTGTACCCGCCTCGGCGAGCACGCGGTAGCGGGAATCGGCCAAGCTCGTCGGGATCGACCAGCGCCGGCCGAAAACCGCCGGACCGAGCGGCTCTTCAGGGGGGACCATCACCTCATTACCAGACCCGTGAGGGCGTCCCGCAACAAAGGGAGAATGCCATGCAAAGCACGATCATGATGAGCCCGCTCGGCCAGCTCGTCCTGGTAGCCGAAGCCGACGGCCTCTTCGAGGTTCGTCTGCCGGCGCCCGAGAGCCCTCTGCCGCGGGCGGCAGGCGCCGGCGGCGCACTCGAGTGGGCACCGGTCGCCGATGCCGCCTCCGAGTGGGCGCCGGACGCCGATGCCGCCTCCGAGTGGGCGGAAGGCGGCCCGGCGGCGGCTCCGGCCTCACCGCTTCGGAGCGCGCACCTGTCGACCGACGCCGTCCTTGCGGCCGCGCGGCAGCAGCTCGCGGAGTACTTCGCCGGGCGGCGGCGCGCGTTCGAGTTGCCGCTCGAGGTGACCGGGACCGAGTTCGAGCGCGGCGTCTGGGAGGCGCTCGGCACGGTCGCCTATGGCGACACAGTGACCTACGGACGGCTCGCGCAAGCCATCGGCCATCCCCGTGCGGCACGCGCCGTGGGCGCTGCCCTCGGGCGCAACCCGCTCGCCATCGTCGTACCGTGCCATCGGGTGGTCGCCGCCGGCGGCCGGCTCGGGGGCTTCGCGGGAGGGCTCGCGCGCAAACGCCTCCTGCTCGCCGGCGAGTCGCGCGGGCTGCGCAGCGGCGCCGTCGATGCGCCGTTCAGGACCAGGGCGTGACCGGGCGCTCCTGAAGCTCGCCGTCGACGGCGATGTCGGTGCGCTCGTTCGCAAAGCACAGCAGGTCTTCGATCTTCGGGCATTCGGGGATCGGCTGCGGGTAGCTCCAGACGAGATCTTCGAACAGGCGGCCGTTCACGCGCAGGGACCAGTAGACCGCCAGGCCCTTGTAGGGGGAGCGGATCGTCTTATCGGAGGGTTCGAGCAGCTCCATGCGCACATCGAGCTTGGGGATGTAGTAGCGCACCGGCAGGCCGGTCTCGAACAGCAGGCAGGGTCGTCGCGTCTCGGCGACGACCTGGCCCTCTACCTCGACGCGCACGTGGCGCGAGCTGCGCAATACATCGACCCGGTGATAGGGATCGCGCGGCTGGACGAAGACCTCCTCGTCTTCTTCGAACCAGGCGTCGAGCTTGTCCCAGAAGAAGGCGATGTGGTCGGTGAGGGCGATCTGATCGGGTCCGGGTTGCGGGTAGCTCCAGGCCGCCCGCTCGGCTACGCGTTCACCGACCCGCAGGGTCCAGCGATCGGTCGCAGGTGAGGCCTTGGCGTCGTGACCCGCGGGCTGCAGCAGGTCGGCGTGGACGTCCCAGCGGGGGAACCAGTAGACCGGCGTGCGCTGCGGCTCGAAGACCAGCAGCACCCGTTTGCTGTCGGCGACCGGTACGCCGCCGAAGAAGGCGCGCACCCGGCGAGGGGTCGGTTCGATCGACAGGTCGGCCACCAGGCGGGGCGTCTGAGGCTGGAAAGTGTCGATCAAGGACCGTCGGGCGGGCCTTCCCATCGGTGTCGCCATCGGTGTTCCCATCGGTGTCGCCATGGCTGACTCCCTTCCTGTCGGGGAACGACCGCGGCCGCCATTCAAAGCCACCTACCACAGACGCGGGACCGCCAAACAGATGAGCGTCGCCGACGGCAGCTTTCCGCGGGACGATGAGCAGCGTCGCCGCAGCCTGACGGCCCCGCAGCGGGCCTTCGCCGCCTGGTGAGCGGGGCGGCGAAGGGGGGCAGATCGAGGCGAGCTCAGGCGCTGGTCGGTCCGACCAGCCTCCAGCCGGTCTGCCAGGTCCAGCCGTTGCGGAGCTGCAGTGTGATGTTGAGCAGCGCCAGCGCCTCGAGCGCGCGCGCCGCCCCTAGCGGACCGGCGTCGATCGGACGGAAGCCGATAGAGCGCACCAGCTCGAGGACGGTCGCTTTGGCCTGCTCGTCGTCGCCGGCGACGAAGCCGTCGATCGGCGTGCCGTCGACGCTGGGCTCGGCCTGACGCGCGGCGAGCGCGCTGTTGAAGGCCTTGACGACCTTGGCGCCCCCGGCGCGCGCCTGTACCTGCTCGGCCGCCGAGGTGCCCTCGACCTCGATCGCCAGAGCCTGGTAGTCGGCTCGCAGCGGGTTGGTCGCGTCGACGACCACCTTGCCGTTCAGCTCGTCACCCAGGTCGTCGACCACTGCCAGCAGGGTGTCGTACGGCACCGCCAGCACGACGACGTCGGCGTCACGCACCGCGTCGGCGTTGGTCGCCGCCGCCGTGGCGCCGGTCGCTGCGGCCGCGCTCTCCGCGTTCTCCCGGTGCCGCGAGCTGATCGTCGGGTTGTGACCCGCTCGCACGAACGAACCGGACAGCGCCTTCCCCACGTTGCCGGATCCGATGATGGCGATCTTCATGTCGTTGCCTCCAAGTCACGTCCGTTTACCTGCCGTCCGCATCTGCCCGATCTGGACGGCGAGATAGTTGCGTTTGGTAGTATTCTGACCGGTATTGTCGACGGCTAAACGGGGTACAACGGTTGTGATGGACGCAAGAGGAGACACCGAGACGCGAGAAGGTCTTGCCGCTTCTGCCGCGCGGGTTCAGGGCGAGCAGGGCGTGCGTGCGCGCGTCGGACGCGAGCAGGGCGACCAGGCCGCGGTCGCGCGCGACGGACGCGAGCAGGTCGTCGTCGCGCTCTGGAACGACCTGACACACGCCGCCGACGTGGTGCGCGTCCGCCTCGCGGCGTCGCTCGAGGCCGGCTCCGGGTTGTCGCCCGAGGATGTCGAGCTGCTCATGCTGCTCGCCGCCGCTCCGGAGGGCCGTCTGCGCATGATCGACGTCAGCGAGTCGCTGCGGCTGAGCAAGAGCGGTGTGACACGCCTGGTCGACCGTCTGCAGGCGCGCGGCCTTGTGCTGCGCGCCGCCTGCCCCAGCGATCGTCGCGTGGTCTACGCCGGACTCACGGAGCAGGGCGCGGCGGCTGCCGACGCGGCGTCTCCGGTGTTCGTCGCCGGCCTCATGGAACATCTCGGCGACCGGCTCGAAGAGGCGCAGCTCGAGCGCCTGCGCGGCGACCTGCGCCGGATCGCCGGATCGCAGGCCGGCGCCGGCGTGGGCGGCGCCGCGAGCGACGGCTCTGCCACGGGCGCCGCGAAAGACGATCCCGCCGCTGGCGGCGAGGCGAAGGCCGGAGCATGACTTGGGAGTCGCCACGCGTCACTGTGCGCGACAACCCCGCGGAGAGCCGCTACGAGCTCTTCGTCGACGATCAGTTCGCGGGCCTCGCTACGTACGTCCTGCGCGGCGAGACGATGACGATCCCCCATGCCGAGGTGCAGCCGCGCTTCGAGGGCCAGGGCCTGGGCACGCGTCTCGCCGCGTTCGTGCTGGACGACGCCCGCGAGCGGGGGCTGCGGGTCGTACCCCGCTGCCCGTTCATCGCCGCGTTCGTGAAGCGCCACCCGGAATACCAGGACCTCGTCGTCGACTGACCGCCGGCCGCTACTTGTTGCGCTCCGACTGCGCGTAGGTACGCATGGCTGCGCGTTGAAACGCGGCGAGTCCCTCGCGGGCCTTGTCGATGTTCCTGGTGAAGCGCGGGTCGTTCACGTAGAGATCGCCGAGCCCGGCGTACATCTCGGGCGTGGGTGTGTAGAACCAGCGCGCCAGGTGGCGGAAGTGCCGGTCGACGATCGCCTGCACCGCCGGATCGCCGGGAGCCGACTCCCGATCGAGCGCGGCGACGAAGTCCGCCGTGATGTCGTCACTTTCGGCTTTGATCGCCTGCCAGTCGGCCTTACTGTAGGCGGCCGTGCGCCGGGCGCTTTCGGCATAGGCATCCGTCTGGCCCCAGTGCCTCTGTACCTCGTCGTCGTAGTCGCGGGGGTCGAAGTCGTCGAAGACCTCGAACAGCTCGTCTGATTGCATGGTGACTCCTCTCTTTGCCGCGTCGAGCGCGACGTCTACCGCCGTCAGCATGGACTCGAGGCGCCCGGCGCGGGCGGCCAGGAGCGTGCGCTGCGCGGCCAGGGCGCGCCGGCGGTCGAACTCGGGGTCGAGCATGATGCGGCGGATCTCGGCGAGGGCGAAGCCCAGCTCCCTGAACAGCAGGATCTGCTGCAGGCGCTCGAGGTCGGGCGCCGTGTAGAGGCGGTAGCCGGCCTCGCTACGCCCTGAAGGCGGTAGCAGCCCCACGGCGTCGTAGTGATGCAGTGTGCGTACGCTGACGCGCGCCAGACGCGCCAGCTCTCCGATCGACCAGTGCACACTCATCGCCTCCCTTGACGGCGCGCCCGGCACGCCGGCCGATGGCCGCGGCGCGGTCCGGCCGGTCGGGCGCTGGTGGAGAGCGTAGACTCTGACGCAGCGTCAGGGTCAAGCGAGGTGTGGCATCGACGGCCGGCGCTCGAGCAGGCTGCGGTCCCACCCTGCGAGCTCGGCTCCGGCCGCGTACGTCGACTCGCAGAAGTCGAGCAGCGCGCGGGCCGGGTCGGCGGCGCGCCGTACAGACTCATAGGGGACGATGAACTCACCGGCCTCCGGGCTCCAGCCCGCGTCGCGTGGCAGGACGGCGGCCGCCTCGATGCCGGCCGGCTGCGGGTGGATGTACGAGAAGAAGACCGGCTCCGGCGATCCCGAGTCGCCGGGCCAGAACCCGGTGAGCGACTGTTCGGCATCCATGGCCACGCGCTCGATCGCGTCGCGGTCGAACGGCGGACTGGCCGCTCGGCCTGAGTAGCGCGCGACCGAGAGGTCGAACGTCCCCCACCAGAGATCGACCGGCGTCTGCTTGCCGCGAAAGCCCGAGCGAAACTCATTGAAGACGGCGGCGACGCGCGTCCAGGCCTGGAAGAGCACGCCGACGCAGCTCTCGTCGTAGGCGGTGTGGCTCGTGTCGGTCGCATAGGACACCGGTTCGGCCATCTCGACGCTCATGGGATCGATCGAGACCTCGACACCGAGCTCGTCGAGCGCGGTGACGACTCCGAGGTAGAAGTCGGCGACGGGGCGCGATGCGAGCGGCATGGCCCGTCGGCGGCCGTCGCTCAGCTCGAAGCGCAGTTCGTGGCCGGTGAGGTCCAGGTAGATGGACATGCTGCGGTCGCCGGTCCACAGGAGCTGGCTGGCCAGGCCGCGAGCCGTGAGTCGGAGCGGCGCCTGAGCCCATTCGGCCATCGACGGGCTCAGCGCGAGCTGCACCTTCCCGACGATCTGTGCGTACAGGTGCAGCGTGGTCAGGGTCTCGCGGCAGCTCGCGCTGTCGAGCGCCGGCCAGGTGGTCTGCGGTGTCATCGGTGCTCCTTTTGAGTACGTGCCGGTATCGGGTCGTCGCCTGCGCGATCAAGTGGGTCGTTCCAGGGTAGAACCCCTCCGAAACGTCCCGACACCAGGAAAGCCCACCACACCAAGGAGGCGTCGTGAGCGCGCCCGACTCGGAAGAATGTACCCATCTCGACCAGATCCACGAGGTCGTGCCGTCCGGCGAGGGCTGCAAGGAGTGCCTCGAGATGGGCGACAGGTGGGTGCATCTGCGCCTCTGTCTCACCTGCGGGCACGTCGGCTGCTGTGACTCTTCGAAGAACAGGCACGCCAGCCGGCACGCCGAACAGACGGGCCATCCGATCGTGCGCTCCTTTCAGCCCGGCGAGGACTGGCGGTGGTGCTACGTCGACGAGACGTACGTCTGAGACGCCGGGGCACGGCAGGGCACGACGCGCACGACGACTGGCGCGAGGACCGACACGACGGTGAAAGAGGTTGACACGACCATGGCAGACTACTCAAAGCCCGACGACGAGGAACTACGCCGGCGTTTGACAGCGCGGCAGTATTCGGTCACGCAGCACGAGGGGACCGAGCCGGCCTTCGACAACGAGTACTGGAACGAGCATCGGGACGGCATCTACGTCGACGTCGTCTCGGGCGAGCCGCTGTTCAGCTCGCGCGACAAGTACGACTCAGGCACCGGCTGGCCGAGCTTCACCCGGCCGCTTCGGCCAGGCGTGGTCGAGACCCACCGCGACTTCAAGCTCGTGCTGCCACGTACCGAGGTCCACAGTGTCGCGGCGGGCTCGCACCTGGGCCATGTCTTCGGTGACGGTCCGCAGCCCACGGGGCAGCGCTACTGCCTGAACTCGGCGGCGCTGCGATTCGTGGCGCGTGAGCGCATGGCCGACGAGGGCTACGGCGAGTATCTGAGCATCTTCGCCGACCAAGCGCGGGCAGAAGACGAGCGGACCGGCGACGAACAGGCCGGCGACGAGCAGGCCGGCGACGAGCAAGTCGGCGAAGCGGCGGCCGGCGGCTGAGGGGGATTCTGGAACCACATGACCCCAGAAAAGGGTCGAGCCCCGCGGGGGACGGGGCTCGACAGGGCTTGGGGTCGCCCTTGAGGGGGGTCGCTAGATAGTATCGGCACCGCGGTTTAAGTCTGTGTTAAGCCGGGACGAAGGTGGATTAAGGGGAGGTCACCGGCGTGGGGTATCGTCGACCCGGGGAGCACGACCAGAACGACGCTCCGCTCGTGGCGGCGCTGCGGACCTACCGCGAGCGCGACATGGCAGCCTTCCACACACCGGGCCACAAGCTCGGCGCGGGCGCTCCCGCCGAGCTGACCGACGCCGTTGGCGAGCGGCTGCTCTCCGCCGACATGGGTATCGCCAACGGTCTCGACGACACGCAGGAGTCCGGCCGGCTCCTGCGGCGCGCCGAGGATCTCGCAGCCGCCGCGTGGGGGGCCGAGCGCGCCTTCTTTTCGCCCAACGGCTCGAGTGGCGGTCTGCAGGCGCTGGTCATGGCCGTCGCGGGTCCCGGCGAGCAGGTGATCGTGCCGCGCAACGCCCACAAGTCGCTGCTCGCCGGCCTGATCTTGTCGGGCGCTCGGCCGGTGTTCGTCGAGCCGGTGTTAGACGAGGCGTGGCAGATCGCCGTCAACGTGCCGCTCGACCGCTACCTCGCGGCCATCGCGGCTCACCCGCGGGCACGCGCCGTGTTCGTCACCTCACCCAGCTACAACGGCTTCTGCGCCGACGTGCCCGGTCTCGCGGCCGCCGCCCATGCCGCCGGACTGCCGCTGGTGGTCGACCAGGCCTGGGGCGCTCACCTGCGCTTCTCTGAGGCACTGCCGATCGACGCCATGGCGGCCGGCGCCGACGCCGCCGTGATCAGCGTCCACAAGCTGCTCAGCGGCCTGTCGCAGGCGTCGGTCGTACTGGCCCGCGGCGATCTCGTCGACGCGGATCGCTTGCGCACGGTGGTGACGATGCTGCGCACCACGAGCCCTCTGGCGCCGATCTACGTCTCGATCGACGCGGCCCGCCGGCAGATGGTCGAAGGCGGTGAGCCGCTCTGGGGCGAAGCCCTGCGCCTCGCCGCTCTCGCCCGCCGGCGCCTCGCCGCCATATCGGGCGTCATGGTGCTCGACTGGGCCGGCGCAGCGCCGATCCATGCCCCGCGAGCCGGCACGCAGCCGACCGGCGCGGTCGACTTCGATCCCGTGCGTCTCACGGTCTCGCCGGCGAGCCTTGGTCTCAGCGGGTACGAGCTCGAGCGTGCGCTGCGGACCGGTCACGCCGTTGCGATCGAAGCCACCGACCCCCACAACATTGTCGCCAACATCACGTTCGCGGACTCTGAAGCGTCGGTCGAGCGGCTCGTCAACGCCTTGGCGGCGATCGCCGCAGGAGCGCGCCGGAGCGGCAAGAAAGCGGCAATGCCGTGGGCGGCGAAGTTGCCGCTCGCCGGACGTCAGGCGCTCAGCCCGCGCGAGGCGTTCTTCGGTGGGCGCGAGGCGCTGCCGCTGCGCGCCTGCGCCGGCCGCGTCAGCGCCGAGATGGTCGTGCCCTACCCGCCCGGCATCCCCGTTCTCGGGCCCGGCGAGGAGATCTCAGCCGAGACGATCGACTACCTGCGCGAGGCGGTGGCGAGCGGCATCTTGATCCAGGGGCCGCACGACCTCTCGCTCACGACCCTGGAGGTCGTGGCGGTCGACCAGGCGCGCGACGAAGTCGCGCCGGCCTGAACGGCAACGTCGAAGTCGGTCGACGGCCTAGCCTTTGCCACGAGGCAGCAGCGGCTCGTCGGGCGGGGCGATCTGCGGCACCTGGCCGCGCAGCTCGATCAGCTTCTGGCGCAGGTCGCCCTGAAGCTGGGCGATCTCGCCTTCGGCCTGCAGGCGACGCTGGCGACCCTCGTCCTGTATGCGGATGGTCTCCTCGAGGGTGGCGATGAGGTCGGCGTTGACCTTGCGCAGCGTCTCGACGTCGACCACGCCGCGCTCGACCTCGCGACCGACCTTGGCCTGGCCCTCGCGCAGGAGCTGGGCGTTCTTGGCCAGCAGCTCGTTGGTGGTCTCGGTGACCTGATGCTGCAGCTCGAGCGCCTTCTGCTGACGGTAGAGGCTGATGGCGATCACGATCTGGTTCTTCCAGAGCGGCACGGTGGTCAGGATGGAGCTCTGGATCTTCTCGACCAGGTCGTGGTCTGAGCCCTGGATCAAGCGGATCTGGGGCGCCGTCTGCACCGCGATCGCACGCGTGAGCTTGAGGTCGTACAGGCGCCGTTCGAAACGCGTGACGGCCTGCTGAAAGTCGGCCAGCCGCTGGGCGGCCATGGGGTCGTCCGAGGCGCGCGCCTCGGCCTCGAGCGCCGGCAGCCGCTCTGTGTTCAGCTCGACGAGGACCTGTTCGCCGGCGGCGATGTAGACGTCGAGCTGCCTGAGATACTCGAGGTTGAGCTCGAACATCTTGTCGAGCACGGTGATGTCCTTGAGCAGTCCCATGCGCGAGCGTTCGAGGGCATCGACGATGCGGTCGATACTGCCGGCCACCTTCTGGTATTTGGTCGCGAAGCGGTTGAAGGCGTTGGAGAACCGCCCGACGATCGGGATGTGGGCCTTGCCCGAGGGGCTGAGGGCGTCGACATCGAGCTCGCGCACCTTCTTCAAGAGCTCGTTCAGGGCCTCGCCGCCGGCTCCGGCGTCCTTGTTGCGAACGTCGCCGAGCAGCGAGTCGGCGAAGGTCGCGATGCGGCTCTGCGCCGGCAGGCCGTACGAGATGATCGAGGTGGCGTCGGTCACGTCGACGGCGCCGGCGATCTCGGCGACGTGCGCCTTGTCGGCTTCGCTCAGGGGACCGGCGACCGGCGCGCCCGGCGCCGAGGCGCCCGGCGCGCCGGTCGCCTCACGCGTCAGGTCGGGTGGCGTGGGCAGCGCCGGCACCGCCGGCAGCGGCGATTCGGAGGCCTGCGGCGGCGGCTGCGTCTCGACGGACTTGTCGTTGCCTGTCTTGTCGCGCTCGAACTCGTCGGTCATGAGAGGCCCCCGGTCTGGCTGTAGTAGTCGTCCATGTGGACGGTCTTCTCGAGGAGCTCGATCTCGCTTTCGAGGTCGAGCACGCGGTCTTCGAGGACGTTGGCGAACTGGTCGTCGAAGGCGGCCTGGACGCTGTCGAGCGAGGCTTCGGCGCGGCCCAGGGCGCGGGCGATCTCGGGCGAGGTCGTGGGCCGCGCGGCCAGCATGGCGTAGCCGTCGACTATGCGCTGCGCGGCGTCCAGATAGTAGGTCAGAAAGCCGCGCGCTGCGTCGACCTTGCGGGGGCGGCTGGCGAGCTCGTCGAGGATCTGGTCGGCAGTCTGGCAGAGGGCCACGATCTTGTCTTGCACGCTGCGTTTGCCGATCGCGCCGGCCGTGACGCGGATGGCGTCGACCTGACGGCGAGCGCTCACGATGACCTCGCTCGCCCCCTCGTCGGCGCCTTTCGGCAGGGGTGCGCGTTCGGCGGGCGGCAGAAGGCGCGGGTCTTGCGGGGGCGCCGGCAGGGCGTCGCGCGGCGCGTCGCCGAACATCACGGCGCGATAGTAGGGCCGCAGGTAGAGTGCGTGGGCGACCGAGGCGGCCGAAGCGAAGAGCTGCAGCGCCACGAAGCCGCGAAACAGCGGCGTGCCGTACGACACTGCAGTGAGGATCAGCGGCATGAGGTAGGCGAACCCGGCAAGAGTCCAGGCCGCGTGCCGGGCGCGGATGCCGATGTACATGAAGGCGAGCCAGTTGAAGAAGCCCAGCGTGAGGGTCCAGCCGATCCACAGCGAGTGGCGCCACCAGAACCTGAAGCGCGCCCGGGAAGGCGCGAAGGGCGCGTAGTCGCCCTCGTAGGGCGCGACGCCGACCGACGTGCTGGCCTTGAGCTGCTGCACGTCGCGCACCTTGGTGGCCGGGTGGCCGTTCTCGCAGGCGCCGTAGGGCGTGAGCCACACCCAGCGGTCACAGACCTCGCAGAATCCTCCGAGTGGCATGTCGGTCTCCGGGACCTTTCGGCACGTTCGCTTCTTCAGGGATAAGCATAGCCCGAGGCCGTGAGCGGTACACCTTTAACGCACAGGTTCCGACCACTGGGCAGGTGGGCATACGTCTGCCTTGGTAGGTCATACATCGTCGCAATCCCGGCAAAGGAAGGACCCCATGCCTCTCTCCAAACGCGCCCTGGCCGAGTTCATCGGCACGTTCTGGCTTGTGTTCGGCGGTGTCGGTGCGGCCGTTCTGGCCGCGAAGTTCAGCGGTGGTCCGGCCCTCGGCAACATCGGCATCGGGTTTCTCGGCGTGGCGCTTGCCTTTGGCTTGACCGTGGTCACCATGGCCTACGCGTTCGGGCCGGTGTCGGGCGCTCACTTGAATCCGGCGGTCTCGTTCGGCCTGTGGGCGGGCAGGCGGTTCCCGACCCGCGATCTTCTGGGCTACATCGCCGCTCAGCTTCTCGGCGCGATCACCGCGGCCGCCGTGCTCTACGCCATCGCCAGCGGCGCGAAGGGCTTCAGCCTGAGCCAGGGCTTCGGCTCGAACGGCTACGGCGCACACTCTCCCGGCGGCTACTCGCTGGCGGCCGTGGTCGTGGCCGAGGTCATCCTCACCTTCTTCTTCGTGCTCGTCATCCATGGCGCCACCGACAAGCGTGCTCCAAAGGCGCTCGCGCCGCTCGCCATCGGCCTGACACTGACGCTGATCCACCTCATCAGCATCCCGGTCGACAACACCTCGGTGAACCCGGCCCGCAGCCTGGCCCCGGCGCTCTTCGTGGGCGGCTGGGCGCTCAGCCAGCTCTGGGTCTTCATCGTGTTTCCGCTGCTCGGCGGCGCGCTTGCGGGCCTGCTCTACCGCTACGTCTTCGAGGTCGGGGAGCTGCCCGTCGACATACCCACCGCCGGCGCGCCACGCGAGTCGGAGATCTGAGGAGCCCTCGACCCGTGACGGCCGGTCGCCGGGTCGCTAGCATGGCATCATGGATGCAGACGTCGCCGTCGCCCACCAGCTCGTCGATGCGTACGTCGATGCTCTCGGCGAGGTCGATGCCGAGGGCCGGCAGTATGCCGCCGAGCAGCTCGACGAGTTCGCCGACGAGATCGACGACGACGCGGCGGACGAGGTCCTTGTGGCGCTCCTCGACCTGCCGCTCGAGCCGGACACCCTGGCGATCCTGAACGAGGTCTCCGTCAAGCTCCGCCGTCGCGGTCCCGGCGTCGTGGAGGCGCTGCTCGAGGCGGCGCTGGGCGACGCGCCCCCCGAGCTCAGCCTCCGCGATGTGGTCTCGGTCGCCGGGGCGGTCGGCGCGCTGCTCGAAGCCGCGACGCGCAGCCCGAACGTGAGGCCGCGCACCGAGAACGCCCTTTCGGTGCTCGACGCCATGCCCGAGGGCGACGCGATCCTGGGGCTGATCGAGGTCCTTGAGGGGCGCGAGACCCGGCTCAAGAAGGCGGCCAGCGAACTGCTTGTAGAGATCGGCGACGCCGCCGTCGAGCGCCTACAGATGAGCCTGCGCGACCGCGACGCCGAGCCGTGGGTGACCGACACACTGGTCGATATCCGTGAGCGACGCGCCCCGGGCGGCGATGCCTTCGCCGGGGCCGATGCCGAGGCGGCGTCAGCCGGCGGGGCGCTGGACGGGGCGTCGGACGACACCGGGCCGTACGACGACGGCTACCCGGCCGACGAACCTGTGGACGATCCGGGCGACGACGACACTGTGGACGGTCCGGGCGACGACGACACCGTGGATGATGTGGGCGACGACGACACCGTGGACGATCCGGGCGACGACGACACCGTGGACGGTCCGGCGGACGCCGGGGTCGACGCCGGCGCCGATGACCGCGATCCGGCCGATGATGATCACGCCGACTCCGAGGTCGACCGATCGCCCGCCGACGCGCCCGGCGCAACAGACCCCGCGCATACGTCCGGCGGCCTGCCGAGCGCCTCTGCCATCGATCGTGACTACGACGACTTCGTCGCCAGGTTCAAGCGCGAGACCGGACAGCGCTGACGGTGTGAGGCGGGACAGCGCGAGCGGTACGACTACCGCGGTGGTAATCACGTTCGCCGTAGCGTAAACTGGGGCTCACTTTAGCGACAGATTCACGAGCTGCTCTCGCCGTCCTCACATTCCCCCGTCATCGTCGACGCGGACGGCTGCCGTCAAGTCTCGCGACAGACTCCAACCAGACCACCGGGTACGTGCACGAGCCGCGGATCGGCATCGATCGCGCCCTCGGTCTTGCAGTTCACCACGGCGCCTTTACCTCGTCGGGCAAGACGCCGAGTAGAGAAGGAACAAGGACGTCAGAAGGATGGCTCCAGAACGGAGCGCTCCAGGAGGTAGGTAAGACTTGAGTCCCACACGACTGTTCGCATGCATGACCTGCGGACAACGCTTCGAGCTTTCGCGCGTCGTCGCCGACAGCAACCTCAGCATGACGCTGTGCCCTCAGTGCGGCGGCCACGAGATCCAGACCATCGGTGAAGGCACCCGCGACGCGACGCCTGAACCGACCACCGCACAGCCGGCGGCCACACAGCCCCCAGCCACCGAGCCCACCGCCCCATCGGCCGCTGCGCAGTCGCAGGCCGGCGAGCCCGCCTCGACCGAAACCGCCGCCTGAGAGACGCCGTCTGGGCTGTTCTCAGCCCGACGCCGGCCGCGATCACGGTTCGACGATCGGGCTTTCGCAGCCCGACTGCGCGTCAGGACACATCCCACAGGGTGGCCTGACGCGCGACCGCGTCGGGCGCGGCGCTCACCTTCGCGCCGTCGAGCTCAGGCAGCGGCGGGCGCTCCCGCCACTCACGGCCGTCGAGGAGTCTGCCCAGCTCTCCCTGTACGCGGCCGCCCCATCCCTTGAACGTGAACGGCACGCCTGCCGCGAGGCAGTGGTCGCGCAGGCCGCGCAGCCACTCGGGGCGCGGCGGGCGGCGCGTCGGGCCCGACTCACCGCCGGCGATCACCCAGCCGATGCCGCCAAGATCGAGCTTGTCGAGCGGCCCGAGCAAAGGCTCGGCGCTGATGTGGCGCAGCGCGGCCGGAACGGCACGCAGCGCGTCGGCTCGAGCGGCGTAGGCCATGCTCTCGACGGTCACTCCCAAGTGGACGTTGGCCGGCCAGGGCAAGCCGGGCGCCAGCGCCAGCAAGCGCCGCTCGCGCTTGGTCAGGACATGAAAGACGTGTCGCGGAGACTGCTCCATGACGGTAAAGACCCGGCGCACGTAGTCGTCAGGGATCTCCTCGTGGAACAGGTCGCCCATGGACGTCACGAACACGTGGCGCGGCGCACGCCAGCGCAGCGGCAGCTCGAGCCGTTCGGGCCGCAGCGTGAGCTCGAAGCCATGCTCGTAGTGATGGCCGGGGATCCCCCGCCAGCGCTCCGCGAAGCGCTCCGCGTAGCAGTGCCGGCAACCTTCGGAGACGTGGGTGCAGCCGGAGACGGGGTTCCACGACTCCCAGCGAGGAGAGACAGCCGTCATGACCCCAGTGTAGCAGCGCGCCATGACGGCGACGTTCACCCGGCCGTACCCTTCAGCGCGGGCCTTGGTCGGGGCGTCGGGCGCGCTCCTCACGCAGCTCCGCGATCAGGTCGCAAAAGGTCGTGGCGACCACGCCGGCGCCGCGAGCGCTCAGGTGCACGCCGTCGATCGTGAAGTGGTCGTCGACGCGCCGCCGAGCGGCGAACACTGGCCCCATGTCGAACAGGCGCGCTCTGCCGCCGCGTCCCGCCACCACGGCGGCGATCATCGCGGCAAGGCCGGCGACGCGCTCTGCGATGCCCTCTGCGTCGAACGGGTCGGGAAGGACCGGCGGCACGCAGACCACGAGCGGCGTCTGTGCAAGGACGAGATCGAGGATGCGGTCGTAGACCGGCCGCAGGCGATGGCCGGTCGCGCCCGGGCCGCCGGGTCCGCCGGCCGGCGGGCCGTCGTCGGGGGGGAGCAGCTCGTCGAGGTCGGGCAGGTACCAGTCGCCCAGAAAGGCGTCGTTCACGCCGATCCACACGAACGCCAGGTCGGCGGGCTCGAGGCCGGTGTGTTCGAAGCGCGCGAGCAGCGCCGGGATGGTGTCGCCGGCGCGACCACCGTTGCGCAGCTCGTCGCCGGGCAGCAGGCGGCGCAGCCGCGCCAGGTACGACTCGCCGGGGTGGCCTTCGGTCAGGCTGTCGCCGAGAAACGCGATCCTCATGCGAGGCAGCCTAGCCCACGCCGGCCGCGGCCCACCAGCCGAAGGTCAGCTGTGCCGCCGCCCGCCGGCGCCGGTACCGATCTCGCGGCCGATCGCCTCGATGCGCCCCTGCAGGCAGCCGCGGCACATCTCGGCGGTCTCGCCGACGCAGGCCTTGTCGGGGTAGATCTCGTACTTGGCGCGGTACTCGGGCGGGGTGAGGTTGGGCATGACGATGTTGGCGCCGCGCATGAGGCCGAGCTCGCGGCCGTCGACCTGGTTGATCGTCGCCAGCGCGGTGGTGCTGGGGAGGTTGGCCTGCGGGCAGACCAGGCGCGTGAGAGCCACTGCCTTGTAGACGGTGAGCTCGTCGTTGCCGATCTGCTCGTCGGCGGGGATCGGGCGCTCCCAGGAATGGTCGCCGAGCGGCGTCGCCGGGTGTGAGATGTACGGACCGATGCCGATCATGTCGAGGTCGAGGTCGCGGAAGGCGTCGATGTCGGCCGCCACGCTGGCGCGGGTCTGGCCGGGGATACCGACCATGATGCCGCTGCCGACCTCGTAGCCGAGCTCACGCAGCGAACGCAGAATGGCGAAGCGGTCGGAACGCCGGCCCGGCAGGTCGGGGTGGATCAGCCGGTAGAGCTCATCGTCGGAGGTCTCGAAGCGCAGCAGGTAACGGTCGGCGCCTGCCTTGCGCCACGCCGCGAGGTCGTCGTCGGGGCGTTCGCCAAGGCTGAGCGTGACGGCGAGCCCCGTCTCGGCCTTGATCGTGCGCACGATCTCTGACAGCCAGTCGGTCTTGATGCCGTAGTCCTCGCCGGACTGCAGCACGACGGTGCCGTACCCGAACTCCTGCGCAGTGCGCGCGCAGGACAGGATCTCGTCGCGGCTCATGCGGTAGCGTTCGATCTCGCGGTTGCCGGCGCGCAGGCCGCAGTAGCCGCACGCCCGCACGCAGTAGTTGGAGAGCTCGATCAGGCCGCGCAGGTGGACCTCGTCGCCGACGCGCCGGCGACGGGTCTCGTCGGCCGCCGCCCACAGCTCCTCGAGGCGTTGCGGGTCGGTCTCACCGAGCCAGCCCTCGATCGCGGTCCGGTCGAGCGGGCCGTCGATCGAGGGCTTTGCCAGGGGGGCAGGTTCCATCTGTGTCTCCAGCGCTCGTGGTTCGTGTCGCTACGTGCTCATTCTCGTAATCGTTCCCGGGAATGGAGGCGGCGTCCCAAGGGGCGCCTGAGAGACAGTGTAGCTGCTCCGCACGCTCTGGCGGTCGTTGGTCCCCCTCGCGGGCGGGGCCGCGCTCAGATCTTGGCGACATCGGCGGTCTGCACCTCGGGCTCGGTGAACAACACGCTCGACAGGTAGCGCTCGCCGGTGTCGCAGAGCACGGTGACGATCAGCTTGCCGCGATTCTCCGGACGCCGCGCCACCTCCCATGCCGCCCAGGCGTTGGCCCCGGCCGAAATGCCCACCAGGATGCCTTCGGTGGCGGCCAGCTTGCGGGCGCTGTCGAGGGCGTCCTCATTGCCGACCTGGATGACGCCGTCGTAGACCGCGGTGTTCAGCACCTGCGGCACGAAACCGGCGCCGGTGCCCTGGATCTTGTGCGGGCCGGGCTGACCGCCGGAGAGCACCGGCGAGGCCGCGGGCTCGACCGCATAGACCTGTACCCCGGGTTTGCGCTGCTTCAAGACCTCGCCCACGCCGGTGACGGTGCCGCCCGTGCCGACCGCCGCGACGAAGATGTCGATCTCGCCGTCAGTGTCGTTCCAGACCTCTTCGGCGGTCGTCAGGCGGTGGACCTCGGGATTGGCCGGGTTTTCGAACTGCTGCGGCATGAAGGCGCCCGGGTGCTCGGCGAGCAGCTCGCCGGCGGCGGCGATGGCGCCCGACATGCCCTTGGCGCCCGGCGTGAGCACGAGCTCGGCGCCGTAGGCCTTGAGCAGCGCGCGACGCTCGAGGCTCATCGTGTCGGGCATGGTGAGGATGAGGTGATAGCCGCGGGCCGCGGCGACCATCGCCAGCGAGATGCCGGTGTTGCCGCTGGTCGGCTCGATCAAGGTCGTCTTGCCGGGCACGATGAGGCCCGCCTTCTCGGCGGCGTCGATCATCGAGAGCCCGATCCGGTCCTTGACGCTGCCGCCGGGGTTGAACGACTCGAGCTTGCCGAGGATGGTGGCGCCGGAGTCGGCCGACAGCGCCTGCAGCTTTACGAGCGGTGTGCCGCCGATGAGCTCGGCGATATTCTCTGCGTAGGTCATGTGGCTGTCCTTCCGTGTCTTTCTTGAGATCGTGGTGGCCGCGGATGTCGTGGTCGCAGCGGACACCACTGGTTATAAATCAGTATTCCTATCTACAAACATTACTATCGACTCGGCGGCAGCATCCTCGTGCCTGAAGAGCGACGCGCATGACAGATCCTCATGCGAGCGGCCCGCCGCATAAGCATCGCTGCTCACACGGCGGACCGCGTCGCCGGCTCAGAAGATGAACCGCGCCCCGTGGCGCTTTTCGTTGTAGCGCTGGTGGTAGTCCTCGGCGCGGTAGAAGTCGCCCGCCGGAGCGATCTCGGTGACGATCTGCCGGTCGCCGTTGCGCTGTGCCTGCAGGCGAGCGAGCACGGTGCGGGCCGTGGCCTCCTGGTCCGGCGTCTCTGCGAAGATCGCCGACCGGTACTGGGTACCGACGTCGGGACCCTGGCGGTTTCGCGTGGTCGGATCGTGCATGGCGAAGAATGCCGTGACGAGCTGCTCGAACGAGATCACCTCGGGGTCGAAGCGCACCCGAACCGCCTCGGCGTGGCCGGTCTTGTCGGTACAGACGTCGTGGTAGGTTGGGTCGGGCTTCCAGCCGCCGGTGTAGCCGACCTCAGCGTCCTCGACGCCGGGCAGCTTGCGAAATCGTTCCTCGACTCCCCAGAAGCATCCCGCGGCGAAGGTGGCTGTCTCTGTCATCAGTACGTGGCCTCGCTTCTCTTTGTTCCGCGGCCGGCGGCCGGCCCGTTCCCAGGGCCGCCGGCGGCCGCACGGTGTCCGTCGCCGTCATCCTTCCCCGGCCCTGCAGGGCGTAACGGCAGGGGCCGGAGCGTCGCCGCCGAGGGCGCCCGACCGTCGCCGCCGGAGGGTCGCGAGGGCAAGGCAGGTCCCCGGAGTAGGCGCCTGTGTTGCCCGGCCGGCCAACGATAACGCCGAGGTCGCCTGCGCCGCTCGACTCCGATGGCGTAGACTACCGCGGTACTAGGTGCAAGGGGGTACCTGAATGGATCGTTCATCGCTTCGGCGCGGGCGACGCGCGCCCTCTCTCCGTCTGTCTGTCGCAGCGTGGGCACTCGTGACTCTGGCCATGGCCGTGACCGCGTTCGCGGGCCTGCTGACGCCGCCCAAGGCGGCCGGCGCGCCGACGCCGAGCTCGACGCCGGTCTGGGTGGCGACCACCGCGGGGCCCGGCGGCGCAGCCGCCGGCGGGCGTGTCGTGGTCCGCGATCCGGGGAGCGGCGCCGTGTATGTCGCGGGTGTCGCCGGCATGGTGGCCGGCGGCTCCGAGATCATGGTCGTGGCCTACGACGCAGCGGGCACGCAGCAGTGGAGCGCCGTCTACCACGGCACGCGTGCGGGAGCCTGCAAGCCGGTCAGCGGCGTCGTCGACAAGCACGGCGACTTCGTCGTTCTGTGCAAGGTCCGAGACATCCACACGCAAGCCGATTGGGCGGTGCTCGCCTACGCGCCCGGCGGCGCCAGGATCTGGGCGCGTACGATCGTCGGCGCAGGCGCCGGCAGCGACGTGCCGAGCCGTCTCGCGCTCTCGTCGAGCGGGGCGATCTACGCGGTGGGCGGCCTGTCTACCGTCCGTCGCGGGCTCGACGCGGCGGTCGTCAAGCTCACGGCCAGCGGCAAGGTCGTCTGGAGGCGGCTCGTCCACGGTCCGGGGTCGTCTGCCGACGAGTTCACCGCGGTCGGTCTCGACAGCTCCGGCAGGGTGTACTGTGCCGGGACCGTGGCGACCAACACGGCGCGGCGTGCCGACTGCCTGATGGCCGCCTTTGGTGGAGCCGGGCGGTCGCTTTGGGCCGCTACCTGGGGCGGGGCGGCCCAGCGCGCCGACACCGTCGAGGACCTCGTGGTCACGCCGGGCGGCAAGGCCTACGCGGTCGGCTCGTTCGGCACCGCGACGGGCTCGCGCGCCATGATCCGTCAGTACAACGCCGCCGGCCGTTTCATCTGGCAGGGCACATACACGGCGGGGTCGGGCGCTGACGCCTTCACGGCCGCTGCCCTTCTGCCGGGCGGCGGAGTCGTGGCGACCGGTACCTTCGTGAACGAGAAGACGGGCAACAGCAACGTCGTCACCGCCGGCTTCGCGGCGCACGGCCCCTCGCTCTGGCAACAGACCTGGGACACGCCCTTCGTGGCCGGCAAGGTCTCTCACGACTACGCCGACGGCGTGGCGGTCGGCGAAGGCGGCCGGGTGTTCGTCTCCTGCGGCGTGGCGAGCGGCGGAGCGGCGGGCATGGACTACGGGGTGCTGTCCTACACCTCGAGCGGGACGCCCTTGTGGAGCGCGGCGCCGCGCACCTGGGACAGCGGCACCGGCGACGATCTCGTCTCGGCGCTGACCCTGGCGTCGGGCGGCGTGATCGTCACCGGGCAGGAGCGGGTGAGCGGCGGCAACTCGCTGATGGCCACGGTGGAGATACCGTACTGACCGGCGGCTCTGCCGTCCCGAACGGCGGATTGAGCATGCTGAACTGCCTGGCGGCGGGGTAGAACCCGGTCGATCACACGACGTGGCGGGCGCGGCGGGGGCTTTCTAGAAAGCCCCCGCCGCGCCCACCCGCGCCGCCTGCGAGCCATGGCCCGATCCGGAGGCACCCGATGCCCGTTTTCGAGTGGCGCACCACCGTCCCGTTCTCGGCCGACGAGGTCTACGCCTGGCACACGCGGCCGGGCGCCTTCGAACGCCTGAGCCCTCCCTGGCAGCACACGCGCGTGATCGACCGCAGCGGCGACATGGAACACGGCGGCACGCTGGTGTTCGAGTACGGCAACGGTCCCCTGCGGGGCCGCTGGGTGGCTGTGCACGGCGAGGCGGAGCCGGGTCGGCGTTTCAGCGACCGCCAGCTTCACGGCCCCTTCGAGGAGTGGGAGCACACTCACTCGTTCATCTCCCAGGGACCTGGGCGCTGTCTGATCGAGGACCACGTCGAGTTCCGCCTGCCGCTCGGCGCCGCCGGCGACCTGTTGGGCGGCATGCCCGCGCGCCATTTCCTGACGCGGCTCTTTCGCTTTCGCCACGAGCGCACCCTGGCCGACCTCACACGCCACGCCGGCCACGCCGGCGAGCCTCGCCTGCGCGTGGGCGTGACCGGCGCCAGCGGCCTGATCGGCGGACAGCTCACGGCCTTCCTCGAAAGCGGCGGGCACAGCGTCGTGCGCATCGGTCGCGGCCTTCCCCAACGCGCCGGCGACGCGATGTGGGATCCGGCTCGCGGACGGTTGGAGGCCGCCGCACTCGACGGCCTCGACGCGGTCGTCCACCTGGCGGGCGAGAGCATCGGTCACCGTTGGACGCCCGCTCGCAAGCGGCGCATCCTCGAGAGCCGGCGGCAGGGCGCGGAGCTGCTCGCCGCGACCATGGCAGCCATGACGCAGGCGCCGCGCACGCTGCTTTCGGCGTCGGCCGTGGGGTACTACGGCGGCGATGGCGGCGACCGCGTGCTGACCGAGAGCAGCCCCTCGGGCACTGACTTTCTGGCCAAGGTCTGCCGGGAGTGGGAGGCCGCGCTCGCGCCGGCGCGCGCCGCCGGCATTCGGGTCGCGCCCCTGCGCTTCGGGGTCGTGCTCAGCGCGGCGGGCGGCGCTCTCGAGCGCATGCTGCCGGCCTTTCGGGCCGGCGCCGGGGGCCCGTTCGGTTCGGGAGCCCAATGGATGAGCTGGGTGAGCCTCGACGACCTGATCGGCGCGGTCACCGGGCTGCTCTATGCCGAGACTGTGGACGGTCCGGTCAACGTGACCAGCCCGGCGCCACTGACCAACCGCGAGTTCGTCACCACGATGGGACACGTGTTGCAGCGACCGGCGGTCGTTCCCCTGCCGACGGCCGCGGTGCGCGCGATGTTCGGAGAGATGGGACAGGTCACTCTGCTCGGCGGCCAGCGCGTCGTGCCTGAGCGGCTCGGCAAGGCCGGCTTCACGTTCCGCTATGGCGAGCTCGAGGCCGCGCTGCGACTCGAGCTCGGGCGTCTCACGGCCTGAGGTCGCCCGGCTCGTCGCTTGCGGGCGGGGGCGGTGTCGCCGCCGGCGGCCCTGCCGCTTCGCTCTGAGCGGTTGCCCGCGGTGGCCCGGGCGCTTCGCTCTGATCGGTCGCCGGCGGCGCGTCCGGCGGCGCTCCCCAGCCCGGCTGCGGCGCGTCCGGCGGCGGTCCCCAGCTCTGCGGTCCCCAGGCCTGGGCACCCATCCAGCCAGGCGGCGGTGGGCCTTGCGGCACAGTCCAGCCCTGCGGTCCGGCCCAGCCGGGCGGCGGCTGAGGCGGCGAAAGTGGCGCGGCCTGTGCCTGCGGCCAACCTGCCGGGGCCTGCGGCCAACCTGCCGGGGCCTGCGGCCAACCTGCCGGGGCCTGCGGCCAACCTGCCGGCGGCTGCGGCCAACCTGCGGGCGGCTGCGGTTCGCCCGACGCCGGTGATGGGCTCTTGTTCTGGTCGCGGCGCCATTCGTCGGCGAGGAAGAGCGCTGCGCCAAAGCCCGCCGCGGTGGTGACGAAGACGGCGAGTCCGCCGACGACCGGCACGAGTGCCGCGAGGCTCACCAGCACGGCGCCGGCCACTGCGGTGACCACTGCGTTGTCGCGGTAGCGCTCTGACGACGAAAGCGCGAGCCTGCCGAGCAACGCGGCGACGGCGGCCAGGCAGAACGGCAGCATGGCCAGCAGGACGATGACGGCCGGCACCACGATGATGAGTCCGACGATGGTGATCGTGAGCACGACCAGGAGGATCCCCGTAAGAAAGAGTCCGAGCAGGCCCCAGCCCAACGACGGCCAGAACCTGAGGCGTACCCGGTCACCGACCCGTCGCAGCGTGTGGGGAAAGAGGGCCGACACCACCAGGGCGACGATCGGCAGGAACAGAAGCTGCCACCAGCCGGTCAAGACCCCGACCGGTCGCGCGATGGCCGTCGACGCCGCGCCACGTGCGATGGCGCCGAAGGGCAGGCCAGCGACCCGGACGGTCTTGCCGCGGATCGTGGCGCCCGGCTCGATCGTGAGATGGCCGTCGACGACCACGACGCTCGAGGCCTGCGAGTCGAGGCGTGGACCGACGACCGCGGTGGACCCGATCGTGGCGTTGCCGCCGATCACGACGACGCTGCGCAGGACGGTGCCGGCGATGAACGCGTTCCCGCGGATCACGACGACACCGCTGACCGTCTGGCCTTGGGGCAGCGTGTAGTCCTGACGAAAGCGCACCACGGCGTTCGTGTCGGCGGCGACCGCGGTCAGGCGCCCGACGCTCAGCGTCTCGTGGCGCGCGGCGCCCACCGACGAGGCATCGGCGGGCGCAGTGCCGGCCAGCGCCGCCACGAGCGCGAAGAGCAAGAGGAGCGCAGCGAAGCTCGCTGCCGGCAGCGTTCTGCCAGAACGGTGCGTCGATCTCATGGCTGGTCCTCCTGCGGTGCGGTCTGGTCCTCCTGCGGTGCGGTCTGGTCCTCACGCGGCATAGCCTCGCCCGGCCCAGCCGGACCTGATGCGGGCGGCTGGGCCGGTGGCTCGGCAGGGGGTTCCGGCACCGAGGGCGCGACCGGCGCCGCGGCGGGTGGGCCGCCGGCGACCTGCGGCGGGCCGAACAGCGGTGGCCACTGCGGCCACGGCGCGCCCGGCCATTGTGCGCTGGGCGTCGGCGCCCCGGCCTGTGCCTCCGAAGGCTGTCCCGCCTGCGGCCCGTACGGCTGCTGCGGATACGGCTGCTGCGGATACGGCTGCTGCGGATACGGCTGCTGCGGATAAGGCTGCTGCGGATAAGGCTGCTGCGGATACGGCGACTGTGTCGGGTACGGCGGCGGCGGATAGGGAGGATAGCCTGGGTAGCCCGGATAGCCGGGGTAGGCCGGCCACTGCGGCCAGGGGGTCCCCGGCTGGGGCTGCGATCCCGCCGCCGAGCTCGGCGCCTGGCCCGGGACGTCGGGTGGCGAGGCAAGCGGCGGCGCAAGCGGCGGTGCGGCCTGATATGTCTGGGATGCCACGGGCGTCACGGGCCGCGGCCTGGTGTCGGCGGGCAGCAGGCCGCGGGCAACGGCGCGCCACATCGCCGCCAGGCCGTTGAAGACGTGGAGCGAGACGACTCCCAGGAGCAGACCGACGGGCACCAGCAGCAAGGCCGGCCCGAGGCGGTCCACGTGCCAGATCCCGAAGTCGAGACCATGGTGGCTCACGCCGTGGGCGTCGGTCGAGTACGCGAAACGGTAGTAGAACGGCGCCGTGGCCAGGGCCAGCGAGGTCGCGCCGAGTACGACCACGACGCAGAACGACAGCAGGCCGAGCGGGAACTTGACGAACAGGAAGGCAAGGTCCTTCCAGGTGGCGCTCGAGCCGAAATGCGCCTTGATGCGAGGCCAGGTACCGTCGGCGTGCCTCCAGGGCTCAGGAGCCGGGGTCAGATCCGTGCCCAGCAGCCCGTCGGCAAGCGAGCGCTCGAAGGCGGCGAAAGCCCACCAGCAGGCGGCGGTCACTCCGAGGATGAAGATGCCGACCCAGATGATCGCGAGACTGATGCCGACCGACAGAAAGACGGTGAGAAAGACGAAGTAGAACAGGCCGAGCGGGAACGCCAGGGCGAGATAGAGAAGGTTCAGCCAGCTCCGCGGTCGCACGACGACGCCGAAAAACCAGGACAGCGGCGAGCGGCTTAGCTCCGACATCTGGCTGGCCTCCCTTCGCGTACGTCGTGCTGAGACTTCTCGACCTGGGTCCTACCTTAACCTCCCGCTCACAGGCGGGCGTCGCCCCGCGGGGGGAACCTGGCGTCAACTGCAGGGGGAGATGTCGGCACTTCAGGGGAGAGGACGGCGCCCGGCGCCCGCCGTCGGCGAGCGTCGGTCTACGACCTCGCGAGCCGTCCGATTCAGGATCTCCGGTTCAGGATCCCGCCGGCGCCACCATCCCGACGTCGTAGGCGAGAATGACCGCCTGCGTGCGGTCGCGCAGGTCGAGCTTGAAGAAGATGCGCTTGATGTGCGTCTTGACGGTGCCTTCACTCAGGAACAGCTTCTCGGCGATCTCGCGGTTCGAGAGTCCGTGAGCGATCAGCTCGAGCACCTCGCGCTCGCGGTCGGTGAGCTCGGAGAGTGCGGCCGGCGAGGGTCGATCGGCCGCCGGCCGGCGGGCGAACTCGCCGATCAGCCGTTTGGTGACCGAGGGCGACAGCAGAGCTTCTCCGGCGGCTACCACGCTCACCCCGGCGACGAGGTCGGCGGCCGGTGTGCGCTTGAGCAGGAACCCGCTGGCGCCGGCGCGCAGCGCCTCGTAGACGTACTCGTCGAGGTCGAACGTGGTGAGCACGAGTACGCGTGACGAGGTGACGCGTCCAAGAGCGACGATCTCGCGTGTCGCGTCGAGCCCGTTCATGCCCGGCATCTGGATGTCCATCAGCACCACGTCGGGGTCGAGCCGCTTCACGAGCTCGACGGCCGCGCGGCCCTCGCCGGCCTCGCCGACGACGACGAAGCCATCCTCGCTTTCGAGGATCATGCGCAGACCCTGGCGCACCATCTGCTCGTCGTCGACCAGCACGATCCGGATCGTGTCGTCTGCGGTCATGCGGACCTCCTGTCGGTGTACTCGCTCACGTCGGGGCGCTCGGTCATGCCGCGGTTTCAGGTCATGCCGCGGTTCCGGGTCATGTCGCGCCGGCTTGCCCGGTGGACTCCAGCGGCAGCCGCGCGTAGATGCGAAAACCGCCTTCGGGACGGGGACCCACCTGCAGCTCGCCGCCGAACAGCAGCACGCGTTCGCGCATGCCCAGCAGGCCGCGACCACCGCTGAACCTCTCGTTGAACGGTCCGTCGGCCGGCCGGCCGCGGCCGTCGTCCAGGCATTCGATCTCGAGCCACTCCCCGGTGCAGCGCACGGCCACGCCGGCGTGCGCCCCCGGACCGGCGTGCTTCAAGGTGTTGGTGAGCGCCTCCTGGACGATCCGGTAGGCCGACAGATCGACGCTCGACGGTAGGTCGGCCGAGCTGCAGGCGCTGGTCACAGAGACCGCCACTCCGGCCTCGCGTACCTGAGCCACGAGCCCCTCGATGTCGGCCAGGCCGGGCTGCGGTCCGAGCTCGTCGCGGTCGGCGGCTTCGGCTCGCAGGATGCCGAGGAGACGCTCGATGTCGCCGAGCGCCTGGCGACCCGTCGCTTCGATCGAGCCGAGCGACTCGCGCACCACCTCGGGTCGTTTGTCGAAGACGCGCCGCGCGGCGCCGGCCTGCAGTACGACCACGTTCAGGGCATGGCCGACCACGTCGTGCAGCTCGCGGGCGAGGCGGCTGCGCTCGAGGGCGACCGCCTCCTGAGCGTGCATCTCAAGGTCGTGCAGGTAGAGCTCGGCGCGCTCGCGCTCGGCGCTGGCGCGATCCCGGGCTTCGCGGACGTTCTCGCGGTAGGCGTGCACGACCACGCCGACCAGCCACACCGCGGAAAAGAGAAACCAGGCGCCGAGGGCCAGCCAGATCGTCGCGCTGCCGCGCAAGAGCAGGATGGCGAAGATGACGATCAGGGTGAGCGAGGCCAGCATGGCGACCACCAGGCCGTGCCAGATGTCGCTGCGTGAGACGACGAAGTAGAGGGCGATCGCGCCGCACCAGTAGCCGACGTTGATGGCGGGCGAATCGAGGGCGGCGCCGAGTATCGAGGCGGCGCCGATGATCGCGAAGACCGTCCTTGGATGGCTGCGCGCGGCGACCAGGGGAAGGGTCATGACCAGCAGCAGCGCGATATCGACGGCGGCCGACCGATGGAACGGGGCGGTCGCGCTCGGCACCGCGAGCAGGAGAGCCAGGCCGGCGGCGCAGAGAGACAGGGCCAGCACCAGGTCCCACACGCGCGGCCGTAGGCCGCCCACGACCTTGTTCGGCAGGGTCGGCGGAGCGCCGGCATTCGACGACGTGTCTGTTGTCATGAGTGGACTCCCTCGGGCTCGGCCCTTTGATCATTGTAGACCTCGGCCTCAGACGAAGGAGCCGGCCGGCCGACGGCGAATCTGTCGCGCGACGGATGATAACCACTGGCTCGTGGACGGGAACTGACCCCCCTCATGACCGTCCTTGGCCGCACGCGGACCCCCCCGCCGCGGCCGGGCCCATCCGTTCATAAACAGAAGTGGGCGGGGCGGCGGCTGCGCCGCCGCCCCGCCGATTTCGCCGCCCCGTCGCGCATCGCCCCGCCCCGCTCTTCGCCTCGCCGTCCCGCCATCGCTGCGACCTGCTCCGCGTGGACTACAATCGAGGGCGGTCGGACGGGTGCGGCGGTCGGACGGTGCGGCGGTCGGATTCGCCGGCCTGGTCGCAGACGGTCAGGAGGCATGGCATGGGGGCACGGGTGGACGTAGCGATCGTCGGCGGCGGCATCATCGGTGTGTCGGCCGCCTACTACCTGGCCGCGGAGGGGCGCTCGGTGGCGCTGCTCGAGCGCGAAGACATCTGCGCCCTGGGCGGCGCTACGCACTCGAACGCCGGCCTGATCACGCCCAGCGACGTCTACCCGCTGGCCTCGCCGGGGGCGCTCGGCAAGGGTCTGCGCTGGATGCTCGATTCGAGCAGCCCGTTCTACATCGCTCCACAGGCGCGGCCGCGGCTGGCGCGCTGGCTGTGGATGTTCGCCCGAGCCAGCGCCCGTGAGCGCAGCGAGAAGGCTATGCCCGTGCAGCGCGCCCTTCTGCGTCGCAGCGCCGACCTGTGGGCCGAGCTCGCCGCCCTTCCCGGCGTCGAGTTCGGCTACGAGCAGCGCGGCTGGCTGTGGACGTATCGTGACCGGGCCGCCTGGGAGGCCGGCGCAGCCGAGGCCGCCGAGGCGGGCGGCTACGGCGCCCTCTCTCAGGCCTGGGACGCCGAGCAAGTGCACAAGGCCGTGCCGGGCCTCGCGCCCGGAGTGTTCGGCGGGGTCTTCTATCCCGAGGACGCCCACTGCGATCCGCGGCGGGCGGTCGAGGAGCTTGCCCGCCTGGCCGCCGTCGAGGGGGCCGAGCTGCACCCTCGCACCGAGGTCCTCGGCCTCGAGACCAGCGGCCGCCGGGTCACTCGATTGCTCACCACCCGTGGCGAGATCGAGGCCGACACGGTCGTGCTGGCCGCCGGAAGCTGGTCGCCGGCGCTCGGCCGGCGCCTGCGACTCGACCTGCCGATCGAGCCGGCCAAGGGCTACGGTGTGACGGTACGGCGACCGAGCGACCTGCCTGAGCTGCCCTGCTACGAGGCCGCGAGCAGCGTCGCGATCACGCCCATGGGCGATCGTCTGCGACTGGCCGGTACGCTCGAGCTCGGCGGGCTCGACATGCGGGTGCGCTGGAACCGGGTGGCGGCGATCAGGCGCGGCGCCGGCGAGGCGCTCGCCGGCGCCGCGCAGCTCGAACCGCTCGAGCTCTGGCGCGGCCTGCGCCCGTGCACGCCCGACGGGCTGCCGATCATCGGCCGCAGCCCGCGCCACGACAACCTGGTCGTGGCCGCCGGCCACTGCATGCTGGGGCTGGGTCTCGGGCCCGTGACCGGCCGGCTCGTTACCCAACTCGTCAACGGGGTCGAACCCGAGATCGATGTGACGCCGCTGCGCATCGGGCGCTTCGCCGAGCTCGCGCGCGGGCCGTTGCCGCGACCCCTCGTGGCGAGCCGCGGCTGACGGCGCGCACCCGGCTCGCCAATCGAGTCCCTCTGAGCTATAGAATAGGCGCGCCCGGCCAGCGACCTTCTGGAGGAGGGGCCATGAAGGCCAAGCTCACGACCGTTCTCGCCGTCACGTTTGCCGTCGTCCTAGTCACGGCGGTGTTCGCGGCATCGGCGAGCGCCACTCAACTCATCGTCGGTTCCGCCCACGCCGTCACCGCCGACAAGATCGCCGAGTCGCATGCCGATCTGTCGGGCTCCAACCTCGTCTGGCAGCAGAAGACGGGGAGCGAGTGGAACATCTACTACGCCGACGGTCTCCAGGGGCCCGGCACCTGCATCTGCAGCGCCGCCGGCGACCAGATCGATCCGCGCGTGAGCCAGACCGACCCCGGCCAGCCCGATAACCATGTCCTGGTCGTCTGGGAGGACCACCGCGCCGGCAACGCCGACATCTACGGCTACGACGTCACGACCTCAACCCCGTTTACCGTCTGCACCAACCCAGCGCAGCAGACCGCGCCGCGCATCTCAGGGAACTGGGTCGTCTGGCAGGACCAGCGCAGCGGCGACTGGGCCATCTGGGGGGCTCGCATCGACCCCACGACCGACACGGTCGGTCTGGCCGGGCCGATCTCGCCGGAGCCCAAGGCCGGCTTCGACCAGACTGAGCCCGATGTGTCGGGCGACTATGTTGTCTGGGTCGACAACAGGTATGGCGATCAGGACATCTTCGCCTATGACAACGCGGCCGGCTATTCGTGGGACGTCTACCCCGACACCCAGCGCGCCGACCAGGACCAGCCGTCGGTCAGCGGCCACACCGTGGTGTGGCGCGACGCCGGTAACGCAGCGACCACGGGCACCGACATCCTCGGCGCCGACCTGCTCACCGGGGTGCCGTTCGTGGTCTGCGAGGCCGCCGGCGACCAGAGCTCGCCCGCCATCGACCAGGACCTCGTGGTGTGGACCGACGCGCGCAACGCGGCGCACAGCCTCGACGTACGCGGCTACGATCTGACGTTGCACCAGCCGTTCCCCGTGGCTGTGACGACGGCCCGGCAGCTCCAGCCGACCATCTCCGACTATCAGGTCGTCTGGACCGACAACCGCAATCACGCCGTCAACGACCTGTGGGCGGCCGCCTTCACGCCCTGGAACGCCAGCATAAAGATCGACGACGGCGTGGCCTGGACGCGCAGCTCGACCGCGGAGCTTGCGCTGTTCGCGCAGGGCAAGACGGGCGAGGTCACGAGCATGACGCTCACCAACAAGGACGGTCCGGCCGGCCTGCCCGAGCCCTACTCCACCCTCAAGAAGCCGTGGTATCTGACCACCGGCGACGGGCCCAAGACGGTCTACGTCGTGTTCACCGATCGCTCGGGCGCATCGTCGCCGACGATGTCCGACTCGATCACCGTCGACACGCACGGTCCGACCATCAAGGTGCCGGCGGCCGCGACGGTCAAGAGCGGCAAGGTCGCGTCGATCGGCTTCCGCGTGGGCGACAACCTCGCGCCGCGGGCGGCCGTCATCTTCCGTCTGCTCGACAAGCAGGGCAACGTGGTCAAGGTGTTCATGGCCGGCAAGGTCAGCACCGGCGCAGCGCTGCACCAGTGGAAGTTCGTCTGCACGCTCACGCCGGGCACGTACAAGATCCGGGCCTGGGCGACCGATCTGGCCGGCAATCACCAGGTGAAGGTCGGCGAGAACACCCTGACCGTCAGCTAGCGACCGCCGCGGAGGGCCGACATATGGCAGCACTCGGCATCGCGCATCTCGACGACTGCCCCCGCCGGCGAGCCGACATGGGTCCGATGGGTGGCGAGTGGATCGATCTGGGCATGGGCGCCGGGGCGACCCGGTCAGGGCTGCGGCGCGTAAGCGTGTACGCGTCGATCCTCACCGAAATCCAGGCCGACGGCCGAATCACCAATGTGGAACTGGCCAAACGCGTCGGCATTTCTCCGCCGCCCTGCCTGCGCCGGGTGCGGACGCTGGAGGAGGAGGGCTACATCCAGGGCTATCGCGGATTGCTGGATCCGCGCCGGCTCGGCTTCGACGTCACGGTGTTCGCCTCGGTGCATCTGTCCAGCCAGGCCGACGCCGATCTGCGCGCGTTCGAGGAGTTCGTGCGCGCCGAGCCGCTGGTGCGGGAATGCTGGATGCTGTCGGGCGAGGTCGACTTCATCCTGAAATGCGTCGCCCCCGACATGGCGACGTTCCAGGATTTCGTCACCCATCTGACGGCGGCGCCGCATGTGCGCAACGTCCGGACCTCGCTGGTGCTGCACAATTCCAAATACGAGGCGGCGGTGCCGCTGGAAGTGAAGGTGCGCGGGCTGACGCCTTTCGCGTCATTCCGGGTGACGCGTCAAACGATGCGCGACCCGGAATCTGATCCTGTACGGCAATTGCACGTCTGCGGTTCGTGCTTCGTCGCCACGCGGATGACAGTGACGATTGAGCGTCTCAGCTCTTCTTGCCCATCATCGCGTCGACGCTGATCGGTCCGCCGCCTGCCGTCGCAGAGATAGAGGCAGGCGAAGCAGAACAGGATCGCCGCGGTGCCGCCGTTGATGCAGCGGGAGAAAAGCCGGCTCTTCGGTCTGAACGTGGCCGATGAAATAGGCGAATGCCATTTCACCCGACAGGATGAAGGCCACGATCCGCGTGAACAGGCCGATCATCAGCAGCGCCGCCCAGCACCAGTTCGATCATGCCCGCGGCGCTAGATCAGCGAGACGGCTCGACTTGGCGAAATGGGCAGCGCCGGAAATTTGAAGATCTTCGCGACGCCGTACTGAAACAGCAGCAGCCCGGTGATGAAGCGAAACAGGCTGAGCGCCGTCGGCTGCCATTTGGACAAAATCTGATCCATGTCATTGCCCCCTCGTTTGAAACACAGGAATCCAAGCAGTATCGCAATATCGCGGCAGACGTCATCAGTCGTGTGACGTCGGCACCTGCCAGGATCAAATCATTCCGCCAGCATTGTCAGCGCCATGAAGTGATTGCAGCGCAAAAAAAGCCGCGTCGAAGCGCGGCTCTTTTGCACCGTCACTTGCGGGAGCTGATCTAGCGCCACTCGACCTTGGTGATCTCGTAGGCCTTGGCGCCGCCGGGCGCCATCACTTCCACCGAGGCGCCCTTCTTCTTGCCGATCAGCGCGCGCGCCAGCGGCGAGGTGATGGAGATGCGGCCCTTCTTGGCGTCGGCTTCCGGCTCGCCGACGATCTGCCACACCGCCTTCTTGTCGGTGTCCTCGTCGACCAGCGTGACGGTCGCGCCGAACTTGATGGTGTCGCCGGAGAGCTTGCAGATATCGATGATGTCGGCGCGCGCCAGCTTGTCCTCGAGCTCGGCGATCCGGCCTTCATTGTGGGACTGCTCTTCCTTGGCGGCGTGATATTCCGCGTTCTCCGAAAGGTCGCCATGCGAGCGCGCCTCCGCGATATGCTCGATGATGCGCGGACGATCCACCGACTGGCGCTGCTTCAATTCGACCTCGAGGGCGGCATAGCCGCCGGCGGTCATCGGAACCTTTTCCATCATCGTTCTTCGTCCTTCAACTTCATGCGGACCGATCCGCGGCCCGCACAAACGCCGAAACAGAACACCCTCATGGCTGGCGAGTTCCAGTCACGAGCGCTTCATTGCCGATCGATTTGCCGGACGCAAAGGCCCGGCCCAAACGATCAGGTTTCGGAAAAATAACTCTGCAGCGTGCGGACCTCAAGGTCCCCGCCCAGATAGGCGCGGATGCCCTGCGCGGCCGCCACGGCACCCGAAAGAGTGGTGTAATATGGCACTTTATGCAAGAGGGCAGCTCGCCGCAACGAGCGGCTGTCGGCCAGCGCCTGCGGCCCCTCGGTGGTATTGAAGACGAGCTGGATGTCGCCGTTCATGATGGCGTCGACGATATGCGGCCGGCCCTCCAGCACCTTGTTGACCTTTTCGGTCGGCACCCCGAAATCGGTGAGGAAGCGCTGGGTGCCCGAGGTCGCCATCACCTTGAAGCCGAGCGAGTGACAGCAGCCGCACCGCCTCCGCGATCCGGGTCCTTGTCGATCTCGCGGACCGAGACGAACACGGTGCCCTTGCGCGGCACGCGGGTGCCGCCGCCGAGCTGGCTCTTGGCGAAGGCGACCTCGAACGAGCGGTCGATGCCCATCACCTCGCCGGTCGACCGCATCTCCGGGCCGAGCACGGTATCGACGCCGGGGAAGCGGGCGAACGGAAACACCAATTCCTTGACGCCGACATGGCCGAGCTTGCGCTTCTTCAGATTGAAGTCCGCGAGCTTCTCGCCGGCCATCAGCCTCGCTGCGATCTTCGCCACCGGCATGCCGATCACCTTGGCGACGAACGGCACCGTGCGCGAGGCCCGCGGATTGACTTCGAGCACGTAGATGTCGCCGTCCTTGATGGCGTATTGCACGTTCATCAGCCCGACCACGTCGAGGCCGAGCGCGAGCTCGCGGGTCTGCCGCTCCAGCTCGGCGATCATCGCGGCATCGAGCGAATGCGGCGGCAGCGAGCAGGCGCGAGTCGCCGGAGTGAATGCCGGCTTCCTCGATATGCTCCATGATGCCGACGATGAAGGTGTCCTTGCCGTCGCACAGGCAGTCGACGTCGATCTCGATGGCGTCGGACAGATAGCGGTCGAACAGCAGGGGATTGGTGCCGAGCACGGTGTTGATCTGGCCGGTCTTGTCGTTGGGGTAGCGCGCCTTGACGTCGCCGGGCACCAGCTCCGGCAGGGTGCCGAGCAGGTAATCGCCGAGCTGGCTGTCCTCGCGGATGATCTGCATGGCGCGGCCGCCGAGCACGTAGGATGGGCGCACCACCAGCGGCAGCCCGAGATCGGCGGCGACCAGCCGCGCCTGCTCGACCGAATAGGCGATGCCGTTCTTCGGCTGCTTCAGCCGCAGCTTGTCGAGCACGCGCTTGAAGCGGTCGCGGTCCTCGGCGAGGTCGATGGCGTCGGGCGAGGTGCCGAGGATCGGCACGTCGGCCGCCTCCAGCGCGCGCGCGAGTTTGAGCGGGCGTCTGGCCGCCGAACTGCACGATCACGCCGTGCAGGGTGCCGTTCTGCCGCTCGGTCGCGATGATCTCGAGCACGTCCTCGGACGGTCAGCGGCTCGAAATACAGCCGGTCGGCGGTGTCGTAGTCGGTCGACACCGTTTCCGGATTGCAGTTGATCATGATGGTTTCATAGCCGGCGTCGTGCAGCGCGAAGCAGGCATGGCAGCAGCAATAGTCGAACTCGATGCCCTGGCCGATCCGGTTCGGGCCGCCGCCGAGAATGATGACCTTGTTCTTGTCGGACGGCGCGCTCTCGTCGGCGAGCTGGCCTGCGAACGGCGATTCATAGGTCGAATACATGTAGGCGGTGGGCGAGGCGAATTCGGCCGCGCAGGTGTCGATGCGCTTGAACACCGGGCGAACCCCGAGCGCGTGGCGCCTGGCCGTGACTTCGGCCTCGGTGGTCTCGCGCCAGCACCGCGAGCCGCGCGTCGGAAAAGCCCATCGCCTTCAGGGTCCGCATGCCGAACGCGTTCTGCCGGCAGGCCGCTTTGCCTTGATCTTGCTTTCCATCTCGACGATGCCGCGCATCTCGCCGAGGAACCACGGATCGATCTTGCAGGAGGTGAAGATCTCCTCGTTGCTCCAGCCGAGCCGCATCGCCTGCGCCACCTGCAGCAGCCGGTTCGGCGTCGGCGTGCCCAGCGCGGCGCGGATCGCGTTCTTGTCGTCGCTGCGGCCGAGCCCCTCGATCTCGATCTCGTCGAGGCCGGTCAGCCCGGTCTCCAGCCCGCGCAGCGCCTTCTGCAGGCTCTCCTGGAAGGTGCGGCCGATCGCCATCACTTCGCCGACCGACTTCATCGAGGTGGTCAGCGTGGTGGAGGCGCCGGGAAATTTCTCGAACGCAAAGCGCGGAATTTTGGTCACGACGTAGTCGATGGTCGGCTCGAACGAGGCCGGCGTCGCGCCGCCGGTGATGTCGTTGGCGATCTCGTCGAGCGTGTAGCCGACCGCGAGCTTGGCCGCGACCTTGGCGATCGGAAAGCCGGTGGCCTTGGAGGCCAGCGCCGAGGAGCGCGACACCCGCGGGTTCATCTCGATCACGACCATGCGGCCGTCGGCCGGATTGACGCCGAACTGCACGTTGGAGCCGCCGGTCTCGACCCCGATCTCGCGCAGCACCGCCAGCGAGGCGTCGCGCATGATCTGGTATTCCTTGTCGGTCAGGGTCAGCGCCGGCGCCACCGTGATGGAATCGCCGGTATGCACGCCCATCGGATCGAGGTTCTCGATCGAGCAGATGATGATGCAATTGTCGTTCTTGTCGCGCACCACCTCCATCTCGAACTCTTTCCACCCCAGCACGCGATTCCTCGATCAGGACTTCGTCGGTGGGGGAGGCGTCGATGCCGCGCTCGACGATCTCGATGAACTCGGCCTTGGTGTAGGCGATGCCGCCGCCGGTGCCGCCCATGGTGAAGGAGGGGCGGATGATCGCGGGCAGGCCGATGTCGTCGAGCGCGCGCAGCGCGTCGGGCAGCGTCTTGGTCTGCACCGAGCGCGGCGTCTCCAGCCCGATCCGGGTCATGGCCTCGCGGAAACGGCCGCGGTCCTCGGCCTTGTCGATGGCGTCGGCGGTGGCGCCGATCATCTCGACGTCGAATTTTGCCAGCGTGCCCTGCTTGCGCAGCGACAGCGCGCAGTTCAGCGCGGTCTGGCCGCCCATGGTCGGCAGCAGCGCAAAGCCGCCGGGAATGACGTGGCGTTCCTTCTCGATGATCTTGGCGACGATTTCCGGGGTGATCGGCTCGATATAGGTGGCGTCGGCCAGTTCCGGATCGGTCATGATGGTGGCCGGATTGGAATTGACCAGGACGATGCGGTAGCCCTCTTCCTTCAGGGTCTTCACCGCCTGGGTGCCGGAATAATCGAATTCGCAGGCCTGGCCGATCACGATGGGGCCGGCGCCGATGATCAGGATGGTGGAGATGTCGGTTCTTTTGGGCATCAAGTCTCGCGGGAACAGGGAATTGGGCACAAAAAAAGGGCGCGCATGCCGCGCGTCCCTCGAGCCCGAGCGCCAGGATTGCCCTCGCGCGCGGGTGGTCTTTAGACCAAATTCCGCAGCCGCGAAAGGGTCTTAAAGCCCCCATCAACCGGCATTTTGGGTGCGATTCTGGCGAGGTCTTCGCGTCTGCGAGCTACGGCGCGTGCGGTCCGTCTGCGCTTTCGCCGGGCTCAAGCTGCGCCGGACACGCTTGCCGCCGCCGGCTCCAGCGTGGCCGCGCCGCGCGAAGCCGCGCGAGGGCGAAGCGTGGAGGCCCGGCCTGGATTTGAACCAGGATAAAGAGCGATGCACTGCTCTCGCGTCGACGCTTTCCGCCACCGGGCCGATCGCGATCATCGCCGATCACGGCGCGGTGAGCCACGCCTGCCGCTCGATTAACCCTAACCGGCCGGCGTGCAGCGCTCAGAGCGGTGCCGCGCCACGAAGGTCATCCGCCACGGATTATGCCCGATATTGAAATGGCGCGCGCGAGGCGGTAAATCCCGCCGCCGCCAGCTTCGCGATCATCTCGGCTTCGCTGTAGCGCTGCAGCCCGACCGGCGTGCGCAATTGCCGGTAGTCCGACAGCGCGGTGGCGACCAGCCCGATCAGCGCGTCCTTCAGGAAGCCGTGCTTGGCCGGCGAACCGCAACAGCGCGATCACGTCCCTGGCCATGCCGACCTCGGGGCGCAGGATATCGCCCAGAACCAGCCGGCCGCCGGGCTTCAACAGCCGCCTGATCGACCGCGAACGCGGCATCGAGCTCGGCCGGGGTCATGTATTGCGCGACCGAATTCATCACCGCGAGATCGACCGATTTCTCCTCCATCTTCCTGCAAGTCATCGAGCGAACGCACCCGGATCTTGGTGTTCGGCGCAAAGCGCGCGATCAGCCGGCCGCGCACGCCGGGCGCCGGCTCCGCCAGGATGAGCTTGCCGCAGGCCTCCGCCACCTTGGCCGCCGACAGCGCTTCGCCGCAGGCATAATCGAGTACCACCGCGTCGGGCGAGGAGATGTAGCCGATGATGTCCCGCGCGATGAGCTGGAAATGCAGGTCGCGATGCAGCTTGCTCGCATAGATCGTATGCGTGGAATCGTAATAATCGATCCAGTCGTCCATGGGCCTGGGTGTCTCGCACGGGTCTCTTGGAAATCTCTTGGGGTCTTGCAAGAGCCGGGTTGCGGTCGCCGACCGGATCGCCCGATGATGCGTTAGATGGTCCGGCAGGCCCTGTCCATGCCATCGATAGTCTGGTGGCTAGCAGCTCACCCACGACTGAGACAAGCGCCCGCCAAGCATCCCAGAATCCATCATTCCCATCAGACGTCGGTCACCTCTCAAGCGCCCTTCCTCGCCCGCATCAGGTCGGCAAAGCGCCTGAACAGATAATGCGAGTCGCGCGGGCCCGGGGAAGCTTCCGGGTGGTACTGCACCGAGAATACCGGCCTGCCGTCGAGCGCGATCCCGCAATTGGAGCCGTCGAACAACGAGACGTGGGTCTGCGTCGCGCCCTTCGGCAGCGTTGCCTGATCGACCGCGAAACCGTGGTTCATCGAGGTGATTTCCACTTTGCCAGTCGTCTCGTCCCGGACCGGATGATTGGCGCCGTGATGGCCCTGATGCATCTTCTTGGTCCTGGCGCCGACGGCAAGCCCCAGCATCTGATGGCCAAGGCAGATGCCGAACGTCGGCGTTCCCGAGGCGATCACCTTCTGGATCACCGGCACCGCATATTTGCCGGTTTCGGCGGGGTCGCCGGGCCGTTCGACAGGAACACGCCGTCGGGATTCATCCCCAAAATTTCTTCGGCCGAGGTGGTCGCCGGCACGACGGTGATCCTGCAGCCCTCTCCGCCAGCAGCCGCAGAATGTTGCGCTTGATGCCGTAATCGATGGCGACCACATTGAATTCGGCCTCGGTCTGCCGGCCAAAACCCTTCTCCCACGCCCACGGCGTCTCGTCCCAGGTGAAGCGCTGGCCTGAGGTGACCATCGGCACCAGGTCCATGCCCTCGAGGCCGGGCCATTCGCGGGCCTCCTGCTTTAGCCCGTGCAGGTCGAACTCGCCGTCGCGGCGCGTGCGCGATCACGGCATTGGGCATGCCCTTGGCGCGGATCAGCGCGGTCAGTGCGCGGGTGTCGATGCCGGACAGGCCGATAATGCCGCGCGCCTTCAGCCATCGGTCGAGATGCCGCGTGGCGCGGTAGTTCGACGGATCGGTGATGGCGGCGCGCAGGATCACGCCGCGCGCGCCCGGCGTCGCCGCCATGTTCACCGTCTCGATGTCTTCCTCATTGGTGCCGACATTGCCGATATGCGGGAAGGTGAAGGTGACGAGCTGTCCGGCATAAGAGGGATCGGTGAGGATCTCCTGATAGCCGGTCATCGCGGTGTTGAAGCAGACTTCGCCGGCGGCCTGTCCCTCCGCGCCGAGGCCATAGCCCTCCAGCACGGTGCCGTCGGCAAGCACGAGCAGCGCGGTCGGTTTGTGATCCGGCCAGGCCAAAGCGTTTTCAGGTGTTGTCATGAGCGCATTACATAGTCGCCGCACGCCCGCGCGTCAAAGGCGTCGGCTGCGGATTCACATGCGAAAACCGGAATTTCGCCCAACCTCATGCTGAGGAGCGCTTTCGCAGGCAAGTTTACGCGGCCTGCGATCGCGCGTCTCGAAGCATGAGGCTGGTCACCATGGTGAGTTTCGTCCCATCCTTCGAGACGCGGCCAATGGGCCGCTCCTCAGGAGGAGGCCGGAAATCCTGGAGGCCCAGGCCATGAGGTTGGGAGTATGCTTTGACAAGTACGATGCCGATTCTGCTGGTCCCGGGCCTGGTATCTCGCCCCGCATCTACGCCCCGGTCGTGCCCGCGCTGTGGCGCTTCGGCCCGGTAACGGTTGCCAACCACATCCGCGACGACAACATGGGCGCGATCGCGCGGCGCATTCTCACTGAAGCGCCGCCGCGCTTCGCGCTGGCCGGGCATTCGATGGGCGGCTACATCGCCTTCGAGATCATGCGACATGCGCCGGAGCGGGTTGCCAAACTGGCATTAATCAACACGCAGGCGCGCCCGGATACGGCGGAGGCGAGCGCGCGCCGCCTCGGCCAGATCGCCCGTGCGCAGGCCGGCGAATATCGCGCCATCCTCGACGATCTGTTTCCGATCTTTGTGCATCCCTCGCGGCGCGACGATGCAGGCTTGCGCCAACTGGTGCGCGACATGGGCGACGATGTCGGCCCCGAGGCCTTCGCGGGCCAGCAGACCGCCATCATCGGCCGGGCGGATTCGCGCCCCACGATGGCTACGATTGCCTGCCCGACGCTGGTCTTGTCTGGTGACGAAGACCATACGATTCCGAATTCGCTGTCGGTGGAGATGGCCGAGGGCATTCCGGGTGCGAAGCTCGTGATCCTCCCGCATTGCGGTCACCTTCCGCAGGTCGAGCGGCCTGAGGCTACGATCGGCGCCCTGGTCGAATGGCTTCGGATTTAGCGCCACCCGGCCGTTCAACGGTTGTCTGGCTGGCACGAACCGCCTAGATCAGAGGTTTGGTGCGGCCGTCGATGGCCCCGCGAAAGGATACAACGATGCTGCGCGACGACATCAACAACGCCGTCAAGGACGCGATGCGAGCCAAGGACGAGCGCAAGCTTTCCACGCTGCGCATGGTCAATTCCACCATCAAGAACGCCGACATTGCCGCGCGCGGGGAAGGCAAGCCGCCGCTCGGCGACGCTGACTTGCTGGCCGTGCTGCAGAAAATGATCAAGCAGCGCCAGGAGAGCGTCGAGCTCTATGAGAAGGGCGGCCGCGCCGAACTCGCCGCGCAGGAGCGCGAGGAGATCGCGGTCATTTCCGCCTATCTGCCGACGCAGATGTCCGACGACGACATCAAGGCGGCGATCGCCTCCGCGATCGCGGAAACCAGTGCCGCCGGCATGAAGGACATGGGCAAGGTGATCGCGGTGCTGAAGGCGAAATACACCGGCCAAATGGATTTTGCCAAGGCCAGCGGCCTGGTGAAGGCGGCGCTGACTTCCTGACCTCGCCCCGCTTGCGGGGAGATGTCGAAGCCGAAGGCTTCGGGTGAGGGGACTCTCCGCAATTGCAGTGCTTGTCGTGACAAGCCCCTCGCCAGCTCGCTGCGCGCGCGACCTCTGCCCGTGAAGAACGGGGAGAGGTGAAGAAGGAAAGAGCCGTTGCTCATGCTTGCCGAAACCACCGACTACGCCACCCTCTGCCGCGATTTTCGCTGGGACATCCCGGCACGGTTCAATATCGCGACTGCATGCTGCGATCGCCATGCCGATGGTTCCAACCGGTTGGCGCTGATCTATGTTGATGAAGACGGCACGACCACGCGTACCTCGTTCGACGCGTTGCGCGCATATTCGACGCGCTTCGCCAATGTCTTGCAGGCGGATGGTCTCCTTCGCGGCGATCGCGTCGCGGTTTTTCTATCGCAGTCGCTGGAACTGCCGATCGCGCATCTGGCAGCGTTTCGCTCGGGGCTGGTATCGGTGCCGCTGTTTGCGCTGTTCGGCGAGGATGCGCTCGAATTTCGCCTCGCCAATTCCGGCGCCAAGGCGGTCGTGACCGACGAGAGCGGCTGGGAAAAGCTTTCGAAAATACGCGACCGGCTGCCCGATCTGAAGCAGGTCTACGTCATCGGCGGCCCGGCCGGCGTTGACGCCAAATCATTCTGGACGGCCATTAGTCCGCCTCGGCGTCATTTACGACTGTCGATACATCGGCCGACGATCCCGCCATCATCATCTACACTTCCGGCACGACAGGAAACCCCAAGGGCGCGCTCACGCCCATCGCGTGCTGCTCGGGCACCTCCCCAATGTCGAGATGGTGCATGAATTTTTTCCAAAGCCCGGCGACGTGATGTGGACGCTGGCCGACTGGGCCTGGATCGGCGGGCT
>CAWJRV010000047.1:0-19100 GCA_963845355.1 uncultured Actinomycetes bacterium
ATGCTGCCGCCCGCTCGAGACGTCGGATGGTGGCCACGGTCGGCCATACGGCGCGGGGCGTTTTCGGCGCGACCCTTGGGGAACTCTCTCTGGATCGGTTGAAACAGGCACGACCGGGAGGATCCCATGTCCGATGAGCTGCACGGCAAGCGTGTCGCCATCCTCTTCACCGACGGCGTCGAAGAGTCAGAGCTCATGGAGCCGCTGCACACCCTGCAGGAGGCCGGCGCACAGATCGACCTGCTCTCCATCCACGACGGTCAGGTACAGGCCGTCGTCCATGGCGAGAAGGGTCAGACCGTGGCGGTCGACCGGACGGTCGACGAGGCGAGTCCCAACGACTACGAAGGGCTCGTGCTGCCCGGCGGAGTAAGCAACCCCGACAAGCTGCGCATGAACGAGCGCGCCGTCGAGTTCGTGCGGCAGAGCTTTCTGACCGGGGTGCCGATCGCGGTCATCTGTCATGGGCCCTGGACCATGGTCGAGGCCGACGTCGTGCGGGGCCTCACGATCACGTCGTATCCGAGCGTACGCACCGACATCCGCAACGCCGGCGGGCATTGGGTCGACCGCGAGGTGGTCGTCGACCGGGCCGTCGTGTCGAGTCGCAACCCGTCCGACCTGCCTGCCTTCTGCACGCAGATGATCCGCCAGTTCGCCCTGGGCCGCCAGGCGAGCGAGCGTGTGGGGCTCGCGGCGTAAGGGTGGCGGTGGGCCCGGGCCCGACTGTGGGTCCGGCCCCGAGGTGAGGCAACGCCGTAGCCGGCTGTTTCTAGAGGCGCGCCGCGAGTTGCTCGAGCGTGCGCGCCGCCTGTCCCTGGACGGCCTCGAAGAGGCTCTCGCCGTGGCTGTCCATGGCTACGAACAAGGGCCCGAAGTGCCTGACCCGAAAGCGCCACAGGCACTCGGGCAGGTACTGCTCGAACTCGACCCCCTCGATGGCCTCGATCTGGGTCGTCTCGAGTGCCGCTGAGCCGCCGACGAGGGCCAGGTAGACGCCACCGAACTCGGCCAGCACGGGCAGCGCGTCGGGCGCCAGGCCCGCCTTGCCCATGATGGCGCGCACGCCGTAGTCGCTCATGAGGGGCCGCGTGAAGCGGCTCATGCGGGCGCTGGTCGTGGTGCCGATGCAGACCTTCTCGTAGCGGCCGTCGGGCAGCACGCGCACGTTGGGCGCGGTGTGCAGGACGGCCGCGCCGCGCAGGTCGGTGGCCGGGCGCTCGCCGCGGTCGAAGATGGCGATGTGGGTGGCGTCGCGCAGGCCGATGACCTGCCCGTCGACCCACAGCCGTTCGCCGACGTGCAGCTCGCGCAGGGCGTCGGGCTCGTCGAGCGGGAACCTGAGGTGGCGTCCCTCGAGTCGTGCCAGGCGGTCGCTCACCGCCCTCCTTCCCCTCGCTTGCTCGGCGTTCGCGCTCGCTCAGAAACCATAGGCGATGGCACCGTCGGGTGTGACGCGGGCGCTGGCGCGGCGCGCCGCCCAGCACTGCATGCTGACGGCCACCGGGTTCTGCGTGATGTGCGTGTGCGCGTGTTCGATATGCAGCGCGAGGACGGTGTTGCGCCCGCCCAGGCCCATGGGGCCGATGCCGAGCTCGTTGGCGAGCGCGAAAAGCTCGTCTTCGAGCGCCGCGACCAGCGGGTCTTCGTTGTGCGTGCCGATCGGGCGCAGCAGGGCCCGTTTGGCGAGCGTCGCGCAGAGGTCGGCGGTGCCGCCCAGGCCGACACCGCAGATGCCCGGCGGGCAGGGCTTGCCGGCCGCCGAGACGAGGCACTCGAGGATGAAGCGCTTGACGCCGCGCACGCCGTCGGCGGGCACCAGCATCTTCAGAAAGCTCATGTTCTCGCAGCCCGAGCCCTTGGGCAGGCAGTGGAGGGTCACGTCGCGGCCGGCGACGAACTCGTAGTGCATGGCCGGCAGTAACCGCCCCGTGTTCGTGCGGGTGTGCTCGCGCGTCAGCGGGTGCACGGCATTCGAGCGTAGCGGGTGTTCGAGCGTGGCGCGCGCGGTGCCGCGTCTGACCGCGGCGGCGATGCGGGCGAGCTCGAGCGGGCTGTCGCAGCCTGCCTCGATCCAGTAGACGACCGTGCCGGTGTCCTGGCAGACGAGGTTCCGGTCGCGCTCGGCTACATCGATGGTCTCGAGCATGACGTCGAGTACATCGATGCCGTTCTCTGAGGTCTCCGTGGCGTGCGCTCTGGCGAGCGCCGCCTTGACGTCGGGCGGAAAGAGTTTGAGCGCGTCGACGTAGAGCTTCCTGGCGGCGTCTTCGACGCGCGCGTAGACGGAGTCGGCGGAGTAGTGAGGATCGTCAGTCAGTGCTGTGCTGATGGGCATGAACCCTCGTCTCCGCGATCGCTGAACGAGGCCAGCATACCGAGCGCGCAACGGCGATACGGGCGCACCATCGAGCGGTCGCGCTAGAACCGCGCCGTAAGCTCCTCGAGCTTGAGGCGCGCCTGGTCGCGCACGGTCTCGTAGAGGCTGTGACCATGCGTGTCCATGGCGACGATCAGCGGGCCGAAGTCGCGCACGCGGAACTTCCAGAGGCACTCGGGCAGCAACTCTTCGAACTCGACCTCCTCGATGGCCTCGATCTGGGTCGTCTCGAGGGCTGCGGCGCCGCCGCAGATCGCCAGATACACTCCGCCGAACTCCGCCAGCACCGGCAGCGAGTCGGCCAGCAGACCGCCCTTGCCGATGATCGCTCGCGCCCCGTACTGCTCGAGCAGGCCGCGGGTGAAGCGGTTCATGCGGGCGCTCGTGGTAGTGCCGATGCAGATCTTCTCGTAGCGGCCGTCGGCGAGCTTGCGAACGTTGGGCGCGGTGTGGATGAGCGCGGCCCCAGCGAGGCTCATGGTCGGCTGCTCGCCGCGGTCGAACATGGCGATCTGGGTGGCGTCGCGGATGCCGATCACCTGACCGTCGATACGCAGGCGCTGGCCGACGTGCAATGAGCGCAGAGCGTCGGGGTCGGTGAGCGGGAACTGGAGCCTGAGCTCGTCGGTCATGATCGTCCCTCGCCTAGAAGCCGTAGGTGACGTGGCCGTCGCTCGTGACGAGCGCGCTCGACCGGCGGGCGGCCCAGCACTGCAGGTTCACCGCGACGGGGTTCTGGGTGATGTGGGTGTCGGCGTGCTCGATGTGCACGCCGAGCACAGTGGCGTTGCCGCCGAGGCCCATGGGGCCTATGCCGAGCTCGTTCGCGGCCGCGAACAGCTCGTCCTCGAGAGCCGCGATCACGGGGTCGTCGTTGTGGCTGCCGAGCGGGCGCAGCACGGCCTTCTTGGCCAGCGCGGCGCAGAGGTCGCTCGTGCCGCCCAGCCCGACGCCGACGATGGTCGGCGGGCACGGCTTGGGGCCGGCCTCGACGACGCATTCGAGGACGAAGCGCTTGACGCCGCGCACGCCGTCGGCCGGGATCAGCATCTTCAGGAAGCTCATGTTCTCGGAACCCGAGCCCTTCGGCAGGCAGCGAAGCCTGAGGCCGTCGCCCGGAAACTCACTTGTCGCGGGCACGAACTCGTAGTGCATGACGGGCAGGTGGCGGCCCGTGTTCGTGCGCGTGTTCTGCCGCGTCACGGGGTGGACGGCGTTGGGCCGCAACGAGTGGTCGAGCGTGGCCCGGGCGGTGCCGGCACGTACCGCGTCGGTGACCCTGGCCAGGTTGAGCGCGCAGGCCTCGCCGACTTCGAGCCAGAAGACCACCGTGCCGGTGTCCTGGCAGACGAGGTTGGTGTCGCGTTCGGCCACATCGACGTTGGCGGCCATGATGTCGAGCAGCACGCGCCCGGTCGGGTCGGTCTCGGCGTCGCGAGCGTCGCGCAGGGCCGCCTTGACATCGGGGGGCAGCACCTTGAGGGCGCGCACGTAGCACTCGCCCGCCGCGTGCTCGATCGCCGCATAGACGGAGTCGGGCGCGCTTGGACGACCGTCCGCGGGCAGGGTCTCGTTGGTCGGCATCGAAGTCTCCCGGCGCGGTGGTAAGGGGCCTCAAGCATACAGCACCTCGCGACTCAGGAGCGGGCAGGGGCGGCCGCACGGCCGCCCCTGCCCGCCGGCCCGTCCGCGCCCGAGCAGACGGCGAAGATCGCCGACGTCGTCAAAGGAGCATAGGCGGCGTGCTCAGGGCCTCGCGTCGCGACCTGTCAATTCGTCTAAAGTCGGCGGTTCCAGGGTCCGAAAAGGCACCTACGTACCGAAACTAGTAAGCAAGGCGGGCGACTGCTGTGGCTGCCTGCTGCGTGACTGCGGGTGACTTTCACCGCAGGTGCCCGAGCGGGCCAGACCGCGGGGCGTCCGTCAAGGCGGCGGAGGGATCGACTTGAGGGAGATGAGGTGAGCATGCCGGGAGCACGAGGACATAGGGCGGAGATCATGCCGCGGCGCTGGTCCACTCGTGGGACTCAGCCATCCGGCGACCGTCGCAGGCGGGCGTCGCGGGCCGCGTGCCTCTCGGCTCTGGCGTTGTTCTGCATGCTCACCCTGTCGGCGGCGATCGCTCCGGGCAGTGCGCACGCGGCGACCTACAACACCTGGACCAAGCAGACCTCGGGCGTCACGGGGACGCTCTACGGCGTGTGTTTCACCGACGCAAACAACGGCTGGTTCGTGGGCAACGGCGGCGTGATCCGCCATACCACGAACGGCGGCACGACGTGGACCGCGCAGACCTCGAACACGACCCAGGCACTGCGCGGCGTCTTCTTCGTCAACTCACAGGAAGGCTGGGCGGTCGGCAACAACGGCACGATCGACCGCACGTTGAACGGTGGCACCACGTGGGTGGTCCAGACGTCGGGCACGACCTCGACCCTGCGCGGCGTCTGCTTCTCCGGCGTCGACTCGGGCTGGGTCGTGGGTACCGGCGGCCTGATCCGCCATACCGCAAACGGTAGCACTGCCGGCGGCTCCACCTGGGCGCCGCAGACGTCGACCACCAATTCAAGCCTGTACGCTGTCGACTTCACGGACGCCAACAACGGCTGGGTCACAGGCTCCGGCGGCACTGTGCGGCACACCGTGAACGGCGGCACCACCTGGACCACGCCGACCACGACGGGCATCACCGGCACGATCTACGGCGTGCACTTCATCGACGCAAACAACGGCTGGGTCGTGGCCGCCACCGGCAAGATCTCACACACCACGAACGGTGGCACCACATGGACGGCTCAGACATCGGGTGTCACCGTCACGCTGTACGGCGTCGACGCGATCGACGCCAACAACGGCTGGGCGATCGGGACCAGTGGCACTATCAGAAACTCAACCAACGGCGGCACGACGTGGGCCAAGCAGACGTCGCCGACGACACAGGCCTTGCGGAGCATCGTCAACGCGGGTGGCAGCTTGTGGGCGTGCGGCAACGGCGGGGTCGTGGCGACCTATCTGATCGACACGACGCCTCCGGTCACGACCGCTACCGGCCTGCAGGCCGCCAACAACACGGGTTGGCGCACGACCGGTCAGAGCGTGGCGCTGACGGCCACCGACGCCCAGTCCGGGGTCAAGGCCACCTACTACACCGTCGACGGCGGCGCTACGACGACCTACACGAAGCCCTTCACGGTCTCGACATCGGGCACGCACACGGTCAAGTACTGGTCGGTCGACGTGGCCGGCAATACCGAGGCGCAGCACACCGGCTACGTGAACATCGACACAACGGCGCCGGTCACCGCGGCGACCGGCCTTCAGGCCAACAATCATTCCGGCTGGGCTACGACGAGCCAGAGCGTGACGCTGACTCCCACCGACGCCCAGTCCGGGGTCACCGCCACCTACTACACGATCGACGCGGGCTCGCAGCTGCTCTACACCGGACCCTTCCTCGTCGGCGGCAACGGCTCCCACACGGTGACCTACTACTCGGTCGACGCGGCCGGCAACGTCGAGGCGACCAACACCGGCTACGTGAACATCGACACCGCGCCGCCGGTGACCACCGCGACCGGCCTGCAGGCCAGCGGCAGCTCGGGCTGGCAGAACACGAGCCAGCTCGTCACTCTGACCCCGAGCGATCCGCTGTCCGGCGTGGCGCACACCTACTACACCGTGAACGGCGGCGGCACACAGACATACACCGTCCCGTTCACCGTGTCCGCGACCGGCACGAACACCATCGTCTACTGGTCGGTCGACGCGATGAACAACACCGAGGCTCACAACACCGGCTACGTCAACATCGATCTGCTGGCGCCGACCGTCGCAAGCGACGCCGACAGCGCCTGGCACACCACCGCCGTCACCGTCCATCTGACCGCGAACGATACGGGCGGGAGCGGCCTCGCCGGCACGCAGTACCGCCTGCTCGGCTCCGGCACCTGGCTCACGGCGACCGGTAACGCCTTTACTGTGCCGGCCCCCACGGACGGCTCGAATGACGGTGTACACACCTACCAGTTCCAGGCTCTCGACAACGCCGGCAACGTGAGCGCGACCGGTAGCTGCACCGTGTGGATCGACGCCACGCCGCCGACGACGGCGGCCGATGGCCTGGCCCCCGACCAGTTCTCACAGTGGCGCACCACCAGTCAGACGGTGAGCCTGACGCCCAGCGACGGCACCGGTTCGGGCGTCGCGGCGACGTACTACACCCTCGACGGCGGCGGCACCCAGACCTATACGGGCAGTTTCACCGTGTCGGGCATCGGCCAGCACCCGGTGACCTACTGGTCGACCGATGCCGCCGGCAACGTCGAGGCGGTGCACACCGGCTGGGTGAACATCTCCAACCCGTATGCCCAAGCCACGGGCCTTGCGGCCGACAACCACTCAGGCTGGCGCAACACGCCGGTCACCGTGACCATCACCGGCGGCGGCGACCATGCGCCGATCACCATCTTCTACAAGCTCGATACCGGCGCCTGGCAGAGCGTCGCGAGTCCGGCGAGCATTCCCGTCTCCGGTGCGGCCAGCCACACGCTCCTCTTCTACGCGCAGAACGACCTGGGCGTGCAGAGCGCTACGCAGACCGGCTACGTGAATATCGACACCGCGGCGCCGGTCACCACCGCGACCGGCCTTCAGGCCAACAACCATTCCGGCTGGATCACGACCAGTCAGTCGGTGACGTTCAACCCGACGGACGATCTCTCCGGCGTGGCCGCCACCTACTACACCGTCGATTCCGGCGCCCAGCAGCTCTACGCCGGCGGACCCATCCTGGTCGGCGGCAACGGCTCGCACACGGTGACGTATCACTCGGTCGATGCAGCCGGCAACGTCGAGGCGACCAACACCGGCTACGTCAACATCGACACGGCCGCGCCGGTCACCACGGCGAGCGGCCTGCAGACCGGCCCCAACATCGGCTGGCAGAACACGAGCCAGCTCGTGACGCTCACCCCGAGCGACGGCGCGGGCTCCGGCGTGGCTCACACCTACTACACGGTGAACGGCGGCGCGACGACGACCTACATGACGCCGTTCACGATCCCGGCGAGCGCGACCGGCACGAACACCGTCGTCTACTGGTCGGTCGATGCGATGAACAACACCGAGGTTCACAACACCGGCTACGTCAACATCGACACCGCTGCGCCGGTCACCACGGCGAGCGGCCTGCAGACCGGCCCCAACATCGGCTGGCAGAACACGAGCCAGCTCGTGACGCTCACCCCGAGCGACGGCGCGGGCTCCGGCGTGGCTCACACCTACTACACGGTGAACGGCGGCGCGACGACGACCTACATGACGCCGTTCACGATCCCGGCGAGCGCGACCGGCACGAACACCGTCGTCTACTGGTCGGTCGATGCAGCCGGCAACATCGAGAACAATAATACCGGCTACGTGAACATCGACACCCTCGCGCCGGTCACCACGGCGAGCGGCCTGCAGACCGGCCCCAACATCGGCTGGCAGAACACGAGCCAGCTCGTGACGCTCACCCCGAGCGACGGCGCGGGCTCCGGCGTGGCTCACACCTACTACACGGTGAACGGCGGCGCGACGACGACCTACATGACGCCGTTCACGATCCCGGCGAGCGCGACCGGCACGAACACCGTCGTCTACTGGTCGGTCGATGCAGCCGGCAACATCGAGAACAATAATACCGGCTACGTGAACATCGACACCCTCGCGCCGGTCACCACGGCGAGCGGCCTGCAGACCGGCCCCAACATCGGCTGGCAGAACACGAGCCAGCTCGTGACGCTCACCCCGAGCGACGGCGCGGGCTCCGGCGTGGCTCACACCTACTACACGGTGAACGGCGGCGCGACGACGACCTACATGACGCCGTTCACGATCCCGGCGAGCGCGACCGGCACGAACACCGTCGTCTACTGGTCGGTCGATGCAGCCGGCAACATCGAGACTCACAACACCGGATACGTCAACATCGACACCGCGGCGCCGACCGTCACGAGCAACGCCGACAGCCTCTGGCACAACGTCGCCGTCACGGTCACTCTGACGCCGGCCGACACCGGCGGCTCCGGCGTGGCGAGCACTCAATACCGCCTGCAGGGCTCGGGCACCTGGCTGACGGCGACCGGCAACGCCTTCACCGTGCCGGCCCCATCGGACGGCTCCAACGACGGTGCTCACGTTTACCAGTTCCAGGCTCTCGACAACGCCGGTAACGTGAGCTCGACCGGTAGTGGCACGGTGAAGATCGACACGCAGGGGCCGGTCGTCACACCGACCGGTCTGCAGGTCGACGATATTACCGGCTGGCAGACGACCAGTCAGACCGTCACCTTGACGTCCAACGACGCCGGTTCCGGCGTTGCGGCCACGTACTACACCGTCAACGGCGGGTCGACTCTGACCTACTCCGGCACCCCCTTCACGGTCTCCGCGTCGGGCTCGAACAAGATCGTCTACTGGGCGACCGATGCCTTGGGCAACGTGACCGCGCAACACACCGGCTACGTGAACATCTCCAACCCGTACGCCCAGGCCACGGGCCTTGCGGCCGACAGCCACTCAGGCTGGCGTAACACCTCGGCCACGGTGACCATCACCGGCGGCGGCGACAACGGCCCGTTCACGGTCCACTACCAGGTCGACGGAGGCACGTTGACGACCGCCGCGAGCCCGGCGACCATCACCGTCTCCGGCGCGGGCAACCACACCGTCTACTTCTACGTCACGAACAGCAAGAGCGTGGCGTCCACGGCGGAAACCGGCTACGTGAACATCGAGACCACGGCGCCGGTCACGACCGCCACCAACCTGCAAACCTCGAACAACACCGGTTGGGTGACGACCCCCCAGACCGTGACCCTGTCGGCGACCGATGCCCAGTCGGGTGTCGCGGCCACCTACTACACGATCGACAGCGGTGCCCAGCAGACGTACACCGCGCCCTTCACCGTCTCGGCGCCAGGCTCGCACACCGTCGTCTACTGGTCGGTCGATGCTGCCGGTAACGTCGAGACCCACCACACCGGCTATGTGAACATCGACGCCTCGACACCGGTTACGACGGCGACCGGACTCTCGGCCGACGACAGTTCGGGCTGGACGACCAACACCGCCCCGACCGTGACGCTGAGCGCCACCGACCCCAACGGTCCGGGCGTGGCGACGACGTACTTCACCATCGACGGCAGCGATCCGCAGGTCTACACGGGCGCGTTCACCGTCACCGACGACGGACAGCATCCGGTGACCTACTGGTCGGTCGACTCGCTGGGCAACACCGAAGCCGCGAACACCGGGTACGTGAACATCGACACCACGCCGCCGACCACCACCACGACCAGTCTCATGGCCGACGGTGTGTCGGGGTGGCAGGACTACGCTCAGACGGTCACCCTTGCGGCCGACGACGGCCCGGGGTGCGGCGTCGCACACACCTACTACACGGTGAACGGCGGGCTGACCCAGACTTACACGAGCCCGTTCACCGTGTCCACGCAGGGTTCGAACCTCATCACGTACTGGTCGGTCGACGCGCTGGGCAACACCGAGACCGCCAACAGCGGCTACGCCAACATCGACCTGGCGCTGCCGACCGTGAGCAGCGACAGCGACGGCCTGTGGCACAACAGCGCCGTCACCGTTCACCTGACGCCTGCCGACACCGGCGGTTCCGGCGTTGCCGGCACGCAGTACCGTCTGCAGGGTTCGGGCACCTGGCTCACGGCGACAGGCAACGCGTTCGTCGTACCGGCCCCGTCCAACGGCTCCGGCGACGGCGTGAACGTCTACGAGATCCAGGCTCTCGACAACGCCGGCAACGCGAGCGCGCCGACCACGTGCACGGTGAAGATCGACACGAGCGCTCCGGTGAGCGGAGCCTCCGGCCTGCAGGCCACGAGCTACTCCGGCTGGCAGAACACGGCCCAGCCGGTCATTCTGACCGCGAACGACCTGTTGTCCGGCGTGGCGCACACCTACTACACCGTGAACGGCGGCGGCCAGCAGACTTACAGCGGGGCCTTCACGATCCCGGTGACGGCCACGGGCACGAACACGATCGTCTATTGGTCGGTCGACGGCGCGGGCAACACCGAGGCGCAAAACACGGGGTACGTCAACATCGACACCGCGCTGCCGACCGTCGCAAGCGACGCCGACAGCGCCTGGCACAACAGCGCCGTCACCGTTCACCTGACCCCGGCAGACACCGGCGGTTCCGGCATTGCCGGCACGCAGTACCGTCTGCAGGGTTCGGGCACCTGGCTTGCGGCGACCGGCAACGCCTTCACGGTGCCGGCCCCGCCAAACGGCTCCGGCGACGGCGCGAACGTCTACCAGTTCCAGGCCGTGGACGGCGCCGGCAACGTCAGTACGATGGGCAGCTGCACGGTGAAGATCGACACGCAGGCGCCGCAGACCACCGCGGCCGGACTGCAGCCCGACAACCAGTCCGGTTGGCGGGCGACGAGCCAGGCAGTCACCCTTACGCCCAGCGACGGCACGGGCTCCGGCATCGCCCACACCTACTACTCGGTCGACGGCGGCGCCCAGCAGACCTACAGCGGAACGCCGTTCACCGTGAGCGGGATGGGTCGTCACCGGGTGACGTACTGGTCGACCGACAACGTGGGCAACTCTGAAGGACCGCACACCGGCTACGTGAACATCGACACTGCGCCGCCGGTCACCGCGGCGACGGGCCTTTCGCCCAACTCGAACTCGAGCTGGGAGGATACTCCCCAGGTCATCACGCTCGACGCCAGCGACAGCCTGTCCGGCGTGGCCCACACCTACTACACCGTGAACAGTGGCGGCCAGCAGACCTACAGCGGCCCGTTCACGATATCCGATGACGGCGCGCATACCGTCACCTACTGGTCGGTCGACGCCGTCGGCAACATCGAGGCGACGAACACCGGGTATGTGAACGTCGATCTCACGCCGCCGGTCACCGCGGCCACCGGCCTCGTGGCCAACGCCACCACGTGGACCACGACCAGCCCGCAGACGGTGAGCCTCGTGCCGAGCGACGGCGGCTCGGGCATGAGCGGCGGGGCAGCGGCCACCTACTACCGCATCAACTCCAGCGGCGCCTATGCGACCTACTCGGCCGCCCTCACGTTCACCGCCGACGGCTCGTACAAGGTCGACTACTACTCGGTCGATTCCGCCGGCAATTCCGAGACGGTCAAGACCGGCTACGTCAACATCGACACGACCCCGCCGGTGACAGTCGACAACGCGGGGGCCACCTGGCATGCGGTGCCGTTCACCCTCACGCTGACCGCGACCGACGTCGCCAGCACCAGCACGCAGTACAGCGTGGGCGATCAGAGCCACTGGCAGACCGGCACGAGCCTCGCCTTCACCACCGTCTGGAAACGCGGCGGCGGCAGCGGTCCGGTGACCGTCTACTACCGGTCGACCGACGCGGCGGGTCTCATCGAACCGACCAAGTCGTGCACAGTCATGATCGACACCTCGCGGCCGACGACCACCGACGATGCCCCGACCGGCCCGCAGGCGAGCGATGTGACCGTTCATCTGACCGGCCACGACACCTACTCGGGGATCGGCGCGACCTGGTACCAGGTCGACGGCGGCACCTGGGTCATGGGCAACACGGTGGTGGTGCCCGCACCGGCCAACCACTCAAACGACGGCCTGCACACGATCCGCTACTACTCGATCGACAACGCCGGCAACGTCGAGGCGAGCTACAAGGTCTGTTCCGTGCTCATCGCGACCTCGTAGCGCCGCCGCGTCGCGGCCGTCGCGGCCGGGCCGCGGCGGCGTCGGCGCTCAGGTGACCCCTCAGGTGTCCGTGCCGGCGCCGACGGTCGCCTCCGCGAGCGCCGCGCCGCTCGGCGCCGGAACGTCGGGGACGATCGCAGCAGGATCGGCGCGCGCGATACGCGTGGCCGTAGCCGACGCCAGCGCCATGAAGACCCACATATAGGGGTCCTCGAAGAAGGCGTTGTAGCTCAGACTGTGCACGAAGATGGCCAGCACGCAGGCGACCATCGCGGCCTGCCACAGGTAGAGGCTGCGGTCGGCCCCGAAGCGCCGCTTGCGCAGCGTGGTGCCGAAGAACGTCACGAGCAGGGCGGCGAACGCGGTGAGGCCGATCACACCCTGCTCGGCCGCCACCGTCACCACCGTCGTGTGGCTGTCGCGCAGGCTGAGCACCGCCGCGTGCGTGGTGCGGTAGTGCGCGTAGGCCAGCGGAAAGCCGCCCAGCCCCACGCCGGCCAGAGGACGCTTTTCGAACATGCGCAGGCCGGTCTTGACCAGGTAGACGCGGCCGCCGGTGAGCTTGTTCAGGCCGGAGGTCGTGTCGAACCGGAACGGGTTGCCCTTGTGGTGACGATGCACCGTGATACCACCGACGCCCACGGCCAGCACGAGCACGGTGACCACGACGGCGATCGTGCCCTTGCGCCGTCCGAGCCAGGCCATCTCGAGGACCAGGGCGCCGGTCGCCAGCCCGATCACGCTCGAGCGCGAGAACGTGACCACGAAGGCGACCGCCGCGAGCGCTATGGCGGCTCCCAGCAGGATGGTGTACCGGCGTCCCTCGGCGTCGTGACGCAGGCGGGCGGTCAGCAGCAGAGCCGTGGCGACGATCATGACGAGCACCAGAAAGCGGCCGAAGATGTTGGGGTCCCAGAACAGCGCGTTGGCGCGGAAGGTGTGCTCGAGCGTGACCGCCTTTTCGATGCCGGCCCGGTTCACGATGATCAGGTGGGTGGGGTACTGCACGATGCCGATCAGGGCCATCGCGACGCCGGCCCCCACGAACGTGACGAGCAGGCGCAGCAGGCGCCGTGCGTCGCTCGCGTAGCGGTAGATCACGTTGTAGAGCACACCGAACGGCAGGAAGAAGGCGAAGAGCTCGATCAGGGCGTCGCCGAACGCCCTGGTGTGCGGCGCGTAGTTCTGGCCCACCCATAGCGACGAGAGACCCATCACCGCGATCATCGCCGCGAGGGCGATGCGTACCGGGTCGGGTCGCCAGCCGTCGGGCAGTCTGAGCCGGTCGCGGACCACCATCTCGGCGATGGCGACGGCGATCAGCAGCAGGTACAGCGGAATGAGCAGGTTGCTCGTCTTCGAGCCCAGCTCGACCCCGACGCGCAGCGGCGCCAGGACGATCACGGCCGGCATCGCCCACTGCGGGTACCGCCACGCGAGCCACGTGGCGGCCGCCAGGAACACCAGGCCGCCGAGGCCGACGACGCTGAGCAGGGGCAGGTGGTGGGACAACCGGCTGGCCGTGCCGCCGGTCGAGCGCAGCGCCGCGAACGAGAGCACGGCGAGCAGGGCGGCGAAGACCACCATGGCGGCGAACACGACGCGCCGCGCCGCCGTTGCCCGCGGGAACCCCACGAACACGGACAGGTAGGTGGCGAGCAGGCCGACGAGGCTGAGCTTGGCGAAGGAGGTGGCTGCTCAGTGCGGGACCTACCGGCGCGAAGTCGGGGCGGTGGGGGTCGCGGCATGAGCGGCCGACCGTCGGGCGCCGACGAGCGTGACTGGCCGTCGCCACCGCCGTTGCCGGATCCGGTCCGGTCCGCGTGAGCCGAAGCCGGGGAGGGTGGCGTCACGGTCGGCGTCCGGAGCCGGCTCGAGCCCCGACGCGTCGTTCATCGGCGGCCGGCCCGGCAAGCCGCACGACCTCGTGGGCCACGGTGAGGACGGTCTCGATGTCGTGCCGGTCGAGCGCCTCGCGGATACGGGCGAGTTCCTGCTTGAGCAGGGCGCGAGGCAGAGGCCGGCGCACGGCCTTGGCGATCTTGGGATGGGTGGTGCCGACGGCCTGCTCGCCGACGTTGAAGAGCTTCTCGTCCAACTTCTCGTTGCCGCGGTTGCCGACGAAGACGATCTCGATGTCGCGGCCGGGTTCGAGCCCGGACAGGCGGATCATCTCGCGCGCCAGGTCGACGATCTTCATGGGGTCGCCCATGTCGAGCACGAAGATCTCGCCGCCCTCGCCCATGGCGCCGGCCTGAATGACGAGCCGCACCGCTTCGGGGATGGTCATGAAGAAGCGCGTCATGCGCTCGTCGGTGACCGTCACCGGTCCGCCGGCGGCGATCTGCCGCTGGAACAGCGGCACGACGCTGCCGCTCGAGCCGAGCACGTTGCCGAACCGCACGGTCATCAGCTTGGTGTCGTCGGCCTCGCGCGCCATGGTCTCGACGATGCGCTCGGTCAGGGCCTTCGAGAGGCCCATCACCGTTTCGGGCTCGACGGCCTTGTCGGTGGAGATCGAGACCAGACGGCCGGTGCCGAAGCGCACCGCGTCCTCGATCACCGACAGGGTCGCGAAGCAGATGTTGTCGAAGGCTTCGGCCGGGTTGGCCTGCATCATGGGCACGTGCTTGAAGGCGGCTGCGTGAAAGACGATCGCCGGGCGGTAGGTCTCGAAGACCGCGCGCAGTTTGGCCCTGTCGCGGATGTCGACGAGGCAGGCCGCGAGATCGGTGAAGTGGCGCTCGGTCTCGAGCTCGTGCTCGATCTGAAAGAGGCTGCCTTCGGAGTGCTCGACTAACACCAGCAGGCGTGGACTCATGGTGGCGAGCTGCCGGCAGAGCTCGCCGCCGATAAATCCGCCGGCGCCGGTGACCATGACCACCTCGCCGGTGATGTAGTCGATGCTGTCGTAGTCGAGCGAGACTTCGTGGCGGCCCAGGATGTCTTCGACCTGCACCTCGCGGAGCTGCTCGATGGTGACGGTGCCCTTGATCAGTTCGTACACGCCGGGCAGGGTCTTGACCGGAACGTTGGCCTTGCGGCAGGACAGGGCGATGTCTTCGAGAGGCCGTCCGCCCACCGAGGGCATCGCGATGATGACCTCTTCGACCGCGTATTCCTCGATCAGCGAGGGCAGGTGGCGGGTGGTGCCGACCACGCGCACGCCGTGGATGCGAAGGTTCTTCTTTTTCTGGGTCGTCGACAAAGCCGACGGGGCGGTAGCGGATTTGCCGTGTCTTCAGCATCTCGCGGACGACGAGCTCGCCGGCGTCGCCCGCGCCCAGGATCAGCACCTTCTTGCGATCGTAGCCGAGGTCCTGGCGCCACGGCCTCTCCCAGATCATGCGGGCCAGCAGCCGGGCGCCGCCCATGAGACCGAAGGTCAGCAGCCAGTCGAGGGCGAGGATCGACCAGGGCAGGCGATGGGCGGTGATGTCGTTGTGCCACCGCCCATAGATCGCGGGCTGCACCCGGTCGGCGAAGTACTCGGCCACGATCATGCCGAGAGCCACGGCCGCGAGGGTCGCGAGGAACACCGACACGAGATCGCGCACCCCCGAGTAGCGCCACCACTTGTTGTAGAGGCCGAAGAGCATGAAGACCAGCACTTCGGCGGCGACCACGGGAGCGATCACCCAGCGGAACTGATGGGCGAACACGCGTGGCGTGGCGAAGTCGAAGCGCAGCAGGTACGACAGATAGAGCGCCAGTGCGACAAGCCCGGCGTCGATGACGATCTGCCAGATCCGGTGGCGACTGATGAAGAGGCGCTCTCTCACGGGATCTCCCGGTGCCGACGGTCGCGGAGGACGACCGTCGCGCTGCGCGCGCGCTCGTGCGCGGCTCCCTCGATCATAGCACCGGCTCGAGCGGTTGGCGGGCCAGGCGCCGCTGCGCCACGGCCAGGATCTCGTCGACGAAGAGCTGCGGGTCGCGGCGTTCGGCCACGACGGTGTGGCGAGCCTTCTTTTTGAGCGCCACGTCGTCGGCCGACGCGGCGCGGCCCAGGCGATGCTCGGCGATCAGCCGCTCGTCGACGGCGCCCAACCGGCCGGCGAACATGGTGTAGGCGGGTGTCCCAGAGCGACCGCTTCGCGGTTCATGGTGCCGCCCGCCCCGATGACGAAGTCGGCGGCGGCGATGAGGCTGAGGCCGTCGAGCGCCTTTTCGGGCACGATGACGTTGGCCAGGCCGAGTGACGAATAGTGCCGCCGCTGTTCGTCGGTGCGCGGAATGATCACCAGGGTGACGTTACGTTTGGCGGCGAGGCCCTCGACGACCTGATCGAACAGGGGGTTTTCGTGGCGGTGGTACAGCGTCACATGCGGTGCCGGACGCAGTACGCCGACGATGCGCCTGGTGTCGATGCCGAGCTGCCCCAGGATCGCGGTGTCGGGCTGGAAGTCGTAGAGGTAGTACTCCTCCTTGAGTCCCGGGTAGCGGAACACCTTGCCTGGTCTGGCGCCGTACGGCGCGAGGCGGCTGAGCGGGATCGCTTCGGGTACCACTGATCTCGTCGACCAGCCGCGCCGCCTCGTGGACCGGCGTGGCTTCGGGAAGCGTGACGATCAGTACGCGGGTGAAATCGGGATCGCGGAGCCTGGGGAGCAGCTCGTGGACCGCCGTGGGCAATTCGGTCGCTTGCCGCGAGAGTTCCCGATGATAGGCCAGGGCCGCATCCAACAGAAGGATCGTATGTCCGGTGGGGGCCGTGTCGAGCACGACGTAGCCGTCCCTTCCGGCCTCGACCGCCTTGGCAAAGGCCCGGAATACGGCGATTTCCTCGGTGCAAGGCGATCGCAGGTCCTCTTCCAATAAGGCGAGCCCCTGGGCGTCAAGGTTGGCCCCAGCGGTTGCCAGGACTTCCGCCCGATACGCTTCGGTTTCCGCTGCCGGATCGATGCGGCTGACGTGTAACCCGGCAATCGCCCGGCCTACGGCGTTGTGGACGTGGCGCCGCCGGATCGGTGGTCGTCAAATGAACCGGATACCCTCGCCGAGCAAGTTCAACGGCGATGGCGGCGGCAACCGTGGTTTTGCCGACACCGCCTTTGCCCATCGTCAGCACGACTCCTCGGCCCGGCGCAGCGATTTCGTCCACAAGATCCACCAGCGGCAAGGGCAGTGAAACCGCCATGGAACAGCGTCGAGTTCGATTCGGTACGAACGGACGGCTGCTATTTGCAGGAAACTGCGAAGCGCGGCGGCCCCAAGCAAATTGTGCGGGGCCAGCGGGAACTCCGTGCGCGGAAACGCCGCGAGCGACTGGGGAATTGCCGACAGGGCGTCGTTGCAGCGGCGCTCCATCGCCCGGGCGACCGGGTCGTCAGCCACGCAGGCTCGAAAGATGCCGTTGATGACCAGATGCTGATTGCCCACGCCCAAGGCCGCCAGTTCCCGACTGCAACGGGCAGCCTCGGCCAGCGACGATGACTCGGGCCGACTGACCAGAATCAACGTGGTCAAGGTTCCGTTGGACAGAGCTGCAACAGTCGCCCGGTACAATTCATGCTGTGCCTGGAGTCCCGCCAACGGCCCCAAGACACGAGGTGCCGGTGGTATTGGTCTCGATGAAGCCATTCCAAGCCGAGGGTAACGACAAGAGCCGCAGCGTGTGCCCGGTGGGGGCCGTGTCGAACAGGACATGGTCGAACTCGGCAGTCGTGCTGGGATCGCCCAAGAGCCGCGAGAACTCGTCGAAGGCCGCGATCTCGACGGTGCAGGAGCCGGAAAGCTGTTCTTCCATGCTGGCGACGGCTGCATCTGGCAGCACGCCCCGGTACGGGCCAACAAGGCGTTCCCGGTACTCGCGGGCAGCCGCCTTGGGATCGACGTTCAAGGCCCACAGGCCGGGGACTTCGGGCACGGGCGTGGGCTTGCCGCTCAGCGAAACCCCCAGCACCTCATCCAGGTTCGACGCCGGATCGGTGCTAACCAGCAGGACTCTTTTCCCGCGATCTGCCAGTTGCACGGCCGTCGCGCAGGCGAGCGAGGTTTTTCCGACGCCTCCTTTGCCCGTAAAGAACAAGTTTCGTGTGGCGTTCTCGATGAACTGCATAAGAGCTTCCTTCTGCCCGCGCTTACCGAGCATTTTGCGACGCGGATCATTTCAAGACTGGGCAGGCGACTGCCGGCAAGAGCACTGACAACAAGTCGTCTGGGCCGCCGCTGGAGCGGTAAGTCCGACCCACTCGGCCAGTTGCATGCGCGTCGGATACACGCCTTTGCCGACCGTCACGTCATCGACGCGGAACAAAGGCAGGCACTCGACGCCCTCCTGCGCCAAGGTCTCCCGAACCGCCGCGTTGTCACGGAAGGCGGCCGGTTGCTGGGCCAGGCCGTAACGCTCGACTTGAACGCCCAGGCTTCTGAGCCATTCGAGATCAGCGGCCAGGCGGGGCAGCGCTGGATTGACGCTCGGACCGCAGACGCCGGTCGAGCAGCACATCGGGGGATCGAACACTTCAATCTTGGCCATGAAACCAACCTCCTTGGCGAAAATGCCAAATACAATTCCTGAAAAAAGCGGCCTACGCCGCTACTGCTTCTATTTGCACCCGCAGACCTTGCAACCTGCGGCGTGGCAATCGATGACCGATTCAACGCAGCGGAAGAAGTCCATGATGCAGGGGACTTTTAGCCGGTAGAACACCTGGTTGCCGCGTTTATCATCACCAATAATGCCCACATTCTTGAGGATCGCCAAGTGCTTCGAGACGGTGGAGATGTCGGCCCCAACCATCTCGGTCAGTTCGCAGACACACCGCTCACCCGAGCGGGATAACTCATCTACGATGAACATCCGAGTGGGGTGTGCCATCGCTTTCACGACACGCACCCGTGCCTCGTACCGATCCTGGCGTTTCATGCTTACCTCGTGATCCGCGGGTTCCCTGGAGATGTATCGGCAATTGAGTACTTGGCATTTTAGCCAAATACTTATTCTGCGACAAGCCCAGGT
>CAWJRV010000048.1:0-62610 GCA_963845355.1 uncultured Actinomycetes bacterium
TGCGGCCGGTACCCAGGTGGGGAAGCGACCGGCAGGAGTGTGTCGCCCGACTCGTCTCGCAGTCTTATGGAGTGTAGTCGATGTGTTCACGAGAGACCAACCGATGGCGTGGAGCCCGCGGCGGCGACACGGCGCCGGGTGAACGACACGGCGCCGGGTGAACGACACGCCGCCGGGTGAACGACACGCCGCCGGGTGAACGACACGCCGCCGGGTGAACGACACGCCCCATTCCGGGGAACACAGCAGGTATGTTCAGACGACAGGCCCGAGAGGCGGCGTCTGCGCCGGCAAGCGAGACCGTGGAGGCTCTGCGCGCCCTGTACCACGGCCTCGGGCCGGGGTTTCCGACCGAGGCGGTGCGGCTCTTCGACCAGTCGGGGCCCGGCCAGTCGGGGCCCGGCCGCGCCGACTGGTGTCTGCGCCACAACGGCCGCCTGCTGCGCTGCCTGAGCGCCGGCGAGCTCGGCAGCAGCGACCTTTTCTCCTTGCCCCCGTCGTGGGAGGTCATGCGGGTCGTGGTCAACAATCTCATGCCCAGGCGTGACGTCGTCACGGTGACGGGCGCCGTGTACTGCCGGCCCAGGGGCACCTGGGAGGCGGTCCGCCTGCCGCTGCTGCACATCTGGACCATGCGCGCCGGCAAGGCGTTGCGCTTCGAGAACTACCTCGACGGTATCGAGCTGAGCCGCGTCGGCGCTCTCGCGAGCTGAGTCCGACAGACGCGCCGACCGCGGCGCCCGGTCATCGCGACCCTTCCGGTCGCCTCATCGCCAACCGCATCGAGACCGTCGACCCTTCGTCAAAGCGGTCCATGCTCTGTAGGCTGCACCCGGACACCGGTGTCCGCCAAAAGGAGAGACGATGAGCCGGCAGCGACGCTCCACCCCTGACCTTCTCGCGCGATGACGCGCTTTCGGCCGCCGCGGCGCGGAGCCGCGCGCCGCAGAGCCGGGCGCCGCACGTCGGGCGCGGCCGCCACCCTCCTGATCGTCATCGCCGTCGCCATCGCTCTGCTGAGCAGCTCGCATCGCCCCCCGTCCACAGTCGCTCAAAGGCTGGCCCGGCCCTCGCCGGCGTCGTCGTCCACCAAGGCCAAGAAGGCCAAGAAGGCCAAGAAGGCCCACCAGAAGGCTGCCTCGAAGGCCGACGCAAAAGCGACGTCCCCACCGTCGCAGGCTCACGCCGCCGGCGGGCTCGCGCTCGTCGTCGAACCGGCCGCCGGGCCCGAGCCCGTCTACGCGCTGTTGCGCTCCGCTCGCCGCAGCGTCGACGTCGCGATCTACGAGCTCGAAGACGACCAGGCGACGGCGCTCCTGGCCGCCGACGCCGCGCGCGGTGTGCGTGTCCGCGTGCTGCTCGACGGCCACTACGTGCGCCGCTACAACGCGCCGGCCTACTCTTACCTGCGAAGCCACGGTGTCGCCGTGCGCTGGGCGCCGGCACAGTTCGACGTGGCCCACGAAAAGGCGATCATCGTCGACCGCCGACGGGTGGCCATCATGACCATGAACCTGACGGCGCGCTACTACGCGTCGTCGCGCGACTTCGTCGTCTTCGATCGTGACCGCGCCGACGTGCACGCCGTCGAGGCCACCTTCAACGACGACTGGACCAACGGCGGGCTGCCCGCGGTCTCGCCGGCCGACCTCGTGTGGAGCCCCGGCGCCCAGGACGCGCTGGTCGCCCTCATCGCCTCGGCGCGGCACGAGCTGCTCATCGAAAACGAAGAGATGAACGACGAGATCGTGGTGCACGCCCTGCAGGCGGCCGCTCGGCGCGGTGTCGGGGTCGAGGTCGTCATGACGCGCCAGAGCGATTGGGCGACCGCCTTCAGCGCACTGGCTCAAGCAGGGGTCGACGTGCGCACCTACAGCGCCTCGGCGCCTCTGTACATCCACGCCAAGGCCATCGTCGTCGACCCCGGCACCGCACGCGCCCGGGTGTTCCTCGGCTCACAGAACTTCTCGGTGGCCTCGCTCCTTTACGACCGCGAGCTCGGCATCGTCACCACCCGGCCGGCACTCGTCGTCGCGGTCGCCGCCATCATCCGCCGCGACGGCGCCGGAGCTACGGCCTGGCGGCCGTGAAAATGTCAAAAAAGACCCGCACATGGGCATCATACCGAGGGCTGGCACCTGAAATGACGACGATCCCGACCGCGATGGCCCAAACCGCTCCCGAGCGACATGACAACGATCCCACGCGAGTCCCACGACCCGTCGAGCCGCTCGACTCCGGGCAGGCGGCCGAGCGCGATGGCACGCTCCGCTTGGCCGTCACCCCGGCGGCCTCGGCGCTCATCGTCGCCCGCGACACGGTGCGCGACTTCCTGCGCCGGCGCGCAGTGCCCGAACGCGCCGTCTACGACGTCGTGCTGAGCCTGAACGAAGCCTGCAAGAACGCCATCCGCTTCAGCGGCAGTGAGCGCTCGATCGACGTGAAGGTGGCCGTCGAGCACGGCGACGTACAAGTCGTGGTGCGCGACCACGGCACAGGTTTCGAGCCGGCCCCGATCGACACCAGCGTGCCTCCCGACCCACTCGAGCTCCATGGCCGCGGGCTGTTTCTGATGTCGTGTCTCATGGACGACCTGCGCGTCGCCCGCGACCGCGGAGCGGTCGTGCGCATGCGCAAGGCGGTGCAGCGCTGACCTTCCCTCGGGCGCACGGCCGCGCCCTGAGCGCGAGCGCGGCCTGCAGGCTTGTCGTTCCACCACCCGGCCGGTACTCTGGCCCCGTACTCTGCGCGTGCGCGCGGTCCAACGCGTGAGCGCGCAGTCCGAACAGTGTCGACGCTCCAGGCCGGCGCGTCGCCGCCCGACGGAAGGGAGCCATGGGGAACACGAACCACACTGCCCGCTGCTGGGCTCTGGCGATCGCCGTCGCGCTGGTCGCCGTGGCGCTGGCCGTGCCGGCCAGCGCCACGGCGACCGGCGCGCCGCGACCACGCTTCAGACCCGCATCGGGGCGATCCTTGCGGCCGACGGCTTCGCCGGCCCCGCCACCGGCGTGCGCGTGTTCGACCTTTCGACAGGCAAACCGCTCTACGATCGCCACATCGCGACCATGCTCAGGCCGGCCTCCAACGAGAAGCTCGTCACGTCTGCCACCGCGCTCGCCAAGTGGGGCGCGAGCCACCGCTTCAAGACCGAGCTCTTGACGACCGGCAGCATAGACAGCGCCGGCGCCTACCACGGGCTGCTCTACCTCAAGGGCTTCGGCGATCCGAGCTTCTCGACCGGCGCTTACCAGTCGGGGGTACTCCACCTGAAGACCTCGCGGCTCGGTGACTTCGTCACCGCCCTGAAGAACGCCGGCGTCAAGCGGATCGACGGCGGCATCGTGGGCGACGACAGCTATTTCGACCACGTCCGCGCCGTCAGTTCATGGAAGGCCGGCATGACCGCCTTCTGCGGGCCGCTCTCGGCGCTCGTGGTGAACGAAGGCACTACGGCCACCGGGGCCCGCGCCGCCAACCCCGCGCTGACCGCCGCCGCCCGGCTCAGCAAGCTGCTGCGCAAGAACGGCATCCCGGTGACCCACATCGCGAAAGTCGGCGTCACGCCGACCACGGCCACGGTCGCCTACGTCGAGCGCTCAGCGCCGCTGTCGAAGATCCTCGCCGCCATGAACAAGCCGAGCGACAACTTCTTTGCCGAGATGCTCACCAAGGGCCTGGGCGCATCGTTCGGCGGTGGCGGCACCACCGCCAGGGGCAACAAGGTCGAAGCCAAGTTCCTGGTCTCGCTGGGGATCGGCGCCAAGAGCTTCACCCTGACCGACGGCTCCGGACTGAGCTACGCCGACTGGTTGACGCCGCTCGACATCACCACCCTGTTGCAAGCCATGTCAAAGCGAGCCGACTGGACCACCTACTGGGCCTCGCTGTCGGTGGCCGGCGTCGACGGCACCCTCTACGACCGCATGCGCGGCACGGCCGCCCAGAAGAACCTCCACGGCAAGACCGGCACCCTCTCGGTGGCCAGCAACCTGTCCGGCTACGTCCGCAGCGAGAACGGCGAGTGGCTCGCCTTCTCGATGCTCATGAACCGCGCGAACTGGATCGACGTGGGAGCGGCCCACGCGGCTCAGGACGCGATCGGCGTCGCCCTGGCTCACTCGCGGCCGGGCGGTACGGTCGTCTGGACGCCGAGCCCGGCGCCCAGCCCAAGCTGAGCGCCGCGCCGAAGGTACGCGCGTAGCGGCACTCGCCGGCCGGCAAGGTCACCAACCCCGGCAAGATCACCGCTCCGGCGCTTCAGCAGCCTCGCGCCAGCGAGCCCATCGGGTCCCACGGGGCCAGCACGACCGGCTCGGTGTCGAGCACCTTGACGACGCGCTTGGGCAGATGGCGGCGGTCGATCACGACCTCGAACATGTACTCGTCGAACCAGCGGTCGCTCATCACGAAGTAGCCCTTGTCGCCGACCTTGTCGCCCCAGCTGTTTTCGACCTTCCACCGGCGCGGCCGGCCATCGTCGTCGAGATCGACGCCGGTGAGCGCCATGGCGTGAGTCATCACGCTGTGACCGTACTCGACGCGCTCCGCCTTGTCGGCGCCGAACCGGGTCGCATAGAGCAGCTCGAGGTCGTACATCTCACTGTCGAGCGCTCCCTGGTCGCGCTCCGACATCTTGCCGACGTCGCAGCCGGACCACACCGGCTGTCCCGCGGCGATCTGCGCCGCGGCCGCCTTCTTGAAGGTGGCGATGTCGACGTTGACGTAGCGCACGGGCGTGCCGCCGACGACGTTGCCGAGGTACTGCACGGTGTAAAGCGCACCGAACGGCTTGTCGGGCGTCGGGCAGTTGATGAGGCTGACGTAGTCGTCGAGCTCGACACCGACGTAGCGCTCGTAAAACTCCAGAGGCGTGATCGTGCCGTCGCGGTGGAAGGCGTCGTCTGAGTCGCGCCACTGCCATTCGAACTCGCGCGGCGGGCGACCGAGATGGATGGCGATCATGCGGTAGATGGTCTCGAGCATCTCGTCCTTGCGCCGCCGCAGCTCGGCCGTGGACTCGCCGGCGGCCTTGCGCCGCCGCAGCTCGGCCGCGAACTCGCGCAGCTTCGTGCGCAGCACGCCGTTCATGGGCATCGACTCGCCACTCGATTCTGTGTCGGGCATAGCGGTCTTGGGGACGAGCCCGTACTTGCGCACGAGGTCGGCGAACATGTCCCACTGGCCGCCGTCCTGGATGGGGTCGGTGAGCAGGAAGGAGATCAGCCGGCCGTCGGTCGGTTCGTCGGCGGTGGCGATCATCGTCTCGAGAAAGTAGTTGGCCTTTTCGAGCTTGTCGAAGAACTGCAGATAGGTCTGCGAGAACTCGAACTGGTCGACCTTCAAGCGCTTCATGGCCTCGACGCGCAGGACGTTCAGTCCGGCGAACATCCAGCAGCGGCCGCTCTGCTTCTGGTTGGTGATGTCGGCAGTCTTGACGACGTGCGAGAAGGTACGTTGCTCGCCACGCACGACCGCCTCGCGGTTGCGCGCCACGATCTGCACCTTGCCGGCCGCGACCGCGTTCAGGGCCAGCCGGTTGCGCGGCTCGGTGGCGAAGGTCTCGTCGTAGCGACGGACCAGAGCAAGCCCGAGTCCGCCGGCGCCGGCCCCGCCGTTACCGCCGGCCCGACCATTGCCACCGTCCCGCCCCTTGCCCGGCCCGCCCTCACCGGAGGCGTGCTTGCGACGGTCCGACGGCGCTTGCAAGAGCGCGCGGCGGCCTGCGTGAGCCGTCGCCCGGGCGCCCGCCGACTTGGTGCCGCCCCCAGCGGTCGCCAGACCGGTCGCCTGACGGCCCTTCGTGGCGACGGGCTTTGGCGCGCTGCGCTTTGGCTCGGCGGCGCTTACGTCGCTGCCCTTTGTCTTGTCGCGCGGCGCCTCGCCGGCCCGCGGGCCTTCCTCAGTGTCTTTGCTCACTCCGGACTCCTTGCATGATATCGATGCACTACTCTACCCAAGTTGTGCGTCACGAGCCGCCGCGGCAAACGGTGGCGGCGATGAGCCGGGCGAGGGCCGCTGGCAAACGGCCCCCGACGGGCCGACCGCAAGCAGGTATAATCCCTGCGCGGCACCGTGCCCCCATCGTCTAGCGGCCTAGGACACCGGCCTTTCAAGCCGGCAGCACGGATTCGAATTCCGTTGGGGGCACCAGTTTCCCTCTCAGGCCGCCTTGCGCTGCGCCCGCACGACCACGACCGGCACCGAGGCGTGACGCCGCACCCAGTCGGGCAGGCTGCGTTCGATGGCGCGCCGCAGAGCAGTGTGGCCATGTCCGGCCATGACAATGAGGTCGGCCCGCCGGGCTTGGGCCTGGGAGACGATCGCCTCGCCCACCTCGCCATCGCAGACCAGGGTGTGGACCACCGCCTTCGGTAGTGATAGTCCGCCGCGCGCCCGCTCGACGACCGCCTGTGAGCGGGTCCGCTCGACGACCAACTCACCGCGGGTGTGGTAGTGAGCGACGCACAGCAGGGTGACCTCAAGCGGCGCGCTCGCCGCCAGGCGAGTGACCTCATCCAGTATGGCAGCGTCGTGTGAGCTGCCGTCGATGGCAACCAGCAGGCGCAGGCGGGCAGGTGCCTTCGCATTGGTGGCGTCCATCACAGTCTCCTAGACCCCGAGGAACTGCGCCGCCAACAGGTAGACGTTCAGGGCGATGATGACGCCGGCGATCGCCCAGGCCGACGATGTCACGAGGCGACTGTTGACATGCTCGCGCATGATCGTCCTGTTGCTGGTGAGCAAGACGAGTGGCACCAAGGCGAAGGGGATGCCGAAGGAGAGAACGACCTGGCTCAACACGAGGGCGTAGGTGGGGCTCACGCTCAGGGCCAGCAGAGCCAGGGCCGGCAGCATGGTGATCGCCCGGCGCAGGACCAGCGGCACTCTCAGGTTCACAAAGCCCGCCATCACGACCTGACCGGCGTAGGTGCCCACCGATGAGGAGGAGACCCCGGAGGCCAGCAGGGCGACGGCGAAGGTCAGGGCGGCGCCGCCGCCGACCAAGCGGGCAAAGCCTTGATGGGCTTGCTCGATCGTGGCTACGGCAGCACCGGCGGGGTTGTGAAAGAGGGTGGCGGCCACGGCCAGCATGGCCATGTTGATGAGGCCGGCAAGACCCAAGGCGACGACCACGTCGAGGCGCTCGAAGCGCAGGATCCTGTGGCGCTCGCCCTCGTTGCGCGGCGGCACTCGGCCATTGGTCAGGGCCGAGTGCAGGTAGATGGCATGGGGCATCACCGTGGCGCCGACGATGCCAACCGCCAGAAGTATCGAGGCGCTGCCGGCGAAGTGAGGCACAAGCCCGGCAAGCGAAGAGGCGGCCGGCGGGCTGATCCGCAGGGTCTCGTAGAGAAAGCCGGCGAAGATGATGCCGAGCAGTGCCGTGATGGCCAGCTCGAAGCGGCGAAAGCCGCGGCGCTGCAGCCCTAGAATGAGAAACGAGATGCCGCCGGTGATGAATCCGGCAGCCAGCAGCGGGCACGCCGAAGAGCAGGTTGAGACCCAGCGCGGCGCCCACGAACTCGGCGATGTCGGTGGCCATCGCCATGCCCTCCGCCTGCAACCACAGAAACCAGGTCACATACCGCGGGTAGGTCGCCCGGCAGACCTCGGGCAGGTTCATGTCGGTGACGATGCCGAGCTTGGCCGAGAGGTACTGCACGAGCATGGCTATCAGGTTGGCCATGAGCACGACCCAGAGCAGCAGGTAGCCGAACTGGGCGCCGCCCTGGACGTTGGTCGCGAAGTTGCCGGGATCGACGTAGGCGATGGAGGCGACAAAGGCCGGTCCCAGCATGGCCAGCAGGGCGCGCATGCGACCGCGGGCCAGGAGCAGTTCGAGCGGCGAAGGAATGCTGGGAACAGCGGTTGGCTCGACGACAAACGAGCCTTGGTCGACCGGCGGCGTCATGGCTGCGACTCCACACCGAGGGCCGCCGCGGCAAGGCGGCCGAGGCTGTGCTTGCGGCCGCCAATCGACACCGTGAACGGGCCGCCGAAGGGCTCCAGGTCCAGCACCTCGATCTCGTCGCCCAGCGCCACGCCCAAGCTATCCAGGTAGCCAAGCAGGTCTGCATCGGCGTCGAGGATGCGCACGAGGCGTCCCTTCGTGCCGACCGGCAGCCGGTCGAGAGAGACCGCTTCGGCCTCGTCGACCTCGAGCTCGGCCGAGGGGATCGGGTCGCCGTGCGGGTCCCGAGCGGGGTCTCCGAGCTTGGCGGCGATGGCGGTCAGGAGCCTGTCTGAGATCGAATGCTCGAGCGTCTCGGCCTCGTCATGGACCTGATCCCAACCCATGCCCAGCTCACTGACCAGAAACGTCTCGAGGAGGCGATGGCGCCGCACGACGCGCAGTGCAGCCCGCCGTCCCCGCTCGGTCAGGCTCACGCCGCGGTAGCGCACGTGCTTGACCAGACCGTCGCGGGCGAGGCGCTGCACCATCTCGGTCACAGAGGCCGGCGCCACCGCGAGGCGCTCGGCGACCTTACTGATGGGAGCCGGCTTGCCGGTCCTGTCCTGCAGAAGGTAGATCGTCTTCAGGTAGTTCTCGACTGCCGGGGATACGAGCGTCTGTTCCATGCGTTTCTGGTTGCCAAATTAGGCTTACCTCAAACCAATGTGTAGGCAACCCTACTAACCGGAGCTGCTTGCGAGGCAGACTACTTCCCCTGGGCGAACATCAGCGTGGCCACCGCATCTGCAGGGCTGATGGCCCGCTGCCCGCCCGCGAGTCGCCAGGCAGCTCTCGCAAGCGAGCCCGGGCGACCACAGCGAGATCGGCCAACGACGTTCACGACCGCGCCTGGGCCTCAGTCGATGTCGCCGCCACAACGGGAGCACGATCGTCGATGCGAGCTCGCGGGAATAGTGTCCCAAGATCATGTCGGGAGGGCACATGGTAGCCGCACACGCCAACCTGCTGGACACGCTGCTTCATCAGTTCGCGCAGCTCGACCCCATGGTCTATTTCATGGTGGTCGTCGTGACGGTCGCCTTCGGTATATCAGCCGCGGTGCTGGTCGAGCTGTTTCCCAGGGGTCTCGACACGGAGACCTCCACGCCACTCGCCGCGCCCGCCGAGCAGGACCACGAAGGCGCAAAGACCACGACCGTCGAGGCCGACGGCGCCCACGCGCAGCCCTGAGCCCTACTTGGCCGCCAAGGTGGCGTTCATCGCAAGGGGTACCTGCACCGCACTCGTGGCTCCCTCGACCAGCACCTCTATCTGCCAGCGTCCCTTGACCGACAACTCGAAGCCGCTGCCCTGCCAGACGCCGCCTGCACCTCTGCTCAAGATGAGGGTCGACGGGGGCACCGCGGTCTGCCCAGGCAGCGAGAAATCGAGCTGCACGCCACGCAGGTCCTTTAGCGGCCGCCCCGAGGCATAGTCGCTGACGGTCGCCGTGAAGCGGTTCGATCCGACCGTTCCCGGGCTCACGACCAGTCGCACCCGCACCGTGGTCGCGTAGTCGCTGCCCGACAGCACCACCCGGCTTGAGGCCGACGCCTTGGCGGCCGCGGCGGCAAATGTCGCAGGCGCGAGCCCGCCGAGTACGCCGGTCACTGCCAGGATGGCTACGCCCAGGACGAGCTCGTTGCGCAGCGTGCGCCGAAAGGGAGCCGCCGCGCCCTCTTGCGCCACGGCCGGTACTTCCACGAAGCGGTTGCGCGCCCCCAGGGCGACCAGCACCGCAAAGAGCGCCAGCTTGACCAGCAGCAGCGCGACCGAAGCTCGTGTGCAGGAGGTTGGCCGGCGCCCCGACCTCGGCCACCGCGCGAGACAAGCCGGTGAGCAGGACGATGGCCAAGCCGATGGTGGCGATCGTCGAGAAGCGCCGGCCTGCGACCGCCCGTTCGGCACCCGGCAGCCCTCGCAGGCCGACCAGCAGCCAGGCCAGGCCACCGACCCATACCCCGACGCCCAGGACGTGGAGCCATTGCACGGTCAGATTGAAGAACCGATAGGGGGACGGGCCGTTGGCGTGCGTTTCCCAGATGACCGTCACCACGGCAAAGGCGGCCGCACCGCCCAGCGCGGCAAGCGTGGGGCGGCAGGGCAGGGCCGCCGCTGCGGCCACCGCCAGCCCGCAGAGGACCAGCACGGCGGTGAGCTGGGCCACCATCACCAGGCCCTCGGGTGTGCCGAAGAACGGCAGCAGCGAGGGGGCACGCACGATGGCGCGCTCCGTCACGATGGACGTCGACACCCCCACCGCGGCCAGCGCCCAGCCCGCCCACAGCAGGGTGGACCCGCCGGCCGGCAGCCTGCCCCGCCACACAAACCAGCAGGTGCAGGCGCCCCCCAGGAGCACGACCAGGCCGGCCCAGAGCAGCCAGCGGCCGACGACCTGTGTGCCGGTCAGCCAAGGTGAGGTGCTGACGAACTTGCCGAAGGGCGCCACCTTGCCGATGTTGGCGACGCCGACCCCGAAGGCATACGCGCCGGTCACGTAGTGGCCGTCGAGCGCCGAGACCGTGTGCCAGTCGACCGTGTAGACGCCGTGCGGCAGGGGACGACGGAGCGCGATAATGAGCTGCTCGGAGTTGCTGGGCACCGCGTGCGAAGGCAAGGCGCCGGGTACCGGCCGGCCCTGCGTGTTGACCAGCTGGGCCCCCGACAGCGTGGGGTCGACCGGCTCGGTGAAGGTGAGCAGGATCTGTTGCGGCGGACTCGCCACCGTGCCGTTGATGGCCGGGGACGCATGGATCAGCAGGGCGTGCGCGGCGGCGGCCGGGGCGAGCAGCGCCAGCCACAGCCCGGCTACCAGCGCAAGCAGGCCGGCGGTGCGAACGGTCACGTGGGCGCGGTCATGCACCGCGTCTCAGGCCTCGACACGTTCACCGGAGCCGTGAGGCTGGTGGACCGCCGACGACCTTCTGCTCACAAGCGCGACGATGGCCACGGCCAGGCCGAGCGCACCCACCACCATGCCGATGATGCCGAAGAGCTGCGCGCGCGACGCCTGAGATGAGCTGGCCAGGCGCGGCAGCGACACGTTGACCCGCTGCGCGAGCTCGGTCATGGTCGGCGTCTGGACGGGAAACTCGACGGCCGTGGGGTCCTGCACCGGGTTGAACGTCGTGGGGCTGCTCGTGAAGCTCTGGTCGATCTTCTGCGAACCGATCGTGCCGCTGAAGTGGAACGTGTAGTCGCCGGGCGCGGTCGGGAACAGCCAGGCGCGATAGTCGCCGGGCGTGCCCAGGCCGGTGTCTGGATCGAAGGTCGGCTCGAGGCCGAACACCATCGACCGGCTACCGAAGACGACGGTGACCTTGAGCGTGGTGCCGAGGTTGACGACCGGTTTGCCGGTCTTGAGGTAGGTCAGCACGAGCTGGACGCTGTTCTCCTGGCCGGAGTAGGCGGGTTCGTTGCCCCAGCCCACCAGAAAGTGGTAGGCGCCGACATCACGCGCCTCGTGAGCAAACGCCGGAGCGGCGGTCGCCAGGAGTGCGATCGTCGCCACCGCGAACGCTGCGGACAGCCGCCACCCAAGCCCTCGTCTCATCATGTGGCCCCCTTCTTGCGGAATGCCTACGGCCGCCTTGGCACAGCACAACGACCGGTCGCGAGCGCTATGCGGTCGTGACCCTGCTCACCATAAATGAAGACGCCGCCGTCGTGGCCCCGTGCGACGGACTTCGCGCCGTGTTTTGCCCACCGTGCGCCTCCCCGAACCAAGTGCGCGCCACGGCCGAAAGGGCACGGCGGCCGACGAGCGTTCCGCGCGCCGCGCCGCGAACGGTCGCCCCGGCCTGCTGAGCTGCTGTAATGTGCCTGCAGAGCGATGCATCTCCTAGCAGGGACCGTCCTCTCACCGGAGTCGCGAGTCAGGAGGGGTCAAGTGAAGATCGCCGGGGTAGTGGTCGTCGCCATGGCGCTGGTCATCGGGATCGTACCGCAGTTCACTCATTGCAAGGCCATGAGCGCGTCGTCGAGCTCCGCGATGAGCATGGGTTCGACCACGACCGCGACGGGCTCGTCCACCATGACCGGCGCCGGCGCCACGATGGGCGCCGGCAAGGCCTCGACCGTTCAGTCAACGCCGATGCGTTGCTACTGGACCGCACGTGCGGCGATCGGCGTCGCTTTGCCACTGGCCGTCGCCGGCGTGCTGCTCTTCTTCAGCCGGCGCAAAGAGACGCGCCGTGCTCTGGCGCTCCTGGTCGCGGTGCTCGGCGTGGTGACCGTGCTCCTGCCGACCGTCCTGATCGGCGTCTGTCAGCAAAGCGGCGCGACGTGCCGCACTACGATGCTGCCCATCATGGTGGCGACCGGCGGTCTCACCACCGCGATCGGCCTCATCACGCTGCTCAGAAACGAACTGGGCGGCGAGCCCGGTCTCGACGGGCAGGCGGTAGCCATGCAGTCGGCGAGCTGAGGCCGGCCCCTTGAGGTTGCGCAGTCTCGCCGGTCTTGCCCTGCACAATCTGGCCGACAACGAACTGCGCAGCTGGCTGCTCGGCCTGTGCGCCCTGTGTATCGCCGCCTTTGCAGTCGCCACGGTGCTCGTCGTGCACGGCGCCCAGGAGAGCCTGCGCCTGGCCGCCGACCGCCTCGGTGCCGACGTCGTCGTCGTGCCGCGCGGCGCCGAGACGCAGGTCGACGGGGCGCTGCTCATGGGAACGGTCTCAAAGACCTGGATGCCGAGCTCAGACGTCGCTCGGATCGCCGCCACTCGTGGCGTGGCCGTCGCCTCTCCCCAGGTCTACCTGGAGTCGCTCTCGCACGCCTCCTGCTGTGCCGTGAGCCACATGTTCATCGTCGCCTACGACCCGCGGACCGACTTCACCATCGAACCCTGGCTGCATCAGGAGCTGGGCGGCGAGCTGGGTCTCGAACAGGCGGTGGGCGGCTGCGACGTCACGGTGCCGGTCAACCACAACATCATGCTCTACGGTTACACCATGTGGCTGCGCGGCAAGCTCGAGCCGACCGGCACCAACTTGGACCAGAGCCTCTTCATCACTCTGCCGACCGCCTACGCCATGGCCGCAGCTCGCACACGACGGCCGTTCGCCCGCTCGTCATCCCCAAGGACAGCGTCTCCTCGGTGATGGTCAAGGTGAAGCGGGGGCAGGACCCCGGCACCGTCGCTCGGACCATCAGCGAGGCGGTCCCCGGCGTCACGGCGATCGTCAGCCCGCAGATGTTCGCCGCCTATCGTTCGCAGATCAGCGGCCTGCTGCGCCTGATGCTCGTCGTGCTCGGGCTGCTGCTCGTCCTCGCGCTGGTCGTCACCGCCGCGTTGTTTGCGATGGCCGTCCACGAACGGCGGCGCGAGATCGGCGTCCTGCGCGCCCTGGGAGCCACCCGCGCCGCCGTCCTGGTCTCATTGCTGGGCGAGGCGCTGGTCCTGGCGCTCGTCGGCGGTCTGGCCGGCGCGCTTGTGGCTGCGGCCGGGGTCGGACTCTTCCACGCGCTGCTCGTCTCGGCTCTCGGCTTTCCCTTTCTGTTTCCGGCGTTCGGCCGACTGGCCGGCGAAGTCGTGCTGGGGCTCGCTCTCGCCCTGGTCGTGGTCGGTGCGGCGGCCACGCTTCCGGCCCTGCGCGTGAGCAGGCAGGAGCCGGCAGATGCGATGCGCGAGTGATCCGATGATCTGTCTGCGCGGCATCACCAAGACCTACGAGCTGGGGCGCTACCAGCCGGTCGAGGCGCTCAGAGCAATCGACCTCGACATCGACTCGGGGGGAGTTCGTCGTCATCACGGGGCGCTCCGGCGCGGGCAAGACCACCTTGCTCAACATCATGGCCGGCCTCGCCAAGCCGACCAGCGGCAGCGTGACGCTGGACGGCATCGACCTGTGGCGCCTCTCCGACCGACGACTGTCGCTGCTTCGTAACCGCATGATGGGCTTCGTCTTTCAGTTCCCCAGCCTGCTGGCCTCGCTGTCCGTCCTGCAAAACGTCGTGTTGCCGGTATCCTTGACGAGCAAAAGCGGCGCCGGCGACCACCGGGCGCGAGCTTGTGAGTTGCTCGCCACGGTCGGGCTGCAGGACAGGTTGACGTCGTACCCCAGGCAACTGTCGGCGGGTCAGCAGCAGCGAGTGGTCATTGCTCGCGCTCTTATCAATCGTCCCGAGATCCTTCTGGCCGACGAACCCAGCAGCGACCTGGACGAGGAGACGGAGGCGGAGATCATGACTCTCTTCCGCCGGATCAACGCCGAGACGGGCGTGACGGTCGCCCTTGTCACGCACACCAGGGAGCTCGTCTCCTATGGCACCCGCCATGTCGCGATGGCGAGTGGTGAGATCGCTTTGGCCACTCCCGTCCAGCCTTGAGCCACCCGGCTCAGGGGCTGGACGCTGTGGCTACTGCGGCGCCTGCGGCGCCGCCTTGGGGGTGGGCGTGGCCGTCAGCGTGCTTACCCAGGCAACCCCGAGGGCCGGTCGCGGTAGCTCTCGGCGAAGCTCATGAAGCGGTGCACGTCGGCGAAATTCGACACGAGCCCGAGCGAGACGCGTATCGTGTTGGGCACCTTGCCCGTCCTGTCCTCGATCGCACGCTGGCACTGCATGAGCGTGATGGCGGCGCTGGGGTCGGTGAAGCACCTCTCCATGTCGTCGCGTGAGATGCGATGCGCCACCTCGCCGTCACCGGGGTTGCAGAAGCAGCCGCTGCGCACCGAGATGCGCCGCCGGGCGGCGGCAGCCTCTACGTCGTAGACGTCGTATGGCTGTCCCTTCGGGTCGATGAGGTAGAGCGCGATGGTCGCGCCACGCCGTTCGAGGTCGCTCGGCCCGAAGATCCGCACCAGCGGGGAGCCGTCGCTGTGTCGCAGCCCCCGGAGCTCCTCGAGCAACCACCCTGCCAAGGCCTGTACGCGTTCGTGGATCGTAAGGACGCCGACGGACTCGACGTGTTCGATACCGATCGTCACCGCAGGCAGACCAAGGTAGTCGATAGTGCCGTCCTCGAAGCCGGTGGCCCCCGGCGTGAGGTGAAACCAGTCTTCCTGTTGCACTGAAGCCAGGGTGATCGTGCCCCCCGCGAACCAGGGACGGCGCAGCTTGGCGAGGGCCTCGCGACGCGCGATCAGACAGCCGCTGCCGGTCGGGTAGCCGAAGAGCTTGTAGAAGGAGATCGGGATGAAGTCGGCGCCGACCGCCGCCGCGTCGAGGGGGTTTGTGGGTGCATGCGCGGCGCAGTCGAGGATGACGTCCCACCCCAGCTCCCGTGCCTCGGCAACCCACTCGAGCGGGTGCTGGGCGCCGCTGAAGTTGGACTGCGCCGGGTAGGCGAAGAGCTTCGCGACGGCGCCGCCGGCGCCGCGCAGGGCGGTGCGGACCTGGCCCTCGTCGAGGCGCAGGTCTTGTTCCCTGACGGGGATGTACGTCGTCGTCGCGCCCTTCTTGCCGGCGAACTCGCGGATCCCGTTCACCGAGTTGTGGTTGTCGTAGCTGAGCAGAAACACTCCGCCGGGCGCGAACGGGTACGCCTCGCCGACCAGCTTGAGGGCGCCGCTCGCATTGGACGTGAAGACGATCTCGAACTCGTCCTCGGGGGCGTTGAAGAAGCGGCGCACCGCATCGCGCGCCTCTTTGGCGAGCTTTGCCGAGGCGACCGAGGCGGGGTTTTGCGAGTGTGGATTGCCCAGCACCCGCTCGCGCAACAGGTCCTGATGGCGGCGGATCTGCGACTCCGCGTAGAGGCCGCCCCCGGTGTAGTCGAGGTAGGTATGGCCGAGGCGGTCAAGGCGCGCATACTCGGCGGCTCGCAGCTCGTCGATCGGCGCCGTGGCGGCGAACCCGGGAAACCGCCGCAGGAAGTCGTCGCGGGCGGCCACCATACGCGCGGCCGTGTAGCACGTCTGTGCTCGCATCGTGCCTCCTCGCAACTCGACCGCGGACGACGTACAGCAAGCCCAGGCACTCCCTTGCGCGATGAGACTATCACCGACGCCCGCGGGGAGCAGGCGCCCATGCCTCATCCCAAAGCGCGAGCACCTCGCGGACCCCGGCGTCCGCCGGCTTCCGTTTGCGTAGCGTCGCGCGCGCGCTCTGGGATAGGCTGGGGTCTGCCAATGGCGTGCACAAGGAGGCTGGTTTTTGTATTCGGACGAGCTCCTGCTCCCCTTGTTTCGCAGGCTTGCCGCGCGCCTTCCCGGCTTACGCCTCTTCGACGCCCACACCCATCTGGGCGACCACGACCCCGACGGCTTCCGCCTTGCCCTGCCCGACCCCGCAGCGCCGGTTTTCACCTGGTCCTCGTGGCCGCCGCATTGGCCGGCTCTCCAGGCGCGTTCGCCGATCCGTCTGTCACTGATGCTCCGCCCGGCTGAGACGAGGCTACTCCTCGGTCGCCTCGATCCCGTCCATCCCTATGAGGAGCGGCCTGTAGTGCCGAGAAGAGGTTCAGCGGGAGGCAGGAGTGGCCCCGCAGGCGACCGCGAGGTGACCCGCCCTTGAGCTCCCTGCTCCTGCAGATCATCCCCGTGGCGATCGCCATCACGGTCAACCCAGTCCCGATCATCGCGGCGCTCATCATGCCGGCCACCCGGTGGCCGACGCGCAACGGAGTGACCTATGTCGCCGTCCTCGCGGGTGTCATGGCCCTGTTCGGGGCGATCGTGCTGCTGCTGCTCCACGACGCGGCGTTCACACCCGGCGGCCGGGCCGCCCTGGCGATCCGCATAGCCTGGCTGGCCGTTGGGCTCGGCTTTCTCGCAGCCTGCGCCGTGATGGTGGTCCGCAGGCCCCCGCCTGGCGGGCGACATCGCGAACCGCGCTGGATGCGGATGATCGGCGCCATGGGACCGGCCGGCGCCGCCGCCGTGGGAGTCCTGCTCGTCAACTACGAGATGCAGACGCCGGCGCTCATCGACATTCTCGGTGCGGACGTGCCGCGCGGCGAGGCGTTCGCCGCCCTTACGCTGTTCATCGCGGTGGCCTGCTCGATCCCCTTTGCGCTGGTCGTGGCCTCCATCGTGGCGCGCGACAGGGTGGCGCCCCTCATGGAGCGGGCCAAGGCCTGGTTGACGCTGCACGAGCGCCCGATCCTCATCGTCCTGTTCGCCGTGATCGGCACGATCTACACGGTCAAGGGGCTGCTCACCCTGTTCTGAGGGCAGCGAAGCCCACGGTGCGCACGCCGGCCCGGCGTCGCGCCGCCCGCGGCGTCAACGTATCATGAGCTCATGCCGCGAGTGACCTTTCGCAACTCCCGGGGACGCCAGCTCGTCGGCGACCTCACGCCGGCCGCCGACCGCGCCTCGCCCGGCGCCGACCGCGCCATCGCGGGCGCCGACCGCGCCTGCGCCGGCGAGCCCGGCCCCGCGGCAGGCCACGCCATCGTGATCATGACGCACGGCTTCGCCAGCGACCGGCTCTCGCGAGGCCGCTTTCCGCTCATCGCGGCGGCGCTCGCCGGCGCCGGCTTTGCCTCGCTTGCCTTCGACTTCGGCGGCTGCGGCGAAAGCGACGACGACGTCCTGACCATGGCCGGCCAGCTCGACGACCTCCAGGCGGCGATCGCCTTCGCGGGCTCGCTGGGCTTTGCGCCCGTCGGGCTCCACGGCCACAGCCTGGGCGGCCGCGTCTGTCTGAAGGCCGCCCCACCGCAGGCCGCGACGATCGCCACCACCGGCGCCCCCATCGGCCCCATGCGATACGACCCGCACGACTACTTCACGGCCGCCCAGATGGACGAGCTGAGCCGAACCGGCAAGGTGACGATGCCACAGGCCGGCGACCGTCTCCGCACTCAGGTGGTCGCCGGCGCCGGGCTGCTGAACGACCTCGTGACGGGTGATCAGGACGCGCTTCTCGGCGGAGTCCGCTGCCCGGTGCTGCTGATCGACGGCGACGGAGACGACGAGGAGCGGCAGGCCCTGGCGCATGCGCGCCAGGGCCTGCCGCTCCTGCCCTCAGGTTCCCGCGTCGAGCTCATCCCCGGGTCACCACACAACCTCGAGGGCCACCTCGACCAGGCCGTCGCGCTCCTGCTCGCCTGGTTTGCGGAGCATCTCGCGGTGGGCTAGAAGGAGCCCTCAGGCGTCCTGCGCCTCGGCGGCGAGCGCCATCGCAGGCGCCGCGACGCCTGCGTCCCCGGGCTCGGCCTCGTCGGCGTACTCAAAGCCGACCTCGGGCAGCTCCCTGCCCTTGTAGATCTTCTTGAAGATCATGTAGGCGGGCGGACCGGTGAGTGCCGCGACGGAGCCCCAGATGAAGTAGTTCATGCCGTTGCCGAACGGCGACATGGCCAGCACCGCGACCGCGACGGGCACCACGCACATGGCAGCGAAAGCCTTGGTGCCGAGCCTCACCTTGAAGGGCCGTGGCAGGTCGGGCTGCTTGATGCGCAGACGCACGGCCGACACGTAGATCGTGATGTGGGCCAGCATGAGCAGGAACACGTCGATCACGATCAGGGTGGCAAAGCCCCAGCGCACCAGGATGGCATCGACGCCGGCCATGAGCAGGATCGCGAGGTACGGGGTGCCGTATTTGCTCTCCTTGCCGAGGAACTTCGGCATCAGCTTGTCTTTGGAGAGCACATACGAGGGTCGCGCGCCGGCCGCCAGGAAGGCGATGAACAGGGCGAAGTTGCCGGCCAGCATGGCGGCGAAGAACAGGTGCCGCAGCGTCTGGCCGCCGACCACGAGTCCCACGCCCATGAAGTCGTACCTGGCGCTCGTGCCCCAGTCGGCCCAATGGCCGACGGCGGCCATGCCGCCCATCGTCGAGAGCACGTAGAAGGCGAGCACGATGGGCAGGGTGAACATGACCGCCCGCGGGATCACCCGCTGCGGGCTCTTGATCTCGCCGGCCATGGTCGACAGGCTCTCGAAGCCCGAGTACATCCAGATGCCGACGCTCAGGGCCACGCCCACGCCGCCGATGAGCGAGACGCCCGGCAGGAGGATGGGGTGGAACGGATCGTAGTGCCAGTGCGCAAAGCCGACCACGGCGAGCGCCATGAAAGGCACGAAGACGATGACCTGCAGGACCACGAGCATCCACGAGGCGAGCTGCAGGCCGCGGATGTTCACGTAGGCGAAGATGGCGATGAGCACGACCGCGAGGCCCCAGCGCTCGAGGCCCGTCAGGTGGAACCAGGTCTGGGCGTAGTCGACGGTGAGCGCGATGTACACGGCCGAGTCGACGAAGATCGACAGCACCCACCACCAGCCGGTCTGAAAACCCCAGAACTCGCCGTTGGCGCGCCGCGACCAGCGGTAGAGCCCACCGTCTTCGGGGATCGCCGAACCGAGCTCGGAGCACACGAGCGCCTGCGGCAGGCCCCAGAGGAACGGCAGGATGATCAGCAGCAGGATGGCAAAGCCCGGTCCCGAGCCGGAGACCATGTCCTCTATGCCGAAGCCACCCGAACACACGAACGAGAAGACCATGAAGACCGCGACCCAGACCTTCATGTCGACGAGCTCCAGCTTGCGTCGCACCTGTTCCGCCATGCCTGACCACACCCTTCACGAAGAAATGGGGCCGCGACACGCGCGACCCCCCGGGAATACGAGCCGGCCGCCTGCGCCTTCGGCGAGGCGAGCCGCTGCCATCGTGGCAGTCGCCACGGGCCCGACCAACCGGACATACTGTCCGAATCGACTGAACTTGGCAGCGTCCAGTACGCCAGAACGGCAGCAGCGTAGCGCGACTCTCGTGTAGTCTGACGATGCTGGCGGTACAACCAGGGCGGACCGGCCGCAAGGCGGCGGCGCGCGTGGCGCGTTGCGCCCGGCGCGTGGCACGGCGAGCGGGCAACGATCAGACCGGAGGCGCGATGTACTTCGGAGCGCACGTCAAGGCGAGCGGCGGGGTATGGACGGCGGTCGAGCGCGGCGAAACGCTGGGCGCGAGCGCCATCCAGTTCTTCGCCGGCAGTCCGCGCACCTGGAAGCCGCAGCTCTACCGCCCCGACGACGCGGCGCGGTTCCGCGAGGCGCGCGACGCCTCGGCGCTGCGCTTCGCGGTCATCCACACCATCTACCTGATCAACATGGCGACGGCGAACGAGGACTTCTACGAGAAGTCGGTGGTCGCCCTGGTCGGGGCGGTGACGGCCGCCGAGCAGCTCGGCGTCGAGGCGATCGTCACCCACATCGGCTCCCACCAGGGCGCCGGCTTCGAGACCGGACTCGCTCGCGTGCGCGAGGCGCTGCTGCGCGCGCTCGACGAGGTGGGCGATTCGCGCGTGCGAGTCCTGATCGAAAACACGGCCGGGGCGGGCGGCACCATGGGCGAGACGGTCGCCGAGATCGGCGCCATGATCGACTCGGTCGACGGCGACGAACGCCTCGGGGTGTGTCTCGACACGGCCCACCTGCTCGAGTCGGGCCACGAGCTGCGCACCGCCGACGGGCTCGACGAGCTGCTCAACTCGTTCGACCAGGCGATCGGTCTCGAGCGGCTCGTGATGGTCCACCTGAACGACTCCAAGACCGCGCTCGGCTCCAATCGCGACCGCCACGAGAACATCGGCGAGGGCGAGATCGGCCGCGAGGGCATGCGGCTGATCGTCAACCATCCCGCGTTCAACGACATCCCCGGCATCCTCGAAGTCCCCGGCTACGACGGCGAGGGCCCCGATCGTGCCAACCTCGACACCCTGCGCGAGCTGCGCGGGAAGGAGACCTGACCGTGGACACACAAGTCATCGCTGAGGAGCTCGACCTCACCACCGCGACGAGCCTTCAGGAGCTGCTCGAGTCGGGCGGTATCAGGGCCGAGATCGTCGGCGGGCATGCGACCGCGTTTCCCGGCACGCCGCAGATGGGCGGCTACGGCATCATGGTGGGCGCGCCCGACGTCGACGAGGCGCGGCGGCTGGTCGCCGAGCTCGAACACGAGGCCGGCCAGGAGCTGCCGCGCGACCACTGACAGGAGCACGTCCGCAGGTCGGCTCGTGGCCGCGGGTCGGCGCACGGCAGCGGGACAGCGCACGGCCGCGGGTCGGCGCACGGCCGCGGGGAACGCGGCTGCCCCCGCCGTCCACCGGGGTATACACATACCCGGTGCCGTGTGGTCCGCACGACGATCGCGAAAGCGAGGTGGCACGATGGAGCTTCGAAGGGCAACGACTGCCAACGATCTCGACCAGGCGACCGCGATCTCCAACGTCCTGAGCGAGGCGGGCATCGCCGCCACACTCCGTGGTGGTCTGCACGACGCTTACCCCGGCACCTCGGGGCTGGGAGCTATCGACATCCTCGTGAACGAGCAGGATCTGGCCGTGGCCCAGGACGTCATCGCCCGTGCCGACACGGTCGGTCTCGAGTTCGACCCCGAGGCGGAAGAGCGGTAGGGCGAGCGGAAGAGCCATCGGACGCGCCGCACGCAGACGGCGGCGGAAAGCACCGCCGGAAGGCAGAGGCGGAGGGCGGGGGCAGGAAGCTGCGAGTGTGAGCTCGCGCGTGGGTGGCCGCGAGGCCCGGTCGGTCAGGCGAAGTCTGGTACTATGAGTGGTCGCTTGGGTGCGGTGCGCCAAAGTGACACGGGCACCAGGTGCCCCACCTCACATCAGCCGAGAAACAGTGGAGCGGGCCATGCTAGGACGCCTTTTTGGACGCGCGAAGGACAACCACGACGACACCGTCTGCAGTAGCTGCGGGCGCACGCTGCTCGCCGGCGAATGGACGCAACGGATCGTCGAAGACGACGGCAGCGAGCGCTTCATCTGCTCGCTCTGCAGCCCGCCCGAGGGTTCCCCGGGCAGCCCCCTCGAGCAGGCCGACGAGATGGCCACGGTGACCAACGGACGAGTCAAGCCGGTGCGCGCCGAAAGCGACGCCTTCTGGCGCGCCCTCAAAGACAAAGACTCAGAGATCGAGCGTCTCGAAAGTCGCCTGGCACGCGCCGAAGCCGAAAAGCAGGAGCTCGCGGCCCAGCTCGCGCGGCTGCGCAACGCACACGAGGCCGTCGTTGCGTCCGACGTGGGCGCCGACACCGTCGCATCGACGGCGACCGCCGCGCCCGCGCCGACGACCGACGGCGGTTCCGCAGCGGCACCATGGGACGACGACGCCCCGCAGCTTGCGGTAGACGCCGCGGGGCCCGACGGCGGCGCCGATGCGGCGACGCCGGCGGGCCCGATCGTCGCCGCGACGTCCCTCGAACACACCGATCCAAGCCTCGGCGAGTCGTTGCGACGCGCCGCCGAGCCGGCCGGCGCGGCGACCGAGTCGTTCACCGCCGATCAGGCCGCGGCCCTCGGCGCGACGACCGGCGAGCCCGCGCCCGCCCTGTCGCCGTTCGACGGCGACCCCGACGACACCCTCATCGGCGAGGCGCCGGCGGCGCTGCCGGCAAACGAGGCGGGACAGTCCGCGACGGCGGCCGAACCGTCCGCCGACGAGGCGCCGGCCACCGTCGGCGAGCCCGCCGGCGAACCCGACGACGAGCTCATCCCGCTGACCATCCTGCAGCGCGGCGTCGACCTGCTGAACGTGAGCGCGGTGCCCAAGCGTATCGTCGAGACCAACGAGAACCTCGGCATGCCGCAGGTGCACGTGGGCTCTCAGGGCGAGAGCACGCTGCTCGTCACGTTCATGTGGTCGATGGGCTGGTATCAGTTCCGCGTCGAGCTCGCCGAAGCCGGCCGTATCTCGCTGGCCGACCGCGGCTACGAGGAGCGCGTCGACCTGCGCCCCAATGCCAGCGTGCGCGCCGACGGCACCGTTCAGCTCGCTCCGAGCCGCATCAAGCCGCCCACGCCCAAGGACACCTCCGAAGGCAAGCCGGTGGGCGTCACGAGCGGCGTGATCATCTCCAAATCGATGATGGGCCAGCGCACCGACGACGAGAACGTGCCGGCCGACTGGAAGTCGCAGCGGGCTCCCGACTTCGACTGGGGACGCTGACCCCCGCACACGTGACGAGAACGCGGCTCGCGCGCCGTCGCCATGCGCGCGAGCCGCGTTCTCGTAGACCCTGGCTACAGCCCGATGCCGGTGCCGCTCGGCCCGCCGCCCGACAGGCCGGGGGCAAGCAGCGACAGACCGCTCATCAGCTTCTTGAGGGGCAGCGCGTGCACCGGCGGCACGACCGTCACCGGCTCGTTCAGCCCGCTCAGCGTGTAGTTCATGCCGACGGTAAAGCCGGTCACACCTCGTGTCGAGGCTCCGCTGCCAAACTTGAACGTCTCGTCCACCTTGCCCCGGCGCAGCGCGAACGTGCTCGCGTCGACCCACCACTCGGCCGAACCCGAGGTAAACGACTTCTCGAGGTTCTTCAACTCGGCTGAGCCGGGAAGCCCCAGGGCGCTCGTGCCGGCCGCCTTGGCAAAGTCGGGGGAGCTCAGCAGTTTCGCCACGTCGGCCATGACTCTAGCGGTGTCGACCGTCGCCACGACGTGATAGGTCGCCGCGCCGTCGATCTGCTCGGTGCTCACGGTGGACGCTTTCATCCACTTCTGTGGATCGATGCCCAGCCCGCTCAGGATCTTGGTCGGATCGGCGCCCGCGCTCGAGCTCGGGCTCGGCACGCCGATGGCCTTCGAGGTCGTGCTCTTGGGAGCGACGTACCACTTGCCCCCGAACTGGACCCAGACCTTCTTGTGGACCGCCTTCACGCCCAACGCCAGGTTCTGACCGGCGGCCTGGACGGTCATGGCCACGGCGGCCGCCGGAGCGCCCCCCTTGCTGTCGGCCTTGCCGGCCAGATGCAGCACGATCGGCTTCTGACCTAAGATCATGGCCTGGGCGCTGCCGCCGCTCGTGCCTACCCGCACGGTAACGTCGGCGGTGAAGCTCGCGCTCGAGACCTTCGTCATCGCCTGCTGCGACTTGGCCATGATCTGGGCGGCGGTCATGCCCCCAGCCGTGGTAGAGGCGGAGCTGCCCGACGACGCGGACGACCCACAGCCGGCTGCGGCGAGCGCGGCGACGAGCACGACGGCAAGCAGCAGGGCGGACGTTGCGAGAACACGAGCTTTTCGCACGGAACGTCTCCTTCTTGTCTAAAGGCGGGATCTCTCCCGGCCCGGACCGGGACATGCGCACGACCTCGAGGCCGGCGCACGACAGGGTCCTTCAGGTGTCGGCACCTGCATTTATCGGCGTCGGGCGCGCCCGACTTGACCGCGGCTCAGGCTCGACCCCGTGGAGAGACGATCACGCATCGCTGCGGCTCGTCGCCTTCGGAGCGTGTCTCGACTTTGGGGTGGTCCTTGAGGTGGAGATGCACGATCTTGCGTTCGGCCGCGGTCATGGGCTTGAGGACGAGCTCGCCGTGCGTGCGCTCGACCTTCTGGGCGGCCCGTTCGGCTACCGCCCTGAGCGAGACCTCGCGGCGATTGCGATAGCCCTCGGCGTCGACTACGACCTGACGCCGGGAGTGCGCATGGCCGTTCACCACGATCGCGGCGAGGTACTGCAGCGCGTCGAGGGTCTGCCCGTGCCGGCCGATCAGCAGGCCGAGGTCGTCGCCGGCGATGTCGGCTACGACGGCGTCGCCGGTCTGCGAGACCTCGACATCGACATCGAGGCCCATCCCCGCGGTGACCTGCGTGATGAAGTCGTCGAGCTTCTGCAGCGCCTCGTCGGCATCGACGACGTCGCCGCCGACCGCGTCGGTCGCCCCGGGCAGCACACGAGCCTCGACGCGCGGCTGCGACTTGCCCATGCCCAGAAAACCGCCCTGGCCGCCCTCGTCGACGACGACGAACTCGACGTCGTCCTCGCGCACATAGGGCACCACCTTGCGCAGCTGCTCGAGCGCCTTCTTACGGGCGGCCTCGACGGTGGCCGCGGTGGCCACGGTGGCGAACTCGGTCTCGTCGTCCTGGTCGTCAGGGGGTGGTGGGCTTACGCTTTGGTCCATCGCTCGCTCCACTCGGTCGACTTGGGCGCTTGCCGCTCGACTGCGTCCCGCCCTTGCCCGCGGGTGTCCCGCCGGGTCGCTTTTGCGCCGGTCGGTCGCCGCCCGCCTTGCTCGTGCTCTTGCCCGCCGCGGAGCCCTTGCCGATGCCCGGCTTGCCCGAGCGCTGCCCCGAGGCCGTGCCCTTGGCGCCGCTCTTGGCGCTGCCGCTCCTGCCTGTGCCACTCTTCGCCGTGCCGCCGCTCGAGTCGCCTCTCGTGCCGCCCTTCGTCTGCTCCTGAGCGTCGACGGCTTTCACCTGAGCCGCGTTCATGAGTCGCATGAACCGCCCGGGCGGCTTGGGGCCGAGCGGTACCGGATCGGTCTTGGGCGCCGTCCGCCGAATGATGATCTGCTGGCCGATCGTCCACACGTTGGTCGTGACCCAATAGAGCATGAGGCCGGACGGAAAGTGGATAAGGATGATGATGAACATGACCGGCATGGCCCGCATGAGCCATTTCTGCTGCTTGTCGGTCTCGGGCTGCATCATGAGCTCGGTCGAGACGAACTGCGAGGCGATGTAGAAGATGAAGAGCGGCATGTACGGACGGCCGAGCGAGGGGATGATCCAGAAGCTCGAGTGCTTGATCTCGGGAGTGAACCTGATGGCGTAGTACAGGCAGATGAAGATCGGCATCTGAATGAGGAGCGGCAGGCACGAAGCGAACGGGTTGACCCGATACTCCTGGTAGAGCTTCATGGTCTCTTCCTGCAGCTTGCGCTTGTCGGCCTTGTACTTGCGCTGCAGCTCCTTGATCTTGGGCTGGATGCGCTGCATCGACTGGGCCGAGCGGAACTGCTTGAAGGTGAGCGGCATGAGGATGAGCCGCACAATGACCGTGAGGATGATGATCGACCAGCCCCAGCTCCCGATCACGCTGTGAATCGAGCGCAGGACCCACTTCATCAGCTCGACCAGAGGCCCGAAGATGCGCCCGAGAGCATGGAAGACCGGGTTGTGGGCGAAGCCGCCGGCCGCTATCGAAGAGAAGAGATGAGGCAGGTGCGCAAGCATGGGCTAGGCGTGCCGCGGCGGCACGTGGTCGACGCCGCCATGGCTGAACGGGTTGCAGCGCAGGATGCGCCAGGAGCCGAGCGCGATGCCCTTGAGGGGACCGTGAATGCGGATGGCCTCGATCGTGTACTCGGAGCAACTCGGGTAGTACTTGCAGCGCTGCCCGAACATTGGCGAGATGGCGAGCTGATAGAAACGGATGGGCGCGATGAAGATCTTGCGGATCATGCCTGGTCGTGGCCTTTCTCGAACAAGCCGGCACGCTCGCAGACGTCGCGCACGGCCGCCGGCACGGCGCCCTTGTCGGGGTTGTCGAGCAGATCGGTGAGCTGTGGGCGGGCGATCAACACGTAGTCATACTCTCCGGGCAGTCGCGTGGCGCACTCGCGGAAGGCCTCGCGCAGGAGGCGCTTGACGCGGTTGCGCACGACGGCCCCGCCGAGCTTCTTTGAAACGGACAGGCCGAGGCGTGGCTCTCCGCCGACCGCCGCGACCGGTTGTTTGAAGTAGTGCAACACCAGGAATCGCGATGCCGTTGAGCTCCCCTGGCGATAGACGCGCTGAAAGTCGCTGGAGCGAGAGAGTCGCGAACGCTTGGCCGGCATAGGCCGGGCGGCTAGGCGCTCAGCCGCTTGCGTCCCTTCTGACGCCGCCGCTTGATCACCGCGCGACCCGCCTTGGTGCTCATGCGCTTGCGAAACCCGTGAACCTTCTTGCGCTTGCGCGTATTGGGCTGATAAGTCCTCTTCAAGGCGTCCTCGCTCGTTCACTGTGTCCAAAGGGGGAAGTATAGCCAGCCTCGCAGGGGAGGGTCAACGCGCGCTGGGCCCTTCCCAGCCCGCCGGTAACGTCGGACCATCCTAACATTTCTGGCATACTCTGCCGAAAACCAGCGAGAAAGGGGAGATCTGTCGCGACATGCTGCTGTCTGGCTCAATACACAAGTTCGACCTTGCGAGCATCCTTCAGTTCCTCGCTCATGAGCAGGCGACCGGCATTCTCGAGGTGCGCGACTTCGACGAGTACGGCTTCATCTACCTGATCGATGGTCGCGTCCAGGGCATCTCGTTGCCCATGACCGACGACAAGCTCGGCAGCCGCCTCGTCAGGGCCGGGCTCCTGAGCGAGCAGCAGCTTTCCGAGGTGCTCATGGCCGACACGCTCCTGAGCAAACAGGAAAAGAAGGCCAAGCCGCTGGGCCAGCGTCTGCTCGACAAGGGCTACATCACCGCCGACCAGGTGCGCGACATCATGGCCAAGCAGACGCTCGATCAGGTCTTCGCTCTCGCGCACTGGCGCAACGGCGTGTTCGAATTCGACGAACCCGAGAAGATGCCCGAGTTCACGATCCGCATCACCGGCAGCGTCCAGGAGCTGCTGCTCGACGCCTACCGACGCATCGACGAGGGCGAGCTCATGAAGGTGAGCAAGACAGTGGTCGACAATGAAGTCTGCTTCCGGTGTCCCGTCGAAGGCGAATGCAGCGAAGAGATCAAGGAGCGCTACCTGAAGCACGACGTCTGCCTGTGGCGGCGCATGGGAGCCGTGATCGACGACGACTACGAACGCGTCCAGGATTCCCAGCAGCTCTACAAATCGCGCGCGACCAGCGAGAAGCCGACGCTCGAAACGGCACTCGGTTCCGACGGCAGTCTCGACCTCGACCCATGAGTCATGTCGACATCAGGCGCGGACGGCCCGACTTCGAGCGCCGCGCGCCGGTCTGGGGACGCCGCACCTTTGACCGCTTTCTCTCCGACCTGATCGACGCCATCCCCGAGGGCGTCTACGTCACCGACGAAGAGCGCGAGATCGTCTACTGGAGCGCGGGCGCCGAGCGCATCACCGGCTACCCGGCCGAAGACGTCGTCGGCAGCCACTGCTACGACGACATCCTGGTCCACCAGGACGCCTTCGGCCACAAGCTCTGCACCGACGCCTGCCCGCTGGCGGACTCCATCGCCGACGGCCGGGCGCGCGCGGCCAGCGAGGTGTTTCTGAGACGCGAGGACGGCGAACGGCTCGCGGTCTACGTCAAGACGCGGCGCTTCGAGATCGACGGCCGCACCTACGGCGTCGAGGTGTTCGGCGAGCTCGAGACGGTCGCCGGGCGCGAGGTGGCGCGGCTGGTCCAGCGGCTTTCCGATTCGGCCGTGACCGACCCGCTCACCGGCCTGTTCAACCGCCGGTATATCGACATCGTCTTAGACCAGCACTTCAGTCTCTTCCAGCGCATCGGCCAGCGGTTCGGTGTGACCCAGGTCGACATCGACGGTTTCAAGCTGATCAACGACGCCTTCGGACACGCCACAGGCGACGAGGCCCTCAAGTTCGTGGCCACCACCCTGTCGGACGGCACGCGCAAGATGGACCTTCTGGCGCGCTACGGCGGCGACGAGTTCGTGATCGTCAGCGCCGCGGCCAGCGACGACGAGCTGCGACACGTGGGTGGGCGCGTCCTGCACACCGTGCGCGGCTCGCACTTCGTGACGCCGACCGAAGAGTCGCTCGTCATGACGGCCTCGGTCGGAGCCACCCTCGTGCGCGCCGACGACGAGAGCAGCGAGGCCGTGCTCAAGCGCGCCGACGACGCCATGTACGAAGCCAAACACGCCGGCGGCGACGGCTTCGTCTTGCTGCCGTGAGTGACCGCGAAGCGCGCCCGAGCGCACGGCGCCCGACCGCACGGCACCCGCGCCGGTGAGCGGCGCGGCCGGCGGTCTTCGCCGCGACCCCCTGAGCGGCGCCTGGACTGTCATCGCCACGGGACGCGACGCCCGGCCCCTCGACGACCCTTCGGGCGGGCTCGCGGCGAGCGGCGCGGCGAACGGCCGCGCGGCGGGCGACCGCGTGTCTCCTTCACCCTCAGCCGAGTGCCCGTTCTGCGAAGGCCACGAACAGATGACCCCGCCGGAGCTCGACGCGCTGCGGCCCGACGGCAGCGCGCCCGACACGCCCGGCTGGACCGTCCGCGCGGTGCCCAACAAGTACCCCGTGTTCGAAGGCGGTCACGAGGTGATCGTCCACTCCCCGAGCCATGACCGGCCGCTGCATGCCCTGACCCTGGCCGAAGTGACGGACGTGGTGACGATGTACCAGCGGCGCAGCGCGGCGCTTTGTGCCGGCGGAGCGGCCGCGGTCACGGTCATCCTCGACCACGGCCGCGCGGCCGGCGCCTCACTCTCGCACCCGCATTCGCAGGTGTTCGCGACGCCGATCGTGCCCCCGGTCCTGGTCTCCGAGCTCGAGGAGTTCTCGCGTTACCAGGTCAAGTACGGCCGCTGCCTGCTCTGCGACGTGATCGGCGCGACCACCGGTGAGGGTTCGCGGGTGGTGCTCGATGGTCCCTTCGTGGCCTGGACGCCCAAAGCGTCACGCTGGCCCTATGAGCTGCGCCTGGCGCCACGCGCCCACGAGCCCGACTTTCTGCGCGCTGATCCCGGCACGACCGCCGGGGCTCTCAGGCGCGTCCTCGGAGCGGTGGCGGCGGCCACCGCCGACGGACCTCTGAACGCCTGGCTGCACACGACGCCCTGCCACTCGCCCGAAGGCCAGGCCGAGCCGCAGTTCCACTGGCATATCGAGATCGCCCCGCGGCTCACCACGCTCGCCGGCTTCGAGCTCGGCACCGGCATCGGCGTCGACACGCTCGACCCGGTCGAAGCCGCCGCCCGCCTGCGCGCAGCGCTGCCGCCGACCGACGCCTAGTCCGGCGATCGACTGCGTCGTCGCCGTTCAGGCCGGCGTGACTTCGTTACGCGCCTGGTTTCGTCCTGTCCCGAGTGATCGCGCGGCTCGAAACGGCCGGACCGGGACTGCTATGCTGACGCCCATGCGACGCCGATCGTCTCGTCTTGCCCGCGCAGCGCTCGCCCTGGCGACTCTCGCCGCCCTGGCGGCCGCCGGCTCAGCCTGCGGCGGCGGTGGCCAGCCAGGCGCCGTCGTGTCGACCCTCACGCCGTCGGCCGTCGCGACCGCCGCCGCGACCGGAACGCCGTCGCCCGGCACGACCGCCAAGGGCACGGCGCGGCCCTCGAGCGGTCCGACGGCGGCGTCGACGGCGACTCCGGGCTCCGCGGGGTCGGCCTCGGCGAGCCCGGCGGCGATCACCGACGCCAGTATCCGTGCCGACCTGCTCAGGCGCCTCGGCGCGTCACCCACGCTCGTCGGCCTCGAGATCAAGGTCCGCGTCGTGCACCGGGTCGTCTACCTGTCGGGCACAGTGAAGACCAAGGCGGAGAAGACCGCCGCCGAGCACATCGCCGTGACCGAGCCGGGCATCGCGAGAGTCGAAAGCCTCATCGAGATCGTGCCCGGCGGCGGCGGTTATTAGAAATCGATATGCCGCGCGGGCCAGGGCGCCGGGCCGCGCACCCGTGCCACGGCAAGCTGTCCGCAGGCCGCTTCGATCTCTCCCCCGGGCGAACGCCTCACCGTGCACGCCACCCCGGCGGCCGTCAGCCGGTCGTAGAGGGCGGCGAGCACGCGCGCCTCGGGGCGCGCGAACTCGCCGCCCGTCTCGTTGTAGGCGATCAGGTTGAGGTGGTAGAGCGGCCGCCCGAGACGCGCAGCCAGCGCCTGCACCTGGTCGTCGCCGTCGTTCACGCCGGCCAGCACCACGTACTCGAAGAAGAGCTTGCGGCGACGGCGCGCCACGTAGTCGGCGCAGGCCGCGAAGAGCGTGTCGAGCGGATAGCGCCGGTTGAGCGGCACGAGGCGGTCGCGCAACTCGTCGGTCGCCGCGTGCAGGCTGACCGCGAGATTGATCTGCGACTCTTCCGCCGTGAAGCGGCGCACGGCGGGCTCGACGCCCGCGGTCGAGATCGACAGGCCGCGGGCCCCCAGGCCGAAGCCCTCGGGGTCGCACAGCAGGCGGCAGGCCCGCAGCGTCTCGTCGTAGTTCAGGAACGGCTCCCCCATGCCCATGAAGACCACGTTGGTGACCTTCCGGCGCAGGTCGCGCAGCTCGCGGGCGAAGTGCAGCACCTGGTCGACCATCTCTTCGGCGGTCAGACTGCGCGCGAGACCGCGCGAGCCCGACGCGCAGAACGCGCACCCCACCGCGCAGCCGACCTGGCTCGACACGCAGACCGTGGCCCGCTGCGGGTAGACCATGAGGACAGCCTCGACGCCGTGGCCGTCGTGGGTCTGAAACAACGTCTTGCGAGCGTCGCCGGTGGGCGTGACCCGGGTCTCGACGGGTGTGAGCGACAGCGGCTGAAGACGCTCGGCCAGGGCCGCGCGCAGGTCGCGCGGCAGCACGCCGATCGCCGCGAACTCGGTCGCAAGCCCCTTGGACAGCGCCCTGTAGACCTGGGCGGCCCGGTAGGGCGGCTGACCCAGGTCGGCCATCGTTTCGCGCAGCACCTCGGGATCGATCATGGCATCGATTCTAGCGCTCCCCTCACGTGAGCGCAGGGAACAGCCGAGAAGGGCAGAACTTGACGTCGAGATCCGTGTGAGTCAGGGGGACGCGCCATGATCGCAGCGATCAACATGCAGTGGCTCGGGGTCGGCATCGCCGCACTGGTGGTTGTGGCGCTGTTGATCGTCGTGCTCGTCCGCCACCATGGCGACGACGAACGCGCCGCAACAGCGGCGCCGCGAACATCAGCGGCATCCCGGCCCGCGGCGTCGCCGCCCGCCCCACCCGCGACGCCCGCAGCCGACGCCGTCGCGCCGCTGGCGCCTCTCTGCGCGGTGCAGGCCGGCTCGTTTCTCGACGAACCGCTGGCGCACGGCTTCGAAGGACTGGGCAAAGTCGCGGCTCCCGCGACACCGGTGTCCTCGGGACCGTTCCCGGTCGACCCGTTCGGCTCGCACGAGGACATCTTCCCCGTGGAACCGGCGGCCGTAGAGACGGCCTCGCCGGCTGCGGCCGCTTCGGTTTCCGCCACGGCCACGACGGCTCCGGAGCCGTCCGCGGCGGTCGCGGCGGTGGCGGTCGCAGCCACGGCCGCGCCGGCAGTCCCGGCCGCAGCCGACGAGCCGGCCCTGCTTTCGGACATCATCGTGACGAGCGGCTCCGACGAGGTCGACCTGGCCGACCCCGACGTGCGCGAGCTGCTCACCCAGCTTGTCGACGACGAGATCGCCCTCGCCCGGACCTGCCAGGCTCAGGGCCAGGCCCTCGACGCCATCCTGCAGCTCACCGAGGCCGAAAAAGCCAGCGCGGCGCTGGGGCTCGACGACAGGCTCGCCACGGTAAAGGCGCTGCTCGCCGACCTGCAGGGATAGAGACCGCGGCTGCGGCGCGCGTCGCAGCTAAGGCGCAGCGCCCGTGCCGAGTGGGGCAGAAGGTCCCCGGCGTCCGCTAGTTCGTCAGACTCTGCAGGGGCGCCGGGATGCGCCCGCCGCGGGCCATGAAGGCTTCGTTGCCCGCGGCGCTCAGCGACATCACCGGCGCGGCGCCAAAGAGCCCGCCGAGCTCGACCCAGTCGCCGATCGCCTTGCCGATCGCCGGGATGAGCCGGGCGCCGGTCGTCTTGCCGTTGATCATGCCGATCGCCATGACGTCGGCGATGGTACCGGCCAGGGCGTCGCGCGAGGTGTCGCCGGGCACGACGATCATGTCGAGGCCCAGCGAGCAGACGGCCGTCATCGCCTCGAGCTTCTCGACGGACAGCACGCCTTCGGCGGCGGCCCGCGCCATGCCGACGTCCTCACTCACAGGGATGAAAGCGCCCGAAAGGCCGCCGGTCGACGAGGTGGCCATGATGCCGCCCTTCTTGACCGCGTCGTTCAGCATGGCCAGCGCGGCCGTGGTGCCCGGCGCGCCGGTGCGCGCGAGACCCATGCTCTCGAGGATCTCGGCCACCGAGTCGCCGATCGCCGGCGAGGGCGCCAGCGAGAGGTCGATGATGCCCATCTGCGCGTCGAGCATCGCGGCGGCCTCGCGCGCCACGAGCTCGCCGACGCGCGTGATCTTGAAGGCCGTCCGTTTGATCAGGTCGGCGAGGTCGGTGAACGAGAGGTCGGGGTGACCGGCGACCACGTTGCGAATGACGCCCGGCCCCGAGATGCCCACGTTGATGCTCACCTCGGGCTCGCCGCTGCCGTGAAGCGCGCCGGCCATGAAGGGGTTGTCCTCGGGCACGTTGCAGAAAGTGACGATCTTGGCGGCGCCGATCGAGTCGTGAGCGGCCGTGCGCCGCGCCACATCGAGCAGCACGTCGGCCATCTTCACGACGGCGTCCATGTTGATGCCGGCCCGCGTGGAGGCCACGTTGACCGACGAGCAGACGCGCCGCGTTTCGGCGACGGCCTGGGGGATGGCGTCGATCAGGGCGGCGTCGCGCCGTGTGAAGCCCTTCTGGACGAGTGCCGAGAAGCCGCCCACGAAGTCGATGCCGATCTCGGCGGCGGCCGCGTCCAGGGCATGGGCGAGCTTGACGAAGGCGTCGCTGCCGCCCGCGGCGAGCACGCCGGCGATCGGCGTCACCGACACCCGGCGATTGACGATCGGCACGCCGTACTTCTCCTGGATCTCGAGGGCCACGGGCACGAGCCGGCCGGCCCGGGCGACGAGCTTGTCGTGGACGCGCTCACAGACCCGGTCGACGTCGCGCGACGCGCAGTCGCCGAGCGAGATGCCCATGGTGACGGCCCTCACGTCGAGATTCTCGTCCTGGATCATGCGGACGGTCTCGAGGATCTCTTCGTTGGTGATGAATACCATGGCAGCCCGCGCCGCTAGACGCGGTGCATGAAGCGGAAGATGTCTTCGTGCTGCACGGTGATCTGCAGCCCGGTCTCTGCGCCGGTCCCGGCGAGCGCCTCTTGCAGGCCGGCCAGCGTGACCTCGCCGTCGACGAACGACACGAACATGATCATCGTGAACATGCCACCCGTGACGGTCTGGCTGACGTCGTCGACGTTGGCGTCGCAGGCGGCGACGGTCGTGGCGACGGCCGCCAGCAGTCCGTGCTTGTCGGGGCCGAGGGCGGTGACGATGACGCTGGTGCGGGACGGCTGTTCGGGCACGAGGACCTCACCTGTGAGGAGGGCTTGAGCAAGGCCGATAGTATACTGGACCGCAGTCTTCGATGTCCGATCTCATGACGCCACCTCCAGCGAGTCCCCCCGCCGGTGCGGAACAGCCCCCCGCCGACTCCGGGCAGACTCACGGCCCAAGCCCAAAGCCCCCCACCGGCCCCGGCCTGCTGGCGCTCCTCGAGGCGCGCGACCGCGCCGTGTCGGCGGTGGTCGCCGGCCGCTGGCCGCATCCGCGCTGGTTCACTGTGCCGCTCGGCGCGATCTCGCTGACCGGCAACTACGGCGTCGTCTGGGTCGTCCTCGCGGCCGTCGGCGGGGCCGCCGGCGCGGGCAGCTTCTCGTGGCGCCGGTTCGCCTACGTCGCCGGCCCCGTGCTGGTCACCGAATGGCTCACGTTCCTCGTCAAGCTCAGCGTCCGGCGGCAGCGCCCGCCCGACCGCGAGCCCGGGACGAAGGCCCACATCCCGCTGCCGCTGTCGCCCTCGTTTCCGTCGTCGCATGCCAGCATGAGCATGGTCGGCGCCCTCACGATGAGCGTCCTGTACCCGTCGCTGTGGCCGGCGTTCGTGGCGCTGGCCCTGGTCCTCGCGGCCAGCCGTGTGTACCTGCGCGTGCACTACCTCGCAGACGTGCTGGTCGGGGTCTGCTTGGGCCTGCTGCTCGGCTTGCCCTACATCGCCCTCGTGAAGATATAGTGCGGTCATGAAGCTGGTCCGCCCATGAAGCTCGGCATCGTCGGTCTGCCCAACGCCGGCAAGACCACCGTGTTCAACGCGCTCACCCATGCCGGCGCGCTCTCGACCGCCTACGCCTTCAGCTCGGCCGAGGCAAACCACGGCGTGGTGGCGGTGCCCGACCCGCGGCTCGACAGGCTGAACGAGGTCCTGCAGACGCCGCGCGAGGTGCACGCCACCATCGAGGTCGTCGACATCCCCGGCCTGGCCGGCGGCAGCGAGCACGGCCAGGGCCTGGGCAGCCGCTTCCTGTCCGACATCCGCGAGGTCGACGCCGTGGCCCACGTCGTACGCGCCTTCGACAATCCCGAAGTGGCCTTTCCGCGCGCCACGATCGACCCGGTGGCCGACGTCGAAGCCGTCGAGACCGAGCTCATCCTGAGCGACCTCGAACTGGTCGAGCGGCGGCGCGACAAGACCGCCAAGGCCGTGCGGGCCGGCGACCGTCAGGCACAGAAGGAGATGGCGGTGCTCGAGCGGTTCGCGGCCGAGCTCGGCGAGGGCCGACGCGCCCGCGAGGTCGCCCGCACGACCGACGACGAGCCGCTCCTGCGCGATCTTGCGCTGGTGACCGAACGCCCTGTGCTGATCGTCCTGAACGCCGACGAGGCACACCTCGACGCCGGCGCGGCGCTGGCCGACTGGGCGCGCGAGCGCGGCGACGGCAGCGTCGCCCTGGCGGCCCGGCTCGAAGTCGAGCTCGCCGAGCTCGAGCCCGACGAGGCGGCCGAGTTTCGCGCCGAGCTCGGAGTACCGGCCGGCGGTGTCGACACGGTGATCGCCGGCTGCTACGGCGTCCTGGGCTACATCACCTTCTTCACCGGCGACTTCAAGTCGAGCGAAAGCCGCGCCTGGCAGCTGCCGCGCGGCTGGACCGCCTGGCAGGCCGCCGGCCGTATCCACGGCGACATCCAGAAGAAGTTCGTGCGCGCCGAGGTCGTGCCGATCGAGGAGCTCTTCTCGTGCGGCTCGTTCGCCCACGCCCGCGACAAAGGCGTCCTGCGCATCGAGGGCAGGGACTACGTGGTCGCCGACGGCGACGTCATGAACTTTCGCCATACGGCCTAGCTCCGGCGATCGACTGCGTCGTCGCCGCTCAGGCGTGCGCGACTTCGTGGCGCGCCTAGTGGTCGTCCCTTGACAAGGTCCCGACGCGTCCCGGAAGATGGCTCCCGGAAGATCGTCGTTCGGACCTGCCGGACTTTGACCAGGGGTCGTGAGCTGAACCTTCGCGCAGAGAACGCTCGCAGTGCCACCCGTGCCGCCGCGATCGCTCGTACGAGCGAGTACTTCGGCGGCATCTGGTTCAAGATCTTCACTGAGCGCGGTCCTTCGCGCATCATCCCCACGCCGTAGTCTTCGCCGGTCGGCGAGCGGGTCCATCACCCGGCCCTCCGCAACGAAAGACAAAAGCGAGCACTCCGCCCCGGGCGACCACCCGACTTTCTTCCGAACGCCCGCCACAAGGCCCCCTCTCACGAGGGAGTCGCAACGAAAGGGGAACCGATGTCAGCGGCCCGCATCACAGTCTGGAGCGAGGACGACTGCCGTCGCGTCCACGAGGCCACCCTGAACGTCCTCGCCGAGACCGGTATCGATGTCCGCCACTCTCCCGCCCTCGAGGTCTTCGCCGCGGCCGGCGGCCGGATCGACGGCGTTCGCGTCCGCTTGGACGCGGCCACCGTCGACAAGGCCCTTGCTTCCGCCCCCCGGACCTGGACCGTCCGGTCGCGCGGCCGCGACGAAGCCCTCGAGTTAAAGAACGGCAACACCTACTTCGGGACCGGTTCGGACTGCCTGTTCTACCGCGACCCCGACACGGGTGAGCGCCGCCGCGTGCGCAACGCCGACATCGAGGAGATGGCGGCGCTCTGCGAGCAGCTCCCGAACCTCGACTTCGTCATGTCGATGGGCCTGCCCCAGGACGCGCCGCTCGAGATCGACGACCTGTCGGCGGTCGCCGCGATGCTCGCCGGCACGCGCAAGCCGCTCATGGTCGCGACCCGCAACGGCGGCGTCGTCAAGGCCGTCAAGGACATGTGCGCCGCCGCCGGCGCGCCCGACAGCTTCATGATCTACGCCATGCCGGCGCCGCCGCTCATGCACGACAGGGACGGGCTCACCAAGCTCCAGGCATGCGCCGAGCACGATGTGCCGGTGATCTGGGCGCCCGCACCCAACGCCGGCTCGACCGGACCCCGCTCGATCGCCGGCACGGTCGTGGTCGGCAACGCCGAGGTGCTGGCCGGCCTGGTCTACCACCAGCAGGTGAAGCCGGGGGCGCCGTTCGTCTGGGGAGTCGGCGTGGGCGCCATGGACATGCGCACCGCGGTCGACGCCTACACCACGCCGGAGAGCCCGCTCGGCCAGGCGGCCCAGGAAGACCTCTGCCGCTGGTACGGCCTGCCGAGCTTCAACTACGCGGCCATGTCCGACGCCAAGACGATCGACGAGCAGTTCGCCCTCGAGTACGGCCTCACGGCCATGTCGGGCGGCCTCGGCCGCGGCACGCTGGTGCACGACGTCGGCTACCTCGAGTCGGGCCTGCAGAGCTCCTGCGAATCGATCGTCTTCGGCAATGCCGCGGTCGGCTGGGCCAGGGCCTTCATGAGGGACGTGCCGACCGACGACGAGGCGCTGGCCTTAGACGAGATCAGGGAGGTCGGTCCCGGCGGCAACTTCCTGGCTCGCAAGTACACCCGCCGGCACGCCCGCGACTTCTGGTACGACGATCTCTTCGACCACGCCGTCTTCGACAGGTGGGAGGCCGGCGGCCGGCGCACCATGCTCGACCGTGTCAAGGCACGAGTCGCCGAGCTACGCGCCGCGCGCCCCTTCACCCTCGATCCCGCCGTGCGGTCCCAGATCGACAGGATCATGCAGGCCGCCGGCAAGGAGCGCCAGGCGTGACCAACGCGGCGCCGGCAGGCCACGCGCCGCGCGCCGAGCTGCGGATCTGGGACGACGCGGCGTGCCGCACGGTGCACGACGCGACCTGCCGGGTGCTCACCGAGACCGGCGTCGAGGTGCGCCACCAGGGTGCGCTCAAGCTGTTGCGGCAGGCGGGCGCGGGTGTCTGCGACACCCGCGCCCGCCTGCCGCACGAGCTCATCGACAGGGCCCTGGCCGGTGCGCCACGCGCCTACGTGCTGAAGGGTCGGGCGGCCGACGGCAACCTCGACCGCGAGCTGGCCGACGGACGCACGTGGTTCGGCACCGGCCCCGACTGCCCGTACGTCGCCGACCCGCAGGGCGGCGGTCGCCGCCGCGCCCGTCTGGCCGACGTCGAGCGCTTCGCGGCCCTGTGCGAAAAGCTTCCCAACATCGATTTCGTCATGTCGATGGGCCTGCCCGACGACGTCGACATCGAGCGCATCGACCTCGCCCAGCTTGCCGCCATGCTGGCCGGCACGCGCAAGCCGATCGTCGTCTCGAGCCCCTTCGGCGGAGCGCCGCTACGTGTCATGGCCGAGATGGCGGACGCCTGCGGTACGTCCGGCAGCCTGGCCTGCCTCACCATGTCGTCGCCGCCCCTGCAGTTGGACGAGGCCTGCCTCGACAAGCTGATCGTCTGCGGCGAGCTGGGGATACCGGCCGTGCTGGCACCGGCGCCATCGGCGGGCTCGACGGCGCCGGCGTCGATCCCGGCCGTCGTCGTGGTCGCCAACGCCGAGGTGCTGGCCGGCCTCGTCGTGAGCCAGCTTGCCCACCCCGGCGCGCCCTTCCTGTACGGCGCCGGCGTCGGCGTCTTCAACATGCGCACCATGGTCGAATCGTACCGGGCGCCGGGTGTGGCGCTCGGCAATCAGGCGTCCGTCGACCTGGCCCGCTGGTACGGCCTGCCGAGCTGGGCCTACGCCGGCGACTCCGACAGCAAGCTGTTCGACGAGCAGGCGTCGGCCGAGTCGGCCATGGGCGCCCTCCTCGGTGAGCTCTCCCGGGCCACGCTGCTGCACGACGTCGGCTACCTCGAGTCCGGTCTGCAGAGCTCCTGCGAGGCCCTCGTGCTCGGCGACGAACTGGCCGGTTACGCCCGCGCCTTCGGCGAGGGGCTGCCGGTCGCAGACGAGGCGCTCGCCTTAGACGAGATCATCCTCGCCGGACCGGGCGGCAACCATCTCGGCCGCGCGCTAACGCGCGCCAACTACCGCCGCTTCCGCCAGTCCGACCTGCTCGACCAGTCGCCCCACGATCGCTGGCAGGCCGCGGGAGCGACCACCCTGCGCGAGCGCGTGGCCGACCGCACTCGGGAGTTGCTTACCAGCCCGCCGAGCTTCAGACTCGACGAAACGACGCGCCGGCGCCTGGACGACCTCGTCGCCAAGGCGCCGCCCGGCAGGTGAGACGCTTGGGTCACACGGGGTCACGAGAAACCACCGCCGCCACGCTTCTACTGCTCCTCGAGGAGCTTGCCTTGCCGTCGCCTGACCTAAGGAGCCCCGCATGTCGCTGAACTCACGCCTCATCCGTCTCTCTGCGCTGGTCGCAGCGATCGTCGCGCTCGTGGCGATCGGCGCCGGGGTCGCCCAGGCGGTGACGAGCCCCAGCCCGACGCCCAGCCTCTACGGCTCACCGGCGGCAAACGCCTCGTCGAGCGGCTCGCTCGTCGTGCGCATAGGCCAGCTCGAGAGCCCCGACAACCTGAACCCCTTCATCGGTATCCAGGGACTCGATTACCAGATCTGGCATCTGAACTACGACTTCCTCGTGGGCTTCGACGCCAAGACCCTGGCCCCGCGGCCCGAGCTCGCCACCAAGTGGAGCGTGTCGCCCGACGGCAAGACCTGGACCTTCACGACCCGCCAGGGTGTGAAGTGGCAGGACGGCGTGCCCTTCACCGCCGCCGACGTCGCCTTCACGTTCAACTACATCGTCAAGAACAACCTTTCGAACCTGGCCGTCTATACCGACGGCATCACCGGCGCCAAGGCCACCGGCCCGAACACCGTCGAGATCTACACCAAGGCGCCCAAGGCGAACATGCTGCGCATGGTGGTGCCCATCCTGCCGCAGCACATCTGGTCCAAGGTCTCGGGCAAGGCGGCCGGCACGAGCTTTCAGAACAAGCCGCCGATCATCGGCACGGGGCCCTTTGAGGTCGTCGGCTGGCAGGTCGGCAAGTACGTGCATCTGAAGGCCAACCCCGACTACTGGGGCGGCGCACCGCACATCTCCGACCTCTACATCCTTACCTACCAGAACGCCGACACCATGGTCCAGGACCTCAAGCTGGGCAATATCGACGCCGCCGTCGACGTGCCGCCCGCGGAGTTTCGCCCGCTCTCGTCGACCCCGGGCATCCAGACCAGCGAGGCCGCGTCGTGGCGGTTCGCGGAGCTCGCCTTCAACTGTTACGCGAGCCCGAACTCGAAGGGCAACCCGGTGCTGCGCGACCCCGCCTTCCGCCAAGCCCTGAACTACGCCATCGACCGCAACAAGATCGTCGCCACCGCCTTCAACGGCTACGCCCTGCCGGGCTCGTCGCTGATCGTGCCCTACTCGCCCTTCCACTGGCAGCCGCCGACGAGCGACATGTTCACCTACGACCCGGCCAAGGCCAACCAGATACTGACCGCGGCGGGCTACAAGATGGGCAGTAACGGCTACCGCACCACCAAGCAGGGCAAGCCGCTGACGCTGCGCCTGATGGTCACGACCGACTCGCCGGCCAACGAAGTCGCGGGCAAGCTCGCCGTGCAGTGGTTCAGGAACGTCGGCGTGAAGGTCACGCTGTCGATCGTCGATTCGGGCGTGCTGACCGCGGCGCAGTATCAGTTCAACGGCAACACCTACACGCCCAACTGGGACATGTTCATGTGGTACTGGACCCAGGACGTCGACCCCGCCTTCATGGTGAGCATCTACACGCCACCCCAGTCGACCGGCTACGGCTGGAACGACTGCCTGTGGACCGATCCCGCCTATACGAAGCTCTCCAACGAGGCGGCGACCACGATCGACCAGGCGCAGCGGATCCCGATCGTGCAGCAGGCCCAGAAGATCTTCTACTACTCCGCGCCCTACGCGATCATGGCCTACCCCTACCAGCTCGAAGCCTGGAACACCAACAAGTGGACGGGCTGGACCAAGGCGCCGGCCGGCAACGGGGCGGCGATCTACAACTACAACAACATCGACACCTACAAGAACCTGCGCCCGAACGTCGGCGTCAAGAGCTCCGGCGGCGCGAAAGGCGGCCTCATCGCGGCGCTCGTCGCGGCTGTGATCGTGGTCGTTGTGCTGGTCTGGTTCTTCCTGCGACGCGCGCGCTCGCGCGCCGTCGAGCAGTGAGCCGATGACCGACCCGGCCGCACCTGTCCTCGGTGAGCTGCCGGCCGGCTTTGCCGCTCGGCGGCCGCGCCCCGACGATGTCGACGACATCGTCGCCCTGAGCGCGGCCGCCGAGCTCGCCTGCGGTGGCGAGACCAACGCCAGCAGAGACGAGCTGCTGGCCGACTGGGACCAGCCGCGTTTCTCCTACGAGCGCAACGCCTGGCTCGTGAGCGCCGCCGACGGGCGCCCGGCAGCCTACACCTGGCTGCTCGATTCGGCCGACCACACCTGCGTCGACGGCGAGCTCATCGTGGCACCCGAACACCAGTGGCACGGCCTCGAAGCGCCGTTACTCGACTGGATCGAGCGGTCGGCACGCCTGCTGGCGGCCGAGGCCGCCGCCGACCGGCGCGTCTCGCTCGGAGTCTGGTGCATGCGCGGCGAGCCTCGCGGCGCGCTCTACAGCAGGGCCGGCTTCGAACACGTGCGCACCTTCAGGCGCCTGCGCACGAGTCTCGACGACCTGCCCACCGACCCGCTCGTCTACGCGCCGCCGCCGGGCCTGGACGTCCGCCCGTTCATGCGCGGCCGCGACGAGCGCCCCGCCTGGGCGGCCCTCGAAGATGCGTTTGCCGAGCACTTCCGCTTCAGCGCGCAGCCCTTCGACGAGTGGCTGACGCTGGCCTTCACCGAAGGCGCCGACCCCGGCCTGTGGTTTCTCGCCTGGGACGGCGATCAGGTGGCGGGCGTCGCCATCTCGTACATACGGCCCTACGGAGGCTACGTGGCCGACCTCGCGGTGCGCCGCCAGTGGCGCCGCCGCGGCCTCGGGAAGCTGCTCCTGCTGACGACGTTCAACGCGCTGCGCGAGCGCGGCTGCAGCACTGTGAGCCTGGGCGTCGATGCCGACAACGAGAGCGGCGCGGTCGGCCTCTACGAGGGCCTGGGCATGCACGAAGCACACGTCTACGAGTTCTACGAGAAGACCCTGCGCGACGGGGTCTGACGGCGGCCCGGCAGAGTCTGGCGGCTGCCGGCCGCGTGCGGCGGCGTCTTTGGGCGGCCGGCGGCCGCCGGCAGATCAGCTCGTGCGCCTGCTGGTCAGGAACTGACTCAGGTGCAGGAGTCCTTCGGGGAAGTTCTCGCGGCCCACGCCGATCCGCAGGTGACGCTCGCCATAGTCGAAGACCCGTGACGGCGCGAGCAGGACACCGGCCTCGTCGCGGACCATGCGGCAGAACTCAGAGGTGCCGAGCGAGTCGGGCTTGAAGCGCGGAAAGCAGATCGTGCCCGCCTGCGGGGGGTTCCACGAGAACAGCGCCTCGTATTTGGCCATGAAACCGGTGAGCAGGCCGATATTGCGCTCGATGCGCTCGTGGTGGCGGGACAGGATCGGGTCGCGGCCCCGGAGCCCCATCATGGCGAGGATCTCGCTCGGCGCGCTGTTGCAGATCGTGGTGTAGTCCTTGAACGAGACGAGGCGCCGCATGAGCCGCTCGTCGCGCACCACGAGCCAGCCGATCCGCAGGCCGGCGAGCCCGATGGTCTTGGAGACGCCCGACAGGGTCACGGCGTTGTCGTAGACCTCGACGGCCGACGGCAGCCGGGCACTGGTGTCGCGCTCGAGCAGCCGGTACATCTCGTCGGACAGGACGGCTATGCCGTAGCGCGCCGCGATCTCGAGGATGGCCTCGTAGTCGTCGACGCTGGGCAGATAGCCCGTGGGGTTGTGCGGAAAGTTGACGATGATCAGACGGGTGCTCGGCCGGATGAGCTGGGCCAGCCGGTCAGGGTCGAACCGCCAGCCGTCGGCCTCGTCGGGTTCCCAACGGCTGACTTCGGCGTGCAGCGATTCGGCGATCGAGTAGAGCGACTGGTAGCCGGGGAACGTGCAGACCACGTGATCGCCGTTGTGCACGAGGCAGTTGAGGGCGATGAAGATGAGCTCCTCGGGAGCTGCCACCAGCACTTGTGAGGCGTCGCAGCCCAGGTAGAGGGCGGCGATCTCCTCGCGCAGCAGCGGATGGCCCTGCGATTCGGTATACCCCAGCGCAAGCGCGTCCCAGAGGCCGCGCGTGGAGGCGTCGGCTTGCGCCAGCAGCTCGGCCAGCGACAGACCGTCGCAGTCGGAGGCCGCCAGAAGGTGCGGCACCGAGAACTCGTACTGGCCGAAGTAGCGTTCGAGCTGAAAAGGATCGAGCCGCATCGTGACGCTACTCTATCGCCATCGGAGCATGATGTGCATCAACCCGTGCGTGGGTAGGTATGGCGAGTCAGCACTGAGACTCGGACGCCAGGAGGAATCATGGCTTCAGCCGAACGCCGCGCGCACGTGACCTGGACGGGGACGCTCACCCAGGGCAGCGGACTTCTTGACCTGAGCAGCGGGGCCGCTGCGAAGCTGCCCGTCACCTGGGCTTCGCGCACCGCCCGCTCAGACGGCAAGACGAGCCCCGAAGAGCTCATCGCCGGCGCGCACTCATCGTGCTTTGCGATGGCCTTTTCGGCCGACCTGGCCAAAGCCGGCACGCCGCCTCAGCGTCTCGACGTGACCGCGGTGGTCACCTTTGCGGAGACCGCGGCCGGCTATCGGGTGACGAGCTCACGGCTCGAGGTCCGGGGAGTCGTACCCGGCCTCGATCAGGCCGGCTTCGCGGCGGCGGCCGACGCGGCCAGGGACGGCTGCCCGGTCTCTCAGGCGCTGCGCGGCAACGTGGAGATCAGCATCGAAGCGACCCTGGAGTAGGCATCCTGGCGGGCGCCGTCGCGAAGAGCGACGGCGCCCTGCTGCTACTCGGCCCGCCCGTGTTCCGGCCGCCCGTGTTCCGGCCGGCCCGCGACTTCTCTAGGCCGCCGTCACCGGCGGCGTGTAGACGCGCGCGGCGAGCTCCTTGTCGATCTCGTAGAGCGCTGCCGGGGGCGTCCTGCACCAGGCGCAGCTTCTTGACCATGTCGTCGGCGGTGGCCTCTTCTTCGACCTGCTCGCCGATGAACCACTGCAGCTCCTGCAGCGTGGCATGGTCGCGCAGCTCGAGGGCGAGGTCGGCCAAGCCGTTGATCAGGCCCGTGACCTTGCCCTCATGGGCAAGGGCGTGCTCGAACATGGCAAGCGGCGTGGCCCATTCCTGCTCGGGCTTGTCGATGGCCGTGAGCAGCACCCGGCCGCCGCGCTGGATCACGTAGTCGACGAACTTCTGGGTGTGAAAGAGCTCCTCCTGGAACTGCACGTGCATCCAGTTCTGACCGCCCGCCATGCCGAGCTCGGCGAACTGCGCCGACATCGACAGGTAGAGATAGGCCGAATAGAACTCGGCGTTGATCTGCCCGTTCAGGGCGTCCTGCATGCGTTTGTCCAGCATCTTGATCCCCATTCCCTCATGGTCGATACGTCGGCTACCTTTTGCACGGTTTTGCCCGTCGCCCAAACCGCGCCCGGCGGGCCGGACTTCGGAAGGGCCACACGACGGTGCGCGATTGCCTATGCTATGCGGGGCGGCGCGTGCGAGGCGCCCAAGCGCATCCGGGCGCACCGACAAGGGAGAGACGATGGGATGCAGACGAGAGTTTGAATGGCCGTCACGCACGGCGACCGAGTCGCGGCGCGGAAACTGATGTTCGCAGCTGCCGATATCGTCGCGATCCACGAGGCCGCGCTCGAGGTGCTCGCGCGCACGGGCGTGGTCGTCATGGACGACGACGCGGTCGCGCTGCTCAAGGCGGCCGGGGTGCGCGCCGACGGGCGCCGCATGTTTATCACGGCGGACCAGGTCGAGCGGGCGCTGGCGAGCGCGCCGTCGGCCTTCACCCTGGCCGGGCGCCACCCAGAACGCGACCTTCGTTTCGGCGAGAGCCGGCCCGTGTTCGGCAGCGGCTCCGGACCGGCCTACGTCCTCGACGGGACCGTCGTGCGCCCCGGCACCCTGGCCGACGCGCAAGCGGCCGTCAAGCTCGGCCACCTGTCCCGCGGCCTCGAGTTCAACAGCGACTGCATTGAGCCACTCGACCTGCCTGAAGACGAACGCACGCGGCGTTCCGACCACGCTCGTCTGACGCTCAGCGACAAGTCGATGGAGTGGACCGCGTCGCAGGAGCCCGACGTCGACGAGGCGGTCGCCATCAATGAGATCCTCTACGGGCCGCGGTGGGAAGAGCGTCCGCGCGCGCTGATCGTCTTGAACACGAACTCGCCCCTGCTCCTGTCGGTGGAGACGTCGCGCATTCTGCGGCGCTGGGCCGGCCTGGGCCAGCCGGCCTGCGTGACCGCCTGCGTGATGGGCGGCGCGACCGGGCCGGCGACGCCGGCCGGCGCGCTGACCGTGCAGCACGCCGAGGTGCTCGCCGCGCTGGTGCTGGGGCAGACCGCGCGCGAGGGCTCGCCGTTCATCTACGGCGGCGTCTCGACGATGTCGAGCATGCGCACGGGCGCCGCTCAGTTCGGCACGCCCGAGTTCGCCACGATGGCCGCGGCGACGGTGCGCCTGGCCCACCACGCGGGACTCCCCGTGCGCGCCGGCGCGGCCGTCACCGACGCGCACGTACCCGACGCACAGGCCGCGCTCGAGTCGAGCATGGGACTGTGGGCATCGGTCAGCGCCGGCGGCGACTTTCTCTTTCAGGCCGCCGGCATCTTGAGCTCGTTCAACGTGCTGTCGCTCGAGAAGTTCGTGCTCGACGACGAGCTGATCTGCGCCCTGCGCCTGATGGCCGCCGCGACGGCCGCCGACAGCGAGGCGCTGGCGGCCGAAGTCATCGCCGCGGTCGGCCCGGGCGGCGACTACCTGGGCCAGACACACACACGCCGCCACGGACGCGACCTCGACCGCCCGACGTTCTTGGTACGCGAAAGCGCCGAGCGCTGGCGCGCCGAGGGCGAGGCCGACGTGCGCGCCGCCGCCGCCGCCGAGGTCGAGCGCCGGCTCGCCGCCCACGAACCGCCCGACGACATCGACGCCGTCACGCGCCGCCAGCTCGACGAGTACTGCCTGAGCTAGGACCGCGGCGCCCTAGTGGTGGAACGACGCCGCGGCACCGTCGTTGACCGGCGCCGCCTGTTTGCGCAGCCTCGGCAGCTGACGCTCGAAGTCGGCCAGCAGCAGGTCGGCGACGTCGAGCGTAAAGTCGCGCCGCACGACGATGCGCAGCGCCGCAAGATCCTGCCGGTTCTTGGGGAACGTGTAAGCGGGCACGAGCCAGCCGCGCTCGCGCAGAGCGTCGGCCACGTCGAACACGGTGAAGTTCCTGACGTCGGCCGCCAGGGTGAAGGCGAAGACGGGCAGCTCGTCGCCCTTGGTGAGCAGCGCAAACGGCCCGAGCTCGGCGATCCGCCCGGAGAGGTAGGTGGCGACCTCGCGCGAGTAGCCGTGGACCCTGGCGTAGCCGTCGAACCCGAGCCGCAGGAAGTTGTAGTACTGGGTCACGATCTGCGAACCCGGTCGCGAGAAGTTGAGCGCAAAAGTGGGCATGTCGTCGCCCAGGTAGTTCACCCAGAAGATGAGCTCCTCGGGCAGCGCCTGAGCGTCGCGCCACACCACCCAGCCGACCCCCGGGTAGACGAGCCCGTACTTGTGTCCGGAGGTGCTGATCGAGGCCACCCGCGGCAGACGGAAGTCCCACTCGAGGGCGGGGTCGAGGAAGGGCGCGACCATCGCGCCCGAGGCGCCGTCGACGTGCACCGGCACGTCGATGCCGGTGCGCTGCTGGAGCTGGTCGAGCAGCCGGCAGGTCTCGGCCACCGGTTCATAGCTGCCGTCGTAGGTCGAGCCCATGATCACCACGAGGCCGATGGTGTTCTCGTCGCAGAGCTTGACCGCCTCTTCGGGCGACAGGTGGTAACGCTCGCCGTCCATGGGCACCAGGCGAGCCTCGACGTCCCAGTAGTTCATGAACTTGTCCCAGCAGATCTGGGCGTTCACACCCATCACCAGGTTGGGCCGGTCGACGGGCTCGCCGGCCGCCCGCCGCCGGTTCTGCCAGCGGCGCTTGAGGGCGAGGCCGCCCAGCATGCAGGCCTCGCTGGAGCCGGTGGTCGAACAGCCGACCGCCGCCGCGCCGGCCGGCGCGTGCCACAACCGCGAGAGCATGTTCACGCAGCGCAGCTCGAGCTCGGCCGTCTGCGGGTACTCGTCCTTGTCGATCATGTTCTTGTCGAACGTCTCGGCCATGAGCCGGTCGGCCTGGGGCTCCATCCAGGTCGTCACGAACGTGGCCAGGTTGAGCCGCGCGTTGCCGTCGAGCATGAGCTCGTCGTGGACGATCTGGTAGGCGGCGTCGGGCGGCATGCCGCCGGCCGGCAGGGCGTCACGCGGCACGCGCGCGAGCTCGGCCGCAAAGATCGGCGGTACGTCGAGGTCGCGCGGCACACGCCGTGCACCCTTGGGATGGTTGAGCGCCACCTTGTCCTCCTTGCCAAGCTCGGACGTTGCCTCAGTAAGTAGACTCTCTAGCCGGGAAGACTACATCGGCACCAACGTCTGGAGGGACGGGAGCCATGGTCCACCTGCTGTCGCAGCTCGACCCCAGCACCACCTCTGAGCGAATGAGCTCCACCAGTTCGTCGAGATCAGCGGGCAGCGCGTCGCCCGATCCTACAAACGGCGTCCGTTCTCGGACCAGCTCGAAGACCCGCCTCGTGCCGCGCCCCAGCGGCCCGCTGCCGCGCAGCTCGACCGCCTGCGCGGCCACCAGCAGCTCGATCGCCACGATACGCTCACCCAGGCCGACCATCTCCGCCAGCCGGCGCGCGCCCAGCGGCGCCATCGTGGCGCGATCTTCGATGCCCTCTGCGCCGGTGCTGCTCACCCGCTCGAAGGAGACGGGCTGAGCCAGGAGGCGGGCCTCAGCCGTGAGCGCCTCGCTCGAGATGGCGTAGATGCCGAGGGCGCTATCGGACGTCGCCGCCGTGGCCGCGAGACCGGTCGGCAGGCCCGACCAGGGGGTCTCGAGGAGCTTCACGACACGCTCGTCGGCGCTCGTCAGCAGGGGCGAGAGGGCGATCCTCGCCAGGTCGAGACCTGCCGCGAGCGCGAGCACCTCGAAGTTGGCGACCGAGATGATCTTCTCCTCGTCGGGCAGGACCAGGGGGTTGCCCTGGGCCGCGTTCAGCTCGACCGAGAGCCGCCGGCCGGCGTAGGCCAATGCGTCGTGACAGGCGCCGTGCACGCCGGGCAGCGAACGGAACGTCAACGGGTCCTGCAGGTTGCGCGCGGCGCCTTCCCGCCACAGGTAGCTGCCGTCGAGCAGCCGCCGCAGGCGGTCGACGACCAGCGCAAGCCCGTCGTCGGGCCGGGCGGCGACCGCGCCCGGATGGAGGATGGTCAGGTTTGCGGCGAAGGCCTCGAGGCTGAGCGCACCGACCACGTCGGCCGCGTCGAGCAGCCGCCCGGCGTCATGCAGCGCCAGGGCGGCCGAGGCCATCGAGAAGGCGTTGCTACCGAGCAGTGCCAGACCTTCGCCGGCAGCCAGGTCGGCGTCGGTGAACAGGCCGGCGGCAAGGTCGGCCAGCGGAGCGAGGTCCGACTCGCCCAGCGACCCGAGCTCTCGCACGACCGGGCACACCCCGCGGTTCAGCGCCGTCACGAGACGTTCGGCCAGAAGAGGCCGTACGCCGGCGTGGCCGGCGGCAAAGCCGTTGGCCAGGCGCAGCATGGTGGCGCGCACCACGTCGCCCCCTGCCGGCGCGCCTTGCGCGACACGATGGTTCTCGAGCAGACGGCGGTTGAAGCTCGCCACCTCGCCGGGCGGCAACGGCATGCGCTTGAGGACCCCGACACCCGTATTCAGGCCGTAGACCGACTCGCCGCTGGCAAGGACGGTCTCGACCACGCGCCGCGCCCGCGCCATGTGCGCGTCGACCCCTGCGCCGAGCGCGACGGCTTCGCCGTCGCGCGCCACTCGCACGACCTCGTCGAGGCTGAGAGCCGAGCCAGTCAGAACGACCGTCATGGGTCTCGTTCTACCCAGCCACACCGCTCGTCAGCGCCGCCATGGCGATGGCCCCATCGGGACAGCCCGTGGCACAAAGCCCGCAGCCGCGACAGAGCTGCTCGTCGAACGCCACGTCGAGAGAGCCGCTCCCGGCGGCGGGCTTTGGCCCCTGGGCGCCTCGCGCCACAGTGAAGGCGCCGAACGGACAGCGCCGCGCGCAGCGCCCGCACCGGCCGCACCGCGTGGCGTCGCGCACGGCGACGTGACGCACGCGCGGCCAGAGCCGGGTCGCCCCGAGCGCCTGCCCGGCGAGCTGCGGAAAGCAGCAGTCGGCGCAGCAGTTGCAGATGGCCCCGGAGGTGAGCAATGTCTGATCGTCGGCGGCGCCGACCTCGCCGGTGTGCATCAGGCCGTGGCGGTCGGCGTCGCGCAGCACGGCCACGGCGCGTTCGTGCGAGATCTCCCACCCCAGCCCGCGGTCGTTGTCGAAGCGCAGGCAGACGAGCGACGGCTTGCGGCAGCCTTCCATCAACGCCCGGCAGTCGCACGGCCACAGGTAGACGTGCTCGGCGCGGGCCAGCAGAGCCTCGGCCTCGGTGAGCAGCAGATACTCGGCGTTCTCGAGCCCGGGCCACGGCCGCTCGCCGGCCAGCAGGGCCTCGACCTGCGGGCGCTTGTCGCGGACATAGCGCGCGAGCCGCCAGTCGGCGAGCGCACGGCGCACGCCGGCGGGCAGATCCTTCCAGCCCTCGAACAGCGTCCAGATCTCGAGACGGGTCGCAAAGTCGGCCAGGGCAACGACCTCGGGTGTGGGCCGGTCGACGATCCCCCGCCGCACGGCGCGCTCGAAGAAACTGGGCGACACGGCAACGCCGAGCGCGCCCGCCGCCGCGGGGATGGTGAGCGGCCCGCCCGCCAGGGCGGCGACCAGCCGCAGCTCTGTGGGTTCGAGCAGACGATCGATCCAGGGCAGGGCTAACGCGGGCGCGCCGAACGTCCCGGTCAGCGCCTCGCGCTCGTCGGCGGCGAGCACCGCCGCGCGCATGTCGGGCTTGGTCGTCGGCTCGTCACGCGGCTCGTCCACGGTCACCCCTTCGCCCCCGTCATGGCCTGTCGACATGCGTCACTCACAGTCCTGACCGACCGGCGCGAACCCCTCGACCAGCGCCGCGATGCGGGCCGCTACGCCGGCGGCCAAGGCGGGCGACTCGTGTTCTTCGAGCAGCCGCAGCGCCTTGCGACGCGCCTGCTCGCGCAGGTCGGGACCGCCGTCTTGCCTCCAGCGCTCGAAGCCCTTGCGGTTGAGGATCGTCGGACGCCACTGCGCCGTGCGCATGTGCCTGGCGGTGTGCTTGGTCGACAGGAAGTCGCCGCCCGGACCGACCTGGGCGATCACGTCGAGGCCGAGCGTCTCGCGGTCGACCGTGACGCCCGCGAGCAGGCGCCGGTTCATGCCGACGAACTCGTCGACGATGACGACCATCTCGAGCGCGCCGGTCATGCCGTAGTCGAGGTAGCCGACATCGTGGTTCAGGTTGGAGCCCGCCATCATGGCCAGCAGGGTCAGCTCGCCGGCCTCCATGCCCGCCTGCGCGTCGACCAGCTCGGCGTCGCTCGTGCCGCCGTAGCCCCAGTTGGGCAGGTCGAGGAAGCGCGCCATCTCGATCGCGCCGAGGTAGGTCATGAGGTACTCGGGGGCGTTGTAGGAAGACTGCGCCGTGGCCATGTCGAGCACCGCCGGCCCGATGCCGAACAGAAACGGCGCGCCGGGCTTGCGAAGCTGATGGATCACAAGGCCGAACAGCGACTCGGCGACGCCCTGGGCGACGTGGCCGGCGACCGTGATGGGCGCCGTCGCGCCGGCGAGCGGCGCCGGCGAGTAGATCGCCGGAATGCCCGTGTCGGCGCAAAACAGCAGCTTGTCGAGACTGTCGCGAGGGTGCTCCAGCGGGCTGCTCGGCTGCCCGTACATGATCAGATAGGGCTTGGCGGCAAGCGCCTCGGGGCCACCGCGCACCTCGCAGGCGATCTTCCACATGACCTCGAGGTCGGCCACGCCCTCGGCGGTCACCACCATCGGCTTGGTCGTGGCCGTGACCATGGCCTGGAACTCGGCCACGTAGGCGCGGTGGGGATCGGCGATGTCGTTGGGGTAGGCGCACGACATGACGAAGTCGATGTTCTCGAGGGCGTCGCACAGGCGGGCGGCCAGGGCGACGTCCGCAAGACCGGCGAGACGCCGCTCGCCGCTGCGCAGGTCGTAGACGTTCATGAGGTCGGAGCCGGTGCCGAAGTAGCTGCGCCGGCCGCCGAGCTGCATGGCCGGCTCGCCCTCGCGGTCGAAGACCGGCACGACCGCGGGCGCCGTCGCGCGCGCCTTCTCGACCAGGCCGGCGGAAAGGCGCACCAGGTCTGCGCCCTCGACCTCGGCGCCGGCCGCCCGCAGCAGCTCGAGCGCGGCCGGCTGATGGACCCTCATGCCCACCGTCGCGCAGATCTCGAGCGCGGCGTCGTAGATCGCTCGTTTGTCGTCGTCGGTCAGAAAGCCGGCCTGAAGGCGAAGGCCCTTCGCGTCGGGATCTGTCATGGTCGTGGCTCCTCTTCGTCGGCTGGAAGGTCTGGGGTGCATCTCACCGCGTTGCCGCGCGACGCGGCGTGGCGAGACGCGACACGGCGCCGGTGGGGTCTCAGATGTGAAAGAGGGGCTCGAGCGTCCAGCAGTGGCAGCCCAAGGGCCGGGCATAGAGCGCCCGCTGCGCCGCGCTGCCGTCGAAGGACGTGCTCATGTGACCAGATTACCATCCCGGCGCCCGGCAACGATCCGTGATTTGCGCGACCCAGGCCGGCGGCGCGGCACGGGAGAGAGGTCAAGCGGTCCGCGCCACGTGCCGATGACCCGACCGAAGGCGGCGAGGGGACCTCTGTAATGAAGCGCATGCTCGAAGGGTGGCTGGCCGTCTGCGTCCTTCTGACGGCACTCCTGGCGGCAGGCTGCGGATCGGGTCGCGACGTCCCGAACCCCTATACCGCGCTGCAGACCCCCGGACCACCTCCGGCGGCGAGGCCCGGCGCGCAGGTGTGGGCGGTCGGCATGCCCCTGCTCGTGGTGACGAGCGCAAACGGCGGCGCGACGTGGACCACGAGCCATCGCGTGACGACCGACGACCCCTTCTCGCAGGTCCTGTTCGGCGTGGCCTTCGCCGACGCCCGACACGGCTGGGCCGTGGGCAAGGCCGGGGTGGTGCTCGCCACCACCGACGGCGGCGCGAGCTGGATGGTGCAGCACGAAGCGGCGCCGGCAATCTGCCTGCTGCGCGTCGCGACCACCGACGCGCGACACGCCTGGGCTGTGGGGTTCGCCGGCAACGGGGCCTCCGGCCTCATCCTGGCCACGACCGACGGCGGCAGGACGTGGAGGAGCCAGTATGCCGGTCCGGACGCGCTCACGGCCGTCGCCTTCAGCGACGAAAGACACGGCTGGGCCGTGGGCAGCAAAGGCATCCTCGTGACCGTCGACGGCGGCGCGCACTGGCGCGTGCAGCGAGTGCTTTCGAGCCGCTACCACCTGAAGGCCGTCACCTTCAGCGACGCCCGGCACGGCTGGGCGGTGGGCGGCACGGGCAGCGCCGACATAAAGCCCGGGTTCATCATGGCCACGCGCGACGGCGGGGCGCACTGGACGACGCAGCTTGCGGGAACGACCGACTGCCTGAACGGCGTGTCGTTCGTCGACTCGCGGCACGGCTGGGTCGCCGGAGACAGAGGGGTGCTCTACCGCACGACCGACGGTGGCACGACCTGGGCGCTCATCCCCCTGAACCCCTACTGGGAGCTCGGTGCGGTCTCCTTTGGCGACATCCGGCACGGCTGGGCCGTCGTGCACCCTCAGTCGGTGCTCGGCAGAGTGTCGTCGGGCGACACCGCGCACGGTTGGGGCGTTTTGCACCAGCTCGCCCTGCTCACCACGAGCGACGGCGGCTCGACCTGGGCGGCCGTGAGGTCGGCGCAGGGACCGGACGGGCCCGTCATCATCACTGCCGTGACGTGCAGGGAGACACCCCGCTCCCGGTGACCGATCTATACTCTCGCCGAGGGAGTCGAGTCGCCGGCGACATCGAGCGGCGCGCGCATCGACTCCCGCCGACAAGCGTGTGTACCAGGAGGAGGCAAAGGTGCCGAGCAAGGAACATTACAGCGAGGTCGTCGAGGTCTGGTTGCTGGAGCCGGATGGCAAACGTCCACCCTTCACTTTCGAAGGAGCGCTCGAGTACCTCCCCCCAGCACCCCCTCTTCCACAGGTCGGGGATCTCCTTCTCCTGCCGAGGAACGTCACGGGCGACACCAAGGAGCAGGCGTTTGCCTGGGCCGGCAAGCTCTCGCCGTTCAGGGTCGTCGAGCGCGAGCACGTGTACTTCCGGGAGCGCGGCGAGAAGATCGACCGTCGCCACGTCAAGCCCGCTCGCTACATGAGGTCGCTCATCCTGGTCCGCCGCCTCACGGAAGAGGAGTTCAACGCAAATCCCGAGAACGCGTTCAACGTCGTACCCGCCGCCGCCGCCGCCGGGCGCTCGACTACCCGACCGTCAGCGTCCCGCTGAAGGCGCTCGTGGCCGCGGCCCACTGCGCCGACGCGGCCGTGGTCGCCCTGAAGCGGTACCTGCCCGGCCTGGTGAGCGTGGTCGTGGCGGCGTACCTGGTGTAGGTGCGGTAGTCCGCGTTGATCGCGCGGACGCCGCGACATGCCTTCCAGACCCCGGCGTCGTAGCGATACACGGTCACCTTGACGGTCCGCGCAGCGGCGGCGAAGTGTGGCTTGAGACCACCGTACACCGTGAACCGCCGGCCGCGCGCGACCGCCTTGGGACAGATCGGAGCGCCCAGTCTCGGCAGCGGCGCGTAGCATTCGTCGATCACCTTGGCGCCGTCAGTAAAAGGCGCGGTCGCGACCTTGATCACCATCGCGCCCAACATGCTGGGCCGCAGTCTGGGCCAGGCCGACGCGGCAGTGACAGGAAGATACATCTGACCGAGCGGCCCCGCCCATTACCGCGGGACCGCTCGGTCAAGAAGGCGTGACTGTGCTTCTCTCAGGGAGCCGTGAACCAGGGCGCCTCGGTGGGAGTGGCCGATGGGCTACCAGGACTGCCGGCCGCCCAGGCGTCGGTGTTGCGGATGTTGACGCCGTTGCCCCCGCCAATGCTGGCGTAGGGACCCAGCACCAAGTTGTTCTCACCACCGGAGATAGTCGAGCAGTCTTCGTCGGCTGTGTTCTGGTAGCCGCCGCTGATGGTGTCCTCTGCACCCCACACGATGTTGCTCCGGCCACCGCAGATGCTGTCGTCAGTGGTGCTCGGCCAAATGTCGTTGTCCAGGCCGCCGAGGATGCTAGAGTACTGGCCACGCGCGGTGTTGTGCGAGCCGCCGCTGACGCTGGCGTCCTCACCGGAGCCGGCGCTGCCGGGAGGATTTCCCGCCGTGTTGTAGTTACCGCCGCTGACGCTGGTGTCCGCGTCTACCGCAGCGTTGGTGAAGCCCCCGCTAACACTTGCGCCGTTGCCGCTCGCGGTGTTGAAATGGCCGCCGCTGACGCTCGAGAAGTAGCCGTTTGCGACGTTGTACTCGCCGCCGCTGACGCTGGCGTCCCAACCGTCTGTGGTGTTGCGGTAACCCGCCACGAAGCCACCGTAGCTCATGAAGCTGTTCTCGTTGCCGACGACCAGGTTGTTGTCGCCGGAGCGGTAGCCGCTGGCCGTGCTCTCCGGGTTGTCGTCCCAGCCGACGATCAGGTTGCCCAGGCCGGAGCCGTCGCCCTCGCCGCTGGAGCTGCGCACGGTCACGTTACAGCCGTGGAAGACGACGTTGGGGCCGGCCACGCCGTTCTCGGCGTTGGGGTCGACGGTCAGGTACTTTTCCAGCGCGAAGACGTCCGCCTCCTTCGTGTAGAGAGTGTTGATGAAGCCTATGAGACCGGAACTGCTGTCGCCGAGCGTGGTCTGCAGAGACGAGATCGAGGTGCCTTGGCTCTCGATCGTCGCCTCGTCGCCGGTCAGCCTCGTGGAGAGCGCGTCGACGGTCGAAGCCTCAGGGGCCGTCAGGTCGGCGATCTGCGTCCAGATGCTGCTGGAGCACTTGTAGACTTTGCCGCTATCGGTGTCGAGGTACAGGTCGCCGTCGGCGGCCGATGCGGTCGGCGCACCTGAGCCCGTGAACCAGGCCGTGCCGTCCTTGCCGTCGGCGCCATCCTTGCCGTTCGTGCCGTCGGCGCCGTCCTTCCCGTTCGTGCCGTCGGCGCCGGCCGGACCGGTGGCGCCGGTCAGACCGATGGGACCCTGCGGACCCGCGGGACCAGCCGGGCCCGTGGCGCCGATCGCTCCAGTGGGTCCGGTAGCTCCGGTAGCGCCCTTGGGGCCGACGAGCGAAGTCGGCGAGCCCCAGCCGCCGGCGGCCTTGGGGCCGTATATCGCCCAAGCGTTGGTGTCGATATAGAAGTCGCCGGCCGCGCCGAGACCGGCGGCCGGCGCACCCTTGCCGTTCAAGATCGTGTGCTTGCTGCCGACCTGCGCCTGCAGGTTGGTGATCTGTGCGTTCTGCGCGACAACCTGAGCCTGCAAGCTGACCACCGCTGCTTGCAGGGCGGCGATCTGCTGCTGCACAGTGGCGGCGCTCGCTGTAGCCGGCAGCACCAGCACGACGGCCAGTGCCGCTCCCGCGGCGAGTAGGACCAGCTTCCTCATGACCGTTCCCTCCTCGTTTTGTGTACAAGACAGATCCCAGCGCCCGATGGGCGCTTCGTTGGTCAGGCTATCCGTCGCGCATGCAGCCGCCCCCCTTCACTGTCAGACGGCCGTCTGACCGGCGAACTCGTGCGAGAAGTGCGAGGCGTGCGGCGGCGCAAGCGATTGCCGCATGCGAACCCCCTTCCGCAGCATGGCTTCGGCTCGCGACCCAGACTGCGGCCCTGCGTGACAACGCAGGCACGGTGGCGAGAGTCTCATCGATACCGTATGAAGGCTACCTACACCAATCGGCCGCGAGCGGTCAACGATGCTGTCGCCGCAACAGGATCGAGCGTAGCCGCTCTGGACAACACCAATCTTGCGCGCGATCCGACCGGCGTCGCCGTTGTTCTCCTTTGACGGGCCGTCGGGCAGTCGTCTTCTGAGTTGCCGCGCCCGGGCGGCTCGGTGGCGGCCATCCAGCAGGACTTCGACCTCACGATCCCGGAAGCTCGTGCGGCAAGCTGTCCTCCGCGCAACTGACCTCCGCGGGGAAGATTGGGGTGACCACAAGCGACCCAATGGCCAAGACGAACATGAGCGCTTACCGAGACTCTGTCGCCAAGACCCTCGCAGACCTTCGGATGCTGTGCGGCGGCAGCCAGGGAAGGACACAGGAGTGCATGCGCGGCGTTCCTGCTCGGACCCAAACAGGCTGGCGGAACGGCATGGGAGTCGAACCCACCCAGGACGGGAGCACCGCCCCGCAGACGGTTTTGAAGACCGCGCCGGTCACCGGACCGGAAGCCGCTCCATATGCCTATTTGCAGGAGTTTTCTTCGACCTGCTCTGATGGGTCGCAGGTCAAAGTGCTAATCGAGTGCGAAATCTGCGCCACTTTGATGCGCTCCTCGAGAATACTCACCGCGGCGAGGTCTGTCGCCTCCGTGCCGTGGAGGTAGATGGCGCGCGTGATCGCCGGCGTCGAGTGCCCGAGGCGCTCGGAGACCGTCGTGGTGCGCACGCCGGCATGGTAGAGGATGGTCGCGTGGCTGTGGCGCAGGTCGTGAAACGAGATGCGCGGCTCAAGCTTCTTGCGCACGACCCACTCTGACCAGCGGTTCGAGAGCGCGTTCGGCGGCATGGGCGATCCGTCGGCGCGGCAGATCACGCGGCCGAGGGCATTCCAGCGCCGACCTTTCGCCATCTTCATCTCGTCCTGGCGGGTGCAGTGCTCGCGCAGGATATCGATCGCCTGGCGTGGGCAGCACGACAACGCGCTCGCCGGCGCGAGTCTTGGTCGGCAGGTCGTGGAGACCGTCCTTTGTCTGTTCGACCGAAGTGCGCACCACGACGGCGTTTGAGTCCCAGAGGACGTCGTCCCAGACCAGGCCGCAGATCTCGCCGCGGCGCAGGCCGCCCCAGCCGGCCAGAACAGTCGGCACGTAGAGCATCGTGGGGCGCGCGAGCTCGATCGCGTCGGCGATCTGCTCGTCAGTCCAGGTGCGGCGGCGCGGGCCGCTCGGACTCGGTGGCTTGCGTACACGCGCGGCCGGGTTGCGTGCCATCAGGTCGCCGTAAACGGCCCACTGGAAGGCGCGGTGCAAGACGCGGTGCATGTGGAGACAGGTCTGCGCCGAGAGACCGCCGGCGCGCCCGTCGAGGCGACCGCCTTCCTGTCTGGCAGCGTAGAAGGCCGAAAGGTCGGCAGGCGTGATCTCCGCGGCGCTGCGATCGCCGAGCGCCGGCTTGATGTGGTCGTCGACGAGCTGCTCGTATCGCTCGTAGGTCTTCGGGCGGACCGTCCGCTTTGCGTCTTCGGCCAGCCAGCGCCGCAGGACCTCGCCTACAGTCAAGCGATCGGGATCTGTGCAGTCGTGGGCCTCGAGCTCGGCGAGCCAGTCGGCGAGGGCCTTGTCTGCCGCGCGTATGCCTTTCGCCTCGACGATCTTCGTCGTGCGTGGGTAGCGGCGTTTGCCGTCAGCCAGGACCGGCGGCAGGTTGGCGACCAGGCGCCAGCGGTCGCGTCCTGCAGGCTCGAGGTGGCCGGTTGGTCGGTCGTCCATGGCCGGCATGATATGCCGTCCGCCAGCGGCAAGCTACCGAAAAGAGCCGGGCGTTCCGACCTGTACGTCTCTTCGCTTCACGCGCAGCTCATAGCGGCCGTATGCCTTGACCCGCTCTGATCCCCGAAGTCAAGCCGGTCTACTGATACACAGCACCGTGCGTCGCGAAGACCTGCTCAATACTGTCCTTGCCGTTCACGCCTTTCAACGCAGCGCGAATGGTCGGGTCCTTGAGATCAAGCATGCGGAATTCGCCGTCCGTCATCTTGATTACCCCGAGGATACGAGCGAACTCGGCCCCGTGCTTCTCAGCATAGGCGCCGAGACCGCGGAGTTTATCGCCCGCGTCGCCAAGGTAATGGCCGTGTGGGTCAATGATGCTGGCTCTAAGCCCCTCGCCATCCACGTCGTGTAGCACGATGAAGTCCGGATACATCCTCCCCCAGCCGTTGCCGGTCTTATACGGCACGCGCAAGGCTCTCTGGCCTCCGGTGGGATTCCGATACCAAGCGGCGAAACGCGGTCTGGCAGCCTCGACGGAACGTACGTGCTTCTCCCAGGGGCCTAAGCGCGTGCGGAAAGTGCCAGTCGCGTCGGCATAAAGATGGGCTTCGTAGCCGTCGACATCAACGTCGCCAGGCATGGTGATAGGCCCGGCGGGCAAGCCCAGGGAAACTTGCTCGGGTTCATGCGCCATCGCCCGGACTTCGGCATAGCTCGCCTTCTTGTCCTCAGACAACGCGGCGATCGAGTCCCCGTGCGTCTCGAACAGCTGGCGAACACGTTCTGACGCTTCTGCTTCGACCTTGTCGACGACGCTCGTATGAGTAGCAAGAGCGATGGTGAGCGCCTTGGCGTAGATAGGATCATCGCCGGCATCGGTAACCCGATGCCCCCAGTATGTCTGCGCAAGCCCGTCTCTGAACTTGCGCTTCGCATCCGCGAACACCCGATCCATGTCTGCTAGGTCCGTCTCGTAGGTCACGATGCTCGTCTCGGTCAAACCCGATGCGTGGATATCGAGCACTTCGACTGTTGCGGTGTGGACATCTCCGATCAAGGCAGGAAGCGTGCCATCGGCTTCAAGGCGATCGCGTTCTGTGTCAATCACGGCGACCAGGAACGCATCGGAGACCTTGATCGCATTAGGCAGCAGGTTGTCGCCGATGAGGAGGGCCGACATCTTGTGCAGGCGTGCCACCTGCGAGCGGTGAACAGGTCCAGGCACCTGATATGACGGCAGACCCTGAACCACATCGAATGCCGCCAAGGGCAGCTTCCCATTTCGAGTTGCATCGACCGCGTTGATTTCCACATCGGTCGGCAAGCCACCATCGTCGGTCTCAAGGCGCTGCTTGACGGCAGCTACCGTGCCCTGGTCGAAGTTGGGCAGGAACAGCCGGACGCGGTTCAGAGACTCATCGCTTGCGATGCGTCGGGCCAAGGGAGAGCGCAGCATTCGCCCAATGAGCTGGGCAATATAGGTGTCGTCTTGCGCGGTCCGCAGCGAAACCATTACTTCTGCGCGCGGGCAGTCCCAGCCCGTTGCGAGCCGTTCCTTGAATATGACCATCCGCACCGTGCGGTGGTCTTGGATGTCCTGGGGCTGAACGTACAGGATCGTATGTGAGCCGAACTGCTCTGCGGTGTGGGATTCCAGTGAGTGTGCAATCGCATGTCTGTCCCCGAGAGCATCCCATTCCTCGACACAGACGTCGAGGAGTGTGCCAACGTCGCTACTCTTCACTCCCGGTGACACCTGCATGACAAGTACGGGCCGAATCGGCGGGTCCCCCTCGTCTTCCGTGTAAGGATTCCATGCCATGTCAGTATCGCGGAGACTGATCACCGCCTGTCTCACGAGCGTGTTCTCCATCGTCTGCGATTCGCCCCGATAGGAGATCGAGAGAACATCCTTGATAAGTCCTGACTCGCGCACCGCCGCCACGGGCACGTGGACCTTTCGGAGCACCCGGCTAAGCTCGTTCGTCTGCACCGCTGATTCAAACCGATCCGGTGTCGCAGAGATGCCAAGCGCCACCGGGGGAGCCACTACCTTCTCACTGCCGTTGACGAGCCGCTGCGCGATTGTCTGCTCGTCCTTTGATTTCATAGTCGCACCACGATGCGCCTCATCGATGATGAGGTAGTAGTGATCGCCGTTGTTCTTGATTGTGCGAGAAATGGTGTCCCACAAGATGTTGCGGCGCGCCCCTCCTTCTTGACCACCAGGCCCGAGGTCTTTGCGAGCTTCTGGATGTTAAGGAAGTAGACCTTGCCGCGTTCGAACTCCGGCTCGTCGAATCGCTCATCGAGCGTGACGAGATGTGCCGACTGGATGCGGTCAGAAGCTTCGAGCAGCTTCTTGCGAGTCTGCTCGTTGAGTGACGGATCATCAGTGAGCCAGAGAAACACCGCGTCCGGGTCGCCAGCGGTCCCATCTTCGGGATCGCCAAACAGGATGCGCTCGATGACGGCGGCCGCGATACCGTCTTGCCAGCTGCGGTTGGTGCTGACAGAGAGACCGCACTGAGCGCCATCGGCGGTGTACTCACGACTACCCTTCCGCAGCCCCGCCAAGACCCGCTCCGTCGGCATCCTCTTGGTAATCCTTCAGTTCGAGCTTCACGCTTGCCCCCCAGTGTTGATGGCAAACGACCGCAGGTAGGACTCATACAGACGCACTGGCGTGGCGGTCTCCGGCAGTTCGGCCGCGATGCGCTGGAACACCGCATCGGAGTCGGTGACGATGAATGCGTGGGAAAGGTCGCGCGCGAGCTTCACAGCTTCCGAATCCTGGCCATTCGTCTGTGTCAACAGCACACCATAGCGTGCGCATTGGGGCACAGACCAAGCGCCGGAGGCCTGGTCGACGCACGGCCCGGGGCACCGGTCATGAGCCACAGTAGCGGCGCGATGGCTGAGAACGCAGCGCCGAGCTGTACGTCGTCGGGGTCTTCGTAGGTGAGCGTCAGGAACTCGAGTTCTCCTCGAAGCCCTCACCATAGGGAACTCATCATGAACTTGTAGTCACCTGCAACGGGGTGCCGTCAGGGGCCATACCCGTGGTGGCTGCTTCGCTCCGGCCTTGGTGATGTGCTCGAAGATGCCGAGTTCCTCCCACTCTGGGCGCCAGGCACGAGCCCCGCTCAGCGAGCTCCTTCTCCGCATCAGGCCCGACTTCATTGTTCGTAATGAGGATCGTGCGCCGGCGCCGGCGTCTTGACGGTTGAGCCGCATCACGGCATGCGTTGTGGTCCCGAAGCCTCCGAAGAAGTCGAGAATCAGGGCCTCGGGCTTCTCCGCCACGAAGAATCCAATCGTGTCTTCCACCGCGTAGAGCGACTTTGGGAACGGGAATTTGCGCCCGGGCAAGAGGCATGAGCAGGCGCGTTCCGTCTTGAGCCGGCGTCGTGAGGAGCACCTGTTGAAGACCCTGGCGGGTGACCCGCTCTACCTCCTCCGGAGCATCTCCGATTTCAACAGAGCCATCTGAGCCATGACCCGTGACGCGATATTCGCCCGATTCGATCTTGGCGCGTTCGCCTTCAGCAAGGTAGTAGATCGGGGAACGACTCGCCCTTCGAGTTCACCCAACTTGAGGAATCCACCATGAGAAGTGCTCCGGCAGACGAGGGCTTGGGTCTACCACCGCCCCCTCGCTGCCATCCTTCCGGATCGGCCATACCGCGAACGTGCCCCGCGGAGGCGCAACATAGCCCCTCGCGCCATCCGTAGGGATGCGCGACTCCAATGCTGTGAAACTCACGCTGGCCGTCCTTGATGAAGAACGGGTAAAGGTCTCGGGTGCCCTCGCGATATCGACTGGAGCCCGACTTGCGAAGCAATTCCCATCGGATCTCGCCACGATGAGTTCGCCCCTTGGCGGTAAGCCACTCGTCGGAGAGAAGCATGGGCTTGACGCCGGCAGAACCGATCATCACAAAGAAGAGATACTCGTCTGATCGACGAAGTACCCAGCCCGCGCCACGGCCGCCGGGTTGATGAGCGATGAGACCATTGGATGCGTGCACCCGGAAAGACCTGTTCGAGCAACAAGCCGAGCCGGAGATACTCCTTCTCGTTGATGGTCACAATGAGAACGGAGTCGGCGGGACTGAGCAGCCGCTTGGCTAGTCGCAGACGCTTCTCCATGAAGGACAGCCACTTGGAGTGCCGATACGCATCGTTTCCATCGACCTAATCGTTGTTGTACTTCCAGTCTGGCGCCGTGTTATAGGGCCGGTCGATGTAGATGCAGTCAATCGTTGCCCTCGCACGTGTAGAGCAGTGTCTCCAGCGCGTGGTAGTTCTCCGCATTGATCACTGCGTGAAAGGGCTTGTCTCCTCCGCGCTCAATGCGGCCAACTGAGCGGAGACCTGGGTAGATGGGCTGCCCGAACTCGCGCACCACCACAAGATCGTTGACCGACATGATCTCAGTGATGACCTCACCGGAGGCGTCTCGCCGACGGAGTTGTGCCTGGTCGCCGAGGAGCTTCACAACCTGCCACGTGGGGGATTCCGCATCGGCACGGACCTCGACGGTGGTGCCGCCCCGCACCTGCAGTCCGTGTAGGCGCACCTTCTCCGGAATGTGCCGCTCGAACACCAGGCCAAGTTCGCGCTCCCCCCGGAGCGGACTCAGTTCGCGCTCGATGTCCGCCCGAAGCGCCAGATCCTGGATGCGGGCGAGAAGGTCATCTAATGCTGCCATTCAGTCCCCTCGTTCACTGGATACCCCAGGCGGTCGCAGCACGGCCACTCATGCTAGAGAAGGCGGCGAACAGCCTGCGCTAGTCATCGACGCAGGCGCGCCCGCTTTCGTATGTGACGCTATCACGAGTCTCACTGGTGTGGCAGGCGACGAAAGACGCTCTCATCTCGCGATCGCCTCATGAAGAGGTGTCGACTGCGCCTCTCATCTCTCCGACCCCGCAACGTACTTGACGGGGTGGGGGTCGATCACCAGGACGCCGATGCTCGACCCTGCCCGCCCGGCGCCCGTGTGAAATCCCGAATCTGGAGTTTTTGGGGTCTACGGGTTTTCGGCGCCCGCGTGACGAGT
>CAWJRV010000049.1:0-39018 GCA_963845355.1 uncultured Actinomycetes bacterium
CACGTGACGGTCACCGACATGGTGCCTGAGGGCGTCGTGTTCATGACCTTCCACTACAAGGAATCGCCGGTCAACGAGCTCACCAACTCCGCCTTCGACCCGGTCACCAAGACGGCCGAGTTCAAGGTCTGCGCCGTGCGCATCGAACGAGAGGCCGAGAGCGCCGAGCTGACAGCCTGACGCGGCACGAGCGCGGCGCAGAGGCGGCGGCGGGCGGCCGGGACGGCCGCCCGCCGCCGCCTTCGCGAGACCACGCGCGAGGCAGCGCGGCCCGACGGCGGCCGCGCTGCCGGTACCGACCGCTACGTCGGAACGGCTATCGAGAGACGCGGCGCCGGCCAGACCCGGCGATCTGACTGCTACAATGGCGTACAGGCGCCGCCCAGGCGTCGCGACGACGAGTACGGGGAGTGAGGCCGGTGGCCACGCCTTCGTCAACGATCGCATCAAGCGAGTCCTCGGCGGACTCGGGTCACCCCCTCTCATACGGCCACGTCATCAGCGTGCTGCGGCTGATCGCCGGGGGCTGAACCACCCGGTCATCCTTCGTCCTCTCGGAAAGGACTCGGCATGGGAGACCTGCTCAGGATCGACCTCAGCTCAGGTACCATCACCGAAGAGATGATCGCGCCCGAGCTCATCCGCCGCTACATCGGCGGCAAGGGCGTCGGTACGCACTACCTGCTCGACGAGGTCGGCCCCGAGGTCGACCCGATGAGTCCCGCCAACAAGCTCATCTTCGTGGCCGGACCGATCAACGGCACGACCATGTTCGGCAGCAACCGCTACGGCGTGCACTACCTCTCGCCGCTGACCGGCGGCTACGGCGAATGCACCTCGGGCGGCAACGTCGCCCCGCAGTTCGCCCGCACCGGCTTCAAGGTCGTCATCGTCGAGGGCGCCGCCGCTGCGCCCGTGTACCTCGAGGTGTCCGAGGACGGCGGCGCCATCCATGCCGCCGACGACCTCTGGGGCCTCGATACCTACCAGACTGAGGAGCGCCTCGCGGCTCGTCACCGCGAGACCGCGCCGAAGGCCCAGGCCTGCGTGATCGGGCCGGCCGGCGAGAACCTCGTGCGCTTCGCCTGCGTCGAGAACAACAAGTGGCACAGCCTGGGACGCGGCGGCATCGGCGCCGTCTTCGGCTCCAAGAAGCTCAAGGGCGTCGTCTTCCACGGCGACAGGCCGGTGGAACCGGCGCGCCCCGACGAGTTCAAGGCGCTGGTCAAGGACATGGCCATCCGGGGCAAGGACGACGCCGGCGTGGCGGCCTACCGGCGCGGCGGCACCGTCAACATGGTGCGCCTGTTGAATGGTGTGAACTCGTTTCCCTCGCGCTATTGGCGCACCGGGCACCTCGACGACATCGAGCCGCTCACCACCGAGACCATGCGCGAGCGCTACCTCGTCAAGAACGAGGTCTGCCCACCCTGCATCATGCAGTGCGTCAAGCACAATCGAGTGCCCGACGGACCGCACGAGGGGCTCGAGATCGACGGCCCCGAGTACGAGACCATCTACGTCTTCGGCGGCCTGTGCCAGATCGTCGACTTCGGCGAGGTCATGTACCTGAACGACATCTGCGACCGCCTGGGCGTCGACACCATGACGGGCGGCAACCTCTGCGCCCTCGCGATCGAGGCGTCGCGGCGCGGTCTGATCGACCTGAAGCTCGACTTCGGCGACGCCGAGGGCGTGGCCGCCTTCCTCGAGTCGATGTGCCGGCGCGACACGAAGCTCGGCGACCTCTTTGCCGAGGGCGTCCTTACCGTCGAAAAGGAGCTCGGCCTCGAGGGCGTCGCCGTCCACGTCAAGGGCATGGAGCCGGCCGGCTACGACCCGCGCTCGCTCAAGGGCATGGGCCTGGCCTTCGTGGCCACGCCGCGCGGCGCCTGCCATCTGCGCGCCACGTTCTACAAGGCCGAGCTCGCCGGCTTCATCGACCCGCAGACCACCGAGGGCAAGGCGGCGATGTACGTCGACTGGGAAGACCGCCTCTGCATCATGGACACGCTCATCTACTGTCGCTTCTACCGCGACATGGTGCCTTGGCCGTACATCACCTCAGTCGTGAACGCGGCGATCGGTACCGACTATTCGAGCGACGACCTGCACGCCGTCGCCAATCGCATCATCACCGAGACCCATCGCTTCAACGAGCTGCGCGGCTTTACCGCCGGCACCAAGGAGAAGCTACCCAAGTGGATCACCGAGCGGGCGACCGATGACGAGCAGGAGATGACCGTCACGCAGGACGAGATGGATTTGATGCTCGGCGAGTACTACGAGCTGCGCGGCTGGGGAGCGCCGGCGCTGTAGTTCACGAATCGTCCGCGCCGTCGAGGAACTCGAACCGCCGCGCACCGCAGCACGGACAGTCGGGGTCACGGGCTGGCAGGTCGAGTGTCTGCAGGGCGGTGTCCCAGACGTCGACGATCGCGAGTCGGCGATTCACGAGCTCGCGACGTCCCGCGGCGATCTTGAGCGCTTCGGCCACCTGCAGCGAGGCGATGACCCCGACGATCGCACCGAGCACGCCTGCCGTGGCGGCGGTCGGCGCCACTCCCTCTGGCGGCGCGTCGGCAAAGACGCAACGCAGGCATGGTGTGTCGCCGGGCAGGATCGAGATGGTCATTCCGTTGGCGCCCACGCAGGCGCCGTAGATCCAGGGCGTGCCCGTCTTCACGCAGTAGTCGTTCATCAGGTAGCGTGCCGCGAAGTTGTCGGTAGCGTCGAGGACGAGGTCGAAACCGCCGAGCAGCCGGTCGATGGTCGCGGCGTTCAGCTCTTCGACAAGGCCCTCCACGCGGACGAGCGAGTTCACGCCACGCAGCCTCTGCTCCGCCACCGCCGCCTTGGGTCGCGACGCACGGGCGTCGTCTTCGTCGAAGAGCAGCTGGCGATGCAGGTTGTTCTCCTCGACCAGGTCGCGGTCGATGATGCGCACCGTGCCGACACCGGCGCGCACCAGCAGCGAGGCCTGCAGCGCGCCCAGGCCGCCACAACCGACGACGACCACGCTGGATCGCATGAGGGCCGCCTGCCCCTCGCCGCCCAGTCCGGGAAACAACGCCTGCCGCCGGTATCTCGACGGGATCTGCACCGGCGTCGCTGCGGCGTCGCTGTTCACGTCGGCATTCACCTGGTCACGCTCACCTCTCCCATGCGCTCATGGTATCAAGCCCGCGACCTCTCCGAGGCGCCCGACCACGACCGGCCCGCCGCCGCCTTCGCGACGCGACGCCGTGTCGACCGGCGCTGCCGCGCCGTCTCGTGGCCGGGGAAAAGCGTTGTAGGACGGCTCGCAGAACGCCGTTATGTCGAGATGAGCTGGTCTTTTGTGCCATGCACGCGATTGCCTGGCTGCCGGGCTCAAGACTACAATGACTCGGTCTACCATCTCGAATGCGGGTTCGCGCAACGCCACCCGGCGCGGCACCCCCGCTAAGCCGAGTTCGGGCAACTTAGAGGGAGGGCGCTTTGGACTTCTACAAAGGAAACGTGCTCAAGATCGACATGAGTGCGGGCACTGCGGAGGTCGAGCCTCTAAACATGGAGTGGGCGCGACTCTACGTAGGCGGCAAAGGCCTGATGCTGCGCTACCTGTGGGAACTCACTGAGCCAGGCATGGACCCGTGGTCCCCCGAAAACCCGCTGATCATCGCGCCGGGCCCGTTCGCCGGTACCAACGTGAGCACCTGCTCACGCGTTGTCCTGGGCGGCAAGAGCCCGGCCAACGGCACTATCCTCGACAGCTATTGCGGCGGGTCCTTCGGTTCCGTCCTCAAGTTCGCCGGCTACGACCTCGTCATCGTTCAGGGCCGCGCGGCCGAGCTCACGGCGGTGCTCATCAGCGACGACAAGGTGAGCTTCGTGCCGGCCGCCAAGTACGCCGGCATGCTGACCGCCGACATCGAGGCCGCCCTGCGCGCCGACTTCGACCCACACATGACGTCGCTCTCGATCGGGCCGGCCGGCGAGCATCTGCTCCCCTGGGCCTGCGTCTCCAACGACCAGTACCACAAGGCCGGGCGCGGCGGCACGGGCGCCCTGATGGGCTCCAAGAACCTCAAGGCGATCGCCGTGGCCGGCACGGGCCGCGTCGACGTCGGCGACGCCCGCGCCTTCCTCAACGACATCAAGGGCATCAACACCGACTTCATCCTCACCGACTCCAACTACTGGGTGCACGAGGAAGGCACGCCGATCCTCGTCGACGTCACTGACGGCGCCGGCTGTCAGCCCACGCGAAACTTCAGCGAGGGCACTTTCGTGGGCGAGGGGAAGATCAACTCCGAGTCGTTCCAGAAGATCCGCGTCAAGAAGCGGGCCTGCTACCAGTGCACGCTGGCCTGCCGCAACTTCCACCGCATCAACGACATAGAGGGCGAGGGCCCCGAGTACGAGACCATCGCCGTGTGCGGCTCCAACTGCGGCATCGACGACATCGGCGCGCTCATGGAGTTCAACCACCTCTGCGACGAGTTCGGTCTCGACACCATCTCCACCGGCAACGTGCTCGGCCTGGCGATGGACCTGACCGAGAAGGGCATCCACGACTTCGGCGTGCATTTCGGCGACGTCGAGTCGTATCTGAAGGTGCCCGAGCAGATGGCCACGCGCAGCGGCATCGGCGCCGAGCTTGCGCTGGGCGCGCGCGACCTGGCCGCCAAGTACGGCCATCCCGAACTCGCCATGCAGGTCAAGAACCTCGAGGCCCCCGGCTACGACCCGCGCGGCTCGTTCGGCATGAGCATCGCCTACGCCACCTCCGACCGCGGCGCCTGCCACATGCGCGCCTACCCGATCGCCGTCGAGGTGGTCGAGGGCACCATGCCGGCCGACACGCTCGACGAGAGCAAGGCCGAGTTCAACGTGAACTTCCAAAACCACTACGCCTTCAAGTTCTGCGGCATCTGGTGCGACTTCTGGGCGATCGACTACGAGCAGATGGGCCTGCTCATGAAGCACCTCTGGAAGCGCGACGTGAGCGAAGAGGAGATGACGGCGGTCGGCGAGCGGGTCTGGAACCTCGGGCGTCTGTACAACCTGCGCGAAGGCTTTACGAAGGCCGACGACCAGGCCCTTCCCGAGGCCTGGCTCGAGAAGCCGTTCACCCAGGGCGTCTCGGCCGGCAAGATCATCGGCACGGCGCGCTTCAACGAGGTCCTCGGCCAGTACTACGCTCTGCGCGGCTGGGACCAGAACGGCGTGCCCACCGAGGACAAGCTCACCGAGCTCGGCGTCGACGTGCGGCTCTAGCAGCCGGCACGCGGCAAGAAAGGGACTGCAGATGCCTCACGTGATGATCAGCAGCAAGAAGTGCACCGGCTGCCATATGTGCGAGCTCGGCTGCTCGGCGTTTCACGAGGGCGGCTTTCAGCCGTCGCGCGCGCGCCTGTTTGCCGACGTCAATCCGACCACCGCGGTGATCAAGGGCCATAGCTGCCTGCAGACCGGCTGCGGCAAGTGCAAGGAAGCCTGCCCCAACGACGCCATCGTCACGAAAGTGGTCACGGTCACGCCGGCGGGCGCCTTCGCCAGCAAGGAGAAGGTCGGCGAGTCGGTCACCGGCGTGGTGCTCGTCGTCGACGAAGAGAAGTGCACCAACTGCGGCGACTGCTACGACGTGTGCCCGTACGGCGTGATCCACGAGCACCCCGAGCGCAAGGTGGCCTTCAAGTGCGACCTGTGCGACGGCGACCCGCAGTGCATCGCCTTCTGTCAGAACCAGTACGTGCTGGCCGTCGACCTCAAGGTCGACAAGGCCGACAGGGCGCTTACCGTCGAGGGCTGACCTCGCGCCGGTGCGAGCGGCGCCGCCGGCGCGGCGCGTGCGGGCGCGGCGCCTGCTGAGTGTCGGAGCTGCGTCAGTAGCGGCGCAGCAGGTCGAGGCGCTCGGCCAGGAACTGTGCGAGCGACGCCGCATCGCCGAGCGCGAAGCGGTGGTCGTGGTCGGTGTCGGTATCGGTCACCAGAGCAAGCGCCTCGCCGGGCTCACAAAGAGGCTGGTCGTGGCCGGAGTCCCGGCGGAAGATCTCGACCTTGTAGGGCGCCTCGAGCTTGTGGCCCTCGACCACGACGATGTCGAAGCCGGCAAAGTAGCGCACCACGAGGTCGGCGAGCCGCGCGGGTGCGGCGAGCGTCGAGATGAAGGCGAGCCTGGCCGGCGAGTCGACGAGGTAGGCCTCGGCGCCTGCCTGCCCGAGCCGCCATGAGTCCTTGCCGGGCACGTCGATGTCGAACTGATGGGCGTCGTGCTTGACCGCCCCGACGCGCAGACCGAGGGCGCACAGCTCGGGGATCAGCGCCTCGAGCAGGGTCGTCTTGCCGCTGCCGCTCTTGCCCACAACGCAGACCAGCGCCGGCCGGCGCACTCCGCTGACCCGGCCCTCGCGCTCGAGGCGCCGGTTGGCCTCTGCGAGGTCGGCGGGAGTATTGAGACTGAAGAAGAGGGCCGCCGAGGCGAACGGGACCTCGGCGAGGCGCACTTCGCGGTAGAGGTGCGGGATCGTGTGGTCGTCGCGCTCCAGCATTGCACGCATGGGCGCCAGGCAACCGGGACCGTAGACCGCGTGCAGCGGCTCGTAGTGCCCACCCACCACCGGGAGTGCGACGTCCACGTCGGCGAACGCCTCGACGACCTCCTTGACCGCCGCCCGCTCGGCGAACGCCATGTCGGCGGCCAGCACGAAGATCGGTTGGCCGAAGTGGGCGAGGGCGCTGACGATGCCGGCCAGCGGCGCCCCGGGTGACTCGTCGTAGACTACCTCGAAACCGGCAGGCACCAGGTCGGCTGGGGCGCCGTCCCGGAGCGAGATGGCAAGTCGCGGAAAGACCTGGCGCAGAACGGCCGCGTTGCGTTCGAGCAGGGTGGTGCCGTCGAACTGCTGCGTACGCTTGTCGAATCCCATGCGCCGCCCCTCGCCGCCGGCCAGCAGGACGCCGACGGCGACAGGACGGTCAGGTACTTGTTCGAGGGAAGGCATGGCGACGACATCGTATCCCAGACGTCGGTCGGCTCGCGACACGCCGGGGAGCGGTTGACGCCCGTGTGCAGCTGCTGCTAGGTTGACCGCGCCAATCCTTCTCCAAGCCCTGCGCCCTACGGCACTCGCTATGGGCGTCGGGCCGTACCATGGACAGACCATGGGGCGGCGCGATCCGCGCGTCGCCGTGGGCCCGCGGTGGAAACGCCCGGACCTCCCCGTGTTCGGAAAGGAGCGAGGGACTTGGGCGGTGGGGCCAGATTCGCTATGGGCTGCTTTCACGCGGCCCGACCTCCGGGACAAGCTGTCCCACCTCCTCCTTTGTGCTCACCCTGGTCTGGGGACGGATTCGCCTGCGATCCGCCGTTACCCCACCCCAAGGAGGAACACCCATGAGACGTGTTGCGCTGATCCTGGCCGCCGCCGCGCTGGCGTTTGGTGCCGTAGTTGCTGTCGCGGGCTGCGGATCGTCTTCGAGCGCGAGCTCGAGCAGCGGTGCCGGCCGGGCCAAGCTGACCGTCTTCGCCGCCGCCTCGCTGAGCACGGTGTTCCCCCGGATCGCGGCCGACTTCCAGAAGACCCACGCCGGCGCTCAGTTCGCCTTCGACTTCGCCGGTACGGACACGCTGACCGCCCAGATCGAGCAGGGCGCGCCGGCCGACGTCTTCGCCGGCGCCAGCAACAAGTACGGCGCCGAGCTCTCGGGCAAGGGGCTGATCGACACGCCGCAGCCCTTTGCCACCAACCGGCTGGTCGTGATCGTGCCGGCGGCAAACCCAGCTCACATCGTCTCGCTCAGCGACCTGGCCAAGCCCGGTGTGAAGCTCGTCATCGGCGATGCCACCGTTCCCATCGGCACCTACACGCGCACGGTGCTCGCTAATCTCAACGCCACTCTGGGGGCAGGGTATTCCGCGAAGGTCCTGAAGAACGTGGTCTCCGACGCCCTCCAGGTGACCTCGGTCGTGAGCAGCGTCGAGCTGGGCGAGGCCGATGCCGGCTTTGTGTATGTGACCGATGCCAGGAGCGCCGGCGACAAGGTCCGTGTCATCGCGCTGCCGACTGCCGCCCAGGCCACGGCCGCTTACCCCATCGCCGCGGTCAAGGGCTCCAAGAACGCAGATCTCGCGCGGCAGTTCGTGACCTTCGTGCTGGGCCCGGATGCCCAGGCCCTGCTGAAGCAGGCCGGCTTCGGACCGCCGCCCAAGTGACGCGAGCCGGCTCATGAGTGTGCCGGCGAAGGCCGGAGGGCCCGACAGCGTGCCCGACAATGTGCCCTGCAGCATGCCCGGCGGGCTTTCGCTGCGCGGCGGGGAGCGATTCCCGCGCGCCTACCGCCGTTCGGCGCGTCGCGCCCCGGCGGGGTTCGTGGTGCTGGCGGCGATCGCCGTCGCCTTCCTCGTCCTGCCGCTCGTGGGCCTCGTCGTGCGCTCGCCGTGGCGCGACCTGCCGGCCGATCTCACGGCTCCCGGCGTGCTCACGGCGCTGCGCCTGTCGATGGTCTGTTCCCTGAGCGCGGTCGCCGTCTCGGTCGCCGTTGGCGTCCCCCTGGCCTGGGTGCTGGCGCGCTTGCGGTTTCGGGGCCGCAGTCTCGTGCGCGCGTTGGTCCTGCTTCCCATGGTCCTGCCGCCGGTCGTCGGTGGTGTGGCGCTGATGCTGGCCTTCGGCCGCAACGGCCTGATCGGCCAATGGCTCGATCGCGGCTTCGGCATCACGCTGCCCTTTACCACCGCGGGCGCCGTCATGGCCGAGACGTTCGTGGCCATGCCCTTTCTCATCATCACCGTGGAGGCCGGCTTGCGAGCGCTCGGCCAGCGTTACGAAGATGCTGCCGCCACGCTTGGGGCCGGCCGCTGGACGACGTTTCGGCGCGTGACACTGCCGTTGATCGCCCCCTCGCTGGGCGCGGGCGCGGCGCTCGCCTGGGCGCGCGCGCTCGGCGAGTTCGGCGCGACCATCACCTTCGCCGGCAACCTGCCCGGTCGCACGCAGACCATGCCGCTGGCCGTTTACCTGGCACTGGAGAACAACCTGGGAACGGCGATGGCCCTCAGTCTGGTCATGCTGGCCATCTCGCTTACTGTGCTGGTCGCGCTGCGTGGCCGCTGGTTTCACCCACGATGACCTTGAGTGGACAGAACGCTCGCGGCAACCGCCGCGGTGAACCTGCATGAGCCTGCACGCCGACATCGCTCTGCAGATGGGCGGTTTGAGGATCGCGGCCGAGATCGCCGTCCAAGATGGGCAGGTCGTCGGCTTGCTCGGGCCCAACGGGGCCGGCAAGACCACGCTGCTGCGCGCGATCGCGGGGCTGACGCCGCTGGCGGCCGGCCGGGTCGTACTCGACGACGAAGTGCTCGAGGATGCGGCGGCAGGCGTGCGGGTCGCCACCGAGAACCGGTCGGTAGGAGTCGTGTTCCAGGACTATCTGCTGTTTCCCCATCTCTCGGCGCTCGACAACGTCGCCTTCGGTCTGCGTGCCCGGCGAACGTCTCGCGACGTGGCCAGGCGACGAGCGGCCGAGTGGCTTGCGAAAGTCGGTCTCGACGGGTCCCCGCAGGTCCGGCCGAGAGCCCTGTCCGGCGGTCAGGCCCAGCGGGTCGCGCTGGCCCGCGCGCTGGTGACCGACCCCAGGCTGCTTCTGTTGGACGAGCCGCTGGCCGCCCTGGACGCGGGTGGCCGCGCCGCCGTGCGGCACGAGCTGCAGCGACACCTCGCTGGCTTTGCGGGCTCCTGTGTGCTGGTGACCCACGACCTGATCGAGGCCGTGACCCTGGCCGACCGTCTGGTCGTGATCGAAGCCGGCGGGGTCGTCCAGGCGGGCTCACCCGAGGAGGTCAGCCTGCACCCCCGTTCGCGCTACGTCGCCGACCTCGTGGGTGTGAACCTCTATCGCGGGCTGGCGAGCGGCGGTGAGATAGCGCTGCCTCACGACCAGCGGCTCGTCGCGGTCGACGATGCGCACCTGGCAGGAGACGTGTTCGCCGTGGTCGAGCCGCACGCCGTAGCGCTGTTTCGGGATCATCCTGAGGGCTCGCCACGCAACGTGTGGTCAGGAACGGTCGAGATCCTCGACATCATGGGGGACCGCGTCCGGGCGAGGATGAACGGTCCCGTGTCGGTGGTGGCCGAGGTCACGCCGGCTGCCGTCGCCGAACTGCGGCTCGGCGACGGGGGCCTTGTCTGGGCATCGGTGAAGGCCACGGAAGTGAGCGTCTATCCCGCCTGACCCACGCGGGCAGGTCGCGTCGTGTCCCCGTGGCGGTCGAGGCGGTCGTGTCAGGTGTCCGCCTTGTCGGCTTGAACACGCCCTGTCTATACTCGAGTTCACGCGTGGACCCCGGGCGTCCGCAGCTTCTGCAAGCGCCGATCGCTCGAGATCACCGACGAAGGGAAGCCGGCATGGACAACGGGAGCGACGGCCAAGCCGCCCGCCATCACGTGCGCGGCGGCGGGCGCTCGCGCCACCGTACACCCGAAGACGTCGGTTCAGGGGCACCGCCAAACCCGGCGCCAGTCGTGCATCTCGCCCATCGCCTCTGGCTCGAGCGCGACGGGGAGCTGATCTTCGGACCCGGCGCCTTTGAGCTGCTACGGCGTGTCGAGCAGATGGGCTCCCTGAACCAGGCGGCCAAGAGCATGGCGATGTCGTACAGCAAGGCGTGGCGCGTCGTGCGCGAGGTCGAGGAGCGCTTGGGCGTGTCGCTCTTCGAGCGGCGTATCGGCGGGCCCGATGGCGGCGGTTCGTCGCTGACCGACGACGCACGAAGCCTGCTGGAACGTTTCGGCGCCTTAGCGGCCGAGGCAGACGACGCGTTGGCCGGCCTGTATTTCGAGCACTTTCGAGGCGTCTCTTACGGGCCCAAGGAGCTTTGAGGCGGATGGTGCTCTCCGGAGATCGGCGTCGGCCTCATCGATGAGAGCCCGGAACCTGGTCACGAGCTCGCGGCCGTCGCTGGTGAGGACCGACCCTCCGCCCGCCGACCCGCCCGTCTGCCGGCGCAGGAGCTCCAGCCCGAGGCGTTCTGCGGCCTGGCCCAGGACGCGCCACGCCTTGCTGTACGCAGGCCGAGTGACTGCGCCGCCTTGCTCGTCGCTTCGAGAGAAAGCCTCGCGCCTTCACTAACGGGCGGCTAACCCGGTGGTGTGAGTATAGGGTCTCGCAAAAGGGCCGAGGGAAGGCAGGCAAGGTGTCAGCATTGTTCGCGGCCGGCGACACGCCGGAAGCTCATGACGACGCGGCGGCCCAGACGGACGCGAGCGAGGCCGCTACCGGGACGGCGATTGCTCACACGCCGGCGACCCAGTCCACGCCCACTGAGACTGCGCCCGCTCAGACGGCCGGCGCCCCGACTCTTCGGCGCACGAAGATCGTCGCCACCCTGGGGCCGGCGTCGCGGGACGAGCGCGTGCTTTCGTTGCTGCTCAAGGCGGGCATGGACGTGGCGCGCATCAACCTCTCGCACGGCACCACCGCCGAGCACGCGGCGTCGATCGCCGCCGTGCGGCGCGCCGCGGTCGAGCGGGGCGCGCCGCTGGCGGTGCTTGTCGACCTGCCCGGTCCCAAGCTGCGCCTCGCCGACTTGCCTCGCCCGCTCGAGGTCGAGGCGGGCGATACCGTCGTCCTCGGTGCGTCGCCGCAGGCCGATCTGCCGGTCAACTTCCCCGAGCTTCTGTCGCACTTCAGGCCCGACGAGCTGGTACTGATCGATGACGGCGCCGTCGAGCTGCGGGTGACCGAAGTCTCGCCGTCCGCCGGCGTGTCGCTCCCGGCCTCGCCGTCCGCCGACGGGTCGCCCACGGTGTCACCGTCGACGGTCACGTCGCCCACCGTCACTCCGTCCGCCGTCACTCCGCCCACCGTCACCCTCGAGGTGCTGAACGACGGGGTGATCGAGTCGCGCAAGGGCGTCAACCTTCCGGACACGAACCTGCCGATCGGCGCCCTGACGGCGGCCGATCGCGACCTGCTGTCGTGGAGCCTGGGCCAGGACGTCGACTACGTCGCGCTCTCGTTCGTGCGCTGCGCCGACGACGTGCGAGAGCTCAAGGACCTCATCGCCGCGGCCGGCGGCGATCAGCTCGTGGTCGCCAAGATCGAAAAGAAAGAGGCGCTGGCCGCCCACGAGGAGATCATCGCCGTGGCCGACGCGGTCATGGTGGCCCGCGGCGACCTGGGCGTCGAGATCGATCCGGCCATGGTGCCGATCTGGCAGAAGCGCATCATCCACGCGGCCAATCGCGCCGGCAAGCCGGTGATCACCGCGACGCAGATGCTGCAATCGATGATCGGCAGCCCACGACCCACGCGGGCCGAGGCCAGCGACGTGGCCAACGCCATCTTCGACGCGACCAGCGCCGTCATGCTGTCCGGCGAGACCGCGATCGGCTGCTACCCGGCGGAGGCGGTCCGCACGATGGCCCAGATCGCGCTCGCGGTCGAGGCGGACATCGAGCGCGAAGGTCGCGCTCCGCAGCCGTGGTCGGCGGCCCGCACCGGTGTCTCGACCGCCATCAGCTACGGCGCCTGCGAGGTCGCCCACCGGGTCGGCGCCGCGGCTATCGTCTCGGCCACCTTTTCGGGAGCCACGGCGCGGGCGGTGGCCCGCAATCTGCCGGCTCAGCCGATCGTCGCGATCAGTCCCAACCAGCGTGTCGTCAACCAGCTCGCCCTCTGCTGGGGCGTCTCTCCGTTGCTCGGCAAGCACCCGGGCAGCTTCGAGGAAGTCCTGGGCGAGGCCAACGACCTCGTCCTTGCCAACGGCTTTGGGCGGCCGGGCGAGGTGGTGGTGGTCACGGCCGGCCTGCAGACCAACCAGCCGGGTAAGACGAACCTGATCAAGGCACACGTGCTCGGGTAGCGGCGGGGCTTCGCGAGCCGACCTGGGGCGACTCACGCCGCGGCCGGCCGATATCGTGCTCGCCCGGCTCGCCGGGGCGAGCACGGATCATCCGGCCAGCCGGGGTATCTGGTGTGACCGGCCGCCGTCAGGGCAGCGTGACGGTCCGCCGGTCGGACAGGCGCAGAACGAGTCGCAGCCGGCGCTTTGGGCGAGCGCTGGCGCCTCGTCAAAGCACGAGGCGAGCTCGCCGACGGCGTGAGCGTCGGAGCCGAACGTGAACGGCCTCCCGGCGCTATGGGCCTGCGCGAGCAGGTCGGGCGAGGGTACATCTCGCCCACCGGGGAGTCGAGACGCCCGACGTGGCCTACTCCGCGTCGGGCAGGTGCTCGGCCTTACCCTGTTCGGGCGGCGCGCCGACGATCAGGACGACGGCCTCGGCGTCGCTTTCGTTACAAAGCTGCAGCGCCGTCTCGGTCTCGACGATGGCGACCGAGCCTCGTGGCAGTTCGACGCGCTCGGGCGGCTCACCGAGCAGAAGCGTCGCCGCGCCCTCGAGGACGACGAACATCTCCTCCTGGGCGTGCTCGATGTGGCGACTGCCGCGCGAGCCCCGCGGCAGGCGCCAGATGTTGGCGCGCGAGTTGTGGAGAGCTTCCGACAGTGACGCTCGGCTGCGCCGCGTATCGCCGTGCTGCGCTGCCTGAAAGTCGAGGTCGTCGGGTCTGAAGATCGTGTAGCCCATGGCGGCAGGCTAGCCGACCGGTCCCCGCAGCGCAATGTTGGCCGCCGCGCAATGTTGACCCTGCGCAGTGTTGCCCGCCGCTCAATGCCGCCCGCCGCGCTCTCTGGGCCAGAGGACCGCTCCGCTCACTCAACAGGCGCCCGCTCTCTGCCGATGACCAAACGGTCGTCACCCGAAGAGGAGCCGGATCGTGAGGGACCACCGCAAGACGGGCGTCAACGCCGGGGCATGGCCGTCGCGGGCCTGCCTGCCCGTAGTCTGCCGGCTGCTTGCCGGCGTCCTGCTTGCCGGCGTCCTGGTCGCCGGCGGCGTGCTGACCGTTGCCCGCGCAGCCGCGGCCGCCCAGCCGCGCGACCCCTCTTATAGCGTGATCGCCCAGCGTGACGCCCTTTTGCACCTCGCGCTGCTCGCCGGCGCCACGTTCACGCCGGACGACCTCATCACCGACGCCAACTTCACCGCCGCCGACGCGCTGAGCCAGTCTGACGTGCAGAGCTTCCTGGCCGCGCAGAGCGGTGCCCTCGACTCCTACAAGGCGGCCGACCACGACGGCGTCACGCGCAGCGCCGCGGCGATCGTCTGCCAGGCCGCCACGGCCTGGCAGGTGAGCCCCAAGGTGATCCTCGTCACCCTTCAAAAGGAGCAGGGCCTGCTGAGCGCGGCCCAGCCCAGCGCCTCAGCCCTTTCCTGGGCGATGGGCTGCGGCGTGCCCGACTCAGGCTCGCGGAACACCGCCTACGAAGGCTTCGGCAACCAGGTCTGGTATGGCGCCGAGTCGCTCCACAACAACGGCCAGGGCTGGCAGGCCGGCATGACCAAAGTCTGCGGCGACGGCACGGTGCAGCCTGTCGACCAGGCCACCTACGCGCTCTACTGCTACACCCCGTGGATCGGGGTGAACGGCGGCGGCAACAAGCTCTTCTGGACGCTGTACCGGCAGTACTTCGGCGACCCGCTGGCGGGCGCCGATGTGGCCCCCGTAACGACTGTCGCGGGCGGCGACGCCGCGTGGCACGACCAGCCGGTGACTCTGACCTTCAGCGCCGCCGTCAGTCCGGGCGGCAGCGCGGTGGCCTACACCCAGTGCCTGCTCGATCAGGGCGCCTGGACCAATGCGACCACGCTCACGGTCTCGGCTCCCGCCGACCACAGCGGCGACGGCACGCACACCGTCCTCTACCGCTCCGCCGACGTCGCCGGTACCGTGGAGGGTGCCAGGACGACCACAGTGAACATCGATACACGCCCCCCAAGGCCTGTGGCCAACTGGGCGGCGACCGTCCCCCGCGGTCATGTGGCGACCCTGCCCTGCTACATCGCCGACGCTCGCCCCGGCTCGCCCACGGCGGACGTCACGATCAGGGTCAGGACGTCCGGCGGGAGCCTCGCGAGAAAGCTGGTCGTGCGCGGCGCGGCGGTCGACCAACGACTGGTGGCGCGCTTCGTCTGTAAGCTGGCGGCGGGCCGGTATCGCTTCTATGTCTATGCGACCGACGCCGCGGGCAACACCCAGTCGAGCGTGGCCTCGAACAGTCTGGTCGTCAGGTAGCGGGTCGCAGGTAGCAACACAGCAGGCGGCAGGCAACAGGCATACGGTAGCGGTTCGGCGCGAGCCGTCGATCCGGCCCGCCGCACCTACCTGACGTGAACGATCGTCCACCCGCTTCTCACCGGCGCGTTGCCGGCGAGATCTCGGGCGAGGATCGTGTAGGCGAACGTGCCGCGCGCGGTCGGCACCCAGCGCACTGTGTGCCAGCGGCCGGTCGTGACCGTGCCGACGGTGAAGGTGGCGACCACGCGGTGGCGCGCGTTCCTTATGACGACGCTGACCGAGGTCGCCAGGGGGGTCACGTCGTTCACGCGGTAGCGCAGCGTGATCGTGTGGCGTTTCGTGCCGCCGCCACGCTGAGCGAGGATGGCGGGCGGCGCAGTGGCGATGCGCACGGCGCGCGTCGCCGTCGGCCCTCCGCCGCCGGCCGTGTCGACGGCCCGCACGTGGAAGTACCAGACGCCGTCGGAAAGGCCGCTGTATGAGGCCACAAACGGTGCGCTCGCGGCGTTGCGAAACAGAGCGACGGTGGTGCCGGCGCCCGCGTTGCAGGCGACGGCCAGGTCGGCGACGCCGTCGCCGTCGAGGTCGCCGGCGACCAGTGAGTGGGGATCCGCGGGCGCCGCGAACGCCTGTCGCGCCATGAAGGTGCCGTCGCCCTTGCCGAGCAGCACGCCGATGGTGACGCTGCCGTCGCCGCCGACACCGTGGTCGGCCACCGCGAGGTCGGGAATGCCGTCGCCGTTGAGGTCGGCCACGGCCAGCTGAGCGGGCACCGGTCCGGCCGCATAGGTGGCGGCGCTCGCAAACGACCCGTTGCCGCGGCCCATCAGCACGCTGATCGTGTCGGCGGTCCAGTTTGCCACCGCCAGGTCGAGCGTGCCGTCGCCGTTGAAGTCGCCGGCGACGATCGAGTGCGGGTTGCTGCCCACGGCGTAGTCCTCTTTGGTCTGAAAGGTGCCGTTGCCGTTGCCGAGCAGCACGCTCACCGTGCTCGCGCCCCAGTTCGCCACCGCCAGGTCGAGCTTGCCGTCGCCGTTGAAGTCGCCGGCGACGATCGCTTCGGCGTTTGCGCCCGTCGGGTAGCTCGTCGCCGGCTGGAACGTACCGTCGCCCCTGCCGAGCAGCACGTCGACGGTGCCGTCGTCGTAGTCGGCCACGGCCAGGTCGAGCGTGCCGTCGCGGTTGAAGTCGCCGACGGCGATCTCGCTGGGATGGCTGCCGACGCTGTAGGTGACCGCGGGCTTCAGCGTCCCGTCTCCCTTGTTCAGCAGCACGGAGACGGTGGCGTCGCCCCAATTCGCGACGGCCACATCGGGAGCGCCGTCGCCGTTGAAGTCGCCCAGAGCGATCCCATGGGGGTTTGTGCCCACAGGGTAGCTCACCGGGTTCTGAAAGGTGCCGTCACCCTTGCCTTGCAGCACACTGATCTCGTTGGCGGCGTAGTCTGCCACGACGAGGTCGAGCGGGCCGTCGCCGTTCAGGTCGGAAGCGGCGATGCTCCACGGCTGCAGGCCTGCGGTCAGGGTGGTCTGGGAGAAGCGCAGAGACGGGACCGTGATGGCGCCGGTAGGGATCGTCCCCGGAGTGTGGTCGATGAGGTACGAGTAGCCCGCCACACCCGGCGACGCCTGCCAGGTGAAACCTGGGTCTGGGTCGGCATACCAGCTCGCCGCGTCGGGATGCGTCGGCGAGGCGAGGCCACCGACGGGCCCCGGAGCGGCCAGCGCAGGGCCGACGCCCAATGCCAGGCCGCCCGTTGCCAGGCCGCCCAACACCAGGCCCACTCCCAGCGCCAGCATCGTCGTGATTCGGCAGAGCCCCATAGGTACGGTGGAGCGAGGGCGGCGGACCACGGCGACCAAGGATCTCATGCTGCGCGCAATGCTTTCTGGTCTTTGTGAGCCTTGCGTGACTCCGGCAACGGAACCGGCTGTCACTCATCTCGCCGCGCGTAGCGAGATCGAAACCTGCGCTCGACGCAGGTCCTCAGGCGGCCGGACCCGCGGCGAGCAGCACGGTGCCTGCATGCCGGGTGCCGGACAGATCGGTCCAGCCGATCTGGACGACGTCTCCGGGATGGCAGTGGCCGAGCACAGCGCTCAAAGCTGACGGTGAGTCAACGGCCTGGCCGTCGAGCGAGACGATCGTGTCGCCGGCCTCAAGGCCGGCCTGCGCCGCCGGGGTGCCGAGGAACACCGCAGCGGCGACCGCGCCGCCGCGGCCCTTGGCGCCGCTCTGGTCTGCGCTGGTCGTGGACTCGACGCCGAGGAAGGCCGTGGGGCCTATGTGCACGGTCGCCGAGCCGGCCCGGCTCTCGATCTGCTCCGCGATCGACATCGCCGTGTTGATCGGGATGGCGAAGCCTTCGCCGCCACCAGAACTGAAGAGGTAGCCGTTCGACGCGGCGGTGTCCATGCCGATCACCCGGCCGGCGGTGTCGATGAGCGGCCCGCCGGAGTCGCCCGCCCGGACCGCGGCGTTGGTCCCGAACAGGCCGTTCAACTGCTCGGAGCTGCCGAAGATCTTGTTGCTGGCGAGGACTCGCAGATCGTGTCCCAACAGGACTCCGGCGGTCGCATCGGGCAGGCCGCCGACACCGCCCGCGTTGCCGATGGCGACCACCGTCTGGCCGCCCTTGACCCTGGATGAGTCGCCTATCTGCGCAGTCGCAAGTCCGGCAGCGCCGTCCAACTGGATGAGCGCGACATCATGGCTGCGGTCGTAGCCGACCACCGTGGCCGAATAGGTCCGCTTGTCGTTCACGTCGAAGGCGCTGATGGCGGTCGCACCGTCGATCACATGGTTGTTGGTGAGCACCAGGCCGGAGTCGGTCAGTACGATCCCCGTACCGGCCGCTTCGCCGGACTGGTAGGCCAGCGTGATGTCGATGTCGACGACTGCCCGATCGACTGTCGAGACGATCGACCTGAGTCCGCTCGGCGCACTCGAATCGACCTCGCCGGCGTACGACAGCGAGCCACCAGACCCGAAGCCGCCGGCGGGGTTCGACTGCGACGTGGCAGCGTGCCAGCGCCCGAGGTCGCGGCTGATCGCGACGGAGAGGATCGCCACGACCGCCACCAGCACGGCGATTGCGGCCACCCGCGCGCCGCTCTGCCGGCGGGGCGAAGCGCCCGCCGTCGACGAGTCCTGCCGGCGCCGCGCGCTGGGCGACGGCCCCCAGTCCGCGGGCGGCGGGGTCCAGGCGGCGGGCGGCGGGCTCCAGCCCGCGGGCGGCGTGTCGACCGCCGTCGATGGTGGAGTCATCTGGGCGCAGGCAGGCCGGGTGTCGCTCGCTTTGGCCTGGTCAGGGCGCGGACCTTCCGCGGGCCCGGCCGGCGGCGATGATTCGGACAAAAGTGCCTCCGCACGTTCGCAGCTCACGTCGGTGCCCCCCGTTCCGCATGAGCGCTGCCGGGCTCGAGAGCCTGGGCACAGCCAAGCCCCGGGTCAGAGGGACGACCGATTCTCAGAAACGTATCGACAGAGGTGGGCGAGAAGTGGAGTCGCTTAAGCCGGCAGGAAGAGTCTGACGCCACCGCTTGAGCAGGTCTGGCAGGCAGCACTCCCAGGTGGCGCGCCACGAATTCGAGCGCCGCCGGCTCCACCGTGCGCCAGTAGTCGTTGGCGTGCCCGCCTGGGGAGAACCTGTAGTGCGAGCCTGCCGGCAGTCTCAGGCAGAGATCGCGCACGCAGGGGTAGAAGGGGTCGGCCGTCCCGCACTCGACGAGCAGCGGCGTGCCGGCGTGACTTCGTAGCGCGCCTAGGCAAGCCAGGTCGTGTGGCTACCGGCATCGGCCGCCGGTCGCGCCTCGGGAGCCTGTGACGGCACGCCGATGGCACAGCCGTTCAAGGCATACTCGCCGGCCGGCAGGCCGAGGATCTCGCAGAAACGCGCGTCGTCGCCCATCATCGTGGTCACCGAGACGAGGTGCATGCCGAGTCCCAGGGCGGTGGCCATGAGCCACATGTTCTCCAACGCGTGAGCCAGCGACTGGGATGCAGCCAGACCCTGACGTTCGGCGACCACGACGTAGTAGGGGGCGGTGCCGACACCGAGGATACGTCCCTCGGCGACCGGTTCAAGGCGAGCGCGCAGCGGCGCCGGCGTTGCGGGCGCCGCCAGGGCCTGCTGGGCGTGGGTCTGGATCGCCCCGGCGGCCGCGCCCAGCGCGGCGCTCGCGGGCGAGAACACGAAGAAGCGCCGGTCGAGGGCTCCCCCGGCGCTCATGGCCGCGGCATAAGGCGCTGCCAGGCCGGCGGCGAGGATCTGTTCGAGGTCGCCGCGAGCCGGCACGGCCTCGGAAAACCCGCGCACCGAGCGCCGCGCGGCGATGACGTTGGCGAGGACCCTGGCGGCCTCTTCGTCTGTGGATCGGCTCATCGTGCCTCCCGCATCTGGGCTGTTCCGACCACTTGGGCGGCTTGCCGCCAAGACTATGTCGGCAACGAGTCGCGCACCAGTGCGCTTCCTCTACTGACTTCGGCGCAGGGCGAGGATCTGGAGATCGTCCTTGAGCTCGTCGGCGAAGTCGATGACCGCTGCCTGGAGACGCTCGATGAGCTGGTGTGGCTCACGGTGTGATGCAGCGCCCAGCACCTCGAGCAGGCGCTTCTCGCCGAACAGCTCGCCGTTGCGTCGCGCTTCGGTGACGCCGTCGGTGTAGAGGACCAGCGCCTCGCCCGCAGCCAGGGCGAAGACGGTACTCTCGTAGCCCCGCTCCAGGACTCCCAGCGGCAGTCCGTGCACGGGCTCGACCATGCCGCAGCCGGAATCGGAAACGTGCACGGCGGGCGAGTGGCCGGCGCTGGCCAGCACGCCCCGACCGCTGCTCGGGTCGAGTACCACGAGCAAGGCGGTAACGAGCTGCTGATGCTCACCTTCGTGCAACAGCAGGCGATTCACGTTGCCGAGGATGTACTCCGGCGATGGCGAGATGAGGGCCAGAGTGCGCACCGCCGCGCGCACCGTCTCGGTGAAGCCTGCCGCCTCGACGCCCTTGCCCGTGACGTCGCCGATGACCGCGACCACCATGCCATCGGGGCGCGCGAGGACGTCGTGGAAGTCGCCGCCGATGAGCTCGCCGCGGCCGGCCGGCAGGGAGAGCGCGGCCAGCTCGAGGCCGGCGATCGCCGGCAGGGGATGCACGAAGTTCTCCTGCAGGGCGAGGGCGATGTCGCGCTGGGTCTCGTAGATACCCTGAAGCTCTTCGGCTTGGGCCTGCGACTCTTCGAGCAGCTCCCTGCGCTCTTCCTCGGCGCGCTTGCGCTCGGTGATGTTCTCGAAGATCGCCACGAAGTGCTGCGCTTGCGGACTATAGACGGAAACAGAAAACCAGATGCCCAGCGACTCGAGACAGGTCTCGAAGGATTCCGGCTGGCCGCTGTTGGCCACGCGCCCATAGATCTCGAAGAGCTCCGGATTGTCCTCGCGGATGCCGGGAATGATCTCGCTGACCCTGCGACCGACCACGCCCTCGAGTCCGGTCAGCCTCTCAAAGGCGGAGTTGACGTCGAGATAGACGAAGTCCGCGGGGGCGCCGTCCTCGTAGAGCATGTGACAGTGGGCGTAGCCATCGAGCATGTTCTCAAAGAGCGAGCGGTAGCGCTCTTCGCTCTCACGCACGTTGGCTGCGGCACTGTGGCGTTCGCTGACGTCGCGCACGACGCTCAGCAACACCCTCTCACCGTCGATGTCGGTCGTACCCTGCGAGCTCACCTCGACGGGGAAGACCGAGCCGTCACTCCGCCTGTGCAGTGTCTCGAAGAGGATGCCCTTCTCGCTGGCGGCCGCCATCTGCTGGCGCATCGCCGGTGAAGTCTCCGGTGCTCTGAGGTCCGAGATCGAGAGGCCAAGGAGTTCCTCTTTGGTGTAGCCGTAGGCCTTCTCGGCGGCGACATTCGCCTCGAGGATGCGGCCGTCGGCATGACGCACGAAGAGCATGATGTCGCGCGCCTGCTCGGCGAGCAGGCGGAAGCGGCGTAGCTCCTCTTCAATTGCCTTGCGCTGGTTGATCTTGCGGTAGTAGGCACTGACACCGACTCCGGTCGGATAGATGCGCACCTCGAGCCAGTCGTCGGTAACGGCCGAGCGATGTTCGAGCACGGCCGGCGTGCCCACCTCCATGGCCTCGCGGTAGGCGCTCTGCAGCGGGCTGCCCTCTAGCCCGGGGAAGAGCTCCCAGGGCGTATGGCCGCGCAGCTGCTCGAGCGACTTGCCGGTCAGCCGCAAGGCCCGCTGGTTGGCATGGATGTAGCGGTACTCCCAGTCCAGGGCGAAGAAGGCCTCGCCGATCTCCTCGAGAAACGACCGCGTTCTGGCTCGTTGTCGCAGGTCGGCAGAGTTGCCCAGGGCGGGATCCAGGGGGGCACTCGAAGGGCTGCACGAGACCGACCTCTTCAGCATGCGGACCTCGAGTCCGCCATTCAGGCACAGCTCGAGCTCGTCCATGAGGTGAGCCATCATGAAGAGGCCGCGGCCGCCGCTGGCCAGCGGATCGGGCAAGGCGTCACGATCAAAGGAGGCGAGGTCGAAGCCATGCCCGCTGTCTTTGGCGGTCACGAGCAGATCGTCGCCGTCGAAGCCTAGCGAGACCTCGATCGCGTTCTCGGCGCCACTATGGCGGATGGCGTTGGTGCAGGCTTCGTCAACACAGAGCACGACCTCATCGACCAGGCTCTCGTCGTCGCAATGCAGCCAGAGGTAGTCGCGCACCCGCTCCCGGGCGCGGGCCAGGCGCGCGGGATCAAGGCCGAGCCGGAAGGCAAGGCGAGGGAGCGGGATGTCGTGAGTCGGCTTGTACTGCGTCACAGAACGTCGAGTTCGCGGTGAATTTGCGCGATTCTATCGTGGCGCCGCGCCTCGTCTCGCCGTTGTGACAGTCGACGCTCACGTCGCCGGCCACCGCGATGGTGCGCGCACCTGGAGACCGGCTACCGGCGATGACAGACAAAAATGGCCCTCCGCATCTTGGCGACGATCGTTCCCCCAGCCTACCTCAGGAGACGCGGAGACTGCTCAGCGGCGCCCAGCGCCTCGGCCCGCGTACGGTAGATGCCCAGGATCTGGTCGAGCCCGGTGGTCACGAAGATGCCCCGGAGGCTTTCGTTGGGGCAGACGATCTCGAGACTGCCGCCGTGGGCCTTGATGCCCTTGACGCCGGTCACCACGACGCCCAGGGAAGTGGAGTCGATGAAGCTGACCTCGGTGAAGTCGATGATGATGCGCCGGGCGCCGTCGCCGATGCCTCGCAGGAGCGCCTCCTTGAACTGCGGGGCGCCGTGGATGTCGACCTCGCCCTGCAACTCGACGATGGCGACACCATCGCAGGGACTCAGCAGCTCGACTACAAACGGTGCTTTGTCGTCCATCGTTTCCCCCCTTGTGTGATCGGCGGTTCGGGCAACTGAAGCGGTTCGTCTGGCGCGCGGGCCGCGCGCGGGCGCCTGCGCACTGTGGCACGGCGCCGGCCCGGGCGCAACTGCGAGCAACCTTGGGCGCACTCGAGAACCGGCTCAGAGACGACGCGCGACGAACTCCAGAGCGGCCGGTTCGAGCGTGCGCCAGTAGCCGTAGTCGTGGCCGCCGGGGGAGAAGCGGTAGCGGGCGCCGGCCGGCAGCACGGCGCAGAGGTCGCGCACGTAGGGATAGAAGGGATCGACCGTGCCGCACTCCACAAGCAGGGGTGTGCCGGCCAGCAGGGCGGCGTGGCCGATGACGTCGTGGGCGGCAAAGTCGGCGGCGCTGTCGAAGGCGTCGCGGGGGCCTTCCATCATCGCCGCATAGCTCGGCCAGACCGCCGGGCTTGTAGCGACCACGGCGGCGAAGAGCCGGCGGTAGGTCTCGGCCGCCAGCAGCACGCCGAAGCCGCCCATCGACCAGCCCATGGCGGCGCGCCGCGATCGGCTGCCGCCAAGGCGGTAGCGACGCTCGCAGAGCGGTATGAACTCCTCGACCAGCATGGCCATGCGGTCCTCGCCGTCGGCGCGGTGGTGCCAGTAGCTCTGGCCGCCGTCGATCGCGGCCAGGGCGAAGGGCCTACCCGTGTGTCTCACCGCCTCGCTGAGATAGTCGGCGAAGGGGAGCTGGGCGCCGAGGATCGACTGCGGACCACCGCCGCGACCGGGCAGACAGAAGCACACCGGCAGCGGCTCGCCGGCCCTTGCGCCTGCCGGCCAGGCGATGCCGTAGGCCACCGCCTTGCCAAGGACACTCGAGTGGAAGGTTCGGTAGACGACGGTCGCGCCCGAGTGCGGCGGGACGAGACTGTGCTCGGAGCTTGTCAGGATATGCTTGACCTCACCGGCGATGCGACCGCGCTCCGCGACCGCGCCGGCCGCCAGCGCGACGCACACGCCGGCGCCGCCGAGCAGCAGTTCGCGCCGGGTAAGCGCAGAGGGAGGTCTGCGGGCGGCACGGTAGCGCCGCATCTGGGGAGGGCGGGACTTCGGCGGCAGCTCCGGCGGTCTCATGGTGCCATCCTACAGGGCGCCCCTCGTCAGCCTCCAGGCTGCATGAACGACTGCACGATGCGGCGCATCGCCGGCGCGTCGATCGACCACGCGGTTGTCGGAGCGCGCGCCTCGAGTTCGTACACGATGCCGCCGGCGCCGATCACGTAGCGCTCCCCCTCCATGGCCGGCGTGCCGTTCGGGTGGCGGGTGATGGCCATCAGCGCCGGGAGACGATTGACCGTGGTCGGTCGGAACGTCTCGGAAGGGTGCTCAGCGTGGAGGCGCTTGGCCGCCTCACGCTGGTGGTCGTAGGGATCGGCTGCGCTGCAGTCGAGATGGACCGTGATGGCGATCTCCGGGCGTCCCTCGCCGCCGGTCGCGGCAGGCCCGACGATGACCATCGTCCAGCGCGCCGCCTGACCGGGCGGCGGGTCTTTCGGAGACCAGGTTCTGCCGTCCGGGAAACGCGCCACCCAAGTGTGACCGTAGGCAAGCCCGAAGCCCTGCGCGTCAAAGACGTGCAGGGTCGCCTTCGGGTCGCTCGACACTGCGGGCGACGGTGAGGGAAGCATACTGGTGCTCACGGAGGCGCTGGGGGACGGCGTGACCACAGAATGGCCGCAACCAGCCAAGACCAGCTTCTGCGTAGCTCGTCACGGTGCGCGGTGGTGGTCGTGCTATCCAGTCTGTGCATGCAACGGGGTCACGCCCGTGCCTTCACGATCCTCAGATGCAGTCGAAGAGCGCGTAGTCCCCAGCTCCCGCAGCGGCCTGACCGCCGCAGGCGCTGTCGGCTGCCCGGCTCGGGGCGGGCGCGGCCTCGGCTTGCCTGCCGCGCAGAAGCTCCGCGAAGACTGGTCGCACCAGGTCGCAGTAGGGAAACGGCGCGCGCGGGCCGGCCGGCAGATCACGCACTCGGGCCGCGTAGTGGGCCTGCACCCAGCATTCGCCACCGCAGGCATCCACCACCGGGCAGGCGGCGCACTCGGCCCGGTCTCTCGCTCGCGCGGCGCGCAACAGGCGCAGCCCCGGCGACGTTCGCCAGATGTGCTCCAGCGAGTCGTGGCGAAGGTCGCCCGCCACGAACTCCGGATCACCCGTCGTGATCGTGCACGCATGGACTCTGCCGTACGGATCGATCGCGAGATCGCGGCAGCCGGCCGTGCAGAAGTCCTGGGGCTGCTTGAGCCGGCGCCGCCAGGCCCCCAGGTTGTCGACATCCAGGCCCAGTTCGTCCGCGGTCGCGACGAGCTCGCGCAGGCCGTCGAGCATCTCGGCGCCGCTCGGCACGAGATCGAGGTTCTCCGGCAGGCCGCCGCGCAGATGGGGCAGGATCAGGTGCAGGCGCGTGACCCCGGCGCGCCGGAGCTCACGTGCCAACGCGGGCAGTCCGGGCAGGGTCGGCCGCAGCAAGACGGCGTTGGCCATGGGCTCGAGGCCCACCGCCAGCAAGTTGGCGATGGAGGCAAGAACGGCGGCGTGGTTGCCCGGGTAGCGCAGCCCGTCGTGGATCTCCCGGGGACCGTCGATGCTGACCAGCGGCCGCAGGCGGCCGTGGCCCGCGGCCGCAAGCTCGGCGGCCAGCGCCCCTGTGACGGGACTGTTGAAGAACAGCCGTGCCTTCAGACCGTGGCGCCCGGTGACGTGCTCGAGCAGATCGCAGAGGTCGTCGCGCAGCAGGGGATCGCCGCCCAGGAAGACGAAGCTGGTCGCGCCCAGGGCGACGCAGTCGTCGATCGCGCGGCGCCACTGGCTGGTCGAGAGCTCGTCCGGCTCGCGGGGATTGGCCCGGTTGTAGCAGTGCAGGCAGGCGCTGCCGCAGCGATTCGTGAGGTGCAGATAGACCTCGCGCAGGCCCAGCGCCATTGCCGCCTCGCCGCGCAGGTCCTCGCGAGAAGTGAGCCGCTCGAGGACGGGCAGGTCGGCGGCTTCGTCGATATCGAGCCAGAGGGGGAGCTGGACCGCCTCGAGCCCGGCCCTGGCGGCCGCAGCCAGCGTCCAGGAGAGCAGGGCCGACGTCCCCATCGGCGCGGTCTCGAGCATGCGCCGCGCTGCGTCGCGGTGCGACTCCCAGGTGCGGCGGTCGATCCCGACGGCATAGTAGCCGCCGTCGGCGGCCGGACCGAGCACGATCCTGCCCGGCGCGAGTCGCTCGAAGGAAAGCCGCAGGTACCCGGTTGGAATCGCGGGACTGTCGCTGTTGACCGCCACGACCGCCTCGGCGCCGGTCGCGAACAGGTCCTCGAAGACGGCGGCGAGACGCTCGCCAAGGGTCTCGCCACGCTGCTCCAACTGAGCCCAGCGGGTGCCCTGGGGCGGGAGCAATCGGGCTGCGCGCGGGCCCGATGCGAGCGCCAGCACAGGGGACACACCCGCGACCTTCTGGGCCTCAGCCATGGTCGCCTCGAGGAGGCGGCGATAGACGGCCAGGGCCGCGTCGGCGCCGATCGTCGCAGCCAGCCGCGTCTTGACGTGGCCGGGCAGCAGCTTCTTCGCCATGACGACCAGGACCGGCCGGCCGGCGATGTCGGTCGCGGCCTGATTTCCCCCCGCAGGGCGGTCTGCTCGGGCACGCCTCATGTGCTCACTATCGGGCAAGGTACCTCATGTGCTTCAGTATCGGGCAAGCCCGGGCATTGGGGAAGCGCCCGGGACGGCCGGGTGGTTCTCGTGGGTACCGCGCGGGCGCGTAGACTACTCGGCAGACCGAACGTGGAGCCGACCGCCTCAAAGACCGATTTCAGCCTCCTGCGCATCGTCGTGCCGGTTCTCGACGAAGCGGAGGCGCTCCCTGCCCTGCTCATCAAACTGCGCACGCTCGACCTGCTCAGACTCACGATCTTCGTCGACAACGGCTCGAGCGACGACAGCACCCAGCAGATCGAGCGTGCCGGCGCCGTGCTGCTGCGCGAACCACGGCGCGGCTACGGCTACCCGTGTCTTTCGGGAGCCCGAGCGGCAGCCGAAGACGGCGCCGAGGCCATCGTCTTCATGGAGGCCGACGGCACTGACGACCCCGTCCAGGTACGCAGGCTGGCCGGTCCCGTTCTTGCGGGGGAATCGGATCTCGTCATCGGCTCGCGCCGCGACGCGGTCCGCGGCCGGCAGGCAGGGATGCCGCTGCACCAGCGTCTGGGAAACGACTCCCTCGCGATCACGCTCCGGACGCTGTTCGGGCTCAGGCTGAGCGACGACGGGCCGTTCCGGGCGGTCAGCGCCGCGCTCCTTGGGCGCCTCGCCCTCGAGGACCGTGCCTACGCCTTCCCCACCGAGATGGCGGTCAAGGCGCGACTGCTGGGCGCACGCATAGTGGTGGTCGACACGCCCTACCGCCCGCGCGCCGGCCGGTCGAAGATCGCGGGCTCCTGGCGTGGCTCTCTTCTCGCCGTGCGCGACATCGCGTCGTGTCTGTGCCGGCTGCGGCTCTGGGGCTTTGATACCGACGACGAACTGCCCCAGCATGTCCGCGGCTGGTTGCACTAGTCCGTCAAATGACTTCGTCGCCGCCGCTCAGGCAGGCGTGACTTCGTGACGCGCCTAGAACCGTCAATGACTTCGTCGTTGCCGCTCAGGCAAGCGTGACTTCGTGACGCGCCTAGAACCGTCAATGACTTCGTCGTTGCCGCTCAGGCAGGCGTGACTTCGTGACGCGCCTAGTACAGCGGTATGCGCGGCTGGGGCTGCCGCCGCGCCAGCAGCGCGTCGAGGCCAAAGGTCCGGCCCGACTGCGATACGGCCACGACCAGGCAGATCGCGGCGAGCGCGATGTACGTCCCGGGCCAGTCTGTGGTGCCCGATGTCGCGACCAGCAGGTTGAGCTGAAAGAGGCCTCCGAGCAGACCGGCGACGGGCGTGAAGAGGCCGAGCGCGAGGCAGAGCCCGACGAGCAGCTCGATGACCAGCTGCCCCGGCGCGATCAGCGCTGCATGGGGCAGCATCACGTGGCGCAGGAAGCTGGCGTAGGGGCCGATCTTGGTGGTGTCGGCATAGTGGCCGACGAAGTGGTGCCAGCCCTTGCCGGAGTACAAACCTTTGGTCAGGTTGTATTCCCAGACCGCCAGGAAGATCGCTCCCATGACGAAACGCAGACAGGCGAGCGCCAGGTAGGCGCGATGCTCGCGGTCGTGGAGAAGCGGAGTGGCCACGGTGCCTTCCCTTCGTCGTCGGCGCGAGCCTATGCCCGCCCGCCGGATGGGCGCAACGTATCGTGGCCGGCTTGAATCATGTCGACCGGCCGGCCGGCGTCCTACGGCCTCACCTTGGAATGGTCTCCGTCAAGGCGATATGCCACGAAGCGCGGCATGAGGCGCGTCACGGCCGCGATGCCGGCCACACAGCCCAGTCCGCCGATCACCACCGAGAGCTGCGCGCCGACAAGCGCGGCGACCGCCCCCGCCTCGGCGTTGCCCAGGCGGGGTCCCCCCTGCACGACGGCAGCCTGGATGGCCGAGAGTCGGCCGCGCAGCCGGTCGGGTGACTCGACCTGCAGGATGGTACTGCGAAACACGGCCGAGATGACGTCGGCCCAGCCGGCGACGGCCAGCAGGATGAGTGCCGCCCACAGCCACGGCGAAAGCCCGAACAGGGCGATGGCCGCGCCCCACACCGCGATCGCGGCAACGACGGCGCGGCCGGGACGCACCACTCGTGCCGTCCAGCCGGAGAGCAGCATGCCGACCAGGGCGCCGACGCCAGGCGCCGCGTAGAGGTAGCCCACCGTTTGTGGTCCGCCGTGGAAGTGTTCGAGCGCGATGGCCGGGAAAAGGGCGGTGGGCATGCCGAGGATCATGGCGTTCAGGTCTGCCACGAAGCAGCCCTGGATCGCCTGCCGCCCACGCAGGTAGTGAAAACCCTCCACGATCGAGCGCAGGCCGAACTTTGTGATCTCCCCCTCGGGCAGCAGACCGGGCAGCGCCAGCGAGGCGCCGATGGCGGCGGCGAAGCTCGCCACGTCGATCCAGTAGACGGCGGTCACCCCGAAACGCGCCAGCACGAGCCCGCCGAGTGCCGGGCCGAGCACGAGCGAGATCTGCAGTAGAAGCTGGCGCAGCACGTTGGCCGTGGCAAACGACTCCCAGGGGACGAGGTTCATCATGATCGCGGTACGCGCCGGGCTGTCGGCGCCGGCGAAGCCGGCGCCGACAGCCGCCAGCACGAAGATCGGCCACAGCGCCGGCTTGTCCGCCAGGCTGTTCCAGGCCAGACCGACGCTGCACAGCGCCATGGCGATCTGGGTGACGACCAGCATCTTGCGGCGATCCACGGCGTCGGCCACCGAGCCGCCGAGCAGCGCGCCGACCAGGGCGGGGCCAAGCTGAGCGAGGCTCACCAGGCCCACGTCGAGCGACGAGCCGGTCATCACGTACACCTGGTAGAAGACGGCGACCAGGGCGAGCTGCGATCCCACCTGCGAGATCGCCAGACCGAGCCACAGGCGTCGGAACGCCGGATAGCGGCGGAGCGGCTCGAGGTCGACGATCGGCAGTCGGCTCACGACGGGCGGTCTCGGCTCGCGCCGCCGGCCGCCCGGTCAGCCCGCGTAGCGATCGTGGTGCGTGAAGTCTTCGATGTCGCGCCGGACCCGCAGGTACGGTCCCGGCTCGGTGGCGGGGTAGCCGAGGCGGCAGGAGAAGGCGACGACGAGGCGCTCGGGTATGCCGAGGATCGCCTTGACCTGGTCGCCGGAGCTGAGCGAGCTCACGATGTGCATGCCGAGGCCCACCGCGGTCGCCGCAAGCCACATGTTCTCCATGACGCAGCCCAGACTCACGATCCCAAGGAAATCGCCCTCGGACGCCGGCGCCCGCCGGGTGGGGTCGTAGACGACGACGAGCAGGAGGGGAGTCGCCGGCAAGGGCCGGCGCATCGAGGCGAGTTCGTCGTCGTCGAACTGGTCGAGCCTGAAGTCGGGCTGCCTCCATGCCGGCGGGAACATGGTGCCGAGGATCCCGGTCTTCTTGCGGCGCAGCTCGTCTTCGGAGAACGAGAGCTGCGCGTAGTTCTCGCGCACGAAGGTCTCCGAGATCTGCCGGTCGGCCCTTGCGATCGCGGCGAGCACCGCGGGGTCGTCGACTACGACGATCTCGAAGTTCTGCATGTTGTGAGCGCTCGGCGCCCAGCGCGCCGCCTCCAGCACGGCGGTGAGCGCCTCCGGCGCCACCGGTCGCGCCGGGTCGAACGGCGCTCGCAGCGAGCGGCGCTCACGGATGAGGTCGAGCAGCTCGGACATGGTGCCTCCTTCGTACTCGATGTTCGTGCGCCATGACGTGGTCAGCGTGGCGTCCGCAAATCGGGCGAGCAGCTCACCGGGCCATCGTCAGCACCGACCTGAAATGTACCGTCCCCGACATCATCTTCTCGAAGGCCTCGGGAGCCCGTTCGAGGGGGAACGTCTCAACGCGGGGCACGACGCCGAAGCGCACGCTGAAGTCGAGCGCGTCGCCGGGACGCTGGCCGTGCCAGCCCTTGATCGAGCGACCGCCGCGGAAGAGCTGGCCTGGGTAGATGCGCAGCGGCTCGTTTGCGGCGGCCACGATGATGAGCTGGCCGCCGGCGTCGAGGCCGTCGACCAGGGACGAGATGGCCTCGCTGTCGGGGGCCGTGGCGAGGATGACCTGGGCTCCGCCGAGGTCGCGCAGGACGGCCGCCGGATCGCTCTCGTCGGTGTCGACATACACGTGCGCACCTAGTTCGCGAGCGGCCTGCTCCTTCGCTCGTCCGCGCGACAGCGCGACCGTGCGGTACCCGAGGCGGCTCGCGTACTGCAGCGCGAGGTGGCCGAGGCCGCCGACGCCGTGGACGGCTATCGTGTCGCCGCCGGCCGCACCGCTGTTTCTGAGGGCGCTGAACGTCGTCGCTCCGGCGCAAAGGATCGGGGCGGCGGCCACCGACGACAGCTCGTCGGGGATGTGCACGAGCGCCGAGACACGGGCGACCATGTACTCGGCGTAGCCGCCGTCGATCGAGAGGCCCGTCACGTGGGCATCCCGGCAGCGGTGCCGCTCGCCGGCGAGGCAGGCCTCGCAGATCATGCAGGGGCCGCCGCTCCAGCCGACGCCCACACGAGCGCCCTCGGGCCAGCCGTCGACGCCTGGGCCTCGCGCGGTGACCGTGCCCACCACCTCGTGGCCCGGCACGCGCGGGTAGGCAAGGCCCGGCCAGCGGCCACTTCGCGCCAGGGCGTCGCCGCGACAGATGCCGCAGGCCTCGACCCTGATCAGCACCTCGTGCTCGCCCGGCTCGGGGATCTCGCGGTGCACCAGCTCGAAGTCGGCGCCCGACGCCGGCACCTGTACGGCCTTCATCGACGACATGCTGGGAATCCTCCTGATCGCGGGCACGCAAGCGCCGATCATTGTACCTGCGCTGCGGCCGGCGCGGCGGGCGACCAGGTTGCTGACGCCTGCCTTCGTCGCAGGCCGCTCCGTCCCACTCCGCAGGGGTGAGATGTACGGGGCATGAGCAAAGCGACGGCCCCGAGCGCCTCTGACGCGCTCATCCCGGCCGCTCTCCCTGCCGATGAGCCAGGAGTCGCCACGCGCAAAGGAGCACACCACGATGACCTACCACGCTACAGGCACGGTGAGAGCCGTCGTGGCCGTTCTGGCGCTCGTCGTGCTGGTCGGCGTCGGCGCTTGCGGCTCCCGCTCGGGCGGTGGCGGGACCGCACTGCCTGCGGTCAGTCCTTTGCCTCGCGCGAGCGCGGTCTCCAGGCCGCGGCACACAGCCGCACCGGCGCCGCGGTGGCAGGTCGCCAGGGCGCTGGGACCAGTGGTCGCCTACGCGAGGCCCTCGAGATCCGCTGCGATCAGGGCGCGCTTTGGGAGGCTCAACAGCAGCGGTCGACCGACGGTGTTCCTGGTGCGCTTCGCTCGCATGGTCAAAGGCGCCACCTGGTATGACGTCTGGCTGCCGATCCGCCCCAACGAGAGCCGCGGCTGGGTCCGGGCCGGCAGCGTCGCGATCCACACCACGACCGCCAGGATCGTCGTCAGCCTGCGGCGTCGGCGCCTGTACGTGTACAAGCACGAGCGGCTGGCGGGAACGTTCGCGGTGGCCGTGGGGATGGCGGGGCTGTCCACTCCGAGGGGCATCTTCTATGTCACCGAGAAACTGCGACCAGCGACTCCCGGTGGCCCCTACGGCGTACTGGCCCTGGGTCTGAGCGCGTTTCAGCCCAAGCTCCCGAACTGGCCTGGGGGAGGTCCAGTGGGGATCCACGGCACCAACCAGGGCTCGCTGATCGGCCAGGCCGTCAGTCACGGCTGCGTGCGCATGCGCAACGCCGATGTCCTCAAGGTCAGCGCCTGGGTCCCGATCGGCAGCCCCGTCGTGGTCGTCAAGTAGGGCGAGACGCGACAACCTCGTCGAAGGACTCGCTTGCGGGGCCGAGCAGCTCCCGCCAGGTCCTGCCGCCGTCGGTCGTCGACCAAAGCGCAGCGGACTCGTGCCCAGTGGGCTCCGCCGTCGGTCGTGGCGCGGATGACGCTTCCGCTCACAGCCCAGACGCAGCGGCCCGAGGTGGTGCTCCCGGCCGGCGACGTCGGGGTCGAGGAGTGCGGGGCGGGCGACTTGGCGGTGGGCGTCGGCGTGGACTTCAGGGCTGAGCCGGCACAGCCCGTCGCCAGCAGAGTCGCGCAGGCTGCGACCAGCGGCATGATCCTCTGTGAATGCTTCATCGACACCGGCTTAGCCCCATGTCCACATACGCCACGCCGAAGATGCACGCCGTCAACGACCCCATTATGCGGCTAGGAGGCGGCAATGAGAAGTCCCGGACTCGCGCGCCCGTTACACGCGAACAGGCGGTGTGGCAGATCGCCGAACTCGATGAGCCGCAGGAGCGTCGTTGCCCGCAAAATCTGAGTTGAGGCGATTCTGCGATATGGTGCTGCGATGCGTCTGGCCGCCATGAGGCGTCGGCGCGAGCCGAGGTAAAGGGCAGTGAAGGAGGAGGGAGCCATGAGGGTCCTCATCGCCTACGCAAGTCGCCACGGCGCGACGCAGGGCATCGCTGAGCGCATCGCGGGGGCGCTCACGGCTGCCGGCCTCGACGCCGAGATCAGACCGCTCAAGGACGTAGGCGACCCCGCCGGATACGATGCCTTCGTGATCGGCAGCGCCGTCTACATGTTCCACTGGCTGAAGGAGATGCCCCGGTTCCTTCGCCGCAACCAGAAGCTCTTGTCCGAGCAACCGGTCTGGCTGTTCAGCAGCGGGCCGCTCGGCACAGAGACGACCGATGCCAAGGGACGAGACGTGGTCGAGGTGTCGGCGGCCAGGGAGGCCGTCGAGATCGAGGCATCCATCCGCCCGCGCGACCAGCGGATGTTCTTCGGTGCGTACTCGCGCGGCAAGCCGGTCGGCCTTGCGGAGCGCTTCGTGGCTCGCATGCCCGCCGCGCGCGACGCGATGCCTGAGGGCGACTTCCGGGACTGGGATGCGATCGACGCGTGGGCAGCCGGCATCGCCGCGGAGCTCAACGGCCGGCCCCTCCAGGGCACAGAGCCGCGAGGAGCTACGAAGTGAGCTCGCCCCCGGGGAGCGGTTTTGCTCGAGCCTGCATGCACGAGCTCTTGCCGGGCGTCTGCGTGACGACCAAGTGGGCGGGCTGCCCGAGATGAGCCTCTACCTGCCGGGTCTCTCGCTGCTGCTGGCCGGCGATCTTTTCGCTTACGAGGCAAACCGGATCGCACCCTCAGCGGACTTGCTCGCCACAGACCCGGGTCTTCTGCGCGAGTCGGTGCGAGCCGCGGTCGCCCTTCCGGTCGAGGCCTTCGTCGGGTATCACGGCGGCTGGCTTAGAGCCGGGGCAGGCCGCTTGCTGGGTGAGCTGGCCTAAGGGGCTGTACCTGCTCGGCGACGCTTCCGGCTGCGGGTGCGTCCGCCACATCGATGAGGCATCCTCCTCATGAGCCTCGGGAAATCCGTCGCCGAAAGTCACAGCAGTGTCAGATGTTCGGCCGCACAATTCGAGAAGGAGGAGTCGTCTGATGGGCGGAGCGATGCGACGAGGGCGTGGGCTTCTTGTCACCTGCGCGGTGACATTGGCAGGTCTGGTGACGCTGCTGGCAGTGCCTGGTTTGGCGGCCGCCTCACAGGCCGATTACAACAAGGCCTACTCGCTCGGGCTGCAGGCCTACACCTACGGACTGCCGCTGCTCGATACCAACAAGACGTTCCTCACCCAGACCAGCATCAACGTCTCAAAGGGTGGCATGGGGCCGGTCAACCGATTCAACAGCGTGCGCACGCTGAACAACCCGGGCAGCAAGTCGGTCGTGGCGCCGGGCGCCAACGGGCTCTCATCGATCGCCTGGCTCGATCTTCGGGACGGGGCTCAGGTGCTCCACGTGCCGCGCGTCGTGGACCACTTCTTCGTGCTGGCGCTGCTCACGCCCTACACAGAGGATCTCCGGAACCTCGGGAGCGCGCACAAGACCGCGCCCGGCTACTACGTGATCTGCGGCCCCGGTCAGCACAACGTCCCGATCCCCGCCGGGACCCACCGCATCGACGTCGACTACACACGCATCTGGATCATCGGCTCGACCGAGCTGCGCGGTAGCTGGGACCTCGCCAAGGTGAACCACATCCAGGACGGCTACAAGCTGACGCCGCTCAGCAAGTTCGGGATGCGCTATCGCCCCGCCCCCCCGGCGCACCCGCGCCTGAAGGTCAAGACCTACGCGCTGCCCAGCGGGCTGCACTTCTTCGACGTGCTCGGTCGGCAGCTCGAGCGCTTCCCGCCGCCGGCAGCCGACCGGCCCCTGCTGCGCAAGCTCGCCGCGGTCGGCATCGGCCCCGGCATGGCGCCCTCGAAGGATCGTCACCTGAGCGCCGACACGCTTCGCGGCCTCAAGGCCGCCGTGGCGGCCGGCGCGGCGCAGATCAGCGCCGACACGCAAGCACTCTTTGTGACCGATTTTGCCAAATACGACGGCTACCTGCTGGGCGGCTTCGGGCGCTACGGCACCAACTACAAGCTGCGTGCGGTCGTCGCCACGATGGGCCTCGGCGCCTTCACCTCCGACCAGTCGATCTTCGCCCTGGCCGTGACCGACCACAGCCTGCAGCCGCTGAGCGGATCGACCAGCTACGTCCTGCATATGCCTGTGGCGCCCCCCGCAAACGAGGGCTGGTCGCTCACGGTCTACGACCTGCACGGATTCCTGATCCCCAACTCCATCAACCGCTACGAGTTCAGTAACAGATCCAAGCTCGCCCACAACTCGGACGGCTCGGTCGACCTCTACCTGCAGGCCGGCAGTCCCTCAGACCCGGCTCAGGTTGCCAACTGGCTGCCGACGGCAAGCGGCCAGGGGTTCGAGGTGATCTGGCGGCTGCTCGGCCCCAAGCCGGCCAAGATCGCGGGCATCCTCGACGGCAAGGGCTGGGAGCCGCCGGCGATCACCCCGGCGCCGTGAGCGACGCACGCATCATCGCCGTGGGTCAAAGTGAGGCAGGAAGCTGGATGGCATCGTCGACAGGCTACCGTTGCCGGGAGTGGGGCGTCGAAACCGCGGCGCTGCGCCGCGCCTGACTGCGCAACAGCAGCGCCGCCGGCACCACCGCGACGAGCACGACCAGAGCCACGATCTGCGCCTCTCTCAGGCCCAGCAGCAGGATGTTGTTGACCCGATAGAAGGAGATGAAGAAGCGCCCGAACGAGTAGAGGCCGAGATAGAGCAAAATGGCCATGCCGTCTGTCTTCAGGCGCGGCACCGCATACCAGAGGATGGCCACCATGACGACAAGCCAGAGCTGCTCGTAGACCGGCGTGGGATGAGTAGGCACGCCGAGTAGGTCGGCCGGTAGCAGGGCGTGGGGGTTCGTATACACGAAACCCCAGGGCAGGTGGGTGGGCGAACCCCAGGTGTCGCCGTTCACGATGTTGGCACACCTGCCGATGATCTGGCCCACGGGGATGGCCAGGGCCAGGCAGTCCAGGACGCGCAGCACGGGCAGCTTCTTCACGCGGCAGTAGATGGCCAGGGCCGTGAGCCCACCGGTGAGCACACCGTAGATTGCCAGGCCCACGTAGGGCGGCTTGACGATGGCCACGAGGTCGTGCGAGTAGCGGCTCCAGTTGTCGAACACGCTGAACAGGCGGGCGCCGACGATCGCGCTTGGCACGACGACCACGAGCATGGCGACGACGTGGCCCGACTCGATCCCCTTGCGGCGCATCTGGCCGGCGAAGATGAAGGCGCCGACGATGGTGGCCGCAACCATGATCAGCGAATACCAGCGCAGCGAGAAGGCGCCGATGTGGAAGATGATCGGATCGACATTGATCGTGATGTAGGCAAAAAGCGTCGTCGCTTGACTCAGCGCTCCTCTCACCCCGCAGCCGCAAGGGTACGTTGCCGTCGACTACCGGACAGCCCGGCGTCGCGGCCACGGGTGTGATCCATGTCGTGGCGGGAGGGTCAGGCCTGACTTGCGCATTGTGCCACACAAGCGGACGGCAACCCTGAGAACCGATTCGATCGGGTCCTCCCAGGCTTTCCGCGCCACTTGCTTCCGTGGCTCGTAGCTACGCTGGAAGCGGCGCCGGGCACAGTACAGCCGGCGGCGGCCGTGACCGCCCAGCCGGCTACCCGCAGTTCCTGTGCCGTTGAGGGCTAGCGCTCAGAACTCCCCGCTCAGGCGGCCTCACCCGGATCGATCATCCCCTGGGCGCGATGAAAGAGCTCGACACCGACATAGCGACGCGCCGTCCGGCAGGCCGTCTCGCGGGCCTCGGCGCACGTCCGGCGCTCACTCTCGCAGCCGGTCGCCGCCAAGACTCGAGTCTCCGGACCGGGCGGCGCGAGCAGGCTGAGTCTGCCACCCGCCCCGCCACACATCCTCACTGCAATCTCTTGTTTCCCACATGCGCCTCTCACCGCGTAGACCCATGATCAGCTTGAACTGGTGCGCGCTGACCCGTGTGCTCGAGGCGAACGAAGGAAGGCGGGTGTCTGTGACGACAACCGAACTCTCCCAAGGCTACGTGCCTCGCGTCCAGATCGAGGTTTCCTGGCTACGACAGCCGGAATCCCTACTGCCCTTCGCGGCGGAACTTGTGCCGACTGCCCGGCAGACCACGGTGGTCGTCCTGCAGGGCGAGGTCGACACCAACACGGCGTCACGCTTTCGCGATGCCGTGGTCGCCGCTATCGACGGGGGCGCTCGGGGGCTGGTAATCGATCTTAGTGCAGTCTCACTGATCGACGGCACGGGACTCGGCGTGATCGTCCTGGCTGCCCGGCGTCTGGGTTTCGGTGCCGTCGCAGTGGTCTTGCCCTACCGAGGCCTGGTGCGCATCTTTCGGACCTGCGGCCTGGATCGCCTTCTCGAGATCTACGAGACGCGAGAGCAGGCCTTGCGAGGGTTGCTCGGCCTTGGCATTCGGTGCGCCCAGCAGACGGCAAGCCGCCGCAGACGATGAAGACGAGGCTCTCCCGTCACGTGGCCTGAGGAGCGGTGCCGACGATGGCGACCAGCGTTTCGCGGCCAAGTTCGTGACCGTTCGACTCGACGTCTCGAAAGCCGAGGTCCCCGAGGGTTGCACACAGGGCGTCGATCTCTGCCTCGGTCGCGCCATGGGCATGAGGGTCCGAACCTCCGCCTTCGCGCTGCTTGCGCAGGGCAATGACCATGCGCGCTCCCGGCCTCAGAACACGCTGCAGCTCGGCGAACCCCTCTCGCGCCGACGGCCAGTGCGGCAGCGCGTTGACGCTGAAGGCGCAGGTGAAGGTCGCGTCGGCAAAGGGCAGCCTGGCCGCCGGCGCGCAGCTGACCTCGGCTCTGCCGGCCCTGATCGCGGCGCGGCAGCGTCGCCTGGCCTGAGCGACCATGACCTCTGAGGGATCGACGCCGACGGCCATGCCTCGGCTCGCACGCTCCGCCGCAGCGGCGAGCGCCACGCCCGGGCCACAGCCGATCTCGATCACGCGGTCATCTGTGTCGATCCCGAGCAGCTCCACGACGAGCCGGTTCACGCGTACGTTCTCCCGCGCCATGATCCAGCCGGCAAGGCGGCCGAGGCTGCCTCGAGGCTCGCCGAAGTTCTTGTTGAGCCGGCTCATGAAACGGGCCGTCGCGGAGGACCTTCGATTCTGTTCCTCGCTCACCGCTGTCACTCGCTTTCGTCGTCATGAGGTATCATGGGCTAACCTTAGTCACTAGTTAGCTTAGTGACTAAGGTATAGGCGCACGGCAACGGTGTCAAGGGAAGAAGAAGGGAAGACAGGCGTGCCCGACCGAGACGTCATCGCAGCAGCCCTGCAACACTTCGGCCTCGAGCGCGATCGCATGCGGTCCGCGCTCGCGCGGGCCGCAGGTATCACCGGCACCGATCTCGACGCTCTCGAGTACCTCGAGGCGGACGGCCCGCTGACCCAGCGTCAGCTGGGGGATCGGCTTGCGCTGACCTCGGGAGCGATCACCATGCTCGTCGATCGCCTGTCCAGCTCAGGATGGGTACGGCGCCGCCCGCACCCCAGCGACCGTCGTGCGGTCTTGCTCGAGCTCGTCGTTGAAGGAGCCGGCAGCACACCGGCGGGATTGGCGGAGTATCACGACCGCATTCAGGCGTTGGCGAGCGAGATCCCTGCGAAGCAGCGCGAGTCGATTCGCGCTTTTCTTGACGCGGCGACAGAAGCGGCATCGCGGGCCGCCAGGGACCTTAGTCGTTGAAACGGCCGGGTGGGCGATGACTGCCCGCCTCGCGAAGCCTGTGTGGTCAAGGCGTCGTGGGGTAGGCCGTGCCGTCCGAGACCTTCACGAAGACCGCGGGCTTCGTCATCGGTCCGTCTCGCGTCGAGTTGGCGAAGGTCAGATGGCCGGATGCAGGCTCGTAGAGCATCGTGACACGTACTGTCTTGCCGTTTTTCGTGAAAGTGCCGGTCAACCTGTCGCCGCTGCGCTTTAGGGAAACAGGCAGCGTCGGCCGGGGTGAGGCGGGCTCGTCGCCAGGTCCCCAATACACGACGGTCGCGACATAGTCCTGACCGTTCTTCGTAATGATCAGCGGTGTCTGAGAGTCGGGACCGTGCCCAGGCCACAGTCGCCACGTTCCGACGAGCGAGTCCTTCTCTGCCTTCGCACCGCACGCGAACACGACTGAGCACAGGACGACCAGCAAGCCCACGGCGGCTAGCAAACGCGCCGTCGGTCCAAGTCGTCGCTCACGCAACTTCGTTGAGATCATCCATCACTCCGCCTGGTGGTGATCGCGACGGCGACGCTCATGCGGAGCTTCACGATCCCCCCAGTGGTTGGCCCCGGCAGCAATGGCCACCGTGTCGCCGCAGCCATCCTAGTCCTCGCGTCTGCGGGTGCAAGTTGAGCCACGCCAGGGCGAGCCGGCGCTGCTCGGCCCTGGCCCAGGAGAGCGCTGCGCCTAGCGCTCTTGAAAGCGAGCGCCCAGGGCGACGACCTCGCCGCAGG
>CAWJRV010000050.1:0-35093 GCA_963845355.1 uncultured Actinomycetes bacterium
ACGGTGGGGGCAGCAGGCGTCGCCTCGCCGGCCCCGGTCATTGCCGGACCTCCTTCCAGTCCGCGAGCGCGCCGCGGACCTCCTTGAGTGCGGTGTAGGTCGGCAGCAGGTAGACGGCGCGGGCGCCGCGCCGGCTCGCGAGGTCGAGCGCGGCGCTCACGGAGTCGACCGTGGCGAGCGCCTCGTCGGACACGCCGGCGTAGCTCAGCCGGAGCGCCATCTCGTGCTTGCGCGTGCCGCTCGTCACGACCAGGCTCGCCGCCGGCAGCAGCTCCTCCATGTCGACGTCCCAGATCCACGAGATGTCGCGGCCGTCGGCGATGTTGTCGTTCAACACGAAGACGAGCGCCTTCTCGCCCGGCACGTCGCCCAGGGCGCGCAGGGTCTGGTTCATGCCCGCCGGGTTCTTGACGAGGTTGACCTGTACGGTGGTATCGCCGCGGGCCACGAGACTCCAGCGACCGAAGACCGGCTGATAGGCGGACAGCGCGCGCAGCGTCGTCGCCGGATCGACGCCCAGGCGCTGGGTGAGAGCGACCGCTCCCAGGGCGTTGTAGATGTTGTGCAGGCCGGCCACGCGGAGGCGCAGCTCGCCGGCGACGACGCCGGTGATCGACGCCTCCGCGTGGCCCTCGACCGTGGCCGGCGCGCGCGCTTCGAGGTCGCGCGGCGGCCGGGCGAAGCTGCACGACGGGCAGCGGTAGTCGCCGAGCTGCGACAGCCAGCGCGACGAGTACTCGAGCGTGGTCGCGCAACGCGGACAGATGGCCACGTCGCTCACCTCGTGGTCGGCGCGCCCGTCGCGCACCTTGACGCCGAAGAACACGGTCTCGCGACCGGATTCCTGGGCGACCCAGGTCACGAGCGGGTCGTCGGCATTGGCGATCAGCACCGACGAGCCAAGACCGCGCAAGACGTCGAGCCAGCCTTCGGCCAAGCGGTTCACCTCGCCGTAGCGGTCGAGCTGGTCGCGGAACAGGTTCGTCAGCACGACGACCCGTGGCGCTCCCAGCAGGTCGATGGCCGTCGGCACGATCGCCTCGTCGATCTCGAGCAGCGCGAAGGGCGCCGCCGGGCGTCGCGAGAAGGCGGTGGCGATGCCCGAGAGCAGGTTGGCGCCCTCGGCGTTGGTGACGAAGTCGCGACCGGCGGCGGAGAGGGCGCCGGCCGCCATATTGGCGGTCGTCGTTTTGCCGTTGGTGCCGGTGACCACCGCGAGGCCCTCGGTGAGCCGGCGACCGTGGCTGGCCAGGTAGCCCGGAAAGAGCGCGTTGGCGACCTTGCCGGGCATGCTGCTCGCCTGACCGGCGCCGCTCAGACGCACGGCGGTGGCCACGGTTCGCGCGGTGAGGCGGGGAAGGAGCTCCATGTCGGGGCTCATGATACTCGATGCGGTCCGGGGAGGGCCGGGTGGTCGGGGCGTGCGGCGGCGCGATGGCGGCCCGTCAGGTGGCGCGGCCCGACAAGAAGGAACCGAGCGCGGCCTGCGCCACGAGGGCGATGATGCAGAGCAGCACCGCGGTCGTGAACGTGAAGCTGAAGACCAGCACGAGGACCGCCATGACACCCGCCCACAGCAGTGTGCGCGGGATGAAGTCGCGCAGCAGGCGCCGCCGAAAGCCGAGCCAGGCGAGCTGGCGGCCCATGACCGAGCTGCGCTCCTCGTTGTCCAGGTAGCTCGACTCGGCGGTGCGCAACCGCGGAGTGAGGTCGGCGCCCTCGTCGGAAAACAGCCGGCACTGCAGCTCGAGGCCGAGGTTCTGGCGCATGAGCTTGCGCTGGCCGCGGCCGTAGAAGGCGACCAGCGAGAGAAAGCGCTCGTCGCCGGCCAGGCCGCTGTCGCGCACTGTGACGTCGAGCAGGAAACGCCGGGCGCGGTGATCGTATTGCACCCGCGATTGCCAGCGCTTGCGCGGAAAGAAGTCGCGCAAGAACCGGTCGAGGTCGCGCGGCAGGCCTTCGACAACCTGGTCGGCACGGTCCGTCACGATCTGATTGTACCCCCCGCGCGCCGGTGTCGCGCGTCCGTGTCGCGGCGGTGCCGAGCGCGGGTGCTGCGCCCGTGTCGCGCGCCCGTGTCGCGCGCCGCCGGCCGTGTCGCGACAGGCCCGGCGCGGGTCGGCTACACTTGCCGGCATGAGCGCCCCGGTAATCCTTTCCGTGGTCGGCAACCGTCCGCAGTACATCAAGGCGGCGATCGTCTCGCGCGCCGTGCGCCGGGTGACCGACGAGGTCCTGCTCGACACCGGCCAGCACTACGACCACGAGCTCGCCGGGGTGTTCTTCGAGGAGCTCGACCTGCCGCGCCCCGACATCGAGCTCGGCGTCGGCTCCGACAGCCATGCCCGCCAGACGGCGGCCATGCTGACCGGCATCGCCGACGCCATCGCGAGCGTCGGTCCGCGGCTCGTCCTGGTCTACGGCGACACGAACTCGACCCTCGCCGGAGCGCTTGCCGCGGCCAAGCTCCACGTGCCCGTCGCGCACGTCGAGGCGGGTCTGCGTTCCTTCGACAGGCGCATGCCCGAAGAGGTCAACCGCGTGCTGACCGACCATCTCTCGAGCCTGCTGTTCTGCCCTACCGACACGGCCGTGACCAACCTGGCCGCCGAAGGCGTCGTCGCCGGTGTCGAGCAGGTCGGCGACGTCATGCACGACCTCGCCATGGCGACGCTCACGGCCGACCGCGAGCAGGCCGTGCTTTCGCGCTTCGGGGTGAGTCCCGGCGGCTATGTGCTGGCAACTGCCCACCGGCCGGCGACCACCGACGAGCCGGCCCACCTCGAAGCGGTGCTGCTGGCCCTCGGCGGCCGCGACGAGACCGTGATCTTTCCCGCCCATCCGCGCACGGCGGCAAGCATCGACCGGTTCGGGCTGGCCGCCCTCGTCACGCCGAACATCAGGCTGGTCGAGCCGGTCGGCTACAGCGAGTCGCTGGCCCTGGTCAAGAATGCCCGCGTCGTGGCGACCGATTCCGGCGGCCTGCAGAAGGAGGCCTACTTCTTCTCGGTCCCGTGCGTGACCATGCGCGACACGAGCGAGTGGGTCGAGACCATCGAGAGTGGCTGGAACATACTGGTCGGCACAGACCGCGAGGCGCTTGCCGCAGCCCTGGCCTCACCGCCGCGGGGTGCGCAGCACCCCGCGTTCTACGGCCGCGGCGACGCCGGCGACCGCCTCGCGGTCGCCCTTGCCGAATTCCTCGATCAGACGAACACCGCCTCACAGGCGGTACGGCGCGGCGCCCCATCGCCGGCCGGTCACCAAGGAGACAAGACATGAACGTGCCCTACCTCGAGATCGAAGCGTGCGGGACTCCCCGCGAGATCGGCCGCCAGATCGGCGAAGCGGCACGTCACTTGATCATCGCCGGCATCGCCTACTACGAGGAGTACCACGAGGAGATGGGCGGTCTGCCGTTCGCCGCCGCCGAACGCGAGTGTCTGGCCTACCTGCCTCCCGCCCGCCGGGCGCTGCCCAGGGTGGTCGAGGAGCTCGAGGGCATGGCCGAGGGCGCCGGCATGCCGCTCAGCCGGCTGCTCGTGCCCAACCTCGGCGAGGAGCTCACCTGCAACTCCGACCCTGCCGGGACCCCCGATGGCGCGCCGCCCGTGGCCCACGGCGAGCACTGCACCTCGGTGGCCGTGCGCGCGGGCGGGCGCTGCCTGCTCGGCCATAACGAGGACTGGTGGGCCGGCGACGTCGACAAGAACGTCCTGCTGCGCCTGACGACAGACGACGGCACGCAGATCCTGGCCATGACGTCGGCCTGCCTGTTGCCGCCGACCGGCATCAACTCACACGGTGTCGCCACGGCGGGCAACACCCTGTATGCCGACGACCAGCGCATAGGTGTGCCCAACAACTTCATCCGGCGCCACCTGCTCGAGTCGCGCTCGCTCGACGACGCCCGCCGGCGCGCGCTGATCGAGACGCGCGCCCGCGGTTCGAACCACCTGTTCGCCGACGCGGCGGGCGGCCTGCTCGACATCGAGGCCGCCGCGACGCACGAGGCGCTGATCGTGGGCGCCGACCGGCTGGTCCACACCAACCATTTCGTCGATGCGGCCATGACCGGCAGCGACCTCTCGAGCTCAGAGGGCACCCGCCGCCGGCTGGCCCGGGCGACCGAGCTGCTCGACCAGGGCCTGGCCCGCGGCGACGATCCGCACGACCTGCTGCAGGCCATCCTGAGCGATCACGACGGCGACGACGGGGCGATGTCGATCTGCGGGCACCCCGACCTCTCGGTGCCGGTGGGCGAACGCGACATGACCACGGCCAGCATGATCTGGGATCTTCAGGAGCTGACCGTCGACGTCTGCGCCGGGCCGCCGTGCGAGAACGACCGGCGCCTGTTCAGCTTGCGCTAGGCCGTCAATGACTTCGTCGTCGGCGCTCAGGCGGGCGTGACTTCGTCGCGCGCCCAGTTGGGGCGCGACCGGTCGCGCCCGGCTTCGGCCGGACCGGGCTGATGCGATACAATCTGTAGCTCGGTCGCCGCGGCGGCCCGCAACCCGACCGGCACGACGAACGGGAGCGCAGAAGTGAAGATCGCAGTCATCGGCATGGGCTATGTCGGCCTGCCCCTCGCGGTGACCTTCGCCCAGGCGGGCGTCGAGGTCGTCGGTATCGAGGCCGACCCCAATCGCTGCAGCGCCATCAAGGCCGGCGCCTCGTACATCGTCGACGTCACCGACGAGGCCCTCGGGGCGGTCGTCGACCAGGGCCTGCTCACGGCCACGACCGACTACGCGGCCACCGAGGACTGCGCGGCCGACATCATCTGCCTGCCGACGCCGCTGAACGCCAATCGCGAGCCCGACCTGACGCTCGTCAAGGACGCGACGGTCAAGCTGGCCGGCCACGTGCGGCGGGGCCAGCTCATCTGTCTCGAGAGCACCACGTATCCGGGCACGACTCGCGAGGTGCTGGCGCCGCTCCTCGAGAAGGGCTCGGGGCTTACCGCCGGCACCGACTTCCACCTCGCCTTCTCGCCCGAACGGGTCGATCCCGGGCGCATCGACTATACGACCAAGACGACGCCCAAGGTCGTGGGCGGCCTCACGCCGGCCTGCACCGCGAAGGTCGTCGAGGTCTACGGCCAGGCGCTCGATCACCTCGTGCCGGTGACCACCCCCGAGGTGGCCGAAATGACCAAGCTGCTCGAAAACATCTTTCGCAGCGTCAACATCGCCCTGGTAAACGAGCTCGCCATGCTGTGCGATCGCCTCGACATCGACATCTGGGAGGTCATCGAGGCGGCCGGCAGCAAGCCGTTCGGCTTCATGAAGTTCCAGCCCGGGCCCGGCCTCGGCGGCCACTGCATCCCGATCGACCCCTTCTACCTCTCGTGGAAGGCGCGCGAGGTCGACTTCTGGACCGAGTTCATCGAGCTGGCCGGCAAGGTCAACGAGAACATGCCGTATTTCTGCGTCGCCAAGGTCACGCGAGCCCTGAACTCGCACGGCAAGGCGCTGCAGGGCTCAAAGGCGCTCGTCCTGGGCGTCGCCTACAAGGCCGATATCGACGATCTGCGCGAGTCGCCGGCGCTGAAGATCATCCGCCAGCTCGACAAGCAGGGCGTGGCGGTCGACTACCACGACCCGTTCGTGCCCGCGCTGCCGGCCTTCCGCATGCATTCGATCGACCTCACCAAGGGCGCCGGCATCAGCGCCTACGATGTCGTGATCGTGGTCACGGCGCATTCCTCGACCGACTACGCCGACGTCGTGAGCAAGGCGCAGCTCGTGGTCGACCTGCGCAACGCCACCGCCGGCCTCGACGGCGCCGGCAAGGTCTGGAAGCTGTGAGACGGCGGCCGCGGGCCGCCATCGCTCAAGTTCGTTTCGAAGGATGGTGACTGACGTGAGCCGTGACCCAGTACGCATCGGCGTCGTGGGCCTCAACTACTGGGGCCCCAACCTGGCGCGCAACGTCGACCGGGCGCCGGGCGCCGAGCTGGCCTGGTGCTGCGACCTCGACGACAAGATCATCGCCCGCATGGGCGCCCAGTTCCCCGACGCGAGAACGACCACCGAGCTCGACGACGTCCTTTCCGACGACACGGTCGATGCCGTCATCGTGGCGACGTCGGTGCCCACCCACTACCTGCTCGGCAAGCGTGTCCTCGAAGCCGGCAAGCACGCCTTCATCGAAAAGCCGATGGCGGTCACGGCCCACGACGCCGAGGACCTCGTGCGCACGGCCGAAGCGCACGACAGGCAGCTCATGGTCGGCCATCTGCTCGAATACCACCCGGCCGTGCGCAAGATGAAGCAGCTCTTGGACGCCGGCGAGCTCGGGCGCATCTTCTACGTCTACTCGAACCGCCTGAACCTGGGCAAGGTGCGACCCGACGAGAACGCCCTGTGGAGCCTTGGCCCGCACGACATCTCGGTGATCAACTACCTCACCGGCGAGGAGCCCGAAGAGGTCTCGGCGCGCGGCGAGTGCTACCTGCAGCAGGGCGTCGAAGACGTGGTGTTCGGCTACATCAAGTTCCCCTCAGGCATGACCGGCCACCTGCACGTGAGCTGGCTCGACCCCCACAAGACCCGCAAGATCACCGTTGTGGGCTCCGACAAGATGGCGGTCTTCGACGACATGGACGCCGACCGCAAGGTCACCGTCTACGACAAGAGCGCGGTGGTGCCGCAGTACCAGTCCTACGGCGAGTACGTCACGCTGCGCTTCGGTGACATCCACATTCCGCACCTCGCCAACGACGAGCCGCTCAAGCTCGAGGTCGAGCATTTCGTCGAGTGCGCCCGCGACAACCGCCGGCCGCTGTCGGACGGTCGCGACGGCCTGAACGTGGTACGCGTGCTCGAGGCCATGGAGCGCTCGCTGCGCGACGGCGGCCGCCCCGTCAGGACCGCCGACCTCACGGTGAGCTAGCGCGATGGCCCTGCACCCCTCCGAGCACGGCCACAACCTCATGGTCGGTTCGAACGTCGAGATCGGTGTCGGCGTGGTCTTCGGCGTGAACGTGGTCGTCTACGACGACACCGAGATCGGCGACGGCTGCTTCATTCAGGACGGTGTCGTGCTGGGCAAGGTGCCGTCGCTGTCGCCGTCGTCGACCGCCAAGCGCAGCGCCCTCCCCGCGACGCGTCTCGGCGCCGGCTGCGTGATCTCGACCGGGGCGATCGTCTACCGTGGCGTGACGGCGGGGCCGGGCTGCATCGTGGGCGATCTGGCGAGCGTGCGCGAGCGCTGCGTGCTGGGCGAGCACGTGGTCGTGGGGCGCGGCACCTGCGTCGAGAACGACACCACGATCGGCGACTTCTCCAAGATCCAGTCGAACGCCTACATCACCGCGTACATGACGATCGAGGACCACGTCTTCGTGGCGCCCTGTGTACAGACCACCAACGACAACTTCATGGGCCGCACCGAAAAGCGTCACGAGCTGATCAAGGGGGCGACCATCCGCCGCGGCGCCCGGGTCGGCGGCGGCGTCGTGCTCTGCCCCGGCATCGAGATCGGTGCAGAGGCCTTTATCGCGGCCGGCGCGGTCGTCACCCGCGATGCGCCCGCCGGCAAGGTGCTCATGGGCGTGCCGGCGCGCGTTGTGCGCGACGTGGCCGCCGAGGAGCTGCTCGAAAACCAGTAGGCCGGTGGGCTCGCGCCCGAGAGGTCGGTAGGTCGCCGGGCTCCAACCATCAGGGCGGCGAGCCGGCGAGCTCGCCTACTCCCGGCCGAGCGCCGCCAGGTGGGTCTCGAGCCGCGGGCCGCCCTTGGGCAGGCCCAGCTTGCGGCGCACGTTGGCTCTGTGAAAGGCGACCGACGACGTCGAGATGTGCAACGTCTCGGCGATCTCGGCGCTGGTCTTGCCGAGGCGCACGAAGTTGGCCACCTCGGTCTCGCGACGGGTGAGCGGTCGGCCGCCGTTGGCGCCGGCGATGCGGTGTCCGAACGGTCCGACGATCTCGCGCAGGTTCATGCGCACAGCCTCGATCTCGAGCCGCTCGGGTCTGTGGTACAGCGCCCGGCTCAGCCGATCGAGCGTCGGATCGATCAGGTGCTCGACGTTCTGCACGATGCGCTCCTCGAGCTCGCGGCGATCGTGCTCACGCTGTTCGAGCAAGACCCGCAGCGCGGTGTTGCGCTCGTCCGAGATGGTCGCCTGGCGGCGCAGCGCGCGCTCCGAGCGGGAGAGCTCATCCTGCATGGCGCGCTGCTCGGTGATGTCGGTGCCGAGCAGAAAGTAGCTGCGCTCGTCGCCCAGGTGGGCCGGGATGATCGTGAGCAGTAGTGTCTTGGACCGGCCGCGTACCGTGCAGGTCACGTCGAGCTCGACGATCCGGTCGTCGCTGCCGGGCTCGCCGGACACCGCCGCGCATACGTCGGGCGGAAAGTCGTCGCGGATGCTCGCGGCGAGCATCTCGTCGCGGCTGCGCTCGAAGAAGGCGAGGGCGCGCTCGTCGGCGTCGAGGTAGGCTCCTGAGGCATCGACCTGCAGGGCCGGGCTGGGCAGGCGAAAGAGGACCCGGTGCAGTTCGTTGGCCTCGCGCACGGCGAGCTGGACCTCTCGCTCGTCTGTGACGTCGCGCATGGCGCCGATCATGTTCACGGGGTCGCCGGCCTCGTTGGCCAGGATGACTCCCTGATCGTGGATGACTCTGAACGAACCGTCGTCGTGGCGCAGCCGGTAGTCGCACCTGAACGGCGCGAGGCTGCTCACGCTCTGCCAGACTGCATCGCGGACCCGCTCGCTGTCGTCGGGGTGCAGCCGCTCGAACCAGCCTTCGACGCTGCGCGGAAAGGCGCCCGGTCGCAGCCCGAGCATGCGGTCGAGCTGCTCGCCGAAGTAGATCGCGCCGGTCTGGATGTTCCAGTCGTACACGACGTCGAAGGTGACGGCGAGAAAGGCGCGCAGACGGGGGTCGCTGTAGGCGAGCGGCGGCTGTACGAAGCCGCCGTCGACGCCGGCCGAGCGAAACAGCGCACGCCGGCCGTTGGGCACGAGACTCCGCTTGAGCGTGGGCGGGATGCGTCTGCTAGGCATTGCCTATCACTAGCCCCCCAAAAGATTGGCCTTGCCGCTCTCTATATTGTGGGTACTGTCGCAGTACGTCAACGATGGCGCGCCAATCTGGCGCGTTGGCGGACCGGCCGCCGCGAAAGGGGGTTGCCGCTGGCAGAGGCGTTCGTCGATCGTCCGAATGACGATCATTCACCCTTGCCACACGGGAGGCACGGCATGGAGTTCCACCTCGTTCCCGCCGACGCGATCGCGACCGCTCCGCTCGACGTCGGACCCGACAGCAAGCTCAACCTGGTCGACGTCATCGACCGCACGCAGGGCGCCCCGTTCTGCGCCGGCGTCTGCGAGGTGTTTCCGGGCTCGCCGGTCGACTTCGACTACGACGACGACGCGGCGGTCTGCTACATGCTCGAAGGCGAGGTCACGCTGGCCGAGGATGGCGAGACCCGCGCCTTCAAGCCCGGGGACATCGTCTACATCCCCCGCAAGAAGGGCCTGCTCGTCTACTGGAGCACCGATTCGTACGGCAAGTTCTTCTACGTGACCTACCCGCACTGGCGGTAGGCAGAGAGGGGGGCTCCTTGCCATCTGAACCAGAACACCACGGTCACCACATGTTCCACGACGAAGGCGACGCCCAACACAAGGCGGACAGTGCGCAGCTGGCCAAGTTCGGCTACACGCAGGAGCTGCGCCGCTCGCTCGGCTTCTTTTCGACGTTCGCCATCGCCTTCAGCTTCATCTCGGCGACCAACGGCTTCTACGCGCTCTTCTACTACGGCCTCGACATCGGCGGCCCGGCCGGGTTGATCTGGCAGTGGCCCATCATCGTTTTCGGTCAGTTCATGGTGGCCCTCGTGTTCGCCGAGGCGGCCTCGCACTACCCGCTGGCCGGCGGCGTCTACCAGTGGGCCAAGCGCTTCATGGGCGGCACCTACGGCTGGTGGACGGCCTGGATGTTCGCCGTGGCGCTGGTCGTGACGGTCGCCGCGGTCGCCTTCGGCGTGACGCCGATCGTCTGCTCACTCATGGGTTGGCAGACGACGCACGGTACCCTGCTGTGGATCGCCGTCTGCTTCACTTTGGGGCCGATGCTGCTCAACATCTACAGCGTCAGGGTGACGGCCTTCTTCAACAACATCGGGACGGTGACCGAGATGATCGGCCTCGTGGTGATCGGCACCGCCCTCTATATCGCGGTGATCATCGGCCACGGTCAGCACCAGGGACTCGGCGTGCTGTTCAACACGACGCCGGGCGCTGCGAAGGGCGCCATCTTCGGGTACGGCAGCGTTTTTCTCGCCGCGATGCTCACCGGCGCCTGGGTGATGTACGGCTTCGACGCCGCGGGCGGCCTGGCCGAAGAGACGGTCAACCCCACGCGCGAGGTGCCTCGCGCCATGCTCTTTGCCGTGGGCATCACGGCGGCCATCTCGGCCTTCTGGCTGGTCGCGATGGTGCTCGCCATCCCGAACGTCGCCAAGACGCAGGCGCAGGGCACCGGCGCCATCGCCTACATCTTCCACGCGCACTTCCCGAACTGGGTGACCAACGCCTTCCTCATCTCGGTGTGCGCCGCCATCTTCGTCTGCTGTCTGGCGATCCAGGCGGCCACCACCCGTCTGCTGTTCGCCTACGGTCGCGACAAGATGATCCCCGGTCACAAGTTCTTCGGGTTCGTGCACCCCAGGACCAAGACTCCGCTCACCTCGGCGCTGTTCGTCGGTGTGGCTGCCATCGCGGTGCTGCTCTACGTCACCGTCGGTGGCGGCGACCCCTTCGTCCAGATCGCTCGCGTCACCGCCTGGGCCACGGCCGGCACCTACATCGCCTACCAGATGGTGGTATTCGGCGGCCTCGTCAAGCGCTCCAAGGGCTGGCCTACCGAGAGGGCCTACTTCAACCTGGGCAGGTGGGGCTGGCCGGTCAACATCATCGCCTTCGTCTACGGCGTCTTCATGATCGTGAACTTGGCCTGGCCGCGGCAATCCACGACCTGGCTCGACACCTACATCGTGATGCTTTCGCTCGGCGTGGTGGTCGTCGTCGGTGCGATCGTGTATGCGATCCAGCGTGCGCGGGGCGTCGATCTGAGCGCGACGATCCACGAGATCGAGTTCTCGCCGGACGACGCTCAGGCGGCCCTCGCCATGGCTGCCGGCGAAGCCGGCAAGACGATCTCCGGCGGCGCGATGTCAGGGCCGCAGCGTCCTGACGGACCGGGCTCCGGGGGCTTCACCGGTTAGGCGCGCGACGAAAGACACGCCTGCCTGAGCGGCGACAACGAAGTCGTTTGACGGCGTGGGCCCGTCGACGGACGGGCAGCAAGGCGCGGTGGGGCGGCCGTAAGGCCGCCCCACCACTTTCGAACCCTTGACGATAGGGGTCTGCGGTCTGGTCTAATGGGACATGACAGTCGGCCGTCGCGGCCGTCCGAAACGGCCGGCGACCGCCGCGACCGCCGGCGCCTCTCACGACGGCCCGCCACAAAGGAGTCAGCCATGCAGAAGTACGTGTGCACGCTTTGCGACTGGGTCTACGATCCCGAGATCGGCGATCCCGACAACGGCGTTGCGCCGGGCACGGCCTTCGACGACCTTCCCGACGACTGGGTCTGCCCAGACTGTGGCGCCGGCGTCGACATGTTCGAGCCCCTCGACGAGGACTAGACGCGCAACGTAGTCACGCCAGCCTGAGCGGCAACGACGAAGTCATTGACGGCCTGGGCGCGTCACGTAGCTAGTCGATCGCCGGCCCAGGTCTCAGGACACGAGTACCAGCTTGCCCAGCGCCGGACCCGCCACGATGTCACGGTGAGCGGTCGCGGCCTCTGAGAGCGGCAGCTCGCGGGCGATCACGGGTCGCAGGCTGCCGGCGCCGAGCCCGGCGGCGATCGCGGCGTGGGCTTCGGCGAGAGCCTGCGGCGGGGCGGTGAACAGCAGCATGCCGCGCACGTCGGCGTCGCGGCTCATGAGGTCGCGCGGTGCGATCTCGGCGGGACCGCGGCTGCCCACGACGACCACCCGGCCGCCGTGCGCGAGCAGACCCAGGTCGTCGGCGAGCCCGGCGTGAGCGGCCATCTCGACGATGACGTCGTAGCCGCGGCCGCCGGTCGTCGCAAGCAGTTCCTCGGCGTAGCCGGCCGCCGTGTGATCGGCGACGTGGACGGCGCCCTGGGCGGCGACCAGGTCGCGTCCGGCGGCCGAACCCGCCGTACCATGCACCGTTGCTCCCGCCGCGACAGCGAACTGTACCGCGGCCAGCCCGACGCCGCCGCTCGCACCGTGCACGAGCACCAGGTCGCCGGCGCGCGCCTGTCCACGCTGGAACAGAGCGCGATAGGCCGAGGCATACGGTACGCCAAGCGCGGCGCCGGCCGAGAAGGCGACCGCGGCGGGCAGGGGATGCACCTGGTCGACCGTGCACAGCGCGGCCTCGGCGTACGTGCCCGTGAGCGAGCCCGAGGTGTAGACCCGGTCGCCTACGGCAAGACTGGGCGCCGGCCCCGAGCCGGCCGCCTCGGCCGAGCTGGATGCCTGGAGAGCGGCCGCCTGCGAAACGGGGCCTATCGCCTCGATCACTCCGGCGCCGTCGCTACCCGGCGTGTAGGGCAACGGAGGTACGGCGGCGTACTGGCCTGAGCGCACGTAGGTCTCGACGGGGTTCACGCCGACCGCGTGCAGGCGGACCAGCACCTCGCCCGCGCCGGGCAGGCGCAGGTCGGCCACCTCGTCGAGCTGCAGGACCTCGGGGCCACCGAAACTGTGGACGCGAACGGCGCGCATCTGACCTCCTCGTTTCTGCCCGCCTGCCTTGGGAACGCCGCGGGCGCGTCCTGAAGTCTTCCCCGAGCGGCAGAAAAGAGAGAGTCCGGTGGCGCGCCTAGCTTGCTTTGGTCAGCTTCTCGCTTGCGCTGACCGTCACCGCGCCCGGCGACTTGGGCGTGCCCTGAACCGTGATCGACAGCGTGCCGCCGTCGACCGTGAAGACGACGCTGTAGGTCGTGTACTCGAGGGCCAGCGCGTTCCGGGCGGCGGCGATGACCGCCGCCTGCCGGGCGTCGTGACCGACGTAGTCGTAGCTCGACTCGAGGTGACCGTCCTTGAGCGTGGCGCTGAACGGACCGACGGTGCGGCCGCGGGCGACCTCAGTGACCGCATAGGCCGCGCCGTTCCTGGCGATGGTCACGGTGAAGGGGGTCGTGCCGGTCGTGCTCGCCGAGGTGGTCGTCGTGCCCTGCCAGGTGCCGAGGAACTGCTTGCCGGGCACCGGCTTGAGAACGAAGAACCAGACGCCGGCGACCGCTACGACGGCCACGATGGCGAGCAGCACCATCCAAGGCAGCTTCGAGCCCTTCGTGGTCTTGCCGGCGCGCAGCGGCTGGATGGTGGGAGCGGCCGTGCCGTACGCCGTCGGCGCCTCGTAGTAGGCCTTGTCGTAGACCGGCTCCTGGTAGGTGTCCGCAGCCGGCTGTTGGCCGAGGGGAGACCCACAGGCGCCGCAGGTCCAGGCGCCGTCGCGGGCCTCGGTACCGCAGCTCGGGCAGGTTGCCACAGGTGCTCCTCCTCAAGTCCGGAGCGGCCGCCTGCCCCCGAGCCGGTGCCTTGCTGCTCGCACCCGCGGGGCCCGCGACGGCCGCCATCACGAGCTATGTCGGCACGCGAGGGCCAGGACACGACCCCGTTCGTGCAGCTCTCGACGGGCCACCCGCTCGAGAGCTGCCCGGCGCGCCGCGACCAATGCGGTCCGAGGCGCCAGGGCCAGAGCGGCTCGAGGCGCTAGAACGAGAGCTGCTCGAGGCGCCCGAAGATGACCTCGCGACCGGTCCGATACTGGTCGGGATCCATGGCCGCGTCGATCTCGGCGGGCGATAGCACCCGCGACGCCTCGGCGTCGGCCTTGATGAGGGCGCCGAAGTCGACGCTCTCGCGCCAGGCCCGCATGGCGCAGTCCTGGACCACCCTGTAGGCGTCGTCGCGCAGCATGCCGTGGTCGACCAGGGCGAGCAGCACGGCGCCGCTGAACACGAGGCGCTGCGACAGCGCCAGGTTGCCGCGCATGCGCTCCTCATCGACGACCAGAGTGTCGAAGAGCCTGGTAGCCTTGCGGAGCATGTAGTCGAGCAGGATGCAGGAGTCGGGAAAGACGATCCGTTCGGCCGAGCTGTGCGAGATGTCGCGTTCGTGCCAGAGCGCCATGTTCTCCATGCCCACCACGGCGTTGCCGCGCAGCACGCGGGCGCAGCCGGCCATGCGCTCGGAGAGGATCGGATTGCGCTTGTGGGGCATCGCCGAGGAGCCCTTCTGGCCCTTGCCGAAGGCCTCCTCGGCCTCGCGCACCTCGGTGCGCTGCAGGTGGCGCACCTCGAGAGCGAACTTCTCGACCGAGGAACCCACGATGGCCAGCGCCGACAGGAAGGCGGCGTGGCGGTCGCGCTGCACGACCTGGTTGGCGATCGGCTCGCAGCCCAGACCGAGTTCCGCCAAGACGAGCTCCTCGACGCGCGGGTCGATGTTGTTGTAGGCGCCGACGGCGCCGCTCAACTTGCCCACGGTGGCGCCTTCGGTGACGCGGCGCAGGCGCTCGAGGTCGCGCGACACCTCGAAGGCCCACATGCCGAGCTTCATGCCGAAGGTGATGGGCTCGGCGTGGATGCCGTGCGTGCGTCCGACCTGCACCGTGTCGCGAAACTCGAAGGCGCGCCGCTTGAGCACCTCGCCGAGCGCCACGAGGTCGCCCTGCAGCAGCTCGCCGGCGCGCTTGATCTGCAGCGCCAGGCCGGTGTCGAGCATGTCGGAGCTCGTCATGCCGTAGTGGATGTACTTGGAGGCGTCGCCCACGTGCTCGCCCACGTTGGTCAGAAAGGCGATGACGTCGTGGTTGGTGGTCTCTTCGATCTCGGCCACCCGGGCGGTCTCGAAGGCCGCCTTGGCCTCGATCTCGGCCACGGCCTCGTCGGGGACCTTGCCGAGCCGGTTCCAGGCGCGCACCGCGGCGAGCTCGACGTCGAGCCAGGCCTGCAGCTTGGCCTCTTCGGTCCAGATGGCGCCCATCTCGGGCAGCGTGTAGCGATCGATCATGCGAGAGCCCTCCGTCGCGGCCGTCAGAGACGGGCAGATTCTCTCACAGATCGCCGGCCGGACCGGGCGCTCAGGTCATTGACGCGTGAGCAGCGTGTCTACCGGTGGTCGGGCGTCGCCGTAGGTGATGGTGGCGTGGAGCTGGTCGCGGTCGGCGAACGACAGCGAGAGCTGCCAGGTCACGCCGTTCACGGAGCCGTTGGCCACGAGCTGATCGTCGTTCACGCGCGCAGTGGTCGTGCCTGCGCCCAGGGCACGCGCGCCGGTGAGGGTGTAGGCGCCGCCGCCGGCCTTGGCGATGTGCACGGTCGAGCTGCCCAGAGCCGGGTCGGACAGACCCCAGGTGCCGGCGTACGACTGGCCCGCCGTGGTGATGCCGACGTACTGCAACAGGCTGAACCCGCCCAGCAGGAAGAAGCTCGCGACGACGGCCGCCACGACCAGGATGAGGAGCGCCAGGAGGGGCGCGAGCCACCAGGCGTTGCGCAGGCGGCGGCGCTTCGCCGGATGGCCGGCGCCGCCGGCCTCGGTGCGGCCGCCGGCTGCGGCGTTCGGCAGCGCGCCGGCCGCCGCCGAACGGTAGATCGTCCTTCCGGGTCTCGGGTCGCTCATCGTGTCCGGCGTCACTCTCGCATGGCGACGGCGTCGATCTCGACCTTGACGCCCTTGGGCAGGGCGGCCACGGCGACCGTCGAGCGGGCCGGGTAAGGCTGCTCGAAGAACTCGGCGTAGACCTCGTTGACCGCGGCGAAGTCGTTCATGTCGGTCAGAAAGATGGTCGTCTTGACGATGGCGTGGCTCGTCATGGCGCCCGCCTGGAGCAGATGCTGAAGGTTGCCCAGCGCCTGGCGGGCCTGTTCGGCCGCCGTCTCGCCGACCACGGCGCCGTCCTTGTCGAAGGGTACCTGGCCCGAGAAGAACACGAAGCCCTCGGCCTGCACCGCGGGCGAGTAGGGACCTATGGCGGGGGCGGCGGCCGGCGAGGTCAGGGTCAACTTGATCATCTCAGGCTCCTTGTGGTGAGTGCGTGGAAGGCGTCACCCGACAAAGTGCAAGATCAGGCCGATCAGGGCCAGCACGACGACGAACGTCAGCCCGCTGATCGCCATGATCGAGCATCTGGCGCTGGTAGTCGGGTGGTATGCGCGTCTTGCGGGGACGGTCGCTCACAGGTGACTTCGGCTCAGACGTCGAGGATCTTGGCGGCTAGGATGGCGGCGTTGCGGGCGCCGTTTATGGCGACGCAGGCGACCGGCACTCCCGGCGGCATCTGTACGATCGAAAGCAGCGAGTCGAGGCCGCCCAGGTCGCTCGTCTTGATGGGCACGCCGATCACCGGCAGGTTGGAGTACGAGGCTATCACGCCGGGTAGCGCGGCGGCCTTGCCGGCGCCGGCGATCAGCACCTTCAGCCCACGGGCCTGAGCGGTGCGCGCGTAATGTGAAACCTTGTCGGGGTCGCGGTGAGCCGACATGACCTCGATCTCGTAGCGTATGTGGCGCTCGTCGAGCTCGCGCCCGGCGGCCGCCATGACCTCGCGATCGGATTCGCTGCCCATCACGATACCCACAAGGACGGGTTCGAACTCGATGCCGACCAGCAGCGCGTCGACTTCGGTACTGGTCTTTTCCACCGCTCACTCCCTTCGGGGCCCCACCCTGCTGGCCTGCCCGCCCGCCTAGCTCGCCCAGGCGGCCGGAAAGAGGACGATCTCGCCGTTCTGGGCCCTGACGGCACGCTCGGCGATGTCGGGACGCGTCTGCTCGACCGGCGAACGAGATGCGCGCGAGCGCGCCGTAGGCACGCTCGCGCGCCGCGGCGAAGTCGTTGCCCAGCGCGCTCACTGCCAGCACGCGGCCGCCGGAGGTCACGATGTCGTGGCCGTGCACGGCCGTGGCGGCGTGGTAGACCGTGACGTCGGGCATGCCGGCCGCTTCGGAGAGGCCCTCGATCACGTCGCCCTTCGAGCTCGAGGCCGGGTAACCGGCCGACGCCGCGACGATGGTCACGCAGTCTTCGGGCTTCCAGCGCAGGTCGACCGTGTCGAGCTCGCCGTTGGCGGTCGCCAGGCAGGCTTCGAGCAGGTCACTGTCGAGGCGTGGCAGGATCGCCTGGGTCTCGGGGTCGCCGAAGCGGCAGTTGAACTCGAGCAGCTTGATGCCGTGGTCGGTCACGATGAGGCCGCCGTAGAGCACGCCGCGGTACTCGATGCCGCGCTGCCGCATTGCATTGAGCACCGGCTGGTAGAGGTCTTCGACCACGGTCTCGGCGACGTCGGCGGCAAAACCGGGCACGGGGCAGTAGCTGCCCATGCCACCGGTGTTGGGTCCCTGGTCGCCGGCGAAGATACGCTTGTAGTCCTGGGCCGGCGCCATGGGCACGATCCGGGTGCCGTCGCAGAGCGCCAGCAGCGAGACTTCGGAACCGCTCAGGAACTCCTCGATCAGCACCGTGCCGCCGGCCTCGCCGAAGGCGTGGTCGGCGAGGCAGAGGCGGACGGCCGCCCGCGCCTCGGCGGCGTCCTGGCAGATGATGACGCCCTTGCCGGCGGCCAGGCCGTCGGCCTTGACCACGAGCGGCCAGGTCTCCTGGGTGTCGACGTCGCGCAGGGCGGCGGCCAGCTCGGTGTGACGGCGGTAGTGGCCCGTGGCGACGTGGGCCTCGTTCATGATCTCCTTGGCGAAGGCCTTGCTGCCTTCGAGCCGGGCGCCGTCGGCGCGCGGGCCGAACACCCGCAGGCCGTGCTCGGCGAACAGGTCGGCGACGCCGGCCACGAGGGGTACCTCGGGCCCCACTACGGTCAGCTCGATCTTCTCGCGGCGGGCGAAGGCCAGCAGGCCGGGCAAGTCGTCGGCCGCGATGTCGACCGTGTCGGCCTCTTGCGCGATGCCGGCGTTGCCGGGCGCGCAGAACACCTGGGTGGACTGAGGGGAGGCAGAGAAGGCATGGACGAGGGCGTGCTCGCGACCGCCGCCGCCGATCACCAGAACTCGCATGGGTCCTCCTCGTCGCCCGGAATTGCCGTGCCGCACACCGCGGTCGCGCGGGGCACGGCCAAGCATACAACGGGGACGCTCCGGAAGGGATCGACGCTTCGGGCGGGGTGAGAGTCTCCAGGTCGGGGCTGTCTCGGGGGGCGCTTCGGGTGGGGTGAGAGTCTCCAGGTCGGGGCTGTCTCGGGGGGCGCTCCGGGCGGGGTGAGAGTCTCCAGGTCGGGGCTGTCTCGGTCCACTGCGCAGCTTACTGTCTGAGCGCAGTCACCTCGCAGGCCGACCTTACGACCCTCACCCCGCCCTTCGCTCAGGCCGGCGGCAGGGTGACCCGCATGGCCTCACCCCGCCTTTCGCTCGGGTCGGCGGCAGGGTGACCCGCATGGCCTCACCCCGCCCTTCGCTCTGGCCGGCGGCAGGCCCACCTTGCCTTTCGCCGATCCCTGGCACAACGGCATAGACGGCCGCATTTCGGGGCTATATGCGCGACCGAGGTTCAGCGGGGCGCCGGGGCTGTTGCCCCGGCGACCGGCGGCGGGGTGCCGAGGGCGCCGACTGGGCAAACGAGCCAAGGAGCGGCCGATGATGGGCGAGCAAGGCAGACACGGCGACGATGCCCCTGTGTTTCCGGTGGAGCGCGAGCTGGCGACTCCGCGAGCCGCCGGGGTGGTCGGCATCGTCTTTGCGGGACTGTTCGTGACCTCGATCGTGCTGCTGCGCACCGTGACGGGACGTTCGCTCAGCGTCCGGACCGTGATACGCAACGTATCCGGCCACGACGCCACGCTGGCCGTGCTGGGCCTCTATCTGACGTTCTTCGCGGGGGTGGCCTTTCTGTGGTCCATGGCCGTGCTGCGCGATCGTATCGGACGGCGCGAGGACAAGTTCTTCGCGACCGTCTTCATGGGCAGCGGACTGCTGTTCGTGGGTCTATTCCTCGCGGGGGCCGCTGCCACCGGCGGCCTGGCCGCCGGATTTCGGTTCGGCACGGACACGTCGCTCGACGCGGCCGTGGTGGGCTACGCCCGCTCGATCGGCTACACGTTCCTGCTGGTGTTCGCCACCAAGGCGGCGGGGGTGTTCACGATCGTCACCTCGACGATGCTTCTCCGTTTGGCACACTGGCCGCGCTGGACCGCGTTCTCCGGCTATGCCGCCGCGCTCGTGCTGGTCTTCAGCGTCACCTTCTTCGAGCCGGTCATCCTGCTGTTCCCGGCCTGGGTCGCCGCCATGAGCGTCTACGTTCTCTTCACAGGCGAACGCTCCACAGGCGCCTCGCGAACCGCGGCCGACTGACACTCCCAGGCACCGCCGCCGCTCCGCGACGCCGTCTGCGGGCCGCCGCCGAGGCGGTAGCGCTACATCCCAGGGCTCCGGTGGCCGACTGGTGGGCATCGCTCGTCGTCGGACGAGCAGACCTGCGGGACGGCCCTCTCCTGCGGGCACTTGTAGCTGCCGGCTCGAAGTTGTCGAGCCCGGCTACGCGCAGTCCTGGCACAGCGACTCCTGCTCGGATACCCTGCGGGCTTGAGAGACTCGGCGGGCAACCGGACGGGTCGAATGCAGTCTCGCGCGGCTTTTTCAAATTGCCATGTGCCAGGTGCTCTGCCCAACCACCCCGGCGTGCCGCGTGTGATCTGCGAGGTAGGTCTGAAGTGCCGGCCAAGATCTGGGAGGGAACATGTCGCCGTCTCGTCTTCGCATCGCGAGCCCAAGGAAGCACCGCACCTCGCTCTGGATCGGTCTGGTGCTCGCCTCTGTCTTGACGCTGGTCGTGCCCGGCAACGCCCTCGCTTCCAACTTCGCCGGCCGCCTCGCTGTGGGCGCTCCCCTTGGCCAAGCCGCTCATGCGGCCGCCGCCTCAGTGGCGCTGCACGCTCTGCAGGAGGCTGAGCTGACCGCCTCCAACGGGGATGCAAGCGGTGGTGACTACTTCGGCTGCAAGGTAGCTCTGTCCGGCAACACGGCACTGGTGGGGGCGACATACAAGAACGTCAACGGTAAGAGCGGCGCCGGTGCCGCTTACGTTTTTGTCCGCTCGGGGACGAAGTGGTCACAGCAAGCCGAGCTGACGGCCTCTGACGGGGCCGCAGGCGATGGGCTTGGTTACTCGGTGGCTCTCTCAGGTAACACGGCTCTGGTCGACGCGATATACACAACGGTCAACGGGCAGACCGACGTCGGCACGGTCTATGTCTACGTGCGCTCAGGGTCTTCGTGGTCGCAGCAGGCAGAGCTCAACGATCCCGCTCCTGCGGCCGGCGAGCGCTTTGGCCAAACGCTTGCGCTTTCCGACGACACGGCCCTCATCGGCACCCCTGCCGAGGAGGTCGACGGGTATAGCCATGCCGGCGTTGTCTTCGCCTATCAACGGTCGGGCGCAAGCTGGTCCGAACAGGCTGTTCTCAGCGCCGGCGACGCGGCTGCCGGTGAAGTATTTGGTAGCTCGCTGGCGCTTGCCGGCGACACGGCGCTGGTTGGCGCTGCCAACAAGACTGTCGGCGGCGACGTCGGCGCAGGCGCCGTGTATGTCTTCAGCGGCTCTGGGGCGAGTTGGTCGCAGCAAACCGAACTCGACGACCCCAGCCCAATGATCGCGGACGACTTCGGCGGCTCGGTGGCGCTCTGTGGCGAAGAGGCCCTGATCGGCACACCAGGCAAGACCGTCGACGGCAAGCAGTGTGCGGGCGCAGCCTACGTCTTCAGCGGATCGGGGGCCAATTGGACCCAGCAGGCCGAGCTCGACGATCCGGGCGCAGCCAAGATCGACTCCTTTGGTGGCTCAGTGGCGCTGTCCGGAGATGTGGCCTTGATCGGCGCTTCGGGCACGACGGTCGCCGGCAAGACAGGTACGGGTATCGCTTACGTGTTCAGTGGTCTCTGGCGCGAGCTGGTCCGGGCCAACGGACCTGGGCCACTCCGGAGCCTCGGCCGCCGATTCGTTCGGCAACTCTGTGGCGCTCTCCGGTGACATTGCGCTGATTGGCGCGCAGTCCAAGGCAACCGAGCCCACCAAGCCCGAAGAGGGGGTCGTCTACACGGAGCTCGTCTTTCGTTCGCCGAATCTCAGCCTGAAGGCTGCCTCGCACACTCTCCGAGTCGGCAAGAGCCTGACCGTGAGCGGTGTCGTCGCAAAGGCAGTCGCCGGCTACAAGACCGTGCAGATCTGGCGCAAGGTCGGCAGTCAGCTGAAATTGCTCAAGCAAGTCACGATCTCGGGCTCCGGCGCCTTCAAGGCGCAGCTGAAAACCACGAAAGCCGGCAAGTGGGTCCTGTGCGCCTCCTACAAGGTCGTCACGACCAAGTTCAGTAGTAAGGCTGTGACCGTGACAGTGCACGCCTGAGCCATCGGTGCGCCTTACCTTATCGACGACTCGAGCTCGGGCTCGCCGACCGCCACGGTGACGATCAGGATCACGAATCGCAACGGCCGGCTCATGAAGAAGCTCGTCGGGAAGAACGTGGGCGTCGACAAGCGCCTCGCGGCACGCTTTCTCTGTACCTTGCCGGCCGGCCGCTACCGCTTCTCGGCCTGCGCGACCGACGCCGCCGGCAATCCGCAGGCGAGGGTGGCGAGCAACAGGCTGACTGTGCGATGAGCGGCAGGTACGCCTGCCGAGGCCGAAGCGAAAGGCGGGGTGAGGGTCGTAAGGTCGGCCTGCGAGGTGGCACGCTCGGACAGTAGGCCGCGCCGCTGACCGAGACAGCCTCCGACCTGGAGACCCTCACCCCGCCCGGAGCGTCACCCTACCCGTCGAGCTCCCCGGCGCGGTACACCTCGTCGCCGCGAAAGACGGTGAGCAGGACGCCGGCTTCGCCGATCTGCCCGGGCGGCGCGGTCAGGATGTTCGTGTCGAGGACGATCAGGTCGGCCGACTTGCCGGGCGCGAGCGAGCCGGTCTCGTCGTCGAGGCGGTGGGCGCGGGCGCCGGCGATGGTGAAGCTGTCGATCATCTGCTCGACCGTCACACGCTCTTCGGGCCAGAGCACGTCGCCGGGGGCGGCTTCGCCGGCGGCCCAGCGCATGACCCCGACCTGGATGCCGACCAGCGGGTCGGGCGGCACCGTCACCGGAAAGTCGCTGGCCGAAGCGACCGGCACGCCGGCCGCAAAGAAGCTCGCCATGGGGTACTCACGCTCGGCGCGCTCGAGGCCCAGGTACGGCACCTGGAGGTCGTAGAAGTAGTGGTCGCGCAGGAACCAGTAGGGGTTGAGCACGGCGGTCACGCCCAGGGCGGCGAAGCGCTCGATGTCGCCGGGGCGCGTGAGCTGCACGTGGGTGATCGCCGGGCGGTCGCCGCCCAGGCCGGCGGCGCGGGCGGCGGCGATGGCGTCGAGCGCGGCCGCGGTGCCGGCGTCGCCGATGGCGTGGTAGTGAAGCTCGAAGCCGGCGGCGGAGGCCGCGACCGACGCCGCCTCGAGCGCGCCCTCGGGCCATTCGGGAAAGCCGCGGTCGCCGGGGGTGTCGGCATAGGGTTCGTCCAGGTAGGCGGTGTGGCCCTCGATGACGCCGTCGGCGAAGAACTTGACGGTGTCGGCGGTAAAGAGCGCACCGGTGTGGCGCCGGCGCTCGGCCGCCGCGGCCCGCAGCTGCTCGTCGACGGGCAGGTCGGAGCGCAGCCAGAAGCCGGCCCTGAAGCGCGCCGTGAGCTCGCCGTCGCGCTGCAGCCGTTCGAAGGCCTCGAAACCCGGCTCGCCGGCCACGAGCATGGGGTCGAAGACCGTGGTCAGGCCCAGCGGGCCGGCAACCTCGCGCTGGTAGGAGCGGATGCCCTCGGCGTACTGGTCGGCCGTGAACGGCGTGATGGCTCCCCGCACGAGTTGCTGGGCGCCCTCGCGCAGCGTGCCGCTGGGAACCCGGCTGTCGGGGTCGCGCTCGATCACGCCGTTGGCCGGGTCGGGGGTGTCGGGGCCGATGCCGGAGAGCCGCAGGGCCGCGCTGTTGACCCAGAGCGAGTGGCCGTCTTCGGACACGAGAAGGGCCGGCCGGTCGGCCACGACGGCGTCGAGGACGGCCGCCGTGGGTCCGTGCCCGGGCACGACGACGTTGCTCCAGCCCCAGCCGAAAAGGACGGGCAGCTCGGGGTGAGCGGCGCTGAAGTCGTGCACGGCCGCGAGGTACTCCTCGCTCGAGGTGAGCCCCTTGAGGCGCACGCCGAACAGGTCGCCGGTGGTCTCGCTGGCGTGGGCGTGGCTGTCGATGAACCCGGGCAGCACGAGCCGCCCCTCGAGGTCGACGACCCTGGTGGCATCGCCGCCGAGTCGCCGTACCACGCCGGCCGGACCCACCGCGGCGATGCGGCCGCCGGTGACGGCCAGCGCCTCCGCGACACTGCGGCCGCCGTCGGCGGTGTAGATCACGCCGTTCACATAGACGGTGTCGGCGGCTCGGGGGCCGTCTTGCGACACCGCGCTCATGCCTCCTCCGCCATCAGCCGCCGGCGGCGCATCGTCCACACGACCAGGCCGCCCGCGACGACGATCACGACGACGGCGACGACGATCCACAAGCCCTTGGCGCCGCCTCCGCTGGAGCTGCTGCCGGTGCGCGGCATCAGGTTGACATAGGAGTCGACGGTCGCGGTCGTCACGAAGGCGGGACCGCGCCCGTGGAACATCGGGGTCCAGCCGGTCCAGTGCGAGATGTTGTAGGCCTCGAGGTACTGCGGGTAGACGAGCACGAGCTGCGGCGACTGCTGGTAGAAGATCTGCTGCATCTGCCAGATGAGGTTCTGGCGTGTGGCAGGGTCGAGCGCGGCCGACTGCTCGACGTTCAGCTTGTCGAAGGTGGCGTTCGACCAGGCGGGCTCGTTGGTGGCGCCGATCTCGGCCGTGGTGAACGAGGTCAACGTCTCACCGGGGTCGCCGTAGCCGGCCCAGTCGCTCAGGGCCATGTCGAAGTCGGGGGCGAAGGTCGTGCCCTTGTAGTTGAACATGCGGGCCAGGAAGGCGCCGTCGTCCATGACCTGCAGGGTGATCTTGAGGCCGAGCTGCTGGAACCAGCCGGCGATCAGCTTGGCCTCGACTTGGCCCTGCTGAAAGTCGGTCGTGGTCGCCAGGCGCAGGGTGATCGGCTTGCCCTGCTTGTTGAGGCGCACACCGTTCTTGAGAGGGTAGCCGGCCGCGGTGAGCATCTGGTTGGCCTTGGCGATGTCGAAGGTGTAGGCCTCGTCGGCCGGCGGCTGCCAGTGGTAGTCGGGGTCGGACCAGGTGTCGGGCGGCATGATGGTCGTGGCCGGCGCCGCGAGGCCGTCGTAGGCGACCTTGGCCAGCGTGGCGCGGTCGATCGCGTAGTTCAGCGCCGTGCGAAAGCTGGCGTCGCGCAGCACCGGGTTGCCGGTCGAGCTGGACAGCGATGAGCAGTTCAGGTCGAGGTAGTCCCAGTTGAAGAAGTTGTAGGCGATCGTGTGGATGCTGCTCATCGCCTTGAGCTGCGAGAACTGGGCCACGGGAATGCCCCAGGCGCCGTCGAGCACGCCCGACTTCAGGTCCTGCACCATCGTGTCGGGGTTCTGGTACATCTCGAAGTAGATCTGGTCGACGGTCGGCTTCTTGCCCCAGTAGTAGGGGTTGCGCTGCATCTCGACGTAGGAGCCCTTCTTAAAGGCGGTCGTGTAAAAGGGGCCGCTGCCGACGATCGGCGGTGAGTTCAAAAAGGTCGTGGCCGCCGCCTGCGGCGAGACGTGCTCCCAGATGTGCTTGGGCAGGATCGGCAGGAAGATCGACTCCATGTTGGCCTTGGGCTGTGAGCAGATGATCTGCACCGTGGTCGGGTCGATCTCCTTGGCGCTGGCGATGCCCGTCGTGGTAAGCGCCAGGTTGGCCATGTGGTTCTTGACGATGTAGTTGTAGGTGAAGGCGACGTCGGCCGCCGTGAGCGGCTGGCCGTCGGACCACTTCACGCCGGGCCGCAGATGGATCGTCCAGACCTTGCCGTCGGCCGAGATGCCGCCGTTGGCCTTGGTCGGGAACTGGTCCGCCAGGCTGAGCGTCGGCCGCATCGACTGGCCGTCGAAACCGAACAGGAAGTTGTAGTTGATCGTCCAGATCTCGTAGGTCGTGGTGGCCCAGCCGACGAACGGGTTGAGGTTGTCGGGCTCCGAGGTCCAGCCGATCTTGAGGACGACCTTGCCCGACGCGGGCGAGGGTGACGATGAGGCGGCGAGCGCCGCCGCAAGTCCCCAGACCAGTCCGCAGACGAGCACCACCGCGACGATCAGCGCAAGACGGCGGGTGATCCGTCTCGAGCCCCAGGACCCGCTGGAGGCCCGAGACTCGCTGGGCCCACCGGACCCGGTCGAGCCTCGCGACGTGCCCGAACTACCAGAGCTGCGCATCATGTCGTCCTCCTTGGCCGGTCCGGCCGGTCTGCTGAGGTCGCATACCAGGGATGAGCACGTTCAAAGGCCGTGGCGGCGGCGAAGACGCTGACGTCGTCGAACGTCCGCCCCACGATCTGCAGGCCGATGGGCACGCCGTTCGCGGCGCGGGCCGCCGGCACCACCAGGACGGGGCAGCGGCTGCACATGTTGAAGGGGAACGTGAGGGCGCGGTCAAAGACCACGTCGATGTCGTAGTCGCCGGCGGCGGGCAAGGCCGGTTCGGTGAAGGTCGGGCAGATCAGCAGATCGTGGTCTTCGAGCACGCTCGCCAGGTGGCCGTAGGTCTCGCCCTCGACCGCGAGCGACTCGAAGTAGCCCATCGTTTCGCCGTGCACGGCGTCTTCGGCGAACTCGATCGCATACGTCGTGAGCAGCTCGCGGTGCTGCTCGAGGATCTCGGCGATCCACGTGCCGAAGATGATCGCCAGGTGGGCGCGGGCCGCTGCGCGCATGGCCTCGAGCGACCAGCCCATCTCGACTTCGTCGACCGTGGCGCCCAGACCCCGGAACGTCTCGGCGGCGGCGCGCACGGCGGCCGCGACCTCGTCGCCGACGTCGAAGCCGCCGAGGTCGACGCTGCAGGCGATCCTCATGCCGGCCACCGGCGGCAGCTCCGCCGGTATGGTGAGCTTGGGACGCAGCGAGGCGATGTCTTCGTGGTGCGGCCCGGCCATGACGTTCTCGAGCACGCGGCAGTCGTCGACCGAGCGCGCCAGCGGCCCCTCGTGGCAGTAGTGATCGAGGTTGAAGGGCGGTAGCTGCGGCACGCGGCCGTAGGGCGGCTTGAAGCCGACCACGCCGCAGAACGAAGCGGGTATGCGGATGGAGCCGCCGATGTCGGAGCCGGTGGCGAGGGTCGCCATGCCGGCCGCCAGCGCGGCGCCCGAGCCGCCCGACGAACCGCCGGGGCTGAAGTCGAGGTTCCAGGGGTTGCGTGTCACGCCCCACAGCCGCGACTCGGTGATCGCCGCGCAGCAGAACTCGGGGGTCGTGGTGCGGACATGGATGATGCCGCCGGCGTCGATCACCCGCTGCACGCTGCCTGCCGTGACCTCGGCGATCTCGTCTTTGAAGACGAGCGACCCGGCGGTGCAGGGCTGGCCGGCCACCTCGACCTCGTCCTTGACGGCGACCGGGATGCCTTCGAGCGGTCGCGGCGCGCCACCCTTGCCGGCAAAGCGCGCCTCGGCCCGCCGGGCCGCCTGCAGCGCGGAGTCGAAGAAGCGGATGGGAACGGCGTTGACCGCGGGGTCGACCGCCTCGATGCGGGCGATCGTCGCCTCCATGAGCTCGACCGGCGAGAGCTCGCGGTTGACGAACAGCCGGCGTGCTTCGCCGGCCGTCAGGTAGTGCAGCTCGTCGGCCACCTGGCCCCCCTTGTCGACGCGGACGAGTGCTGTCTCTGCGGACAGCGTAAACCTTCGCCCGGGGCGAAGGTCAAGGGGCGGCGGCCGCGATCACGGCGCGAAGGTCACCGCGGCGGGGCGCCGCCGCCACGGCCGCGCCGCCGTTACCCGGTGCCGGCCCCCCGCGGCTGCACGGGCCAGGTGATCTCGGTGACGTAGCGCTGGGGGTCGTCGGTGTCGCGCTCGTCGACCAGGTAGGACTCGCGCACGGGGGCGCAGACCTCATAGCCGCGGCGCGCGATCTCGGCCAGCATCGCCGAGTACGCCTGCCAGATGGTGTCCCAGGGTCCGCGAAAGAGGGTCTGCATGGCGGTGCCGCCGGCGAGCTGCCGACCGCCGTGTGACACGGCCACCGCCTTCTCGACGGGCAGGCAGACCTCGAGGTCGAGTCCCTGGTACCACTGCAGGGCGTTGTAGTAGAGGATGAGCTCGCGGCCGGCGGCGCGCGCGCCGCCGGCCGCGAGCTCATCCTCGAGCGCGATGAGACACCTCGCGATCTCCTGGTCGAGCAGCGGCCGCATCGCGTGCGTCCGGCGGCTGACGACCCAGCCCGGCTCGAGCGTGACCACGCCGATCTCGTAGGGCAGCAGGCCGCGTTCCTCGTGGAGGGCCTCGTCGATGCGGGCCAGGACGCGTTCGAGCTCGCTGCGCCGCTCGACGATGCGCTCGCGGTGATGAGACAGGACTGCCTTCAGCTCGCGGGGACCGCCGGAACCGATCAGCGCCCTGATCTCGTCGAGCGGGACGTCGAGGTCGCGCAGCAGCCCGATCAGGACGCCGGTGTCGAGCTGATCTATGGCGTACAGGCGGTAGCCGGTGAACGGGTCGGTGAAGGCCGGCGAGAGCAGGCCGCTCTCGTCGTAGCGGCGCAGGGTGTTGGCCGAGATGCCGGTCAGCCCGGCGAACCTGCCGATGGAGATGTGATGACCGTGGTCGACCATGGCCGTCCTGACCGGGGGAACGCTCCGCCATGCGGACGACGATGCCGGTTCACGGATCGCCCTCCGTCGTGCGGTGGGCACAGTGTACTCCCGGTCAGTCTCGTGGTGCCGGGGTGGTGGCCGGGAGCTGGACGGTGATGGCGTTGCCGTGCCGGTCGGCCCTTGCACGAAGCCGGCACGAAGCCGCATCGGCGCGCGCTCGCATACGCCCACGAGGGAGTCGCGGCGGTCGCGAGCCGGCCTGGGCTACGGACCAGTCGTGTAGATGGCGCCGCCCCAGCCCACGACGCAGGCCTGGCCCGATGCCAGAGCTTCGACGCTCTGGAGGGGATGGGCGGCCGAGAGCGATTTCTCGGTACGCCAGCTCGCGCCGCCATCGCGGGTGACGAGCAGTAGCGAGCGGTGAGCGTACTGGGCAAGCGCCCAGCCGTGGTGTCGGTCCGCGAACGCGAGCTCGTAGATGTAGGTGCTCTTGCCGCCCAGGGAGACCCGCCTCCACGTCGCCCCACCGTCGCTCGTTGCGAGGACCACGGCGCGAGAGCTGAGGGGGCCGCGCACGAATCCGCCGGCGGCCCAACCGTGCAGGGCGTCGGTGAAGCAAACCGAGTTCAAGTCGACGCCGAAGGGTGCGTTCGTCGCTCTCCAGGTGGCGCCGCCGTCGGCCGTGGCGATGATCGTCGATCCGCCGATCGCCCAGCCGTCCTCTGCGTCGGCGAAACTCACCGCGCGAAGGCCTGGGCAATGGCCGACCGGCTGTTCGTGCCAGGCCTGGCCATCGCCCGTGGCCAGGACGCGACCGTGCGGAAACGCGTTGCCGACCACCCAGGCGTGCGTGGGGTCGACGGCGCTGATGCCGGTGAACATGCCGGGCACCCACGTCTTGTGCCAGGTGGCGCCGCTGTCGCTTGTGGCGAGTATGGCGCTGCCGTTCGCGCTACCCCCGACGATCCAACCGTGCTGCGCGTCGGCAAACGACACTTGATCCAGCAGGCCGCCGTAGCCCGACGCCTGCTTTGCCCAGGTGGCGCCCCCGTCCGTCGTGGCCACGATGACGGCGTGGGGGTCGCCGATCGCCCAGCCGTCCGCGGCATTCACGAAATCGACCGACAGCAGGTCGGCCGACGTGCCCGACGCTCGGCGCCGCCAGACGTCTCGCGAGGCGCTCGGGACCGCCGGCCACCACGGCGGGACGGTGACCGACGCAGCCGGTCGCGTGGTCTGCCGCGCGGTCGGCTTCGTCGGGCTGGGCGTTGGCGACGGCCTGAGCGCCGACTGCGAAGGCGAGGCCGACGGCGAGTGCGGCAGCGGCGTCGGCGTGTGTCGCGGCGCCCGGTGGAACGTGAAGCCGAGCGGGTTGGGCAGGTTGGGCAGCCCGACCCAGGCGCCGGCGCCGCTTGCCAGGAACACGTAGACCGCCAGCGCGAGGCAGGCCGCGACGAGGAGTCGCAGTCCGAGGCGGCGGCGCGTCCGCGACGACCGCGCGCCGAGCGTCGGTGCCGCGCCGCCGGCCACCTGCGCGCCGCCGGCCACCTGCGCGCCGCCGGCCACCTGCGCGCCGCCGGCCACCTGCGCGCGGAGCCCCGCCAGGATCCGCGTCTCCCAATCCGGCGCGGCCGGCGGCACCTGCCGGGCGTCGAGGGCGTCCAAGGCCAGCTTCAGATCGAGGTCGCGTGGCTCAGTCATCGGTCCTCTTCTTCGGTGAGCGCTTGGCGAAGGATCTGACGCGCGTGGTTCAACCGGGAGCCCACCGTCCCATAGGGGACGTTGAGCACGGTCGCCGCCGTGGCCATGTCGAGATCGAGCTGCAGGCAGAGGTACACCGCGGCTCGATGCAGCGGTGGCAGCGTGTCGAGCGCGCGCGAGAGCCGGTCTTCGGCGGCGACCGCCGTGGCGACGTCGGGCTCGGGCTCGCGGCGCTCGGCGACCTCGCGGCTGCGCTCGACGACGTGAAGCTGACGCTGCCGCGAGGCGATGTGGTCGAGGCAGACGTTGTAGGTCACCCGGAACAGCCAGGTCCCCAGGGAGGACTCGTCGCGAAAGGTGTGCAGTGACCGAAAGGCCCTCATCGCCGTCTCCTGCATGACGTCGGCGACACCGTCGGGCTCTCTCAGCACGCGAAACGCCAGCGCCCGGAGGCGCGGTTCGTGAACGCGTAACAGAGCGATGAAGGCCATCTGGTTGCCGTTCCGAGCGGCGCGCAACAGGCGACTCTCGGCGGTGCGATCGGCGATCGCGCCCGCGATCTGTCCGGTCTCGCGATCGTCCAGCTTTGTGGGCTCATCCGAGTCCATGGCCCCCACCGCGTTCTGCCCCCATGGTCACCTATGACCGCAGTCCGGCCGGCTTCTTTCACCACCGGCCTTTCGCAGGCGGGGCGTTCCGGCTGTGCGATCGCCAGAACCTGCTCCGTGACCGCGAGCGAGGCGGTGCACCGAAGACCCCCCTTGGAGCCTGAGACCGACAATGACTCGCCGCCTCGTACACTAATGCAGCCAGACGTGCGCCGCGAGGGTGGAGGGGCTCGGCCGTCCCGCCCGGCGGGGCGGCCGAGCCCACTCGCCGGTCTACACCTCGCAGGTCCCCAGGACCTCGTCGCAGGGCTGCGCGCGACCTTTGGTGACGGCCGAGCTCAAGCGCCAGTGTCCGGTCCAGGTCGTGATGAGCGCGACCACGAAGCCGCTCAGCACCAGGGCGCCGGCCACCCTGAAGCCGGTCGAGAAGCCGGCCGTGAGGGCCTCGTTCGCGATGTGCACGGGCAGGCCCGGGATGGCGCTTGCCGTCGAGCCGGCGGCTGCGGTTGCTCCGCCGCCGGCCGCCGTGGCGCCGCTCGCTGCCGCGCCGCCGACCGCGCCGCTGCCGGCCCCCGCCGCCGCGACGGCCGCCACCTGGCTCGCGGCGCTGTGGGCGACCTGTGTCCAGGCGATCGTGCCGACCGCCGCGAGGCCTATGGCCCCGCCGAGCTGCTGGCCTATGTTGATCCCGCTCGAGGCGACGCCGGCCTCCTGGGGCGCGACGCGCGAGACGACCGTGAGCGTGAGCGGCACCATCATGCAGCCCATGCCGGCGCTGACCAGCAGCATCCCCGGCAGCAGGTTGGGCCAGTAGTGACCATCGGGGTTGAGTCGCGACAGCCACAAGAAGCCGAGGCCGGCGAGCAGCGGGCCCAGCATGAGCAGCGGCCGCACGCCCACGCGCGCGACCAGGACCCGAGCCACCAGTGTGCTCACGATGATGATCGTGATGGGGAAGGGCACCCAGGCGAGCCCGGCGCGCACGGCGCTGTAGCCGTAGACCCCCTGGATGTAGATGGTCAGAAAGAAGAACACCGAGAAGACGCCTGTGAACAGCAGCAGCATCATGATGTAGGCGCCCGCGCGACGGCGCGACTTGAGCAGATGCAGCGGCAGCTCGGGGTGGCTGCTGCGACGCTCGATCGCCACAAACGTCACGAGCAGCGCCGCGGCGGCGACCAGCGCGCCGATGGTGACGGGGCTGCCCCAGTGCGAGACGCCGTCGCTGCCGGCCGCGGCGTGCGTGAGGCCGTAGACCAGCAGCGCGAGACCCGCACAGCTCGTCAGGACGCCCGGTATGTCGAGACGCAGCCGTGAGCGCGGTGTCGACACGAGCGCGATGGGCGCCAGGGCGACCACGACGATGCCGATGGGCACGTTGACGAAGAACACCCAGCGCCACGACTCGTAGGTCGTGAGGATGCCGCCGAGCAGCAGGCCCACGGCGCCGCCGGCGCCGCTCATGGCCGCGTAGACGCCGAAGGCCCGGTTGCGCGGCGGCCCGACCGGGAACGTCGTGGCGATCAGCGCCAGCGCGGTCGGCGCGGCCAGCGCGCCGCCGGCGCCCTGCACCGCGCGCGCCGCCAGGATCCACCACTCGCCCGTGGCGAGGCCGCCGGCCAGCGAGCCCAGCGAGAAGACGACGATGCCGGCGATGAACACACGGCGGCGGCCGTAGATGTCGCCGAGACGGCCGCCGAGCAGCAGCAGGCTGCCGAAGGCCAGAGAGTACGCCGTGACGACCCACTCCAGGCCGGTGCCGCTGAAGCTGAGGGCGCGCTGAATGTGCGGCAGCGCGACGTTCACGATGGTGGCGTCGAGCACGATCATGAGCTGCGCCGCGGCGATCACCACGAGCGCGAGGCCCAGGCTGCGTGGCGCGCGGGCCGCTGACGGAGTGGGTGAGACGCGCGGTGCACGCGGTGCGTGCGCGACGTGGGAGTCGTGCGCGACGCGCGGGGCCGGCGCGACGGACGAGCCGTTCGCGACGGGCGAGCCGTGAGCGACCGGCGAGCCGTGAGCGACCGGCTGGACGGGTGGTCCGAGTGACGATCCGGTCGCGTCGCTCGGCAGGGGTTCGGAAGACATGCGGCTCCTCCACGGATAGACGGTCTGCACGGGTCGCATTGAGTCGGGACTCGCGTGACCGGGGCAGAACGAGATGATTTCTCGTCTGGTTCCTCGCCGTGAGCCGGGCAAAACCCCCGAAGCATCTACGGCTGCCTTGAGCCGGCGCCGGCGGGTGTGCTTCGCCGCCGGTTGTTCAATTGGCCAAGATCATGCCCAATTGAACAAGGCGGCGACAACCCCATCTGTGTGTACGGGGAGGGCGTCTACGCTCGCGCTGAGCTCAGCTCCACCAGCGTCTTTACGGTCCGCCAGTTCCTGGTGGTCGCCGGTATGTGCAGGACGCGCTCGAAATAGGCGTTGCTCAGCTTGGAGCGTCCGTAGCCGTGGGGCAGCCACAGGTAGACGACGCGATCGCCCAGGACGACCTGCTCGCCTTCCTGAGCCGGCAGCTTCAGGGCCGCGAACGCGGCCCCGTCTGCCGGCTCGGCGAGAAACGTGACGTGCAGCGTCTTCTCGTCGGCGCCGGTCGTGGCGAACGGGTTTGCGGCGGCGATCTCGGCGAGCTCGGCCGCCGTGACGACCAGCACGGTGACATCGAGACCGGCCTGGGCCGCGATCAGGCCTGCGATGGTCGCCGCGTGCGCCTGCGGGTCGTCGCCTGCGGCCCGGAACACGATGTTGCCGCTCTGCACGTAGGTCTGTACGCCCTCAAAGCCGAGGCCGGTCAGCCCGCTGCGCAGGGCGGCCATCTCGACCTTGTTGCCGGCCACGTTCACGGCTCTGAGCGGGGCGACGAACGTCGTCATCACCCTGCCACCTAGATCACCGGCGGACGGCGCTGCGACGGCTGGCGGTGCTGCGGCCGGCGATGCGCCGCGAACCACTCCTGATGCGGCGGCACCGGGCGGTCGATCGTCCACAGGAACAGGTAGGCGCCGTTGTCGCCCACAAAGCGGAACTTGCCGCGCAGCCCGGCGACCATCTCTTCGAAGGAGCCCAGCGAGTCGAGCCAGCCGGCAAAGCCGCCGGGTTCGCCGTCGAGCTCGAGCAGACGCTCGGCGTTCTGGATCGTCGCCTCGAGCTTCTTGCGGTTGCGGATCACGCGCGGGTCGTCGACCAGGCGCTCGACGTCGTCGGGCGTCATGGCCGCGACCTTGGCCGGGTCGAAGCCGTGGAAGGCCGCGCTGATCTCGGCCCACTTGGCCTCAACGACCCGGTAGCTCATGCCCGTCGAGAAGACCGGCCGGCTCAGCGCTTCGAGGTAGCCGGCCAGCGAGGTCGGCCTGGCGGGGCTCCAGCCCGGGGCGGCGGTCGGACTCATCTCACCCTCCGTTTCGTTCGGTGTCGCCCCCGAGTCTTCCCCGCCGCTCGGGATTTCCGCGCCGTGCGCGCCGCCGGCGGGCGGTGTGGCCGGGGTCGCGGTGGGAGACCGCCCTGGCCGTCTCAGTCGCCGGCCCATGCCGCCTAGGGTAGATCGAACCCGATCTTCACTCCGGTCTGCGACGCCGCTGCGATGAAGTCGTCTTTGAACAGGAAGAGAGTCCCTTTCGCGACCGTGAGCCGCGTCGCGACGTCGGGCACCCACTCGGGCGCGGGCTGCCCACTCTTCAGGCCGGCGCCCATGTGAGCGTAGCCTGCGCGCGCCTGGCTGATGACGCGCATGAGCTTGGCGTGGGCCTTCTTGAAGCTCGACGGCGGACTGATCGCCTTGAGCTTCGCCTCGTCGGCCGCAAACTGCGCGACCGCCAGGTCGACGGCCTTGTGGAACGCGGGCCAGGTCGAAGTGTCTTGTGAGTTCCATGCGGCCTGCGCCTTGCCTGCGACACTGAGCTGACGGCTGAAGGCGACGACCACAGGCGCGACCCGGTCGACATACTGCGCGGACTGGGCTTGCGAAGACACGGCGGTCGGCTGCGAGGACGGCGACGAGGGGACTGTCGGCGATGTGGCTGTCGGCGAGACCGTGGTCTGTGAGGCGCCCGTCTGCGGTCCGGACGCGGAAGCCGCCAGAAGCTTGAAGGATTCGAAGACCGCGAGCACCTGAGGTCGTTCCCCGGCGTCGCCGCCGCTCGGGATCGTCCCCATCAGGACATACGAGCGCCCACCGGCCGTCAGGGAGACGCCGTACCCACTCACGCCCTTCCAGTAGACGGCGGGAGTGCCGCTCAGGGTGATCGACTTGGGGGAGCCGCCCATCGACTTCAGCATGTCCTCGTACTTCGCTTGGTAGACTGCCGGATCGCGGTAGAGATGCTCGGGCTGAACACTGATCGAGACCAGCACCTCACCGAGTCCGGTGGAGGAGCTGTACTGCTGCGTGAGCAGCAGCTGCCGGGCGGTCTGCGAGGTCGCGCTCTTCTGCGACGACTGCCACTGGGGGCCGTAGGCGATCGAGAATCCCTCCGCCGCGTAGCTGTGGACGACGGCGTGTGGATCGGGTTTCGCGGCCAGTGGGGAGCCGCCGCACGCCGCGGCGAGAGTGATCGCGCAGACCGTGAGGGTGCTCGCGAGCGCGCGCACGCGAAAAGACACCGTGTCCACCGTGTCGATCCCTTCTTCGGCTCGAAGGGCGGCGCCTCAGGCCAGTGATGGCCGAGGCAGACCGCGCCCCCTTCCCGTGGCGTCATCGACACGGTCCAGGGTCGGCTTGAGGGGCGGAGAAGGCACCGCCACGGCCGCCGGCGGCTACGGCCGAGCGCGCAAGGGGGCGCGGGCGGCAAAGCCGCCCGCGCCCCCGCGCCCGGTGCGCTGCGATCTGCCTCGTGCGGGTCAGCCGATGCCCTGACTACGCTCGTCGTCGACCGGCACCGGGATGAGAGCCGGCTCGCCGGGCCGGCCGCCCTCGCTGGGCCGGGCACCCTCTCCGGGCAGGTACGAGACCGACTCGACGACGTCCTGCTTGGGCGGGATGGCGACCGCAGCCAGGGTCGCGACGCCGACG
>CAWJRV010000051.1:0-14630 GCA_963845355.1 uncultured Actinomycetes bacterium
CTCCGGACTTGTTGCCGAATTGCGATCCAGTGAGTTAGTAATCACTTAGTTTCGCAGGGAAAAAAAGAGACGTCTCCCCACGCGCGAGCGCATAGGCGGCGTCTGATCCACGCTTCGCTTCAGACGCCGCTCCCCTCCGTCTTCGCGTGGCCGTGGATGTCGCCGACCGTGCCGTGGATGTCGCCGACCTTGCCGTGGACGACGTCGCGCAGGTCGAGACCCTTCTGGTGAAGTGAGGCGACGCGCTCGAGCAGCCAGCGGCCGGTGCACATACGGGCCCAGTCCTCTTGGACTTCGACGAGGCCCAGGGCGGCCGCGACGGTCATGAGCATGCCCTCGGCCAGCCAGGGCCGGATGGCGTCGTCGGGCGCGCCGGAGGCCGACTGCACGAAGCGCACGAGGCGCAGGAATTCCTCGCGCACGGCTTCGGACCTCCTCGTCTTCGGAGGCTGCGTATGCCTGGAGCTGCATGAGCAGGATCTCGCGATCGTTCTCGAGCAGGTTCGCGTAGGCCACGCCCATGGTCATGAGGATTCGTCGGTGCCGGCCTCGGGGCCGGCCTCGGCCGCCGCCTGGCGAAAGACCGCCACGGTGCGCTGGAAGCCGCGCCGCATGGCCGCGATGTAGAGGTCCTTCTTGGTGCCGAAGAGCTGGAACAGGTAGGGCTGCGAGACGCCGACCCGCTTGGCGATCGCCTCGACCGGCGTGCCGTACAGGCCGTACACCGCGAACTCACGCATGGCCGCCTCGACGATCTCGCGGCGGCGCTCCTCTTTGGTCGATCTGGTGGTCGTCTTCTCAGTCATAGGGCGGAGTATACCATAAGTTAGTGGTCACTAAACTACCAGTTGAGTGCGCCCGCCAATGACGTTCAGCAGTAGACTCTCGATGAAAACGACCGTCTCCTCGCGTCCCGGTTTATACCTAGTCGGATGAGCACATCGGTTCCTCAGGTCAAGCCGCTCGGTCAGTAGCTTCCTAGCATTTCGATTGTACAGACCGGCGTCCTCACCTAGCTGCAGGAAGTCGCTTTCCCGCAGATAGAGGAAGTCGTTAACCCTCCTGATCCGCCTATAGGACCGCGCAGACCCGAAGCGCTGTTTGTTGGCCTTCTCGAACTCGGGCACCCCACCCGAGTGGCCTTCCACGACGATGTACAAGTGCTGGACTGTAGCCGCCCACGTAGTCAGGATGGCGGCCCTATACTGCCCGCCCTCGTAGCACGCGACAGACTCGCTGAGATAGTCGCGGTATGCAGATGGGGCCTGACCTACAGCATCCCGAAGAGACGTAAGCGCAGCCTTCGGCGATTCGACGGCGACATCCTCGACCGGCGCCCCGTAGTCATCTTGCAGCTGCTGCAGACCGAACAGAAGGCGAACGACGCCTTCTTCCATCTCACTTCACCTCGTCAGGATTTCCGTCGCTCTCCCCGCCCTGGTTGGGGGCGAGATACCTGCGCATGTTCTTGAAGATCTCTTCGATGGTCGACGGCTTCGCGTCCGCAGCGATATGAATCTGGACCGTCACGCTAAGTGCAGGGTTAAGCGTAAGTGTGCCCGCGGTTGCGGTGCGACGTGGTGCCAGAGGCGCTTGTGGCGGTTCCTGCAAGTCGCGTCCAGTGCCAGCATCGACCGGCGGCTTCTCTCCCGTCACGGATTCTTCCAATTTCGACTGGTTCACCTTCAGGTGAGTCTCGCGGCCTTTGCCGGCAGTGGCAAAGCTACCGAGGCCGGCGACCTCTGCCATCCGCATGAAGAAGATGACGCCATCCGTGAGAGCGGCTCCGGATGCCCCTTGCAGGTCCGCCTGGTGATGGTCATGCCAGTAGTTGGCTACGTCTGTCTTCGTGACGCTTTCGCGCTTGTGGTAGTGGATCCACTCCATTGTGGCGGCATAGAGGGAATCCTGGCGCAACCTCGCTCGCATGAGTGATGCCCTCGTTGCGTCGTCGCCTTGCGCATAGGCCCGTCCAACGTCACTCAGCTTGATGTTGCCCCCGTCGCGCTCAAGCAAGCCAATGTGGCGCATTGCCTCGAGCTTACGGTTGTCCGAGTACTGCTGCGGAAGAGCTTTCTTGACCTTGTCAATCGGTGTCCAGCCGACTTGAGACTTCAAGTACTCTCCAAGTGCGTCGATGTCTTCAGCTGTGGTTTTGAGCGGCAACACGCGCAATCACCTTCCTCACATCGCCTGCTGTATGCCTCCATTAGCCAAGACATATGTTAGCATGTTAAATGGAAGAAGGATATGACGCGTCGATGGCCCGGTCACGCCGCGGAGGAAGCGGGGTCGACCGTCGAACGGCGGTTGATCGTGAAGCGGTGATCAGGTTTGTCCGAAGACGTGATCACCAGCGCACCCTTCTCGTGCGCCACGTCATCGCCTGGGATCGACCCACCGATGGAGGCAAGACGCCTTTCGCGATTGGGGCTACTCCCGGCGAGTCCACGTCCCGCTCTGCATGCTCGGGTCGCTCCTCTACAGTCGCCCCAGAAGATCGAAGCAGGTACCAAAGGCATGGTCGAAGGAGATGTCGTCTCCGGCCGCGAGAAGTCCCGTGATGTGACGCTCCCAGCTAACGGCGAACCCAGCGCGGCGCGCCGCAAATCGCTGGGCGCAGCCCGTGAGATCGAGACCTTTGCGCGCGGCCTTCGAAGGCAGCGCGCTCAGGGCGGCGTCCAGGTCGTCGAGTTCGTTGCATAGGCGCGCGATATCGTAGACGTCGCGCGCCACGGCGTACTGACGCTGCCCGGCGATGGCCCTCAGCTTCTCGGCCATCATCTCTTCGAGGGCGTACGCGGGCAGCTCGCACGCGACACCCGGAGCGTCCGAATAGGGGTGAAGGAGCGATCTGTGTACAGCGGAGAAGCAAAGCGTCTCGTCGGCGCTCACGTCGAACTGGAGGACGCGGGGATCTCCAGTGCGGATGACCGCACCGCGGTACGGCACCCTGGCCTTGACCGTCTGTTGCCCGTAGCCGTCGTTTTCGGCGGCGCATCTCAGTTGGTCGACCAGCATCGTGATGCCGAGTGAGGCGGCGGGCTCGGCGGCGGCTCGAATGCGGCTCGCGACAAAGCCAATGCTCACGGGTCGTTCAGCCGTGAAGTCGAGGTCCTCGGAGAACCGGTAACCCTCGAAATACACCTTCCGCAGGCAGGTGCCGCCCTTGAACACCCAGCCCCAGTCGCTCAAGCCAGAGACGCTGAGCGACCAGAGTGCGACACCCAGAGCATGGTCGAGATCGATCACCAATGCGTCTACTCCGAGGGCGCGGGCGACTCGCTTCGCCTCTGCGTCTGGGATCAAGTGGCCGTCCGGCCGGAGGCGCCGCCGTCTGCCACGTCGAAACCGGTCGTGTTGATGCGCAGCCTCCAGCGCCGCACGTAGCGTCCCGATTTCGCCCCGCCGCGCTCGAGGTCACTCATCCCCTTGCCGATGAGGCCCCGCAGCTGTCCGACGAATCCCGGCGGCGTCTCGAGCTCGAGTTGCTCGATAAGGAACCCGAGTCGCTTTGGCACTGTGCCGCCGCCGTGCCTCTGTGCGTACTCGGCCACGCGAGCCGGCTCACATTCGGTCCAGCCGGTTCGAAGAGCCTCGACGACTTCGGCGATGCCTCCGCAGAGGTCGGGGCGGTCCATCATGTCGACGACGGTGCGCTCGCGCTCGGTAATGCGCAGCGGCAGCCCGCCCTCGAACGCTTGCGACACTCCGAACACCCGCTCTGGCCGGACCAGCACGAATTGGTAGCGAACGCCGAGCACGGTGGGCGAGCGGTTGAACCTGCGTCGTGGGGTCATGAAAGCGACGACGGGTGGCAGCTGCGTCGTCCAATTCCAGTGGCGCATCGGCAGACCAGTAGGCAACGGCGCCGTCGGGCGCCAGAAAGGTGCCCACCGCGAGCGCGTCCTCGCTCCAGACCCTCTCGAGGCCGGCTTGGAGCGGCACGACCATGTACGAGCCTTGTTCCAGCCGATCGAGCCACCCTTTGGATTCGAGCAGGGCGAGTTTCTCGCGCGCGTACTTGCCCGTGCCCCAGAACTCGGTCGCGTCGCGCATGGTGAACAGCGTGCGACCCGAGCTCGACAGCCGGGCGAGGAACTCGACCTCGCGAGGGCCCAGTTCTGTTATAGCTCGTGTCATGGTAATTGGCTCAGGACACCAATCTTCATGACACAGAATATAACACGCGCTCGCCGAATCCTTCCCGTGACAAACGTGGACAATCCGACTGCCGCGCCGCCTCGGACCCAGGAGTGGCCCCATACGGCTCACGCGGCGCTCGCCGAACCTCCAATCAACCCCAACCGCACCAAACTCTCCGCCGTCGCCAGGATCCCCTCTTCATTCGACCGCGGCTCCCAGCCCAGCACCCGCCGGGCCTTCTCGTTGCTGGCCCGGCGCACCTTGCCCAGGTCCCCCACGATCCCCCGCGCCTCAGGGTTGACCAAGGCCAGCGCCCGCACCAGGAAGTCCGGCACCTCCCTGGTCGGCACGCGCGCAGCGGCCTCGCCCAGGTGCGCCCGCAACACGTCGCAGACGTCCTTGATCGAAACCGGGCCATCCGCCACGGCCAGGAACCGCTCGCCCTTGGCCGCTGGGTCGGTCATGGCGCGCAGGTGCAGATCGGCCACGTCGCGCACGTCGACGATGTTGAAGTAAAGGCGCGGCGCACCCGGCATGGCGCCGTCGAGCGCCCCCTTGACGAGCCGGATCGAGCTCGACAAGTCGGGGCCGAGCACCGGCCCGAGCACGCCGACCGGGTTGACGACCGCGAGCTCCAGCGCGCCGCCCTCGCCGGCAACGAAGTCCCAGGCGGCGCGCTCGGCCAGCGTCTTCGACTTCACGTAGGGGCTCGCCGAGTCGTCGAGCTCGGTCCAGTCCTCCTCGGTGAAGGGGCGGTCGGTCGGCTCGTGGCCGTAGCCGATGGCGGCAAACGACGAGGTCAGCACGACGCGCTCGACGCCGGCGTCGCGCGCCGCCCGCAGCACGCGTAAGGCGCCTTGGCGCGCCGGCACGATCAGCTCGAACTGGTTCCGCGGCTGGCGCTCCGGGAACGGCGAGGCGACGTGCAGCACGTAGCGGCAGCCGGCCACCGCCTCGGCCCAGCCGGCGTCGGCCAGCAGATCGGCCTCGACGAACTCAAGCGCCTCGCCCGGCTCGGCGCCGCCTTCCTTGAGCATGGCGCGCACGTCGGCCTCGCGCGCAAGCGAGCGCACCGTCGTGCGCACGCGGTAGCCCGCGTCGAGCAGCCGCAGGATGCAGTGCACGCCGATGAACCCCGAACCGCCGGTCACCAGCACCAGGTCGTCGCCCATGTCACCCTCCCACTCGCCTTGCGTCACCTTCACCCCTCGCCGATCGACCATACCCGCAACGGTCCAGCGCGGTGCATCTGCAGCGCGGCCGGTGACTTCGCGGCGGATACGTGGACGATCGCAGTCGATCCCGTAGGTCGCCTCGATCCGTCAAGGCGCCTCGATCCCTGGAAGTCCGCGGTCGATTGACGGAAGATGCGGAACGACAACCCATAAGCCGGCCGTACGATGCGGAGCTTTGCCGCTGTCGGCCGACATGGCCGAAGGGCCGGTGACACCGTGCTGACGAACTTGAAGCCCACGCTCGCACGACGCCCTCTCGCCGGCTTCTTCGTGCTCGTCGGGGCCGCGTACGTCGTGTACGTCGGGCTTGCCGAACGCTGTCCGACCACTCCCGACTGGATGAATCGCTTCTCCGTCGTGAGCGTCATGGTGGCCGGCCTTGCCGCCCTCCTGTGCTGCTGGGCGGTCAGCGGTCCACGCTCGTGGCCGCCGCGCCGGTCTCACTCAGCTGTGCATCGTCGTCGCCGTCGCGCTCGTGACCATGACCGCCCTGTGCGCGGAAGTCTGGTTTCTGTGGCGTGTGGAGCGAAGCTTTCTTGCCAGTGCCGGCGCGCCGCCCGGCGTGATCGTCCCGGCCATGTGGTCGCTTGGTAGCTGGATCCATCGGGAACTGGTCACTCCTCTACTTGTGGCTTCGGGCACTCGTCGCTGGGGTCGTGCTGGCGGGGGTCGTTTCGCCCTTCACCGCCGTTCGCAGAGCTCGCACGCGAGCTCGTCTCGTGGCGCCAACGCCGGGTCTGGCTGCTCGTCGCCGTGGCCCTTCTTGTGCCCGGCGTCTGCGCGGCCGCCGCGCGAGTAGGTGGGAGTCTGGCGCCGCTTGCCGTCGGCGAGCCCGTCGGCCTCGCCGGCCTCCACTACCCACTCGGCTATTTCCTCTCGGTCTTCGTCGCCGGGCTACTGCTTCATCTGCCGCTCGTCTTTGCCTGGTACGGTTTCGTCGACGGCCGGCTTGCACGACGGGTGTCGCCGCTCGTCGCCGCGCTTGTGATCGGTCTGGCGATCGCTCTGCCGTTCCAGCTGGCCGTGCGCGTCGTCGGCATCGACTCGTGGCTTTCCGGCGGCGGCTGGTACGTTCTCACGTCCTGAGCGACATCGCGTTGGCCGTCCCGGCGGTCTGGCTTGTCCGCAAGGCCGGCGGGAGCCTGCTTCCAACGGCCGTGCTGTATGCGGCTGTACCGGCCGGCATGGTCGTCGCCGGGATCAGCTCGAACTACGGGATTCTCGGCAGGGCCGATGAGGTCTACCCGGGCTGCATCGTCGCCGCCGCGGTGCTGTTCGCGCTCGGCGGTCGCATGTGGCGCAGGACCAGCGCGCCCGCTTCGCCGCTTGCGCCCGACGAGCCGAGCCCCCTCGCCGGCAGCTACGACGTCGTAGCGCGCGACATGAGCATGCGCCGCTGCGACGAGGCTGAACCCGGCGGCGCCCGCCTTCACCCCACCGGTTCGTAGCGTAGGAACACGTTCCCGTTTGCGAAGTCCCGCGACTCCGTCAGCTCCACGCTCAGCTTCTCCCTGATCCCTTCGAACATCGTCCGGCCCGCCCCAAGAACGATGGGGATCACCGCGACCTGATACTCGTCGATCAGGCGCTCCTGTGTGAGCTGCGCGACGATGCTGCCGCTGCCCAGGATCGCCATGTCGTTGCCCGGTTCGTCCTTCTGCGCGCGGATCTCCTCTGCGAGGTCGCCCGTCACCAGCCTGGTGCGGTTCCACGGCGCCTCGGTGAGCGTTCTGGAGAACACGAGCTTCGGCCGGTTGTTCATGCGCTCGGCCACGACGGGATCGCCCTGCATGGCGGCCGGCGTGGGCCAGTAGCTCGCCATGAGCTCGTAGGTGATCCTGCCGAACACGAGCGGGCCGCCGCCGCTGGCGTTGTCGGCGACGAACTCGTCCCACTCGTCGTCCATGGCGTCGTTGTGAGCCCAGTGCATGTCGCCGTGCGCATCGACGAAGTAGCCGTCGAGTGAGATCGAATTGAACGCGACAAGCCTTCCCATCTGCCATCTCCTTGTGTGGGCAGCGCGACTGCGCCGCACCGCTCGAGCGAGCATAGCGGCTGCCGGCGCTCGGTCATACCGGCCGGCAGCCGCCCCGCTGCCGGCGTCTACCTGAACGCTCCGCGGCAGCGCCGCCCCGCCGCCGGCGTCTACGCGGAACGCTCCGCGGCGCCGCCGCCGGCCACCTCAGCCACGTTGACGACCACCTTTCCCCGGGCGCGACCGGCGTGCAGGTAGCGGATCGCCTCGGCGACATCCTCCAGCGGGTACGTGCGGTCGACGACCGGCTTGACCCTGCCGTCCTCGATGAAGCCGTTCAGCACCTCGAGGTCGCCGGCAGTCACCTTGGCGTTGAGCGGCAACAACTTCTGGCCCACGAAGAGCGACAGCAGCGGCGCTCGCAGCATCTGCCGACCGAACCCGCCCGACCAGCGGTTGCCTCCTTCGCCGCCCACGATCGCGAGGATCCCGCTGGGAGCCAGTGCGCGGCGCAGCTGTGACACGGGCCTGTTGCCGGCGGTGTCGAGGATGAAGTCGTAGCGCTGCGTGCCGTCGGCGAAGTCTTCGAGGGTGCGATCGATCACACGGTCCGCGCCGAGCGACCGGACCAGGTCGACCTTCGCCGTGCCGCAGACGCCGGTCACCCGTGCGCCGAACGCCTTGGCGAGCTGGACCGCGAATGACCCCACGCCGCCGCCCGCGCCGATCACGAGCACCGTCTGCCCAGGCTGCACGTGTCCCTTGTCGCGCAGGCCCTGCAGGGCGGTGCACGCCGAGACGGGCACGGCCGCCGCCTGCTCGAAGGTGAGGCCGGCCGGCTTGGGCGCCAGGCTGTCGGCGGGAGCGGACACGTACTCCGCGAAGGGACCGTCGCCGGATTGCTTGCGACCATAGACCTCGTCGCCCGGTCGGAACCGTGTCACGTTCTTGCCCACAGCCTCGGCCCGCCCGGCGAGGTCGTTCCCCGGCACGCGTGCCTTCGGAGCGCGCAGGCCCACCCCCATGAGGCGCACCAGGTAGGGCAGACCGGCGGTCAGATGCCAGACGCCCGGGTCGACGCCGGCCGCCTGCACGTGCACCAGCACGTCGTCGTCGCCCACCTCCGGCTTTTCGATGTCGGCCATGTGCAGGACATTGGGCGAGCCGTACGCGTTCTGGACGATCGCCTTCATGGCTCTCTCCTCTGGTCTATGAGTTTGCCCGGCCCCCGGTTAGGCTACGTGCTCTCCGCGATGACCGACCAGCGTTCACAAGGAGCCGCGATGCGGATCGTCGAGCCCTCCACGCCCGAGCAGCTCGACGCGTTCCGCGGCCTGCTGCGCGAGTGGTTCGACTTTCTGGTGAACGACCGCGGCGTCGACATGGGCTACCAGTCCATCGAGACCGAGCTCGCGGGGCTGCCGGGCGCCTACGGCCCGCCGCAGGGCGGCGCCTGGCTGGCGTACGACGCCGCCGGCGAGCTCGTGGGCTGCGTCGCGCTGCGACCCTTGGCCGACGATGGCGCGTGTGAGCTCAAGCGGCTTTTCGTCAGGCCGGCGCACAGGGGCGCCGGAGTGGGCCGGGCGCTGGCCGTTCAGGCGATCGCCGCGACCCGCGACCTGGGCTACAAGCGGATGCGGCTCGACACGGGGACCTTCCTCGAAGCGTCTCGCAGGCTGTACGCTTCGCTGGGCTTCGTCGAGACGGGACCGTACTACGAAGTGCCGCCCGACGTGCTGGCGGTCACGGTCTTCATGGAGCTCGCGCTCTAGTCTCGAGGTCGCGCGGCGAGCCGATCGCGCACGCCGCTGCCGAGCGACATCGCGTCGAAAGGGGGAGCGACATGGCAGCACCGACGGAGAGCATGCTGGACGTGCTCGGGGCAGACGGCCCGCACCCCGACCACTCGTCCCAGTTGATGCTCTACGGCCAGTTCGTGGGCGCGTGGGAGGGGACAGTCACCGTCCTTCGCAGGGACGGCACGCAACGAATGGAGAGCTGCGAGGTCTACTTCGGCTGGGCGCTCGAGGGTCGCGCGATCCAGGATGTGTGGATCGCACCGGCACGCAGCGATCGCGCCGGTGCGGGCCGCGACGCGACAAAGGACATGTACGGCACGACGATCCGCGTCTACGACGCCGAGCGAGACGTCTGGCAGATAACCTGGATCGAGCCCGGCTCCCAGACCTGCAGCCGCATGACCGGCAGACGGCAGGGTGAAGACATCGTGCAGGAGTACCGCGACGACGACGGCACGCGCTGGCAGTGGCGCTTCACGGACATCACGAGCGATTCGTTTCGCTGGATCGCGCAGGAATCGGCAGACGAAGGCGCGACCTGGCAGATCAGGAACGAGTTCCTGCTGAAGCGGCGCACCGGTGAGTAACGACTCGCCAGGCGGAAGCGGCGCTCCGGTGACGAGCGAGGGCCGCTTTGCCGGGGCCGGCGGTCTCGAGCTCTACCGGCAGTGCTGGCGGCCCGGCGGCGAGCCGCGAAGCGCCGCGTCGCGAGTGGTGGTCGCCCTCGTGCACGGCGTCGGCGAGTACAGCGGCCGTTACGGGAACCTCGTCGGCCCGCTCGTCGACGGCGGCCACGCGGTCTGCGCCTACGACCAGCGCGGGCACGGCCGCTCGCCGGGCCGGCGCGTGCACATCGACCGCTGGGCCGACTATCGCGACGACCTCGGCGCCTTTCTTCGCGTGGTCGCTCAAGAGGCGCCCGACCGGCCGATCGTGCTCTACGGCCACAGCATGGGCTCGCTGGTCGTGCTCGACTACCTGCTGGAGTGGAGCCGCGCGCCGCGGGGCCGGCCGCGGCTCGCCGGCGCGATCGTGAGCGGCGTGGCGCTGCAGCCGGCCGGAGTCGGCAAGCCGTATCAGGCCGTCATGGCCCGGGTCCTATCGCGAGTGACGCCCCGGCTGTCGGTCGACCTGGGGATCGACGCCGGCTCGCTGACGCGCGACCCGCAAGCACTCGAGGCGGCGCGGACCGACCCCTGGCTCACGTCGCGGGCGACCGTGCGCTGGGGGGCCGAGAGCCTCGCGACCGTGCGCCGCGTGAGCGAAGGCCTCGCGGCCATCGATCTGCCGCTGCTCGTGCTGCACGGCGGCGCCGACCCGCTCAACCGTCCCGCGGGCGCGCAGGTGCTGTTCGAGACCGTCTCCAGCGCCGACAAGACGCTGCGCATCTACCCCGGCGTCCTCCACGAGCCGCACAACGACGTCGGCCACGAGCAGGTGGCCGCCGACGTGACCGAGTGGCTGGCCCATTTGGCGAGTTGACGCCGCGCGCCAGCGTCTCCAGCGGGCCGCTGACACCACGGTGACGCGGGGGAGCGCGACGGGAACCCACAGGGGACGAGGATGGAGGCCATCATGATCGACACGACCGACATCGACCGCTGGCTCGAGCGCTACCGCGCCGCCTGGCTGTCCGACGAGCCCGCGCAGATCGCGGCCCTGTTCACCGACGACGTGCGCTACTTCACCGCGCCGTACCTTGAGCCGCTCATCGGTACCGCGGCGGTGACCACCTTCTGGCTCGCGCAAGGTGAGTCGCTGCTACCCTGGACGTTCGAGTACGAGATCGTCGCCCGCGAGGGCGACCTCCACGTCGTGCGGGCCGTCACACGCTATCCCGAAGGCATGACCGAGGAGCCGGAGCCGGTGGTGTTCCACAACCTCTGGCTGGTGACGCTCACAGGCGACGGCCGCGCCCGCGAGTTCGTCGAGTACTTCATGCAGGTGGAGTGAGCGGCGGCGGCGCCCGACTTGTCGGGCGCCGCCGCCCGGCCGGCTGAAACGCGCCGCCGCTTCGGTCTTACATCTGCGGCGGCTTGTGCACGCCGATGCGGTTGCCCTCTGAGTCTTTGAACATGCCGATAAAGCCGACCATCTGGCCCATATCGGCCACCGGCATGATCACTTCGCCGCCGGCCTCCACGGCGCGCTGGATCATCCCTTCAGGATCGCCGTGGCTGTTCAGGTAGATGGTGCAGCCGGTGGTGCTGGGCTGGTTGTTCTGCGTCATCGCCAGGTCGAAGCTCACCGGGAACGAGCCCGCCGGCATGTCCGCGGCGTTCTCGGGCGGCGCCTCGATGGCGATCCCATCCATGCCTTCGGCCTTCACGAACGTGCGCTGCAGGACGGCGCCGTAGAACTTTATGGCGCGGTCGAGGTCGGTGACCGGGATGTCCGCCCAGACGATGGTGTTCTCCATGGTCTGCTCCTTTTAGTGGTCTGGTCTTCTGGCTCGCCGCCCTGGCGGCGACTGACATGACAGCGGGAACATGCCCGTGGGGCCGCGCCCGCCTAACCCTCATCTGGCCTCGACGACATACAGCCGGTTGCCGTCCGGGTCGCGCAGGCCGAACATCGGCGGCACGCCCGGCCACCGCAGGATCTCCGGGTCGACGTCGACGCCGCCGGCCAGCAGGTTCGCGTGGTCTTCCTCGGCGTCGGCGGTCGTGAAGCGGATGCCGGTGTCGACGCCGGCCGACGCGCCGGGGCCCGGTGGAACGAGCGCGATGGTCGTCGCGGCTCCCGCCGGCGCCACCTCGATCCAGCGCTGGCCGTCGCCGTAGGGGGCCTCCAGGCGCTTCTCGAAACCGAGCGTGCCGACGTAGAAGGCGAGCGCGCGATCCTGGTCTACGACGGGCACGCTCACCGTCCTTACGCCGGTGATCTGTGTGCCGGTCTTTGCGGCCATGTCATCCTCCTTCATCCCCCCGTTCGTCAGGGCTCGCCGTCGTCGGAACTCATCGTGTTCGGGGCTCGCCGCATTCAGGGCTCGCCGGCGCCCCGACGGCCAGGGCCGCGACGTGCGAAGGTGGGTCCGGCGCGGCGCACCCCCCTGACGGTTCCCGGAGCGTCGTCGAGTAACCCCATTGCCCAGCGTTTGCCGGGCCGAACGGCCAGCTCAGGCCGTCGCGCGCCGTGGGAGGCATGACCGGGAGGGGGTCGCCTGCCGTAGACTGATGTCCGACGACGATGGCGACAGGAGGCAGCAGCCATGAGCACGAAGCGTGACGCCTCTCCAGGATCCGGCCGCTCGGAGGGCCTCACCTACAGGCTCGCCGAACCCTCCGACGCCGACGCGGCCTCGCGCGTCCTCACGGCGGCCTTGCGCGATCTGGCCGTGCGGCAGGGGCGGCCGCCGTTCGCGGCTCCGGCCGACCACGCCGCGCCGGTGCTGAGGCATGTGCAAGAGACCGACAGCGGCCGCTTCTGGGTGGCCGTCGCCGACGGCCGTCCGGTGGCGTTCGGCGCCGGCTGGGAGCGCGGCGGCGAGCGCGCTCGACTGGGCTACTGCGGCGGTCTGTTCGTGTCGCCCGAGTGGCAGGGCAAGGGTGTCGGTCGCCGTCTGTTCGAGCTCGCCATGGAGGGGCTCCCTGAGGCTCGCGGCATCGCCGCCCTCACGTCGAGCGCCGCCAACCCGATCTCCAATGGCCTCTACGCGCGGCATGGCATCTACCAGCTCCACGCCCTGCTCTATCTCAGCGGACCGTTGGCTGCGTTCGCGGGCGGGCGCCGACCGCATGGGGCGGCTCCGGGCGGGCTCGACGTCGAGCCGCTCGACGCCGGCCACCTCGACGAGCTGCGCGCCATCGACGAGGCCGTGCTCGGTGTCGACCGCACCCCCGAGCACCGCTGGTTTCTGAGCCGGGCCGAGAACCCGGGCTGGCTGCTGCGGCGTCGCGGGCGGGCGATCGGCTACGCGTACCTGGGTGGCGATGGGACCGAGGGCGCGGGCGCCCTCGGTCCCATCGCCACCCTCCGCCCTCAGGACCAGTCCGCTTGCCTGCGCTTTGCCCTGGCCGAGCTTGCCGCGCGCGACGTCGCCCAGACGACGGTGGCACTGGCCGGCCCGAACATCGCGGCCCAGCGCCTGCTGTGGAGTGCGGGTTTCGCGTTCACGGGCGCGACCGGCCTGCTGTGCGCATCGCGGCCGTTCGGCCGCTTCGACCGCTATCTGCTCGCCGGTGACTGCCTGCTCTAGGCGACCACCGCGCCGTCGGGACCGTTGATGGCTTCAGCGATCCCGGCGGCAACTCGGATCGGGGCCGGCAGGTGGGCGGGCCCGCCACCTCGCCTGCGAGAGGCGGCGGGCCCTTACAGATCCCTGGGTCGGAGGGACCTGGAGTCGAGGCGCAGGGGGAGGCGCCTCGGTCAGGGGTCGGACGTATTCTGCCCGCCGTTTGTGAGGACTTCGTGAGCGTCGGCCTTAGTTTCTGCTTTGCTTTCTGCTTGTGAGCGACGCCCTCACCAATGCGTGTGGTCGCGATACCGGCGGCGCGGCTCATCCTGGTCTGGGTGCTGGTGGTCCGTCGGCACCCGGGCTGGGCTGCGCGCGGGCACGGCGTGGCTCTTGACGGTCGCCGCGATCGCCGCCAGAGCGGGAAGCGCGACGACGACGAGCGCCACGATGATCAGTACGTTCATGACATCCTCCAACCGGTCGCGCCGGCTAGGCCACGCCGTCGGGTTCGCTACCGGACGGCCTTTCGGCTTGGGGTGACGCTGGGGTCCCTGGCGACGCCGGAGTCTCTGGTGACGTGGCGACGGGGGGGTTCGGCGGCGCCGCGGCTTGAGCCTGAGTCATGGTCGTCGAGCCTTCGGGCGCTCCGGGGGCGGGTGTCGCGGCCGGCGGCGCGCCTGGGCCGGCGCCGTGCATCTGACGGTGCCACTGCTCGAACTGTCGCCACTGCTCGTACTGCTGCCACTGCGGGTCATACGGTCCGCCCGCGCCTGGTGCCGCGCCTGGGGCCGCGGCTGAGCCTGCGACGGAGCCCGCGGCTGCGGAGCCCGCGACTGCGCCGGGGCCTCCGGCGAATGCGCCGGCCGGGCGCCGGCCTGGGTTCACGAGGTAGACGATCGCCGCGCCGATGCCGCCGGCCAGAAGCAGCGCAGCGAACACGCCGAGGCCGGGAAAGCCGACTTCGCGGCGCACGACGCCGTTGCCGAACACGAAGTTGCGCATCGGTCTCTGAGCACCGATCCTTACGACTCCGCGTACGCCGCCGTGGTTGAAGCCGACGTGATAGGAGACGACACCGACCGCCGCGACGAGCGCCGCGACCAGCACGCCGATCACGATCGAGACGATGGTCTTGCGACTCATGGCGCAGCCTCCTCGCTACCGCTCGCTGACGGCGTGACAAGGCCGTCGGAGTGCAGTATGCGCCGCCTGCGTGAGTTTCGGCTGGGAAGACGCTGTGAAACGACTGTGGGCGCCGCGCTGCCGGAACGCTGCGCGGTGCGGAGGCGGCGCCCCTA
>CAWJRV010000052.1:0-53045 GCA_963845355.1 uncultured Actinomycetes bacterium
GGCACTCCCTTCCGTTTTTGAACGACGGGCCGCGAGAGCGGCCCGTCGTCGTTTGCGGCACAGCCCGACCTCGTTTTGAGCACAGCCCGACCTCGTCTTGAGCACGGCCCGACATCGTGTGCCGCGCGTCGAGCACAGACGCGGTGTTTGCCGCGCCCTCACCTCGGGCGTACCATTGGCCAGTTTCTGCACCCCCTCCCGAAAGGCTGCTCGTGACCCTGTTTGGCACCGACGGAATCCGTGGCCTCGCCGGCGAGCAGCTCACGGCCGAGCTGGCCCTTCAGGTCGGCCGCGCGGCAGCCTCTGTGCTGGCTCGCCACCGCGGCCCGGCGCCGCTCTTTGTGATCGGCCGCGACACGCGCGTGTCGGGCGCCATGCTCGAAGCGGCGCTGGTCGCCGGCATCACGAGTGGCGGCGGCAGCGTCGAGATCGCCGGCGTCATTCCCACGCCCGGCCTGGCGGCCCTGGTCGTCAAACACGGCGCCGACGCCGGCGTGGTCGTGTCGGCTTCGCACAATCCCTTCGCCGACAACGGCATCAAGCTCTTCAGCCACCTCGGCCTCAAACTCTCAGACGACGAAGAGGCCGAGATCGAGGAGCACGTCACCGGCCACGACCTCGCCTCGCTGCGCGGCGAGCAGATCGGCCGCGCCGAGCCCATCGAAGGCGCCGTCGAGGCCTACGTCTGGGACGTCGTCAAACGCATCCCGCTCGACCTCACGGGGCTGCGCATCGCCGTCGATTGCGCCAACGGCGCGATGTTCGAAGCGGCGCCGCTGGCCCTGAGCGAGTCCGGCGCCGACGTCGTGCTGCTTCACACGGAGCCCGACGGTCTGAACATCAACCACGAATGCGGCTCGACGCACGTCGAGGCGCTGCAGAAGGTCGTGCGAGCCGACGGGTTCGATCTGGGGCTGGCCTTCGACGGCGACGGCGACCGCATGCTGGCCGTCGACGCTCGCGGCGCCCTGGTCGACGGCGACTTCGTCATCGCCATCCTGGCGCGGCACCTCAAGAGCAAGGGCCGGCTGCGCCGCGATACGGTGGTGACGACCGTCATGACCAACCTCGGCTTTCACCATGCCATGCGCCGCGAGGGCATCGAGGTCGTGACGACCGCCGTCGGCGACCGCTACGTCATCGCCGAGATGCTCAAGCACGACTACGTGCTGGGAGGCGAGCAGTCGGGTCACATCATCAACCGTGACGTATCGACCACCGGCGACGGCCTGGCCACGGCCCTGCTGCTGCTGCAGGCGTTAGACGAGATGGGGCTGCCGCTGCACGAGGCGGCGACGGTCATGGAGCGCCTGCCGCAGAGGCTCGTCAACGTGCGGGTTCGCGACCGCGAGGGGCTCGAAGGCGCCACGGCGGTCTGGCAAGCGGTCGCGCGCGAGAGCGAGCGACTCGGCGGCGACGGTCGCATCCTGGTGCGGCCGTCGGGCACCGAGCCTCTCGTGCGTGTCATGGCCGAGGCCCCGACCCAGGACGACTGCGATGCCGTCTGCGACCGCATCGTCGCGGTCGTGAAGGAGCAACTGGGCGACGGCTGAGTCCGGCGATCTCGCCTGAGACCGGCGCGCCAGGGCGAGCCGGACACCTCGCTCGCGCCGTTCCGAGGCGATGGTATGCTGGCCGCATGGAGGGAAAGCCGAGACCCAACCAGCGCCTGTACACCGACGCCTTGCGGCGGCTCACTCCCGAGCAGCGCCTCATGACGGCGTTCGAGCTGGGCGATCTCTCTCGCGATCTGCTGTGGGCCGGCCTCAGACGGCGGTTTCCCGATACCTCAGACGACCGGCTCCGCGTACTCTACGTCGACCGGATCGACCGATGTCGCAGGCTGACCTCCTAAAGCGCGTCACCGGCGCCCTGGACGGGGCGGCGATCCCCTACATGCTCACCGGATCCCTGGCCTCGAGCCTGCAGGGCGCCCCCCGTGCGACACACGATATCGACCTGGTCGTGGCCGTCGAGACAGACGACGTGGGCCGACTCCTGGCGGCGCTCCAGAGTCCCAGCCTCTATCTGGACGAAGCCTCCGCCGCCGATGCTGTCCGCTCCCGAAGCATGTTCAACCTGGTCGATCCTCTGACCGGCGACAAGGTCGACTTCTGGCTGCTGACCCGTGACGACTTCGATGAGGCGCGGTTTGCACGTCGCATCACCGTCGAGGCGCTCGGCACCGGCCTGGTCGTATCCGCGCCCGAGGACACGATCCTCATGAAGCTTCACTGGTCCCGGCAGGCGGGCGGGAGCCAGAAGCAGGTCGCCGACGCGGTCGCCGTCTACGAGCTGCAGGGCGGCACCCTCGATCAGGCGTACCTCGATGAGTGGGCCTATCGACTGGGCGTGACTGATCTGCTCGGCGACGTTCGCAAGAGAGCTGAACCTCTGGTCGAGTAGATCGAAGCCTCCCGGCAGGCTCGCTGCATGTGACATTCTGCACAATGCATTCCCAACGGTTGCGCCATGCCGTACATTCCACCACAGTAAGAGTGTCTACCCCAGGTCCCACTCCGGGCCGGCCTTTCAGCATCGGTGGTCGGTGCTTTCCGGGTGTGGCACCGCCGCCCCAGGAGACACGCATGGAACAGCTTGTCCTCGCAGTTCCGTCAATGTGGGCCGACCACCACGTGAGCGCCGTACGCGATCTTCTGAACAAAGAGGAAGGCGTCGCGGTCGCCTTTGCCAGCGCCCTCGAAGCGCGGGTGAGCCTGGCCTACGACCCATCAGTCACCGATCCGCGACGCATCACGGCTGCTCTCGAGGGCGGCGGCTACGCGGTCGGGGAGCTCGCCGAGAGTCCCGTGCCGCCGCCGAACAAGCCCGCCTGGGCGACGGCGGCAGCGCGCGTCACCACCACCGACCCGGCCGACCTGTCGATGTCGGGAGACCACCGCCAGTACTGACGTCCGCGTCCGGCGCCGTCTGCGCGTCGGTGCACGAGCCGCAGCGCCTGTGCCCCGGCGCCGGTCGCGGGAGACCTCTGCAAACCGGCGCGCACCACGAGCGTCGCAAGGAGTTGAGATCATGAAGGACCCAAGCGACGGCAACGCCAAGCCGGTGGCCGCGAAGAGCATCGACCCCGCGGCACTCGAGATGCTCGCGCACGCCGACGAGTGCGGGATCGAGACCGCTTTCAGTCGTGCCGACGTCATGAAGCCCTGCCCGATCGGCGAAAAGGGCGCCTGTTGTCGCATCTGCAGCATGGGGCCGTGTCGCCTGGTGGGTAAGGACGCCGAGAGCAAGACAGGCATCTGCGGCGCCGACCTGCCGACCATCTCCGCCCGCCACTTCGCCCGCCAGGTGGCGGGTGGCGTGGCCGCCCACTCCGACCACGGCCGCGACATGGCCATGACGCTGCGCCTGGTGGCCAAAGGCGAAGCCGGCGGCTTCGTGATCAAAGACGAGCAGAAGCTCACGGCCGTGGCGGGCCACATGGGCATCGCCACCAGCGGTCGTCAAGTCGACGAGATCGCCCTCGACGTGGCCGACAAGGCGCTCGAGCAGTTCGGCCAGCCGTTCGGCGAGATCATCTACACGAAGCGCGCCACCCCCAGGCGGCAGGCGCTGTGGAAGAAGCTCGGGCTGACACCGCGCGCCATCGATCGCGAGGTCACCGAGGTGCTGCACCGCACCCACGAGGGTGTCGACCTCGACGCCGAGAACATCCTGAAGAGCGCCCTGCGCTGCTCGCTGGCCGACGGCTGGGGCGGCGCCATGCTGTCCACCGACATCAGCGACATCCTGTTCGGCACGCCGTCACCGCTGGCCAGCGAGGTCAACCTCGGCGTACTCAAGGCCGACCAAGTCAACGTGGTCGTGCACGGCCACGAGCCGACGCTGTCGGCGATGATGGTCGAAGCCGTGCGCGATCCCGAGCTCATCGCCGAGGCCAAGGCCAAGGGCGCCGCCGGCATCAACCTCGCCGGAATCTGCTGCACCAGCAACGAGATCCTCATGCGCTTCGGTATCCCGCCGGCGGGCAACTTCCTCCACCAGGAGCTGGCCGTGCTCACGGGAGCGGTGGAGGCGATGGTGGTCGACGTGCAGTGCGTCATGCAGGCGCTGGGGCCGCTCTCGCAGCGTTTTCACACCAAGCTCGTCACGACCTCGCCGAAGGCCAGGATTCCAGGCGCCCTGCACGTGGAGTTCGATGAGCACCGTGCCGTCGAGACCGCCCGCGAGATCGTGCGCCTGGCGATCGACAACTACCCCAACCGCGGCCCCATCCACATTCCCGACTACCACGAGCCGCTGATCGCCGGCTTCTCGCACGAGTACCTGAACTACATGCAGGGCGGCTTTCACCGCGGCTCCTTCCGTCCGCTGAACGACGCTGTGATCGCCGGCCGCATCCGCGGCCTGGCCGCCGTCGTCGGCTGCAACAACGTGCGCGTCACGCAGGACGAGGGCATCGTCACGATGATCAAGGAGTTCATCGCCCGCGACGTGATGGTGGTCGTCACCGGCTGCGCCGCCACGGCCGGCGCCAAAGCCGGCTACCTGAGCCCCGAGATCCTCGACTCCGCCGGCCCCGGCCTGCGCGAGGTGATGGAGGCCATCGGCATCCCGCCCGTGCTGCACCTGGGCTCGTGCGTCGACAACTCGCGGATCCTCACAGTGCTCACGCAGGTCGCCACCGAGGGCGGGCTGGGTGACGACATCGACGACCTGCCCGCCGTGGGTCTCTGCCCGGAGTGGATGTGCGAAAAGGCGATCGCCATCGGCACCTACTTCGCCGCTTCGGGTGCCCACGTCATCTTCGGCGTGAGCAGCCCGGTCGAGGCGTCCAGCGTGGCGACCCGCCTCATGACCGCGGGCTGGGAGGATCTCGTCGGCGGCGACCTCGAGTTCATCCCCGACTGGGACGAGATGCTGGCGCGCTCGCTCGAGCTCATCGACGCCAAGCGCGCGGCCCTCAAGCTCAAGCCCTACGACCCGGCGCAGTTCGGCGACAGCGGCGACAGCCCGTACTTCGCCGCCATCCGCGCCTACCTCGCTGAGCAGGACCCGATCGAGACGGTCGGCTCGGCCGCCTACCCGCTGGCCGACGGTTCACACGATCACGATCACGACCACGGGCACGACGGCGGGCTCGACCACGATCGCGGCGGCGGGGAAGACGCCCGATGAGCCGTTACATCGCCAAGCGCGCCATTCGTGGCGCCGCGGCCATCGTCGCCGAGGCCGAGGTGGCCGTCGATGCGGCCATCGCCGAGCTCGGCCCCGACGCGGCGGTGCAGTTCACCAACACCGCCTACTACCTGCCGATCGCCTACGCCCTCACCGGCGTCAAGGTCGAGAAGCTCGCCGACCTGCGAGAGGTGGTCGCGCGCGCCCGGGCTCTGCTCCACCCGGTGCCGGGAGACACGATGTGGCTGCCGTACCTCGGCGAGACGCTCGATTCCGGGGTGGCCACGCTGTTTGCCGAAGAGGTCATCGAGGGCGTGCGTTTCGCGCACGGCCGCGAGCCCCAGATCATCAAGCTCGACCACGCCCGCGCCGACGGGCAGCGCTTCACCGGCGCCGACCTCGGTGTGCACGGCGACAAGATGAAGTTGAACGGCCCGATCGACGACATCCAGCTGCGGGCCTGGGGCATCCAGTTGGTCGATGGGCGCATGCCGGGCTTCTGCGCCATCGTCGGCTGCGCCAAGAGCAACGAGGTCGCCGTCAAGATAGTGCGTGAGCTGCAGAGCCGCGGCATCCTCATCTTCCTGAGCGGCAACGTCAACGGCCGCAGCATCATCCACCAGCTCCTGGAAGAGGGCATCCAGCTCGGCTACGACACGTTCACGGTGCCGTTCGGCATCGACACGATCTCGGCGGTGTACGCGCTCGGCTTCGCGGCCCGGTCGGCGCTGACCTTCGGCGGCATGGACCCGGGCGAGGCCCGGCAGATCATGCTCTACAACAAGTACCGCGTCTTTGCCTTCGTGCTCGCCCTCGGCGAGGTCGACGACCTGAAGTACGCGACCGCCGCCGGCGCCATCTCGTTCGGCTTTCCGACGATCGCCGACACGCGCATCCCGCAGATACTGCCGACCGGCGTGACCACCTACGAGCATGTCGTCTCGATGCCCTTCGACGAGATCCGCGGCGCCGACGACATGGAACGCACCGAGAAGCTGATCCAGCGCTGCATCGAGGTCCGCGGCGTGAAGGTGAAGATCGCCAAGGTGCCCATCCCCGTGTCGTACGGCTCGGCGTTCGAGGGCGAGCGCATCCGCAAGGACATCATGTACGGCGAGTTCGGCGGCAAGCGCTCGCGAGCCTTCGAGTACCTGCGCATGAGGCCGGCCGACGAAGTCGAGGACGGCCGCATCATGGTCAGCGGCACCGACCTCGACGGCATGGAAGAGGGCGGAGCGCTGCCCCTCGGCATGGTCATCGACGTGGCCGGGCGCAAGATGCAGGCCGACTTCGAGCCGATCCTCGAACGCCAGGTGCACTACTTCCTGAACGGCGTCGAGGGCGTGCAGCACAACGGCCAGCGCGACATCGCCTGGACGCGGGTGAGCAAGGCCACCTATGAGAAAGGCTTTCGCCTGGAGCACTTCGGCAAGGTCATCCACGCCCGGGTCCACGAGGTGTTCGGGAACATGGTCGACAAAGTGCAGGTGCGCCTCACGACCGATGAAGCCGAGGTGGACACGCAGATCGAGCAGGCGCGCGTCGCCTACGCCGAGCGCAACGCGCGCATCGCGACGCTCACCGACGAGTCGGTCGACACGTTCTACAGCTGCCTGCTCTGCCAGAGCTTCGCCCCCAACCATGTCTGCGTGGTCAACCCCGAGCGTGTAGGGCTCTGCGGCGCCTACAACTGGCTCGACTGCAAGGCTTCGTTCGAGATCAACCCCACGGGCCCCAACCTGCCGGTGCCGAAGGGCCTCGCGATCGACCCTGTGAAGGGCGAGTTCAGCGGCCCCAACGAGTTCATCTACGCGCACTCCAACCAGACGGTCGAGAGAGTGACGTTCTACTCGATCATGGAGGCGCCGATGACCTCGTGCGGCTGCTTCGAGTGCATCATGGTGCTCGTGCCCGAGGCCAACGGCTTCATGATCGTCAGCCGCGAAGACCCCAGCATGACACCGTGCGGCATGACCTTCTCGACGCTGGCCGGCACGGCCGGCGGCGGCATGCAGACGCCCGGCATGATGGGCATGGGCAAGTACTACCTCACGAGCAAGAAGTTCATCTCCGCCGACGGCGGCATGAAGCGCGTCGTGTGGATGAGCTCCAACCTGCGCGAGAGCATGCGGCCCGCCCTCGAGGAGGTCTGCGCCCGCGAGGGCATGCCCGACCTTCTGGACCGGATCGCCGACGAGACCGTGGCCACGACCGTCGAGGAGCTCCTGCCGTTCCTCGAAGAAAAGGAACACCCCGCACTGACCATGGACGCGCTCTTCTGACCGCACCCGACCCGCTCTTCTGACCCCACCCCCTCGGAGGGCACATGACTGCGATCGACATCCCCGTAGAGAAGTGGTCCGGCGCGGTGCGCGAGGTCACGCTCGGTAGCAGCGACGGAGGCGGCACCCGCGGTTCCACCGTCACGGTGGGCGGCGAGACGACGCTGCCCTTCCTGACCTTCGAAGGGGCGCTGCCGCACCGCCCGGCCCTGGCGGTCGAGGTGGTCGACGTGAGGCCCGACGACTGGTCGGTGGAGCTTCGCGAGGTCTGGGGCGACGTCAGCGGCGACCCCGCGGCCTGGGCCGCACGTGCCGTCGAAGCTGGAGCCGACCTGATCGCCCTGAAGCTGCGCGGCTGCCACCCCGACTTCGGCGACAGAGGCAGCGACGACGCCGAGCGCGCGGTCGACGGCGTGCTGGCCGCGGTCGGCGTGCCGCTCATCGTCTACGGCCCGGGCACCGCCGACAAAGACAACGAGGTGCTCGTCGCGGTGGCCGAGAAGACCAAGGGCGAGCAGCTCGCCCTTGGTCTCTGCGAAGAGAAGAACTACCGCACCATCGTCGCGGCCGCGCTCGGCAACGGACACCTTGTGATCGCCCAGACACCGATCGACGTCAACCTCGCCAAACAGCTCAACATCCTGATCAGCGACATGGGCCTGCCGCTGGATCGTGTCCTGATGGACCCGAACACCGGCTCGCTCGGCTATGGCCTCGAATACACGTACTCGGTGATGGAACGGCTGCGCCTGGCCGCCCTGATGGGCGACGCCATGACTCAGCAGCCGATGATCTGCACGGCTGGCGAAGAGGCCTGGCGCCAGAAGGAAGGTCGCGCGGCAAGCGACGCGCCGGCCGCCTGGGGAGGACTGGCCGAACGCGGTGTGGCCTGGGAAGTGGCCACCGGCATGACCCTGGTCGAGGCCGGCGCCGACATTCTCGTGCTGCGCCACCCGGGCTCCGTCGCGGTGCTGCGCGAAGCCCTCGGCGACTTGGCGAAAGGAGCCTGACCCGTGGCCCCCACCGGACTCGAGATCTACAAGCTCCTGCCCAAGACCAACTGCAAGGAATGCGGGTTTCCGACCTGCCTGGCCTTTGCCATGAAGCTGGCCCAGAAGGGCACCGAGCTGAACAACTGCCCGTACGTGAGCGACGAGGCAAGGACGGCGCTCGACGCAGCCTCGGCGCCGCCCATCAGGCTCGTTGTCGTCGGGAGCGGCGCACGCGCCTTCGAGATCGGCAACGAGGTGGTGCTGTTCCGCCACGAGAAGACGTTCTACCACCAGCCCGGCCTGGTCGTGCGCGTGAGAAGCGACGACCCCGAGCTTGCCGACGTCGCCGCCCGTGTCGCCGCCTACCAGGTGGAGCGGGTCGGCATGAAGCTGCGCCTCGACGGCCTCGCGGTGGAGCACTCGGGCGGCGACGCGGCCGCGTACGCCGCGGCGGTGGCCGCGGCCCGCGCGGCCGCGCCCGGACTGCCGCTTCTGCTGATGAGCGCAGACCCGGTGGCGCTCGAGGCGGCTCTGGTCACGGGGGCCGCCGCCGAGAGGCCGCTCGATTCACGCCGCCACCTCTGCCGACTGGGAGGCCATGGCGGCGCTCGCCAAGAAGCACGCCTGCCCACTGGTCATACGGGCCGAGGGCGGCGACCCGGCGGCGCTCGCCGAGCTCTCCGAGAGCGTGCGCGGGGCCGGGGTCGACGACCTGATCCTCGATCCGGGCACGGCCACGCTCCGCCGCCGACCTGGCAGCCTTCACACAGCTACGCCGCCTGGCTCTCAAGAAGGGCGCCCGAGCGCTGGGCTTTCCGATCCTGGCCGTGAGCGCCGCCGCGAGCTGGCAGGCCGAGCTGGCACGGGCCACGCAGGCGATATGTCAAATACGCCGGGATCGTCGTGATCGACCACCTCGAGCCCGGCGCGATCTACGCCCTGCTGACCCTGCGGCAGAACATCTACACCGATCCGCAGAAGCCGATCCAGGTGGAGCCGAAGCTCTACGAGATCGGCGTCGCCGGGCCCGACAGCCCGCTGCTGATCACGACGAACTTCTCGCTCACGTACTTCTCCGTCTCGGGCGAGGTCGAAGGCGCGGGAGTGCCGGCCTGGCTGCTGGTCGCCGACAGCGACGGCCAGTCGGTGCTCACCGGGTGGGCGGCCGGCAAGTTCGACGCCGAGAGGATCGCCAAGACGGTCAGGGACAGTGGCATCGCCGACAAGGTCGGCCACAGGAAGCTGATCATCCCCGGGCACGTCGCCGGCCTCTCCGGCGAAGTCGAGGAGGAGCTGCCCGGCTGGCAGGTCATGGTCGGTCCGCGCGACGCCGTCGACATCCCTTCCTATCTGAGGACCGTATGGGGCGCGTGAGGGCCCGATGAACGACGCGCCGGCCAGCGAGAGCCGCACTACGTTGTGCCCGGTCACTTTCGCGCCCTCGGGCGAGACCGTCGACGTGCCGGCTGGCACCAGCCTCCTGGACGCGGCCATCCTCTGCGAGCTCGACATCGCCGCCCCGTGCGGGGGACAGGGCCGCTGCGGCCGTTGCCGCGTGCGCATCACGTCGGGTGAGGTTGAGCGTCGCAGCAACGCCGGCCTGGTCGCCCCGGAGATCCTCGACGGCTGGGCGGTCGCCTGCCAGACCTTCGTCAGAAGCCCCGTCGAGGTCGAGGTGCCCGAGCGGCGCAAGGCGACGGTGCGGCCTCACGGCCACGCCGTCGCCGAGCCGGAGTCGCTGCCGCTCACCTGCGACTGGCGCCAGAACCCCGCAGTCCGCACCTTCGTCCTCGACATCGAGCCGCCCTCGCTCGCCGACAACACGAGCGACTTCGACCGCCTGCGGCGAGCGCTCTTCCAGCAGCACGGCATCGACCAGGTCCGGGCGGAGCTGCCGATGCTGCGCCGCCTGGGCAAGGACCTGCGGACGGCCAACTGGAGGGTCAGCGTCACCCTCGAGATGCGCGACTGGGTGTACGGCACCTACCTGCCGCCGCGCCTCATCCGTATCTACCCGGCGGTCTTTCCGGTGGCGAGCATGGGGGTGGCCGTCGACCTGGGCACGACGTCGGTGGTCGCCTACCTCGTCGATTTCACGACCGGGCGCGTCGTCGACACGGCCAGCGCCTACAACAGGCAGATCGCCTGCGGCGACGACGTCATCTCGCGCATCATCTACGCGAAGCGCAAGCGCGGGCTCGAGCACCTGCGAGATCTCGCCGTCGAGACCATCAACGACCTGCTCGACGAGCTGCAGAAGCGCAACCGGATCGAGCTCTACGAGATCCACGAGATGGCGGTCGCCGGCAACACGACGATGACGCATCTGCTGCTCGGCCTCGACCCTCGTTTCTTGCGCGAGGAGCCGTATATCCCGACGATCACGTCGGCCCCCAAGCTGGTCGCCGGAGAGCTCGGCTTGAACGCGAACAAGCTGGCCCGCGTCCACGTGCTGCCCGCGGTGGGCAGCTACGTCGGCGGCGACATCACCGCCGGCGTCATCGCCTCGGGGATGTTCGCGACCGACAAGCTCACGCTGTTCATCGACATCGGCACCAACGGCGAGATGGTGCTCGGCACCAGGGACTGGCTGCTCTCGTGCGCCTGCTCGGCCGGCCCGGCCTTCGAGGGCGGCGGCGTGCGGCACGGGATGCGCGCCGCGGCGGGCGCGATCGAGGACGTCTTCATCGACGACGCGACTCTGGAACCCTCGTTTCGGACGGTCGACGACGCCCCGGCCGTCGGCATCTGCGGCAGTGGTCTCCTCGACCTTCTTGCCGAGCTGTTCGTGGCCGGAGTGGTCGACAAGTCGGGCCACATCGACCGCGACGCCCCAAGCGCGCGGGTGCGGGTCCTGGACGGCGTGCCCGAATACGTCGTCTGCTGGGCACACGAGGGTGGCGCCGACCACGACATCGCGATCACCGAGTCTGACGTGGTGGGTCTGATCCGCGCCAAGGCGGCGATCTACGCCGGATTCGAAGTGCTCTGCCACAGCGTCGGGGTCGACCTCGCCGACGTAGCAGCAGATCCTCATCGGCGGCGCCTTCGGTCAGTACATCAACGTCGAAAAGGCGATCCGCATAGGGCTGCTGCCCGACCAGCCGGTCGAGCGCTTCAAGTTTCTCGGCAACACCAGCGCCCAGGGCGCCTACGCGGCACTGCTGTGCGTCAACATCCGCGACGACGTCCTCGATGTCGCCGGCAAGATGACCTACCTCGAATTGAGCGCCGACAACAGCTTCATGGACGAGTACACGTCGGCCCTCTTTCTGCCGCACACCGACCTGGCCGCGTTTCCCAGCGTGCGCGACGCGCTCGCCAAGCGCGGCAACGGACTCGGCCGGCGGGACGACCAAAGCGAACGGAGGCTCGAGCGTATGACCACGACTGTCGCCATTGCCGGCAAGGGCGGGACCGGCAAGACCACGCTGGCCGGCTTGCTGATCGGCCGGCTCGCGAAGGCCAAGGCCGGCCCGATCCTGGCGATCGACGCCGACCCGTCCAGCAACCTGAACACGGTGCTCGGCCTGCCCCTCGAGAAGACCGTGGGGGACATTCGCGAAGAGACCAGCGAGAAGGCGCGCGCCAACCTCCTCGAGGCCGGCATCGCAAAGCGCGACCTGCTCGACTACGAGATCAACTCGAGCGTGGTCGAAGGCGTCGACGTCGATCTTCTCGCGATGGGCCGTCCCGAAGGCCCGGGCTGCTACTGCGCCGCCAACAACATGCTGCGCGCCATCATCGACGCGCTCGCCGACAGTTATCCGTGGGTCGTGATCGACAACGAGGCCGGCCTCGAGCACCTTTCGCGGCGCACGACCCGCGACGTCGACGTGCTGTTCATCGTCAGCGACGCGACCGTGCGCGGCGTCACCACGGCCGGGCGCATCGCTGCCTTGCTCGACGAGCTGAACACGAAGGTCGGCCGGCACTACCTGATCGTCAATCGGGCCGGCAGCGGGCTGTCGCCCGAACTGGAGCGCGCCATCGAGCAGAACGGCCTCGAGCTGCTGGCCGTGCTACCCGACGACCCGCTGGTCGCGGAGTTCGACGCGGCCGGGCGGCCACTGGTGCAGCTCCCCGCCGACAGCGCTCTCAGCGGCGCGCTCGAGCCGCTCGTCGCCGCGCTTCTGTCTCACACCGCACGGAAGGAGGCCGCCGGTGCTCATCATCGGTGAGAACATCCACATCATCGCGCCGCCGGTCAGAGCGGCGATCGAGGCGCGCGACGCGAAGTTCCTGCAAGACCTCGCGCGGCGCCAGGTCGAGGCCGGCGCCGGCGTCGTCGACCTCAACATCGGCCCCCAGAAGAAGCTCGGCGCCGAGATCATGCCGTGGCTGGTCGAGGCGGTACAACAGGTGACCGACGTACCGCTCTCGCTCGACACCACGAACTTCGCCGCGATGGAGGCCGGGCTGCAGGAGTGCGCCCGTCCGGCCATGCTCAACTCGGCCTCTGCCGACCCGGCCCGTCTCGACAGCGTCATGAAACTGGCGGCACGCTACGACGCTCGCGTGATCGCCCTGACGATGGGCGTCGACGGTATCCCGACCACCGCCGACGGCCGCGCCGCCATCGCCCTGGATGCGCTGCTGCCGGCAGCCGAGGCGGCCGGCGTGCCGGTCGAGGACGTCTACCTCGACCCGCTGGTGCTCACCGTGAACTGCAACCAGGACGTCGCCCGCGAGTCGGTCGAGGCGATCCGCATGTTCAAGATGCTGGCCGACCCGCCGCCCACCACGGTCGTCGGGCTCTCGAACATCTCGAACGGCTGCCCGCCGGAGACCCGCCCGCTGATCAATCGCACGATGCTGGTGATGGCCCTGGGCGCCGGTCTCGACAGCGCCATCGCCGACCCGTTCGATGCCGCCCAGAACGAGTGGATCCGCATCGTCGAGCGGCGCGAGACGAGCACGCCGCTGCGGAGCCTCGTGGTGGCGCTGTTCGACGCAGTCGCGGCGATGGAAGAGCTCGACCCCGGGCTGGTCGACGAGAGCGACCCCGAGCAGGTGGCGCTCTACAAGACCTACCGCATGCTCTGCAACGAGGTCATCTACGCCGACTCGTACCTGCGGATCTGACGCGTCCCGGTCGCGCCGCACCGCGCGGCGAGACCAGGGCCCTCAGGTGTCGTCGAGGGCGTTGCGCCCCACTGAACACTTGTCGGCGAAGGCACACCAGGCGGAGCAGCCGATGTCCTGCCGGGGATTGGGGTTGCAGGCGCCGCAGCCGGAGCAGTAGCGGCGCGCGTCGTCTTTGAAGAACTCGATGGGCTGGCCGCACTGCAGGCACGGAATCTCGAAGATGTCGTCCGCGGTCCAGCCGCTGCGGTCCTGCCCGGGGCAACCCTTCGCGAATTCCATCGACTCGTCTCCTCTGGTGCCGCCATGTCGCCGGCGCCCTCGTTCGCCGGACCCGGCGACCACGGCGTGGCGATGATATGACCGCACCGTACCCGGTTCAGTCGCCTCCGTCACAGCGGTCGGACGGGGACCGCCCATGCCTCCCGCGCCACAACGGGGTACAATGCCCTCACGCAAAGGGGAGGTGTCACGAGCCACAGCCAGGAGTAAGCCGGTCCACAGGGTGGGCATAGGCAGGTGTGAGCGGGCAGACCAGCATCATCAGCGCCAGACCCGCCGGCGGCAACGAGCCGGCGGGTGACGAGGCGGAGGTTCATCGAAGTCTTCGGCGGGTGCCTCCCGGCCCGACACGGTCGTGACCGAACCGACAAACCCCATCGGCAACGATGGGCACAAAGCGGTCCGGATGTGTCGCTCCCACTTACCGCGCGCCCGTTTCCAACGAAGCGAGGTCCCATGTGCGGCATCGTAGGGTACGCCGGGCGCAGGCCCGGCAAGCCGATCATCCTCGACGGCCTGAGGCATCTCGAGTATCGCGGCTACGACTCGGCCGGCATCGCCCTGCTGTGTGACGGCGGCATCGACGTCGTGCGTTCGGTCGGCAACCTCGACGCGCTGTACGCGGCCGCCGGCAACGGCGACTCGGCGGCGGTCGTCGGCCTGGGCCACACGCGCTGGGCGACCCACGGCCGGCCCTCGTTCGACAACGCCCACCCCCACTGTGACTGCACCGGGCGCATCTCCATCGTCCTGAACGGCATCATCGAAAACTACAAGGAGCTGCGCGCCGAGCTTACCGCGGCCGGGCACAGGCTGACCTCCGAGACCGACGCCGAGGTCGTGGCCCACCTGATCGAGGACGAGATCGGCGCCGGCCTGTCCGCCGCCGTGCGCGCCACCGTCGCGCGCCTCGAAGGCAACTACGCCTTCTGCGCCGTCTCGGCCGACGAGCCGCAGCTCATCGTCGGCACGCGCCACGAGGCTCCACTCGTGGTCGGGCTCGGCGACGACGAGACCTTCATCGCCTCGGCCATCCCGGCGTTTCTCTCCCACACCCGTCGCGTGCTCGTCCTCGACGACGGCGACATCGTCTCGGTCTCGGCCGACGGCGTCGCCGTCAGCGACCGCGCCGGCGCCACGGTCGAACGCGAGCACGGCGAGGTCACCTGGGACGCCGAAGCCGCCGAGAAGGGCGGCTACGAGACCTTCATGATCAAGGAGATCAACGAGCAGCCGCAGGCCGTGGCCGACACGCTCGCCGGCCGGCTGTGCGACGACGGGCAGGTCGACCTCGGAGAGGTCGACCTGCCCGTCGAGCTGCTCAAGCGCCTGCGACGGGTGCTCATCATCGGCTGCGGCACCTCCTATCACGCCGGCCTGATCGCCTCGTATGCGATGGAGACCTTCACCGGCATGTCGGTCCAGGTCGACCTCGCCAGTGAGTTTCGCTACCGGCGCCCGGTACTGGACGGCGACGTGCTGGTGATCGGCATCACGCAGTCGGGCGAGACTCTCGACACGCTGGCCGCCATGCGGCTCGCGCGCGAGGCCGGGGCCCCCGTGCTGGCGCTCACCAACATCATGGGCAGCCAGGCCACCCGCGAGGCCGATGCCGTGCTGTTCACCCGCGCCGGTCTCGAGATCGGGGTGGCGGCGACCAAGACTCATGTCACGCAGATCGCCGCCCTCCTGCTGCTGACCCTGCACCTGGCCCGAGTACGCGGCACCCTGTCGGACGACGAGCTCCAGCAGGTCGGCCTCGAGCTCTCCGAGGTGCCCGCCCTGATCGAGGAATGCCTGTCGGGCAATCCCCAGGTCGAGGAGATCGCGCGCCGCTACTGCGACGAGCCGTTCTTTTTGTACCTCGGCCGCCACATCGGCTACGGCGTGTGTCTCGAGGGGGCCCTCAAGCTCAAGGAGATCGCCTACATCCCGACCGAGTCGTACGCGGCCGGCGAGATGAAGCACGGCCCGATCGCCCTGCTCGACGAGGGTTCACCGGTCGTGATCGTGGCCAACGACGGGCCGGTCTACGCCAAGGTCGTCTCCAACATCGAAGAGGTCCGGGCGCGCGGCGCCGAGGTCATCGCGGTGGCCACCGAGGGCAACGACGCCATCGAGGAGATCGCCGCCGCGGTGCTGCGCGTGCCGCGCTGCGACGCGGTCGTGGCGGCCATGGTGGCCATAGTGCCGCTGCAGTTGCTGGCCTATCACATCGCCTGCCTGCGCGGCCTGAACGTCGACCAGCCGCGCAACCTCGCCAAGACCGTCACCGTCGAGTGAGGCCGAAAGTGGACGACGGTCGCGACCGAGCCGGCGATCTGTCCGCCGGGGCCGCGCGAGCCGGCGAACGGCCCGGCGCCGCGCGAGCCGCCGCGTTGGCCGAGGTCGCCGCTCTGACCGGCGTGACTGGCGTGGGCATCGACGCCGTCGAAGTGGAGCGTCTGCGGCGTCTGCTCGAGCACCTGCCGCGCGCCTACGAGCGACTCTTCTCAGGCCAGGAGCGCGCCTACGCCGACTCCTTCGCCGATCCGTACCCGCGCTACGCGGCCCGCTTTGCCGCCAAGGAGGCGGTGGGCAAGGCGCTGGGGATCGGCATCATCGGCTTCGTATGGCGCGAGATCGAGGTGCTGTCGGGCGGCAAGCCGCGGGTGGCGCTCCACGGCCACGTGGCCGCGATCGCTCGACGACTCGGCGTCACCCGGGTAGAACTGTCTCTGAGTCACACCGCCGGCATGGCCTACGCCGTGGCGATCGCGGTGCACGACCCGGGTGGCATGGCCGCCGCCGGGGGCGATATGGTCGAGGCCCGCAGTGAGGGCAAGGAGGATGACGATGCTTGAGTCGCTGTCGGTCGGTCTGCTCACGGCCGAAAAGATGCGCGCCACCGACGCGGCCGCGATCGCTGGACTCGGCATCCCCGGCGGCCATCTCATGGAGCGCGCCGGCGCGGCCGTGGCGCGCGAGATCATGCTTGTCTACGACCCCGAGAGCGTCGTGATCTATGCCGGCAAGGGCAACAACGGCGGCGACGGCTTCGTGGTCGCCCGCGAGCTGTTCAACGCCGGCATCGATGTGACCGTCTTCGCGATCGCCGGACGCGACTCATACCAGGGCGACGCCCGGCTCAACCTCGAGATCGCCGAGAAGCTCGGCGTCGAGATCGTCGACGGCGTCGAGCCGGTCGGCGACGCCGACGTCGCGCTCGACGCCGTCTTCGGCACCGGGTTCTCCGGTGTGGCCCAAGGCGCGGCGGCCGCGGCGATCGAGGCCATGAACACCTCGGCCGCCGCCGTCGTGGCGCTCGACATCGCCTCGGGCGTCGACGCCTCCACCGGCGAGCTGCGCGGCCCCTCGGTGCTGGCCGACCTGACGGTCACGCTGCACGCCCCCAAGGTCGGCCACTTCGTGAGCCCCGGCGACCGCCGCGCGGGCCACGTCGTGGTCGTGCCGATCGGCATCCCGCCGGCCTGCGACGAGCAGGCCGACGTCTTCGCCCTCTCCGCCGACGCCGTCGGGCTTCTCGTGCGACCCAAGGGCGAGGCCGACCACAAGCGGTCGGTGGGCACGGTGCTGGTCGTCGGCGGCTCGCGCGGCATGACGGGAGCGGCGGCCATGGCTGCGCTGGGCGCCCTGCGCTCGGGCGCGGGCCTCGTGCACTGCGCCCTGCCCGACGACCTGGTGGGTGAGAAGCCCTATCTCGAGGTCATCAACATCGCGGTGCCCGGCGCGGGCCGGCTCGGCCACGAGGCGCTGGGCGCCATCCGCGACGAGATGGCGCGCCTCAAGGCGGCGGCGCTGGGCCCGGGCATGGGCCGCGACGCCGGCACCGTCGATCTGGTGCGCGAGCTCGTGGGCGCGACGCCCGAGACGCCGCTCGTGATCGACGCCGACGCCCTCTATGCCCTGGGCGGTGACCTCGAGCTGCTCGCCGGGCGCGCGGCCCCGACGGTGCTCACGCCCCACGAGGGAGAGCTGGCTCGTCTGCTCGGCACGACCGCCGCCGAAGTCGCCGCCCACCGCCTCGAGTCGGCTCGCGAAGCGGCCCGGCGCGCCGGCGCGACCGTCCTGCTGAAAGGCGCCCACACGATCGTCGCCGACCCCGACGGCACCGCCTACGTCGTGCCGGTCGGCAACCCCGGCCTGGCCACGCCGGGCACCGGCGACGTGCTGACCGGCATCATCGCCGGCCAGCTCGCCAAGGGCCTTTCGGCCACCGAGGCGGCCTGTCTCGGCGGCTACGTGCACGGACTTTCCGCCGACCTGGCGGTCGCCACGAGAACGAGCACCGAGGGCCTGATCGCGAGCGACCTGTTCGACTTTCTGCCGCTGGCCGTCGAGCGGCTGGTGCTGGGCGAAGACGACTCCGACGACCACGAGCACTCTCATGACCACGACTGACCGGGAAGGTGAGCAGGTGAGCCAGGGCGACAGCGACCACGCAGCGGCAGACGCAGCGGCAGACGCAGCGGCAGACGCAGCGGCAGCGGCAGGCGCGAGCGAAGGCGCGACCACGGACGCCGACGACACGCGGGTGGCCGACATCATGGAGCGCGACGTGGTGACGATCGCTCCCGACGCCACCGTCCACGAACTCGTGCTGCTCCTGCAGGAGAAGGACCTGGGCGGTGTGCCGGTGGTCGAGGCGGGCGGCCGGCTGGTGGGCATCGTCACCGAGGGCGACCTCGTGATCGAGGACGCCGACGTGCGCCTGCCCCACTACTTCGGGCTGTTCGGCAACCTCGTGTACCTTGGCGGTCAGAAGAAGTTCGAGGAGCGCCTCAACAAGATGGTGGGCAACTCGGTGCGCGACGTGATGACCTCCGAAGTGCTCACGGTCAGCGCCGACGAACCCGTACGCGCGGCCGCCAACATCATGGTCGACAAGAAGGTCAACCGCGTGCCGGTGGTCGATGGGAACGGCCGGCTGATCGGCATCGTGGCGCGTCACGACATCATCCGCGCGATGGGGCTCTAGGTGCTCGAAGACCGTCAGCGCGCCCTGGCCACCGTCGACCTCTCGGCGGTGCGCCACAACATCGCTCACCTGGTCGCCCTGCTGCCCGCCGGCGGCAGGTTGTGCGCGGTGGTCAAGGCCAACGGCTACGGCCACGGCGCCGTGCCCGTCGCCCGGGCGGCCCTGCAGGCCGGAGCGTCGTGGCTGGGCGTGGCCACCGTCACCGAGGCCGAGGAGCTGCGCGACGCGGCCATCGCCGCGCCGCTGCTGATCTTCGGCGCGCTCACCGGCGCCGAGGTCGCGCGTGCCGCCAGGGCGCGCGCCGAGGTCGCGGTGTGGTCCGACGCCTTCCTCGCCGAGGCGCTGCGCTGCGGCGCCCGTGTGCACGTCAAGTTCAACTCCGGCATGGGGCGGCTCGGCGTCGATGAGGGCGCGGCGGCGGCGCTCTGCGCCGCCGCCGCGCCCTCATCGACGCTCACCGGCCTCATGAGCCATCTCGCCACCGCCGACGAAGACGACCCGGCCTTTCTCATGACCCAGCTCGAGCGCTTCACGGCGCTCGCCGGGCAGCTCAAGGAGCACTACCCCGGCCTCATCGCCCACGTCGCCAACAGCGCCGCGACCATGCGCGAGCCCGCCGCTCACTTCGACATGGTGCGTACCGGCATCGCCATCTACGGACTCTCGCCGTTCGGCGACGACCCCGAGCCGCGCGGCCTGCGTCCGGCGCTGCGCCTGAGCTCGTATGTCGCCGGCATCCGCGAGGTGGGTCCCGGCGACTCGGTCGGCTACGGGCGGCGCTTCGTCGCCGACCGTCCGGCGCGCCTGGCGATCGTGCCGATCGGCTACGCCGACGGCGTCGCCCGGGCTCTCACCAACCGCGGCGAGGTGCTCGTGAACGGCCGGCGCTGCCCCATTGCGGGCACGATCAGCATGGACCAGCTCACCGTGCTGCTGCCAGACGACCCGGGCGCCGTGCGGCCCGGCGACGAGGTCGTGTTCATCGGTCGCTCGGGCGCCGAGCGGATCCTTGCCGAAGACGTCGCCCGGCTGCTCGACACGATCAACTACGAGATCGCCTGCGACGTCTCGCCGCGCGTCGTGCGCCGCTACATCGAGACGGCCGAGCCTGCCGAAGCGGCTGGGGCGGGCGCTGCGGGCCGATCGGCCGACGCCGCTCACCCTGCCTGACGGCGGCACGCGGATGCTCGACCCGTACGCCATCGCCGCCGCCGCCGCCCCCGCGGTCGCCGCGAGCGGCGGCGCCTGGGTCGTGGGCGGCGCGGTGCGCGACACCTTGCTGCACCGGCTCTGCGACGACATCGACCTCGTCGTGGCCGGCGACGCCGAGACGTTCGCTCACACCCTGGCCGGCGCCCTCGACGGGGCCGCCTTTTCGTTTTCGGAGCGGTTTTCGGCCTGGCGGATCGCCTGTCAGGGCGGTCACGTCGACGTGGCGCCTCTGCGCGGCGCGTCGATCGTCGACGATCTGCGCGGCCGCGACTTTACGATCAACGCCATCGCCCGCCCGCTGGGCGGGCCGTCCACGGCCCTGGTCGACCCCTGCGGCGGACTCGCCGACCTGCGCGCCCGCCGGCTCGCGCCGTGCGCGCCGGCGTCGCTCCAGGACGACCCCGTGCGTGTCGTGCGCCTCGCCCGGCTGCGCTACGAGCTCGACCTGACGCCGGCCGCCGGTCTCGAAGAAGCCGCCCGCGGTGCGTCGGGCGGACTCGCCGCGATGAGCGGCGAGCGGCTCGAGCACGAGCTCTCGGCGTTGCTGGGCCTGTCCGCCGCCGGCTCCGCCGCGCGGTGCCTGGCCGACCTTGGCGCCCTCGAGGTCGTGCTGCCCGAGGTCGCGGCCTTGCGGGGAGTGAGCCAGAATCCCTATCACCACCTCGACGTCTTCGATCACACCCTCGAAGCGCTGTCGTTCCTGCCGCAGATCGTCGCCGCGCTCGGAGGCGAGCGCTACCTGACGCTGCCCGACGAGACCGGCCTTCCGGGCGCCGCGCCGCTCTCGCCGCTCGCCTGGGCCGTGCTGCTGCACGACATCGGCAAGCCCGCGTCGCGACGAGTCGACGGCGACGGGCGGGTGACGTTCTTCTACCACGACCGGATCGGCGAAGAGCTCGTCGGCGTCGTCTGCCGCCGTCTGCGCATGAGCCGGCGCTTCGAGCGGTTCCTGGGCGATCTGGTGCGTCATCATCTGCGGCTGGGCTTTCTGGTGCGCGAGATGCCGCTCACCACGCGCTCCCTGGTGCGCTTTCGTCACGTCGTGGAGCCCTTCGTCTTCGAGGCTATCGCCCTGTCGCTGGCCGATCGCATGGCGACGCGCGGGCAGCGCACGCCGCCGCAGTCGCTGGCGCGCCACTTCCGCATCGCCCGCGATGTGTTCGGCGACACGCCGTCGCCACCCCGCCGCCTGCTGGGCGGCGACGAGATCATGGCGCTGCTCAACCTGCCCGAGGGCGCGGCCGTAGGCCGCGCCCTCGACGTGCTGCAGGAGGAGATCGACTGTGGCGTCGTCACGACCCCCCAGCAGGCGCGCGCCTTTCTTCAGGGCTGGTGGGAGCGCGCCCAGGAAGCACCCTCCGATGCCTGAGCTGCCCGAGGTCGAGACCGTCCGCCGCCGCCTCTCGACCTGTCTGCCGGGCCTCGTGCTCGACCAGGTCACGGTCAACGACCCCACCGTATCGCTGCAAAGTGAGGACACGTTGCGCGCCGCCCTGCGCGGGCGCCGCGTCGTGGCTCTGCGGCGCCGCGGCAAATACCTGATCGTCGAGCTCGAGGGCATGCTGCTCGTGGTCCACCTGCGCATGACGGGACGCCTGGTCTTCGCGCCCGAACCGGGCGTCCGCGCGCCGCGCTTCGTCGCGCACTTCACGCCCGGCACCGACCTCCGCTTCTACGACACGCGGCGCTTCGGCCGGGTCTGGGCGGTCGAGGCCGCCGACGAGGACGAGTTCTTCGCCGCGCTCGGACCCGAGCCGTTCGGCCCGCGGTTCACCGCCGCCTACCTGCGCGATGCGCTGCGGGGGCGCGGCACGCCGCTCAAATCGTTGCTGCTCGACCAGCGGCGTCTCGCCGGGGTGGGCAACATCTACGCCGACGAAGCCCTGTTTCGGGCCGGCCTGAACCCCCTGCGCCGCGCCGGGACGCTCAAGCCGGTCGAGGCCGCGCGGCTCCACGACGCGCTGCTCGAGACGCTGCAGGCCGGCATCGAGCACAACGGTTCGTCGATCGACACGTTCGTCGGGCCCGAGGGTGACCGCGGCGCCTTTCAGGAGATCCTCAACGTGTACGGGCGCGCCGGCGAGCCCTGCCGTATCTGCGGCGTCACCGTGCGCAGGGTCGAGCTGGGCGGCCGCGGCACCCACTTCTGCCCGCGCTGCCAGCCGCTGCCGCGCGGCGCCCGGCTGGCCGCTGGGGGTCGTGACGCCCTGGCCCGCGCACGCGCTCGCAGGGCTCCCGGCACGCGGACCGAGACGTGAGCGCGGCGCTCACCGTCGCGCTGCTGCAGGTCGACGCGGCCGGTTACGACCAGGGCGAGAACCTGCGGCGCGGCGAGGCGGCTTGCCGCGCGGCCGCCGCCCTCGGCGCCGACATCGCGCTCTTTCCCGAGATGTGGAACATCGGCTACGGCTTTGTCGGCGGTGAGCTCGAGCGCTGGCGGGCACAGGCCGTGCCGCGCGGCGGGGCGTTCGTGCAGCGGTTCGCCGCCCTCGCCGCCGAGCTCGGCATGGCCATCGCGATCACCTACCTCGAGGCGTGGCCGGGTGCCCCGCGCAACAGCATCACCCTGTTTGACCGCCACGGCCGCGAGACGCTGACCTACGCCAAGGTGCACACGTGTGACTTCGAGCAGCCCGAGGAGTCGCTCACCCCCGGCGAGGACTTCCTGGTAGCGACCCTCGACACGGCGGGCGGTCCGGTCGAGGTGGGGGCGATGATCTGCTTCGATCGCGAGTTTCCCGAGAGCGCCCGCATACTCGCGCTCGACGGCGCCGAGGTCATCCTGGTACCCAATGCCTGCCCCATGGACGACAACCGGACGGGGCAGCTTCGCGCTCGGGCTTACGAGGACTCGGTCTGCGTCGCGCTGGCGAACTACCCGGCTTCGCACGACGACTGCGACGGTCGTTCGGTGGCCTTCCACCCCTGCGTCTACGACAGCGACGGCGCCGGCCGCGACACGCGGGTAGTGCGCGCGGGGCAAGACGAGGAGGTCTGCCTGGCGCGCTTCGACCTTGATGAGGTGCGCGAGTGGCGCCGCACCGAGATGTGGGGCGGCGCCCATCGCCGGCCCCGAAGCTACCGGCGCCTGGTTGACGACACGTGAGCGCCATCAACCGCCTCTACGTGGTCGCTGCCTGGACGCCGCGTCGCGAGACGATCGTCGTCGGCGCCCTGGGCCCCGTCACCTTCGCCCGCGGCTGGCACGCCTACGTGGGGAGCGCGCGACGCGGGCGGCACGCCCGCGTCGCGCGCCATCGCCGTGCCGCCAAGCCCTTGCGCTGGCAGGCCGACTACCTCTTCAGCCGGCACCCCGCCACCAGAGCGTGGCTGTTCGACACGCCGCTGTCGGAATGCGAGCTTGCGGCGCGGCTGTGCGGAATCGGACCGGTCGAGCGTGAAGTGGCGCGCTTCGGCGCCTCGGACTGTGACTGCCCCGGTCATCTGCTCTACGCGGCTCGCCTCGGCACGCTGCAAGCGGCCGTGCGCGCGGTCGGTGGACGGCGCGTGACCGGCAAGCTCGCAGGCGGCGTCCGGCACGAGACCTGCGCCCGCCCCGCGAGCGACGACCGCCCCGCGAGCGACGACCGTCTCGCCGACGATCGACGCCCGGCAGCCGGGATACCGGCTTAGAGGCAGAGAGGCGATCGTCATGGCCGTCACCCTCTACGGTGTCACCGCGCTGACGTTCATGATGCTCATGTACGCCCTCGAGAAGCGCGGACCGGGCTTCATCGCCGCGTTCGCCGTTGGCTGCCTGGCGTCCAGCGCCTACGGCTTTCTGTCCGGAGCCTGGCCGTTCGGGGTGGTCGAAGCGGTGTGGGCGGTCATTGCGGTGCGCCGGTACGTCTCTGTCCGTAAGTCCTAACTTTCTAAGAGGGAACCGGCGGGACCGTGTCGAACATGGCGCCATGGCAGATGTCGCCCCAGACGCTCAAGCGCGCTCACCGAAGCCTTCGTCGATCAAGCTGCTCAACTGGGCCGACTACCTGTCGACCGCGCTGCTGAAGAGCTTCGAGGCCGAGACCGGCATCCGCGTCGACGAGACCACGATCGAGCGCAACGACGATTTCATCACGCGCGTGGCCGCGGGCGAACGCTTCGACGTCATCATGCCGACCGACTGGGCCGCCGAGGCGCTGCTCAAGGCGGGCCTGCTGCAGCCTCTCGACCTGGAGCTGCTGCCCAACTGGGGCATGGTCACACAGCCGTACTTCCAGGCGCCGGCCTACGACCCGGGTATCCACGGCGAGAAGTACACCTCGGTGTGCTACTTCGGCACCGAAGGCTTTGCCGTGCGCCTCGACCGCATCGCCCTGCCGCCGAAGAGCTGGCAGATGCTCTACGATCCCGCCTACGCCGGGCAGATATCGATGCTCGACGGCTCGCGCGAAGTCCTGGGCCCGGCGCTGTTCCTGCTCGGCGCCGACCCCAACTGCACCGACGCCGTGCTGCTCGACCAGGCCGCCGCCATGGCCGCCGCCCAGAAATCCCTCGTGACCGCCTACGACACCACGGCGCTGGCTCGCCGCATCCTCGACGGCACGCCCATCGTGGAGTGCTGGGACGGCGACGTCGCTGCCGCGATCACCCAGGGCGCACCCGGTATTCGCTACGTCCTACCCAACGAAGGCTACCGCGTCTGGGCCGACGCGCCCTGCATTCCGGCCAACGCCTACGAGCCGGCCGCGGCTCATGCCTTCTTGAACTACCTGCTCGAGCCCCACGTGGCCGCGGCGAACGCCGACATCATGGGCTACCAGCCCGTCGTGCCGGCGGCCGACCCGCTGGTGCGCAGTCTCGTGCAGCGCTCCATGCGGCCGACCGACGAGCAGATGGCGGGCGGCACGTTCCTGCGCGACCTCGGCGCCTTCAACGCGACCTTCGAGGCAAGCTACGCCAAGGTGCGCGTCGCGTAAGGCTTCAGACGCCTGACGCCCGACGGCCGTGCGGTCGCTCGGTCGGCTTCCTCAGCGCTTCTCCCACTTCTGCAGGTAGGCGACCTCGGCGAGAGTCTTGCCGGCGTCGATCTCGCCGCGCATGCGGTTCTCCTTTTCGAGCACGTCCATGGCGCGGTTGGCGAGCTCAACGGCCTGCGCCTTGGGCAGCACGATCACACCGTCGTCGTCGCCCACGACCCAGTCGCCGGGTTCGACCGTCTGGCCGGCGATCAGCACCGGCACGTTGATCTCGCCGAAGCCCTTGGGCTCGCCGGCGTTGGCCGAGACGAGGCTCGAGAAGGCCGGAAACCCGATGCGCGCGATCTCGGGCGTGTCACGGATGGCGCCCCACACGACGAGACCGGCCAGTCCCTTGACCTTGGCGCTGTGGGTGGCGAGCTCGCCCCAGATCGCGGGGTAGCTGTTGAACGCGTCGACGACCAGCACGTCGCCGGGCTTGCACTCATCGATGGCCTCGACCGGCTTGGCCCAGTCGCCCGGGTAGGTGCGCACCGTCACCGCCGGGCCGCACATATGGGCGCCGGGCAGCAGCGGCCTGATGCCGTGCAGGCTAGGCTGGCGGTGCCAGCCGTCGGAGATGTTGGCGGTGGAGACCTGCTCGAGCACGGAGCGGATCGCGTCGGCGCCGGCGCGCTTGTAGAGCGTCGTCTCGATCGAGACGCCCTCGTCGACGGCGCGGCGGATCTCGGCCGCCGCCGCCGTGGCGTCGGTCGACTTGGTGATGGCGCCGCCCACCACCACGATGCCGGCGCCCGCCGCCACGGCGGCCGCTGCGGTCTCGGAGTTGATGCCGCCGGCCGCGCTGACCGGTATCGAGACGGCCTCGGCGACGGCGCGCAGGGTGGCAAACGGCGCTTCGCCGCGCATCTGCTGGTCGATCGCCGTGTGGATGCCGACGTAGTCGGCGCCCCACTCCTCGGCCTGACGCGCCCGGGTGACCGGATCGGCCACCTCAATCATGTCGACGATCAGCTTGCAGCCGTAGTTGTGGGCGGCCTCGATGCACTCCTTGATGGTCGAGTCACTGGCCGCGCCCAGCACACCGACCAGGCCGGCGCCGGCCTTGGCGGCGTACTCGACCTCGATGCGGCCGGCGTCCATCGTCTTCAGGTCGGCGAAGATGAGCTTGTCGGGAAACGCGGCCTTCAGCTCGCGCACCGAGTCGAGGCCCTCGGCTTTGATCAGCGGCGTGCCGGCTTCGACCCAGTCGACGCCGCCGGCGACCGCCTCGCGGGCGATCTCGATGGCGCGCGGCAGATCGACGAAGTCGAGCGCCACCTGCACGAGGACGCCCGTGTCGCGCCGATCGCTCATACGCCCATCACCTGGACGATCAGCTGGCGCTCGCGGGGCCGCGCGTCGAAGTCGCAGAAGACGATGTTCTGGAACTTGCCCAGGGTGAGGCGGCCGTCGACGAACGGCACCGTGATCGAAGGGCCGACCAGGCCGGCGCGCACGTGCGAGTGGCCGTTGCCGTCCTTCAGGTTGTCGTTATGGACGTAGTGTCTGTCGGGCGGAGCGATCTGGTCGAGCGCGAGCTGCACGTCGTGCACGACGCCGGGCTCGAACTCGAGGGTCGTGACCGCCCCGGTCGCACCGGGTACGAACACGGTCACTGTGCCGTCGCGCAGGCCGGTCTGGCGCACCGCCTCGGTCACGTCGTCGGTGATCTTGATGATGTCGGCGTCGCCTCCGCTCGCGAACTCGATCGTGCCGGTCACGACGCACATGAGCCCTTCGTGCACCGCCGCCTTGTGCCGTCCGTTGATCATCACTGTCGCCACGTCTGTCAGTCCTCCTTGGCCGATGCCGGCCCGCCGCGCGGGTCCGGCTCGTGGGGTGTGGTCGTCTTTCGGATCGTCGCCGCGTTGCCCGCGGCGTTGCTGCCGTTCCTGGAGCTGCTGTTGCTGGGGCTGCTGTTCCCGGAGCTGGTGTTCCCGGAGCCGCTCGCCTCGGAGGTCGCGGCGCCCACCGCGACGTTGTCGAGCAGGCGCGTCGTGCCCAGGCGGGCGGCGGCGACGATGAGGCTCTCGGGCGCCACCGCGCCAGTCGTCGCGCCGGCCACCGCGCCGATCGTCGCGCCGGCCACCGCGCCGGCCGCCGCGAAGGTCAGGGGATCGACCACCGCGACGTAATCGACCGAAAACGTCGGCCGCAGGTCGTCGGGGTCGTCGGCGAGTCGCAGGTAGGGCGGAAAGCCGAGCACAAGCTTGGCCGTGACCTCGTCGACGATCGCTTTGGCGCCATCGGCGGCCCTCGCGCGGCCCGCCTGGAGGGCCCGGTACAGCTCGGGCGCCTTGGCACGCTGCGCGGCCGTGAGATAGACGTTACGCGAGCTCAGGGCCAGGCCGTCGGGCTCGCGCACGGTCTCGATGCCGCGGATCTCGACGGGCAGGTCGAGGTCGGCGGCGAGCCGCCGCACGACGGCGAGCTGCTGGGCGTCCTTGCGGCCAAAGTAGGCACGCCGCGGACCGACGATCGAAAGCAGCTTCGCGACGATCGTCGCGACGCCGTCGAAGTGGCCGGGGCGCTCGGCGGCTTCGTAAAGCGTGGTCAGCGGTCCGTCGAGGTGCACTGACGTGACCGCGGCGGGCGGGTACATCTCGGCGACCGGCGGCGCAAACACGAGGTCGGCGCCGGCCGCCGCCACGAGCTCCACATCGCGACGTTCGTCGCGCGGATAGCTGGTGAAGTCTTCGCCCGGGCCGAACTGCGTGGGGTTCACGAAGATGGTCACGACCACGGCGGCGCATTCGGTCGCGGCCGCCCTGATCAGGGCCAGGTGGCCTTCGTGCAGCGCGCCCATGGTCGGCACCAGGCCGAGCGGCCGTGGCAGCGCCGCGATCGCCTCGCGCGCGGCCGCGATCGTGCGCGTGACGGCGACCGTCTGCTCGCTCGAGCGGCTCGTAGCGCTCACCCCCGATCCTCCTTGCGGCCGGCGGCGCTCATTGCCGACCCTCGTGACGGTTCGGCGGCGTTCGCGGCCGACCCTCGTGACGGTTCGGCGGCGTTCGCGGCTGATCCTTGCGGCGGGTCGAGCAACTCGCGCAGGGCGCGCACCGTCTCGTCGTCGAGGCGCGGCGCGGCGAGATGCAGCGCCTGCAGCGACAGCGACCGGTAGGTCGCCGCGAACCGGGGCGGCTGCTCGGCGAGCAGGGCGAGATGGGCTCGCACCGTGCCCACGTCGCCGCGGGCTACGGGACCGGTCAAGGCTTGCGCCGGCCCGCGCGCGGCCACGTTGGCGGCGGTCGTAGTGACGAGGGGGGCGAGCAGCGCGGGGGCGGCGGCGGGCGGCACGCCCGCCGCCGCCAGCAGCTCGCCGGCTTCGCTCTGCAGGGCCACGAAGAGGTTGCTCGCCGTGGCGGCCGCCAGGTGGTAGAGGGGCTTGGCGTCGTCGGCGAGATCGAACGGCCGGCAACCGAGGCGCTGGGCCAGCCAGCGGCCCAGGGCGACGTCGGCCGGCGTGTCGCCGGTCACGGCCATCGGCACGCCGCGCAGCGCGGCCGCGTCGCCGGGTGCCGCGAACGACTGCAACGGGTGCAGCGAGAGAATGCCGGCGGCGACGCCGCGCAGCGGCGCGAGCAGGTCGAGAGAGCCCAGACCGCTCGAGTGGATCGCCGCGACCGGGCGCTCGAGCGGTCGCGGCAGCGCGGCGGCGGCGACGTGGGCGACGCCTTCGATCGCGTCGTCGGGTACGGTGATCCAGACGACGTCGGCCAGCGCGACGGCGTCGCGCAGGGAAAGGCGTGGAGGCTCGGCTGCCGAGTCGAGCGCGGCGGCCGGCGAAGGAACGACGGCGGGCACCGCGATGCCAGCCTGCCTGAGCGACGCGACCAGCGTCGCGCCCAGACGGCCCGGTCCGATCACAACTACACGCAGCGCTTCGTGTGGAAGCAAGGCGTCGGCTCCTCTGGCTGCAGTCCGCCCGTGGTGAGCGGTACCGCGCCGGCCTAACGTCCCGGCGCACGGTTAATAAGTGCGGTGACACCCCGTCTCCGGCCCTGGGGCTCGAAGCGGGAGCCTTGAACAATTGGCCAAGATCCTGATCAATTGTTCAATGAGCAGCGTAGGGGTAGTGCTCCCTCTGGTCAATTCTGCCGTAAGGACCGGGTGGACAAACGTGGCCGCCGGGGGTGGACGACGCAACGCACGACGCAACACACGACGCAACACACGACGCAGCACATGACGCAACACACAGCGCAACGCAGAGCACGCCGCCCGCGCGCCCGCGCACAAGCGACTGACTCCACCTGCCGCACCCGGTGGTACACTGTGGCCATGCCCATCTACGAGTTCCTGTGCGATCACTGCGACGTCCGCTTCGAAGAGCTCGTGCGCAACGGCGATCGACCGCGTTGCCCCGAGTGCTCCACAAACGACGTTCGCCGCCTGCTGTCCAGCTTCGCGGTCCACTCCACGTCGGCCAACGTCGGCGGCGGCGGGACGAGCAAGAGCTGCTCGTCTTGTGGGGGCTCCTCCTGTGGCACCTGCCACTGACGACGCGGTCGTAGCCCAGCTCGGCGAGCTGAGGCGGCAAGCCGAGGCCTGCGAGAAGTGCCAGCTCGCCGCCACGCGTACGCGCGTCGTGTTCGGCGAGGGCGACCCGCACAGCGACCTCATGTTCGTCGGCGAGGCTCCCGGCTACCACGAAGACCAGCAGGGCCGGCCGTTCGTGGGGCAGGCGGGCAAGCTTCTCGACCAGCTCCTTTCCACCATCGGCCTTACCCGCGAGCAGGTCTACATCGCCAACGTCCTCAAGTCGCGGCCGCCCAACAATCGCGACCCCCAGCCCGAAGAGATCGAGGCCTGCAAGCCGTTTCTGTTGCGGCAGGTCGAGCTCATCGCGCCGCGCGTGGTGGTCACGCTGGGCAACTTCTCGACCAAGCTGCTGTCGGGCAGCCCGGCGGGCATCACGCGCGTGCACGGCGCCGCCCAACGCGCGAGCATCGGCGGGCGCGATCTCTATCTCTTCCCGATCTTTCACCCGGCGGCGGCGCTGTACACGCCGTCCATGCTCGAGACCCTGAAGCAGGATTTCCTGCGCCTGCCCGACGTCCTGAACCTGCCGCTCGCCGGTGACGGCGTCGTCGACGGCGTGCCCGACGGCGCGCCCGACGGTGCGATCGCGCGCGACGACGGCGCGCCGGGCGACGCAACCGCACGGCCCAATGGCGATACGCCGCCGTCGTTGGTGGACGCGCTGCCGCCGCTCGTCGACACGGCGCCTGCCGCGGCCGACGCTCCGCCGTCGAGCGGCCCGGCTACGCCGCCGCCGGGCGACGGAGCGGCCGAGCAGCTCGGCCTCTTCTAGGGGCATGCTGACCGCGACGCTCACCTCGCCGGACGCGACCGGCACCTTCGCCTGCCTGCTCGCCGAGAGGCTCGACCCACCCGCGCTCGTCACGCTGCGCGGCGAGCTGGGCACGGGCAAGACCACCCTGGTTCGCGAAGCCCTGCGCAAGCTCGGCGTCGAGCGCGTCGTGGCGAGCCCCTCGTTCACCCTCGCGCAAAGCTACGAGGGCACCGACGGGCTGCACCTGCACCACCTCGATCTCTACCGGCTGGGCGCGGGCGCCGACGTGACGCTGTTTGCCTGGGAAGACTACCTCGACGGCCTGTCTGTGAGCTTCGTCGAGTGGCCCGAGGCGGGCGCGGCGGAGCTGCCGCCCGCCGACGTCGACGTGCTGCTCACGCACCGCACTCCCGAAAGCCGCGGTCTCGAACTGCATGCCGCGCCGGCCCTCGAGCGGGCGCTGGCTGGCGCGATGTCGGCGGCGGGAATGGCGGCGGCGGGGATCGAGCAGGTGGGTCTCGTCACTGACGGAGCCATTGCGTGATCCTTGCGCTGGAGACATCGACCGCCGCGGCGTCGGCCGTCGTCGTCGGCGCCGGCGGCGAACTGCTCGGCGCCTCGCTCACGACCGACGGACCCCTGCAGGCCCGGCGTCTGCTCGAAGGCGTCCACGAGGCGCTGAACGCCGCCGGCGTCGGCCTCGACGAGGTCGCGACCATCGTCTGCGGCCTGGGCCCGGGGACCTTCACCGGACTGCGTATAGGGGTCGCGACCGCCCGCGCGCTGGCCCAGGCCTCAGGTCTGCCGCTGGCCGGAGCACCGAGCCTCGAAGCGCTGGCCCGCGGCCTGGCCGAGGGCGCGGCGAGTGAGAGTGGGGCGGACGCGGGCGCCGAGTACTTCGTGCCGATGATCGACGGCCGTCGCAACGAGGTCTTCGCGGCCGTCTACCGTCACGCAGAGTCCGCGGGCGGCGTCGAGCCGCCCGACGGCGCCGACCTCGAGCCGGCGGACCGCGCCGGGCGGGCGGGCGGCGTCGAACCGCCCAACGGCGCCGACCTCGAGCCCGTCGTCGGGCTCACCGTCGTGGGCGCCGCGGATCTGCCTGAGTTTCTCGAGCGCTGGCCCGGCGCCATCGTGGGCGGCGACGGCGCCACGCTGCATGCCGATCTGCTGCCGGCGACCGTATCGCTTGCTCGGGGCGCCGCCAGCCCCGGTGCGCTGATGGTCGCCCGTGCGTTCCTGGCCGGTTCGCCGGCGATCAGGCGCGGTTTCGACGAGACCCTGCCCATCTATGGGCGCGAGCCCGACGCAGTGCCGCGCGCCCGCGGCACGCCGCTCCCGTCGAGTACCCTGCCGTCGAGCGATCCGTCGTCGAGCAATCCGCAGTCGAGCGCTCCGCCGTCGCACGGGCGGCCGTCATCATGATCGAATCGCTGCCCGGTCAAGGGGGCGTCGACGGGGTGCCCGTCATCCGGCGGCTCACCGCGGCCGACCTGCCGGCCATCGTCGCCATCGAGCAGGACACCTTCACGCTGCCCTGGCATCACAACGTCTTCGCCACGATGCTGATCAAGCACGAGGCGCTCTGCCTGGGCTACCTGGTCAACGGCCGCTTGGCGGGCTACCTGATCGCCGACATGTTCGTCGACGTCTGGCACATCATGAACCTGGCTGTGAGCGCGACCAGTCGCCGCCGCCACGCCGCCTCCGACCTGCTCGAGGCCTACTTCGAGATCACCGAGCTCGACGGACACCGCGGGCACACGCTCGAAGTGCGCGTCTCCAACGAGCCCGCGATCGAGCTGTACCGCAGCTTCGGGTTCGTCGCCACCGGCGTGCGGCGCGGCTACTACTCCGACAACCGTGAGGACGCGCTCATCATGTGGAAGGAATGGGAAGGGGATTCGGCCTGAGCACCCTGCTGTGCATCGAGACCTCGTGCGACGACACGAGCGCGGCCGTGGTCGAGACCGCCGCCGACGGCGACGGCGCGGCCGTGATCCGCTCGTCGATCGTCTCGTCGCAACACGAGTTCCACGCCGTGTTCGGTGGGGTCGTGCCCGAAGTCGCGTCGCGGCGTCACACCGAGCTGCTCGTGCCCACGGTAGCCGACGCCCTCGCCGACGCCGGGGCCGGCTGGGACGATCTCGACGGCGTCGCGGTGACCACGGGCCCGGGCCTGATCGGCGCGCTGCTCACCGGCCTCGCCGCCGCCAAGGCGATCGCCTACGCGCGCCGCCTGCCGCTGACGCCGGTCGACCATCTGCAAGGCCACCTCGCCGCGGCCTACGCGCTCGGCGTCGAGGCGCCGTTCGTGTGCCTCACGGCGAGCGGCGGCCACACGCTGCTCGCGGTGGTCGAGCGCGGCGTCGAGTTCCGTGTCGCCGGGCGCACGCTCGACGACGCCGCCGGCGAAGCCTTCGACAAGGGCGCCCGGCTGCTCGGCCTGCCCTACCCCGGCGGTCGCGAGCTCGACGTGCTGGCGGCGAGCGGTGACCCCGCCTTCGTGAGCTTTCCGCGCAGCCTGCCGCGGGGCTTCGACTTCAGCTTCAGCGGCCTGAAGACGGCCTTGCTGTACTACCTGCGCGACCACGAAAGCGAGGCGGCGGGCGGTCAGGGCGTTGCGGGCGGCGAGGGCGATGCCGGCGGTCAGGTCGATGCCGGCGGCAGGGGCGATGTCCGTGGTCGGGGCGACGACGGCGCCGAGGCGCGGCGAGCCTCGATCGCCGCCTCTTACCAGGAGGCGATCGTCGATCAGCTCGTGAGTAAGACCGTGCGCTGCGCCGACGATGAGGGGCTGCGCAGGGTGGCGGTCGGCGGCGGCGTGGCCGCGAACTCGCGGCTGCGCCGCCGCCTCGCCGACGCCTGCGAGGAGCGCGGCCTCGAGGTCTTTGTACCGCCCCCGGCGCTGTGCACCGACAACGCGGCCATGGTCGGCCTGGCGGCGCGGCATCTCGAACCGATCCCCTGGCCTCGCTATCTGAGCCTGGACGCGTATGCTGCCGAGCCCGCGCTCGGCGCACGGGGGCGTCGCTGAAGCGTCGCTGAGCGCGGCTGCCGCGTCGCTGAGGGCCTGAGGCGGCTGTCGCGCCCCGCCGGCCCGGCGGTCGGGGAACGCCCGAATCGGGTAGAACGATGATAGTCGAGCGCAGCATGGACACACAGACGACACCCTTCCTTGCCGCCGACGCCTTCGTCGCCTGTCTCGAAAACGAGGGTGTCGAGTACGTCTTCGGCATCCCCGGCGAGGAGACCCTCGACCTGAACGCCGCGCTCGAGCGCTCCAGCCAGATCACCTTCGTGCCGACCCGCCACGAGCAGGGCGCCGCCTTCATGGCCGAAGCCTACGGACGGCTGACCGGCAAGGCCGGCGTCTGCCTGGCGACGCTCGGTCCGGGCGCCACCAACCTGGCGACCGGCATCGCCGACGCCAACCTGGACCACGCACCGCTTGTGGCGATCACGGGGCAGGTCGACCTCTCGGGCATGCACAAGGAGACCCACCAGTTCATCGACATCGTCGAGATGATGCAGCCGATGACCAAGTGGAACGCCCGCGTGCACGACCCGCGCACCGTGCCCGAGGCGGTGCGCAAGGCCTTTTCGGTGGCCACCGCCGAAAAGCCCGGGGCCACGCATCTCGAGCTGCCCGCCGACGTGATGGCGACCCCGGTGGCGAGCGGTCACTGCCTGCAGCGCATGCCGCAGGCGATGATCGAGCCCGACGACGAGGCCCTGAGGGCCGCCGCCGAGCTCATACGCGCCGCCCGCCGCCCCGTGCTGCTCGTGGGCCACGGCGTGGTGCGTCAGGGAGCGTCGCGGGCGTTGCGCGAGTTCTGCCGGCGGACCGGCCTGCACGTGATCACGACGTTCATGGGCAAGGGCGTGGTCGACGCCGACGACGAGCATTTCCTGTTCACCGCGGGGTTGAACGCCCAGAACTACCCGGCCGGGTTCCTCGGGCGCGCCGACCTGGTCATCTGCGTGGGCTACGACCTGGTCGAGTGGGCGCCATCGTCGTGGAACCCCGACGGCGACCTGCGCATCATCTGCATCGACACGGTCACGCCCGACATCGACGCCCACTACGTTCCCGAGGTCGAGCTGGTTGGCAACCTCACCTCGACGATCGACCAGCTCGGCGACCTGCTGGGTGACGGCGCCCTGGCGCACATCGAGGTGCCGCCCTACCACCGCGCCTTCGAAGTGGCGCTCGACGTGGGCGACGACGACGACGCGCCGGTCAAGCCGCAGCGGGTCCTGCGCGACCTGCGCGAGCTCATGGCGCCCGACGACATCCTCGTGAGCGACGTCGGCGCCCACAAGCTCTGGGTGGCGCGTTTCTGGGAGGCCCGCGAGCCGAGCACGGTGCTCATCTCCAACGGCTTCGCGGCGATGGGCTTTGCGTTGCCGGCGGCGATCGCCGCCGCACTCACCGTGCAGGGGCGCCACAAGGTGGTCGCCATCGTCGGCGACGGCGGCTTTCTGATGAACGTCGCCGAGCTCGAGACCGCCGGGCGGCTTGGGCACCCGCTGGTCGTGCTGGTCTGGACCGACGGCAGCTACGGCCTGATCGAGATGCATCAGCGCCGCCGCTTCGGCGGCGTCATGGGCACCCGGTTCGGCAATCCCGACTTCGTCGCTCTGGCGCGTTCGTTCGGCCTGAAAGGGCTTCGGGTGCGGCGCGCCGGCGACCTCGCGGCGGTGCTGCGCGAAGCGTTTGCCGCGCGCGGGCCGGTGATCGTCGACATCCCGATCGACTACCGCGAGAACGACAAGCTGGGGATCGACCTCTGGAAGCTCGCCCCGGACCTGCAGAGCTGGAACCCGTCCGCCGCGCGCTGAACCGCTCGCTCGCCGCTCGCTCACTTCTTGCCGACTTGCCCTTCCCGGTCCCGGCCGCGCTTTGTATGCTAGCGGCGGAGGGGGGTCCGCAGGTCGCGGCTTTCTGGCGACCGCGGGCCCGACAGGGGCCGCAAGGCCCATCGGGATGCACTGGGGGTACGCATGTCCGACGTTGGCAAACTACTCACCGACCCCGGACTCCGGCGCGTCCGGATGCGGATCTTCACGGCGGTGGTGATCGTCTTCACCCTTGTCTGCTCGGGCTCGTTCGGCATGGAGGACGTCGTCTCGTCGTCGGGCCCAGGGTTCACGATCCTCATGATCTGCCTGCTGCCGTTCTTCTGGAGCATTCCCATGGCACTCGTGTCGGCCGAGCTCGGCTCGGCCATTCCCGAGGGCGGCGGGCTGTTTCGCTGGGTGCGACGCGGGCTGGGTGAGTACTGGAGCTTTCAGACCGGCTGGTGGTGGACGATGTCGCTGTACGTCGACTCGGCCGTCTACATCGCTCTCGCCCTGGGCTACATCACGAGCAAGTGGCACATGAACGACAACTGGCGCTGGCTGCTGGGCATCGGCTTCGTGGCCTTCTTCACTTTCATCAACATCCGCGGCCTCGACCTTACCGGCAAGGCGCTGACCGTCATCCAGATCATCGTCATGGTGCCGTTCGTCTTGCTCGTGATCTTCGGCTTCGCCAGGGGGTCCGGCAATCCGGTCTCGCCCTTCCTGCCGCCGCACACGAGCATCTTCGCCGCCACCAACCTCGGCCTGGCCATCATGATGTGGATGTACTCGGGATATGAGTCCATGTCGACGCTGGCCGCCGAGGTCGAAAATCCGCAGAAGCTGATCCCGCGGGCCATCATGATCGCCGTGCCGGTCGTGATCGCCACCTACGCACTCACCACGATGGCCGGCATCATGGCGGCCGGCCACGGCAACTGGGTCAATATGGCCTCCGACGCCAGCGCCGGCGGGGCCCTGGTCGACTTCGTCAGGGCCGGCCAGATCGTGGGCGGCGCCTTTCTGCTGTGGGCCATGTTCGCGTCGGCGATCGCCAGTAACCTCGGCCTGTACACGGGCTATCTGGCGAGCGGCTCGCGGCCGTCCTACCAGCTCTCGCGCGACCGCCTCTACCCGCGCTTCATGGGCAAGGCCCACAAGCGCTGGGGCACGCCGTGGATCGCCATCCTCATCATGGGCTGCGTCGATGCCATCCTGATCAAGTACGGGTTCACCACCCTGATCGTGATCGACGTGTTCCTGCTCATGTTCAGCTATATCCCGATCTTCATCGCGGCCATCGTGCTGCGGGTGCGCGAGCCCAACATGCCGCGCCCGTTCAGGGTGCCCATGCCGACCTGGCTGCTGGCCATCTACGTGTGCTTCCCGATCGGCATCGCCGTCTACGCGCTGTTCACCAACGGCGCCGACTACCTGGTCGGCGGCCTGATCGGCGTCATCAGCGGCCCGGTCGCCTACCTGATCTTCAAGCAGGTCTACAAAGGCACGGCGGACGATGCTCTCGAGGGGGCGACGGTCACGCCCGAGGGCGAGCTGACCGAGTTCGGCGCAGAAGTGGAGGCCCAGGCATGAACTCGTCGACCTACCGCACGCTCGGGGCGGTGCTGGGCGTCGCCGCCGGCGTCGTCGCCATCGCCATGGGGTTCTACGTTCACCGCGTCTCCGGCTACCGGCTCGGGCTCGCCTGGCACCTCGGTGTCGTCGTGAGCGCCCCGCGGCTGCTCGTTGCCATGGGCGTCGTCATGATCATCGGCGGACTGCTCACCCTGCGCTTCGTCGTGCTCGGCGGCATCCTGACGGCGCTGCCGCTCGTGCTGGGGCTTGCGTTCGCCTACCAGCACGTCTGGTATCGCATGGCCAACCTGCATGTGTGGGCGGCCTCCGTCGTGCTCGCCTTGCTGTCGTGCGTGTGTGCCGGTCTGGCTCTCCAGCAGGAGATCGTGCCCGTGGGCGCGGAGCCGACCGGGCCGACGCCGGTCTCGCCACCGCCCGCGCCGTTGGTCTCGCCACCGCCCGCGCCGCTGGACTCGCCACCGCCCCCTCCGTATCTCCCGCCGCCGCCGCTCGACGAGCCGGGGGCCGGGGTGGGGGTGACGCCTCCGGAGTGAGCCTCCGCGAGAAAGCGGTCAGGCCTCGAGCAGGATCGTCACCGGCCCGTCGTTGACGAGCGCCACGCGCATGTGGGCGCCGAACACGCCGGTCGCGACCGGTACGCCTGCACCCCGTACCGCCGCAACGAAGACCTCGAAGAGCTCCTCGCCCTGCGCCGGCGGGGCGGCGTCGGTGAAGCTCGGCCGGTTGCCGCGCCGGGTGTCGGCGTAGAGCGTGAACTGGGGCACGGCGAGCAGCTCGCCGCCCACGTCGGCGAGCGAGCGATTCATCAGCCCTTGGTCGTCGCCGAAGACGCGCAGTTTGACGAGCTTGACGGCCAGGCCGGCGGCGGTCTCGGCGGTGTCTGAGTGCGTCACGCCGACCAGGGCCACGAAGCCCGGGCCCACGGTCGCCACCTCGCGGCCATCGACAGTCACGCTCGCCCGCTCGACCCGTTGCAGGAACACTCTCATGAAGCGGAGTCTACGCCCGACGGCGGCGAGGGGCTTGTCGCTGCGGCAGGAACCTTACCTGAGGAAGATGGTGGGTCGCCCAGCGGGTCGAGGTGGCCGGAGCTTTGCCGGCATTCTCGACGGCTGGAGGGTTAACGTCTTTCTCACGGCCCTCGGCTATCATCGCTTCTTGGTAAGGAGGGTGATCATGAACCTCTTCGGCGACTCGTCGGGACCGCACATCGCTCACTTCCGCGCCCGGCACGAGAACGGTCGAGTCGAGCTGGACTGGGAGGTGCGTAACGCCGACGAGCTGCGCTGGCGTGTGTTGCGCTCGACCCGGGGCTTTGCCGACGCTGCCGAACCCCCAGGGGCCAACGAGCAGGTGCTCGTCAATGAAAGTACGGACACCTTTCTTGCCGACGAGGGCCTGGACGAGCACACCGACTACTCCTACACGGTGTTCTCGCAGGAGGCCGACGGTGGCTGGCAGCGGCAGGTCGAGGCCAAGGTGCGGCCACACGACGCCCTGAGCTGGTTTCACCCGCAGGCCGAACAGACCGTGGAGGCCGAAGCCAGCGCCGTTCGCATGCCGGTGCCTCACGGCAGGTTCGTCGGAGCAGCATCGCGCCAGGACGGAGTCGAGCACTGGCTGCGCGTGGGGGCCGACTAGCGTTGCAGCGGCGCCGGAGCGGTCACAAGAGCCAACTGACACGCGGCATCGCTCACGCTTGGGCCACGCTCAACCGATGTGGCCACCAGGCGACGACCATGGCGAGCCCGCACGCGGCCGCGACCGCGATGACGTAGCGGGGCGCGACGAACTCGGCGACCACGCCCCAGACGGCAAAGCCGACTCCCTGCGCGAACATGAGCCCGGCCGTCTGAGCCGCCAGGGTCCGGCCACGCAAGGTGTCGTCTGAGACGGCCAGCAGCGACTGGTCGTAGCCCGGCATGTAGGCGCAACCCAGACCGGACACGAACAGGAGCGCGACCGCCACACCCAGCCCCGGCTGCCAGACGAAGGCCAGCAGGGGCACGCAGGTAAGCAGCGCGCCCGGTACCACGAGACGGCGTTGCGTCGAAGGCGACGCGGCGCGCGCCACCCAGAGGTCGCCGAGCGCCGTGCCGGCCGGCAGGCCGGCGAGGTAGAGGCCGACGGCGCCCGCGGCGCGCCCGATGCTGTGGGTGTACGGCGCGGCCAGGGCCTCGGGTGCGGCCGTGCAGGCGGGCAGCAGCCACGAGAACGCAAACAGCCGGCCGACCAGCGGCTGGGCGAACACTCTGCGCAGGCCCGACAGCGAGTCGCGCAGCAGCGAGAGCTCGCCGGCCGCGACACGACGTACCCGTGCGCGCGTGCCCAATCGCAGGATCAACGCCGAACAGGCAAACGACGCCGCGTCGACGGCGAGCGCGGCGCGAGGTGAGAGCACCAGCAGCAGGAGTCCGCCGGCGAGGTTGCCGGCGACCTGACTGACCTGGGCGACCAGACGGATCAGCGAGCGGCCCAGGATGAACAGCGACCCCTCGCCGAGGATGTCGACGAGCGTCGCCGCTCGGACGCCCGAAAACACCGGGGCGATCAGACCAAGCACGAACAGCAGCACTAGCAGCATCCAGACGGGCAACGCAAAGAACGCCATGGCGCCGACTACCAGAGCGCTGCCCAGGTTGCAGGCGACCAGCACCCGGCGAGCCGGCAGGCGGTCGACCACCGAGGAGAGCAAGGTGCCACCGAACAGGTAGGGCAGAAAGGCGGCGCTGAAGGTCAGGGCGGCGAGGGCCGGCGAGCCGGTCCGCTCGTAGACGAGGACCGTGAGCGCCACGGCCGCGACCACGTTGCCGAGCATCGAGATGACGTGGGCGACAAAGACGGCCCGAAACTCGGCGATGGAGAAGATGTCGCGGTAGCGGGCGCTATGAGGTTCGGCGGGCACGCACCAAGTGTTTCATCCGTCCACCTCGGCCGCCAACCGCCGTCGGTCCGGGGCCGCGACTAGAGAAACAAGGACTGGCGGGCGATGGGGAAGTTGCGCACCATCAGCACGACCGGATCCGACTCGGGCTCCAGCTCGCCACAGTCCACACGGTCGCTTTCGACCTTCGGCGCGTCGGCGGGGTGATGCCACCCCAGACGCTCTTCCGGCTTGACCAGGACCTTCACCTGGCGGTGCCAGACGCCGTCGTCACCCCGAGCGAAGACGGTGTAGTAGTAGGTCGTCTGGGCGTCGACCTTCTCGTCGCGCGCGCCGCACTGCGGGCTTTCCGACAGCAGCGTCTGGTCGCTGCCGACGGGCACGTCGGCCGTCTCGGCGAAGTCGTGCTCCGACCTCAGCACGCGCCAGCTCAACGCCGGAGCGTTCCGCACATCCCAGGCGAGCACCACGGAGCCGCTCTGACGATCGGCGAGAAAGTGCGTGAGGTGCGGTTCGTTGGAGCCACCGAACAGATGCATGGATGCTCTCCTCGCTCACTTCACGGTCAGCGTCCAGACCCAGACGTTCTTGCAGACGTTCCCGGCAATATCGGTCGCCTTGACGCCCCACCAATACCTGCCGCGCGGCAGCGTGCAGCGGTAGCGATAGCTCAGGTCCTTGTTCTCGGCGACCGTGCCGAGACTCACCTTCTTGACCACGCGCGTCTCCTTGGCGTTGTAGATCACGAGCGTGGTCTTGGCCTTGTCGCAACCCGGCAGCGGGTCGTAGATGTGGTACTTGAGCGTCGTGGTCTTGCCCCGGGCCACCGTCGGGCGGTTGATCGTCCAGGTCTTCGTCGGTGCCTGCGTGTCGATACCGACCGACACAGACACCGGCGCGCTCCCGTTGCCGGCATTGTCAATCGCCACCCCGGTCGCGGTATGCATGCCCTGACCGGCACTCGTCGGCACGGTGATGGCGGTGTCCTGCCCCGCTTGGGCATCGTCCAGTCCCACGAACTCCATCATGATGCCGCTCGCGTCGGATGCGACCAGCGAGACCGTGACGTCGTGGTTGAACCAGGTGCCGGCGGCTTTGCCGAGCGAGAGCGTCGGAGGAGTCGTGTCATCTGGGTTCTGACCGCCGGTCGTGGTCTCGAGGACTGCCCCGAACAGCCACCCCGTCCCCCAGAGGTAGGCATGGCTTGCCGACATCGCCGCGATTCCTTCCACCTGAACGTCGTCGGACACCCCCTGGATGCGCCAGGTGGCGCCGCCGTCGCTCGTCGCGTAGACGAGGGTTCCGCTGGTTGCCCAGCCGTGCATCGCGTCGCCGAAGGCGACGCCCGTCACCGGATACTGGGGGAAGACCTGGCCGTACGACCAATCGAGGCCGCCATCGGTGGTCCGGAGGACGTCACCGTCGTCGCCGACGAGCCAGCCGTGCTGCGAGTCCAGCCACGTCTGCGCCCGGAACTTCCCCCCGCCAATCCCTTCGGCGAAGACCGTCCAGTCGGTGCCGCCGTCGACTGTCTGTAGCACCCAGCCGGCGTCGGTCAAGAGCCAGCCGTGGCTGCTGTCGGAGAACTCTATCGACGTGGGTGTCTGGGTCTGGATGTCGTCGGGCAGGGTCTCAGGTGCCCAGTACCCTCCGCCGTTCACGGTGTGGTAGACGCACGGGGAGTCGCTGCCGTACGCCCTGCCGGCGACCCACCCCTCGTCATCGCTGACGAACGAGACACTCGACAGCCACCCGCCGCCGCCTGCGGGCGTCACGATCTGCTCGGCCCAGGTGCGCCCGCCGTCCGTGGTCTCGGCGACGCCGCCGGCGGGGCCACCGCCGACCGCCCAGCCGTGGGTCGGGCTCGAGAAGGTGATGCCGTCCAGGTCGAGCGGCGACTGCGAGGGTGCGGGGGTGATCGAACCCCGGGACCACGTCGCGCCACCGTCCGAGCTTGTGATCGCGGCCCCGCCGGAGCCGCCCCACGAAACCCCGCAGAGGGTGCTGCCGGTGGCCGCGAAGCCGAGGACGGGGAACTGGCCCCATCCGACCCCGCATGGCGTCCACGTCGTGCCCCCGTCACTTGTCCCAGTGATGCTGGCGTGCGCCTCACTCATATCGCTGCCGGCGAGCCAGGCCGCGGAGGGCGACGCGCACGACATGGCGCCGCCCTCGAGGTAGAGGTCGCCGGACGGCGTCTGGTCGGTCCACGTCTGACTGCCGTCTGTCGTGGCGAACACCTTGCCGCTCCCGTACGCAGTGCCACTTGTCGCGGTGCGGTTGAGATCGTCGTTCACCGTCACCCACCCGTCGTCGGCGGTGGCGAACGCTACACCCGTCACCCAGTCGCAGTTGTTGACGAAGCCGCTGACGAGAGTCGACCAACTGGTGGAGATCGGCGTCCAGGTCGCGCCGCCGTCGGTCGTGCGACAGGCGTACGACGGTGACGTGTCGCCGTCCCAGCCGCCCGCCACAGCGGTGGTGTCGCTCAGCACCGAGAGGCACGTGAGGTCACCCGACGTCACGCCCGGGTTCTGCGGGGTCCACGTGGCGCCGCCGTTGGTGGTGTGCCACAGGAGCGGCGAGTATGTGCCGGAGTAATAGGCGCCGGCCGCCCAGCCGTCCTGAGCCGAGCTCATGCCGACGGCGTTCAGATAGGCATTGTTGCCGACCGAGACCGCGGCCCAGTGCTCGCCACCGTCAGTGGTACGGAAGCAGACACCGCGTTGACCCACGATCACGCCCGTCGAAAGGTCGCCGAACGAGATGTCCCTCAGGTCGCTGCCGGCGCTGACCGCCGGTGCGCCCAGCTTCACCCACGTCTTGCCGCCGTCGGTCGTGCGCGCCACCACCGGATCATTCGGGCCACCGGACATCGTGTAGCCGAGCGCCCACCCGTTCAGATCGTCGACGAAGCTCACAGCGACGACCAAGCCGACAGGCATGATCTGCACGCCGGCCCACGTGACTCCGCCGTCGGTGGTAGCCAGCACGTTCCCGCCGCCGGCCGCCCAGCCGTGCTGCGCATCAACAAAGTCGACGGCCTGCAGATTCTGGCCCTGCGGTTGCGGGTAGAGCCACGACCACCCGCCGCAGTCGCCGGGAACGCTCGCGTGCGCCGGCTGCACCCCGGCGGCGAGCCCGGCGAGCAGCACGGTCGAAAGGACGATGGCGGCGAGCGACAGTCGAGCGCGGTTCATGGCCCCCCCAAAGAACGTTCTTCCCCTAGAACGAACGGCGTCTCTGAAGTGTAGCACTGTGGTTCTAGTAATGAGCGAGGGTACGGCGGGGGTACGCGCCGCATCCGAGGCATTGGGAGAACCTTCGGCGTTTGGTTGAATCGAGGAAACAGGCTCACCTTTTGCGCGGTCATTTCCGGGGTCGTGCTCTGGGCACCGGGTGTCGATACGGCAGAAGATGGCATCGGGGAGAGGAGCGTCGACTTGCGCCCGTTTCGGAAGTCGTTCTTTGTCTGCGTCCTGCTCTCCGCGCTTCTCGTGGCGGGTTGCGGGTCGAGCGGCAAGAGCGGGACTCCCGCAAGCATGTGGCTTACTCCAGGATCAACTCCGCTCGCAAGACCGGGCGCACACGTCTGGGCCGTCGGTATGCCACGCCTCGTCGTGACGAGCGCAAACGGCGGTGCCAGCTGGCGAGTCAGCCATCGGGATGCGAGTGGCGACATGACCTACCAGCTTCTGCGTGGCGTCGCCTTCGGCGACGCTCAACACGGCTGGGCGGTGGGAAAGGCCGGGACGATTCTGGCTACGACTGACGGCGGTGCAAGCTGGTCGAGCCAGCGTTGGGTTGCTGATGAGAACCTCGCGGACGTCGCGGCGATCGACGCCAAACATGCGTGGGCGGTCGGCCTTGTGAACAAGAGCACGACATCCACGACCAGCCTCATTCTTGCGACCTCCGACGGGGGCAAGACGTGGAGGACCCAGTACGACAAGAACTCCGGCTGGCTAGCGGCCGTGGCCTTCGCCAACGCCAAACACGGCTGGGCTGTGAGTTGGGGCGGCGACATCCTCGCCACGAGTGACGGCGGCTCTCACTGGCGCGTGCAGCGCCACATGGAAGACCTGTTTCTATCGGATGTGACCTTCACCGACGCCCGCCACGGCTGGATCGTTGGCGGCGCGATGGCTACCAACACCAATGTGGAGCCCGGTTTCATCCTTGCCACCAGTGACGGCGGCGCGCACTGGCGCATGCAGCTTTCGGGAACGCACGACATTCTGACCAGCGTCTCGTTCGTCGACGCCAACAGGGGCTGGGTCGTAGGCAACGGCGGTGTGCTCTACCGTACGACCGATGGCGGTGCGACTTGGACGCTGAGCCACCCGAACCCAGCGAGGGACTTCGACGCCGTCTCATTTGCCGACGCCAAGCATGGCTGGATTGTGGTTTGGCACCAAGCCCTGCTCGCCACGAGCGACGGTGGCACTACGTGGGAGGTCGTCAAGTCGGTACGGGCACCTGGCCCCTGGGCCGACCTCTACGACGTAGCGTCTAGGAACGTGGGGTCTCGCTGAGTCTGCGTCGTTAGCGCGGCCGCTCCCGGACAACTGTCTGATATCGGCGTCCCGCCAGCGTAGCCAACCGGCCGCACTCCCACACTAGCGAGCGGTGTCCTGCCAGCACCATGTTCGGCGCTCGCGCCCGGGTGACGCTGGACGACGGGCGAGGGTCCGCTACGGTGTAGGAATAGGCCGAGACCAGAGCCCTCCGGCCTCGGCGCTTCCCAGGAACAGCGTGTTGCCCACCCGCTCGAACATCCAGCCTTGCGACCGCCAACTCCGACCCGCAACGATCAGCTCCCGTTTCCAGTTGGCCCCGCCATCGCTTGTCTCCATGATGCCGCCAACACCGTGAGCGTGCGAATCGGCAAACACGATCCAGCCGTGCCTAGCGTCGCTGAAGTAGACCGCGTCCAGAGGCACGTGGGCGAGGAACAGGTGCTGGTGCCAGCTCCTGGCGCCGTTCGTGGTGGCGTAGAGCGCCCCAGTGTTCGAGGGCAAGGCGCTGCCAACCGTCCAGGCGTGGAGCGCATCTAGAGCAAACACTCCGAGACCAAAGCCCTGAGGCTGTCTGACCACCTGCCAGCTCAAGCCGCCGTCGGAGGTGGTGCGCAGCTCGGCAGCCGCCGAGCCTGAGTAGGGCGCAAACCAAGACCAGCCTTGGCGCGCGTCGACGAACGTAAAGGGCGTGGTGAAGCCCGGCAACCCGGCTATGCCGAGGTGCACGCCAGGCAGCTTGGACCAGCTCGCGCCCGCGTCTGTGCTGCGCAGCAGGTAGGTGGAACCGGGACGGTCGGGACGGCCGGGTGCACATAACGCCCACAGGTGCCGGGCATCGCCGGCCGCGAGGAACAGTACTGAGTCCCGCGATGGCGCAAGAGAGAGACAGCGATGCCACGTCGCTCCTCTGTCGGTGCTGACAAGGATGCCCGAGCTGGGCGAGGCTGTGGAAGATGAATCGCCCGTGCCCAGCGGCCGTGCGTAGTAGGTGAGAAACACGCGGTTGCCCTCGGCAAGGACCTGGGCGGCCGATTGCAGACGATAAAGCTGTTTGGGAAGGGCACCGACGCCGCTGGTCGGCACACCGAGGATGCTTCCCGAGCACTGCTGCCAATCCGTGCCACCATTGGAACTCGTCATGAGTCCAGCGCTCTGCATGATGGCCCAGCCGGTGGAGGCGCTGCTGAACGAGAAGCTGGAAAGCGAAATCGAGTCGTTGACGGACTGCCAACCAGATTGGCCGGCCGACGATGGTGAGCCGCATCCCACAACCAGCAGCACGGCGGCCGCGAGAATGGCGAGGGCGAGTCTCACATGAAGAGCATATCAAAGAGCCTGACCACGTCTGACGCTTCCCTCTGACCCCGCCTGCCCCGATCCGACGTCCCGGGCCAAGACCCACAAGGGCGACGGATTCTGACCACCGCCTGCGGTCACGGTGCAGGGTGGGGGTTGGGGGTGGGGTTTGGCGAGCTGCCCGGACGCGAGCCTTCGACCGAGGGTGTGGCATTTCCGGCCGCCGTATCTCCTATCCCAAGCATCGTTTGACACACCGCCCATCGGGCCATACCATAACCACCCCGGAAGGATTGGCACTCTCGCCCTGAGAGTGCCAGAATCGCAAAGAAAAGGAGGGCTGCTGCATGAAGCTGAAGCCGCTCGAAGACCGCGTCGTCGTCAAGGCCGTGACGGGTGAAGAGAAGACGGCCAGCGGCATCGTGCTTCCCGACACCGCCAAAGAAAAGCCGATGCTCGGCGAGATCGTGGCCGTCGGAGAAGGCAAGTGGGACGACGGTGGCAAGCACCGCATCCCCGTCGACGTAGAGGTCGGCAACAAGGTCATCTACGGTAAGTACTCGGGCACCGAGTACAAGACTGGCGACGGCGAAGAGCTCCTCATCCTGCGGGTGAGCGAGATCCTGGCCATCGTCGAATAGCGAAAGGAGGCTGAGGCAACGTGGCTAAGGAACTGAAGTACAACGACGAGGCAAGGCGCTCGCTCGAACGCGGCGTCAACGCCCTCGCCGACGCCGTCAAGATCACTCTCGGCCCCAAGGGCCGCTACGTGGTGCTCGACAAGAAATTCGGTTCGCCGACGATCACCAACGACGGTGTGACCATCGCCCGTGAGATCGAGCTCGAGGACGTCTTCGAAAACCAGGGCGCCCAGCTCGTGCGCGAAGTAGCCACCAAGACCAACGACATCGCCGGCGACGGCACCACCACCGCCACCCTGCTCGCCCAGGCGATCGTGCGCGAGGGCCTGCGCAACGTGGCCGCCGGCGCCAACCCGATGGCCATCAAGCGTGGCATCGAAGCGGCCGTCGACGAGGCCGTCGAGGCCATCAAGAAGGCCTCCAAGGAGATCTCGGGCAAAGAGGACATCGCCCGTGTCGCTACCATCTCGGCGCGCGATCGCGCGGTCGGCGACGTCATCGCCGACGCCATCGAGAAGGTCGGCAAGGACGGCGTGGTCAACGTCGAGGAGTCGAACACCTTCGGGCTCGACCTCGAGTTCACCGAGGGCATGCAGTTCGACAAGGGCTACCTGAGCCCCTACATGATCACCGACTCCGAGCGCATGGAAGCGGTCCTTTCCGACCCGTACATCCTCATCGCCAACCAGAAGATCGGCGCCGTCCAGGACCTTCTGCCGGTGCTCGAGAAGGTCATTCAGACGGGCAAGCCGCTCCTCATCGTCTCTGAAGACGTCGAGGGCGAGGCGCTCGCCACGATCATCGTGAACAAGCTGCGCGGCACCTTCACCGGCGTGGCCGTCAAGGCCCCCGGCTTCGGCGACCGCCGCAAGCGCATGCTCGAAGACATCGCCATCCTGACCGGCGGCGAGGTCATCACCGAAGAGATGGGCCTGAAGCTCGAGAACACGAGCGTCACGCAGCTCGGCCGCGCCCGCAAGGTGGTCATCACCAAGGACAACACGACCATCATCGACGGCGCCGGCGAGACCGACCAGATCAAGGGTCGCATCAAGCAGATCAAGAGCGAGATCGAGACCACCGACTCCGACTTCGACCGTGAGAAGCTCCAGGAGCGTCTCGCCAAGCTGGCCGGCGGTGTGGCCGTCGTCAAGGTCGGCGCGGCCACCGAGGTCGAGATGAAGGAGACCAAGCACCGCGTCGAGGACGCCCTCAACGCTACGCGCGCGGCTCTCGAAGAGGGCATCGTGCCCGGCGGCGGCGTCGTGCTCGTCAACGCCATGAGCTCGATCAAGGTCGACAAGAAGTCCGACGACATCGACTTCCGCACCGGCAAGCAGATCATCGTGCGGGCGCTCGAAGAGCCGCTCCGTCAGATCGCCGAGAACGCCGGCCTCGAAGGCTCGGTCGTGGTCAACAAGGTCAAGAGCCTGCCTGCGGGCGAGGGCCTGAACGCCGACACCGGCGAGTATGAGAACATGGTCAAGGCCGGCATCATCGACCCCGCCATGGTCACCCGTTCGGCGCTGCAGAACGCCGCGTCGATCGCCAAGAACATCCTCACCACCGAGTGCATCGTGGCCGACAAGCCTGAGCCTGCGGGCCAGGGCGGCGGCGGCATGCCGGGCGGTGGCATGCCTCCGGGCATGATGTGATCCACGCGGGCTGAAGGGAACAAGCTCCTTTCACGTCGCGGCGGCGGGCGGCTCTACCGAGCCGCCCGCCGCTTTTTCGTGCGCCGGCGTCCCGGCCGTTCGCCTGGAGCACTCTCCGTCTGGAACATCTGTCTAGGCTCACGCTCGCCGGCGACCGCCGGCGCCGCCGCAACTCTTGAACGCGGCCGGGCAGTGGGCATACGGTCGGTGACGTGGAAGAGCCGGTCGTCAGAGAGCTGATCGTCACGGGTCCGCTGAGGGGGCGGCTCTACGACCTGTTCACGCAGGTCTACGAGGGTCGCTCAGACGTGCGGGTGGTCATGGACCGCCGTCATGGCGACCAGCGTTCCGCTCCGCAGTCCGATGCTCCGCGGCACCGCGGGACCGAGCGCCGCAGCGGGCAGCCGGCCTGGATCTTCCCTCCGCCCGACTGATCGTCGCTCTTCACGTCGCGCGCGAGGCGCCGTCGGCAGCGCGCCGGGCAGAGCCGGACCGCGTAGCCCGCACAGACAACGCAGGGGCTCAAGGATTCCGCGCGTTCACTCGACAATGCTTGTGAACGGACCTGCACGTGGCAACGACCCGAAGGGAGGCGACCGCGTGCGCAGACGCATTCGAGGACCGCAGACGGCCGCCGCGCTGGCGGCACTTGCAGCGGCCGCCGTGGCGGCCGTGCTGCTGCCCGACAACTCCGGTGTCGCTTTTCTGTACGCGCTGCCGGTGCTGATCGTGGTGCTCCTGCTCAATTGGGAAGAGGCAGTGCTGATGGCCGTCGCCGGCTATCTCGTGTTTCTCGGCCTGGTGACGATCGATGCCGACTACCCGCTCTACCCGACCGTGATCATGCTGACGGCGGTCTGTGGCCTCGCGCTGGTCCTGGCGCACCGCCACCGTGCTGTCGAAGCCCTCGGCGGCGCGCAGCAGACGCTGCCGCACTTCAGTGCGGCAGCCGGCATGCTCGGCCACGTGGCCACCGACCTTGCCGCGTCGCTCGACTTGCACCAGCTGATCGGCTCCATGGCCCAGCAGCTCACCTCGGCGCTGGGCGTGTCGCGCTGCGCGATCCTTCTGGCCGAGGGCGGCCGTGTGCGCCTCGCCGCCTCGATCGGCACGACGCTCATCACCTCGAACGCCGACGGCTACCTGGGGTCGGGGATCGTGACCTGGGAGCAGATCCGCGACCTTCGCGAACCCCTCGTGCTGACGGCCGCGACCGAGGGCGTCGACGTGGCCACGCTCGAGGAGCTCGACGCCCACAAGGTCCTTGTCCTGCCCTTCGTGGTGCAGGGTGAGCTGCTCGGCGTCGCCGTGCTCGACGAACCGGGCGCGGCGGCCGACTTCGATGAGCAGCGCATCGGGGTGGGGCAGGCGGTGGCCGGATTCGCCGCCCTCATGATCAACAACGCGCGACTCTACGAGCGTCAGGCGCAGCTTGCCGCCGAGCTCGCCGCGCGCTCCTCGACCATGGAGGCGCTGGTGCGTCTGGGCTACGACCTGCGGGCCACGCTGGCCATCGACCGCGTGCTCGAGCGCGTCGCCGAGACGGTGGTCGATTCGCTGGGCTACCGTGAAGTCGGCCTGTTCCTCTATGACGAGGCGAGCGAGACCTTCACCGCGCGGGTCTCGCTGGGCGGCTCGCCTGAGCTCGACGAGTACTACCTCACCACGCCCATCCCCAAGCGGATCTTCGACCAGCTCATGCGGCCCGAGTTTCGCATGGGCAGCTCGTTCGTGCGGCTGTGCCGGCGCGCGCCGGCGAGTCCCGAGGAGCAGCGCCTGCTGCCCTTCACCGACCTCGGGACGCGCGCCGCCGACGAGTGGCAGACCGGCGACAGCCTGGTCGTGCCGCTGCTCGCTCGTGACGGCCGCACGCTGGGGGCCCTCGACGTCTACGATCCGGTCGACCGGCTGCTGCCCACCCTGGAGTCCGTGCGCATCGTCGAGATCTTTGCCAACCAGGCGGCGATCGCCATCGAGAACGCTCAGCAATATGCGGCCCTCGAGCGCCAGGAACTGCGCCTCGAGCGCCAGCTCCAGTCGCAGCAGGACCTGCTGCGGGTCAGCGAGTCGGTCCTGGCGACGCTCGACGAGAAGGTCGTCTTCGAATCGATCGCCGACAAGCTGCGCCTGCTCGTCGAATACGACACGCTGGCGATCAGCAAGGTCGACTGGGCCGCGCGGCGCATCGACACCGTCTTCGCCCGCGACGAGTACTCGCAGGAGCTGATGGACAACCCGATCAGCGTCGAACAGGGCCTGTGGGGCTGGGCCGTCACTCACGATGAGGCGGTGCTGTGCAACGCCGCGCATGCCGACCCGCGGTCGGCGCAGGTGCCGGACACGCCGGTCGAACCGCAGGCGTCGATCGTGCTGCCGCTGCGCGTGATGAACAAGGTGATCGGCGTGCTGAACCTCGACCGTCTGGGCGGCAAGACCTATAGCGAGGAGGAGTTCGAGCTCGTCAAGCCCTTCGCCAACCTGGCGGCGATCGCCATCGAGAACGCCTCGCTCTACGAGAAGAGCCAGCTGCGCGCCGTCACCGATCCGCTGACCGGCCTGTACAACCACGGCCACTTTCAGGAGTCCCTCGAGCACGAGGTGCGGCGCTGCGAACGCTACGGCGAGCGCTTCTCGCTGCTCATGATGGACCTGGACCACTTCAAGCGGGTCAACGACCACTTCGGACATCCGCGCGGCGACCATGTCCTGCGCCGGGTGGCGGCCATCATGGGCGACACCACCCGCGAAGCCGACTGCGCGGCGCGCTACGGCGGCGACGAGTTCGCCGTCCTGCTGCCCCAGACCTCGCCCGCCGACGCGCGCCTGCTGGCCGAGCGCATCCGCACCCAGGTGCGCGACGTCGTGGTCGAGGCCGGCGACGCGTTTCGCGTGTCGGCTTCTATCGGGGTGGCCGACTTTCCGGCCTGCGGCCTCGACGCCAAGACCGTCCTGGGCGCGGCCGACACGGCGCTGCTGTGGGCCAAGCGCCGCGGGCGCAACTGCGTGCTGTACTACCGTGACGTGCGCGAGATGATGGTGGCGCCGACCGGCGAAGACGGCAACGAGCGCTCCTGGCGCAACGGGCTCGAGGTGCTGGCCGCCGCGGTCGACGCCAAGGCGAGTTTCCGCGAGCGTCACGGCGAAGCCGTCACGCGCATGGTGCGCGAGCTCGCCGAGACCGCGGGTTTCCCGCCCGAAGACCGCGACACCTACGAGGTCGCCGCCCAGCTCCACGACGTGGGCAAGGTCGGCATCGCTCCCGAGATCCTGGAGAAGAGCGAGCGGCTGACCGACGACGAGCGTCGCGAGCTCCAGCGCCACGTCGAGCTCGGCGTCGACATCTTCACGAACGCCGAAGCGCCGCGGGAGCTGATCGAGATCGTCCGCTATCACCACGAACGGTGGGACGGGCAGGGCTACCCCGACGGCCTGCGGGGCGACGAGATCCCGCTCGGCGCGCGCCTGATCGCCATCTGCGACTCGTTCCAGGCGATGCTGTCGGACCGTCCCTATCGCGCCGCCCTGAGCCTGGACGATGCCCGGGCCGAGATCAGGCGGGGCGCCGGCGTACAGTTCGATCCCGCGCTGGCGCGGCTGTTCCTCGACCGCTGCCGCACGTCGGGAGCGGTGCTCACGGAAGCGCGACTCCCGGAGACGCCGCAGGACCCCATGTCCGGTGAGCCCATGTCCGGCGGACCGCTGTCCGAAGAACCGGCGCCCGCCGAGAAACCCGGCGCCGACGACTGACGTCGCACGGCGAACGGCGTCTTCGCCTTCGTCGCCGTGTGCCGGCCCGCAACGGCGCCGCGCCTCCACCCGAACATCAACCCTCGCTGCCTCTCGGGACCGCCCCGCAGTGCCTCCCGAGACCGTCCCGCGGTGCCTCTCGGGACCGCCTCGCCACGCCCGCGGTTGGCAAGCCCGCGACGGGCTCGGTAAGATACGGGACCCCGGCAAACGAGACCCCGGCACGACACAACGAAGGCTTCTCGCAAGGCCGGTCTTGCGGTCACATCGTAGTGGAGGTAGCGGTCATGCTGTTGGTAGGCGAATCGATCAACGGGACTCGCAAGCAAGTCGGCGAGGCCATCCAGGCGCGCGACGCCGAGTTCATCAAGACACTCGCGACCGATCAGGTCGCGGCAGGCGCCAACATCCTCGACGTCAACGGCGGCGTCGCCGGCGGCAACGAGGTCGACGACCTCCTCTGGCTGATCGCCACCGTGCGCAGCGTCACCGACAATCAGCTCATGGTCGACTCGGCCAGCCCGGCCGCCCTGCAGGCCGGCGTCGAAGCCGCCGTCAAGGACGGCGGCAAGGTGCCGCACATCAACTCCATCAGCGGCGAGCAGAGCCGCATCGACACGGTCCTGCCGCTCGTCGAGAAGTACAAGTGCCCGGTCGTCGCCCTGTGCCTGAACGACGAAGGCATCCCGGCGACCGCCGACGACCGCTTCGCCGTCGCGGAGATGCTTCACGGCAAGCTGGCCACGGCAGGGCTGCCCGCCGAGGACATGTGGTTCGACCCGCTGGTCATGACCGTCTCCGCCGATTCCACGGCGGCTCTGGTGACCATGCAGACCCTCGCGCTCATCAAGGCCAACCTGCCGGGCGTGCGCTCGACGGGCGGCCTCTCCAACGTCAGCTTCGGGTTGCCCAACCGCCCGCTGCTCAACCGCACGTTCGTCGCCATGTGCGCCGGCATCGGCATCGACGGCGCCGTCCTCGACGTACGCAACAAGCAGATGATGGCCACGATCAAGGCCGTCGAGGCGCTGCGCAACGAGGACACCTTCTGCGGCAACTACCTCAAGGCGCACCGCGCGGGCCTGCTCGAATAGCCTGAGCTCGCCCCCAGGGCTCCGCCCGGCGCGGCGAGCCCCGGCCTGTGCGCAAGGTGCCGGGGCTCGCTCGCCGCGGCATGCGGCGCGAGCCGCCCGCCGCCCGCACTCGAGTCGCCGGCTACCGGCTCTGTGGCGCCGCACCACTGCTTCTCGTCCAGGACGAGTTGCTTGCGCGGTTCAGTTGATTGGTCGTACAATCAACTCGCGTCGCCGCTTGGATCGGGGCGCCGACACATCGGCAAGGACGAGCGGAGACCCGCTTCGCCGGCGCGTCGTGTGCCTGTGCCGGGATGGCGGACTTGCGTGCAGGGAGTAGAATGCATCAACGATTCGGGCGCTGTGGGGTGCGGTCGTGACGACCGGCCCGGGGGCGAGCGGATCGCCTGTATCAGTATGCAAACCCCAGCAGACGGCCTCCCGACACGGGGGGGATATCCGTCTGTTGATGTGGCCGGGAGCCGCGTTGGAGTGTCCGAACACGCGAGGGGAGGGGGGATGAACGCGATGATCACATCTCGTTGCATCCGAGCGGGT
>CAWJRV010000053.1:0-79030 GCA_963845355.1 uncultured Actinomycetes bacterium
GCGATTGGCCCGCAAGTGCGACCACGGGAACGACACTGGCTAAGACCGCTCTTATTTCCGTCAAAGCAACAGGCTTGAAGAGGACCTTATCGAACCCGGCCTTCATGGCCAAGGTTTTGTGTCCCTGGTCGGCATGGCCGGTGATGGCCACGATTTGCGTTTGCGCGAAGGCGGGAATCTGGCGAAATTGCGTAACGAGACGACAACCATCCATGTCGGGCATTGCCAAGTCGATCAACATCAGATCGGGCCGAAATACGGTCGCAACGTCGAGTGCCGACGTCCCACCATAGGTCACATGCACTTGGTTGCCGAGTTCTTCAACTACCAGGCCAAGTGTGTCCGCACCGTCTCGGTCGTCATCGACCACGAGAACCCGAAGAGTCTTCCCTGTCTCTGGCATAGTTCCTTTCTTTCGCCATCCCACGGCTTGATCTCTGCCCTGAATTTAGGTCATGCTACCCGCTCCGTGGCGTCAGGTCGCCTTCTCCGAGACTTCCGCCAAGATTTGTCGCACCTTCTCGAAGTCGGCGGGCTTGACCAGGTAGTGATCGAACCCCGCTTCCTGCATACGCTGCCGGTCTGCCGCCTGTCCATACCCCGTCACGGCGACGAGCACGATGTCGTGGAGAAGGGGCTCCTGACGTATCCGCTTTGCCACTTCAAAGCCATCCAACTCCGGCAGGCCGATGTCCAGCAGCATCACGTCGGGCCGATAATCGAGGGCCGCCGCCAGTGCGGTCGGGCCGGTGTGAGCCATCCGCACCAAATGCCCCGCTTCTTCCACCAGCATTTTCAAGACATTCGCTGCATCCACGTTGTCATCCACCACCAGTACCCGCAAGGCTGGCCCGGTCGGCTTGGCTATTTCGGTTGGGGGCGGCTGCGTCTTGAGCGACATCGCCCCTGGCGGACACACAACAAGACTCACGACGAATTCGCTGCCTTGCCCCAAAGTGCTGGAAACCCCGATGGTTCCCCCGTGCATTTCCACCAGCCGTTTCGCCAAGGTCAATCCAATACCTAATCCGCCCTGCGAACGGTCGGATGACCGCTCGGCTTGCGTGAACAGGTCGAAGACGTGGGGCAGGAAAGCGGGAGCGATGCCGAGGCCCGTATCCCGCACGCGCAGCACCGCTTTGTCGCCCTCCTGCTGGACGGAGAGCCAGATGTGACCGCCTTCGTTGGTGTACTTGGCGGCGTTGGTCAGGAGGTTCGTCACGACTTGCTCCAGCCGGGAGGCGTCGGCGTACAGCCAAATCGGGTCTGGCGGCAGCGACACCGTGAGTTCATGTCTGCGCTGGTCGATCAGCGGACGAGCCGTCTCCACCGCACGTTCCACGATGCCGCTCACGGCGACCTGCTCTTGGCAAAGCTGAATCCTGCCGGTGATCGCGCGGGAGACTTCCATCAGGTCACCCACCAGATGCGTCAGTTGCCCCACCTGACGCTCAATGATGGCCAGGGCCTTTTGCTGAACGGAGTTCTGGCCTTTCTGGAGTTGAAGCAGTTGCACGGCGTTGAGGATGGGGGCAAGAGGATTGCGAAGTTCATGGCTGAGCATCGCCAGAAATTGATCTTTGCGGCGGTCCAGTTCGGCCAACTTCTCCTCCGCCTGCTTGCGCGCGGTAATGTCGCTCATCACGGCTCGGCACACGGGCGCACCGTCAGCATCCTGCGCCTCGGTCGCCTCCAACCGCGCCCAGAAAGGGGCGGCGTCTGCACGCAGCATTCGCAGATCGTACACCTGCGGCGCGCCCGTTTCAAAGAGTTGTTTGCGATGCCGGTAGTAGATGTCCTGGTCCTCGGGAAGGATAAAGCGGGTCAACGGCTGCTTGACCAAATCGCTTCTCCCCACGCCCAGCAAACCGGCCCCCGTGAGGTTTGCCTCCAGGATCAGCCCCTGTTCGCTGATGGTGAAATAGCCCACCGGCGCCAGATCGTACAGGTCGAAGTACCGCGCCCGCGAGGCTTCGAGTTCACCCTGTGCCCGGCGCAGTTCCTCGTTCTGCATCTCCAGTTCGATCTGATGCACTTGCAGCTCGTGGAGCAGGCGCCCGGCTTCCTCGGGCGACAGCGTTTCCCGGGTCTGGGCCTCGGCGGCGCGGGCCTTCTCCTCCGCCCGCCGACGCAGGTCGGCGAAATCTGTCGGGATGAGGCCGTTTCTTAGTCATGGTCTGGCTTCTTCCTGGTGACGATGGAGTCCTCATCCTCGTTTTGCCCGCGTATCTCCCGCTCCGTGGTCGCGATGGCATACGCTTCCCCGGTCTCATTCACCAAGGCGGTGGCGGTCAGCCACACCTCCACGATCCGGCCATCTTTGGCGATCCGTTGCACGCGGTAGGGCTCCAGAACCTCGGCCCGGGCAAGCTGCTTCACAATGGCCAACGCTTCCTCCCGCTGGCCCTCCGGGATCAGGTCGCGGATGTTCATCGCCAGCGCCTCGGCTTCGCTCCAGCCGTACATCCTCTCCGCCCCCGGGTTCCAGGCCAGGATGCGGCCCTCCAAGTCCTGCACCAGGATGGCATCGTGCGCGTCGCGCACTACCACGGCCAGGCGGCGCAGGGCCTCGGATTCCCGCAGCGCCGCCTGCGCCTTTTTCATCTCGGTAATCTCCGTGAAGGTGATCACCGCGCCTTCGATCACGTTCTCCAGGGTGCGATAGGGCCGGATGCGCAGCAGATACCACGCGCCCGCCTTGGTTTGCACTTCAACCTCTTTGGGAACCAGGGTGTCCAGCACGGCCTTCACGTCCTCCACCAAGCGGTCATAGCCGGCCAGGTTGGAGACGATGTGGCCCACGGGCCGCCCCACGTCGGTCAGGATCAGGTTGATCACCTGGGTGACGGCGGGGGTGAAGCGCTGGATGCGCAGTTGATGGTCCACGAAGACGGTGCCAATGCCCGTGCCGGCCAGCAGGTTGTTCATGTCGTTGTTGGCCCGCGACAGATCGGCCACCTTCTGTTGCAGTTCGGCGTTGACCGTGGCCAGCTCCTCGTTGACCGATTGCAGTTCCTCCTTGGAGGTTTCCAGTTCCTCGTTGGTGGATTGCAGTTCCTCGTTGACCGACTGCATCTCCTCGTTGGAGGATTTCAGCTCTTCGTTGGAGGTCTCCAATTCCTCGTTCGTGGTCTGGAGGTATTCCTCCTTGGCACGCAGTTCCTGCTTGAGCGCCGCGATCCGCGCGTCGACGTCCGTGGCGCTCTGGCCCGCACCTTGGACTGCATCCACGGCGACGGCCTTCTCCGGCGGCTGCTGGGCTGCCGGCGGCGCTTCCTCAAAGATGACCAGAAACAGGATCGCCTCGGTGGCTGCGTCGGGGCCTGCCGTCACCGGCCGGACCGTCAGATCGACGGTCGTGAAGTCGCCGTTGGTTTTGACCCGCAGGCCCGGGTGGCGCACCGGCTCTCTGATGGCCACGGCTTTGTGCAGGGCGGTAGTCAAATCGCGCCGCAACCCTTCGCGGGCCATCTTCAGGATATTCATGCCGGCCTCGCCCGGGGCCGGTTCCAGGTACAGCCCGGTGCGGCCGTGGAGGTAGAGGATGTCGCCGCGCTCGTTGATCAGCGCGCCGACCGGGGCGTACTGTTGCAGCAGCGCCCGTTCGGTCAGCTCGCGCAGTTGGAGCTTGCTTTCGCCGGGAGCCTTCGCGGAGGGCCGTGAGTCGGCCCCGCCTTCCGTCAGGGGCGGGAGATACTTCCCCATGGCCGGGCGGTGTGCGCCGGAACCGTCCTCTTTGCGTTGATACAGCTTCGACTTGCGGTCCAGCGTGGCAAACAGGTCCGCGAACTCGCCCACGGTCTCGGAGGTGCCCAGGAAGAGCACGCCGCCCGGGTTCAGCGCATAGTGGAACAGGGGGATGAGCTTCTTCTGCAGTTCCCCGCCCATATAGATCAACAGGTTGCGGCAACTGATCAGGTCGAGTTTGGAAAACGGCGGGTCTTTGATCACGTCCTGCTCGGAAAAGATCAGCATGTCGCGGAGGCCTTTGTGGACGCGGTAGGCCGTGCCGTCCGGCTCCTGGGCGAAAAACCGCGCCAGTCGTTCCGGCGAGACGTCGGCGGCGATGCTGGCGGGATAAAGGCCGGTGCGGGCCTGGTCGATGGCCTGGCGATCAATGTCCGTGGCGAACACCTGCACCTTGAAACTCTGCTTCAGCAGTTCCATGTGCTCCTGGAGCAGGATGGCGATGGAATAGGCCTCCTCGCCGGTGGAACAGCCGGGCACCCAGACGCGGATCGCTGCGCCAGCGTCCTTGCCGGCAAAAAGCCGCGGGATGACCTGTTCCTGCAGCGCCGCGAACGCCTCCGGGTCGCGGAAGAAATTGGTGACGCCGATCAACAGATCGCGAAAGAGGGCCTCCACTTCGGCCGGGGTTTGCTGCAAGTGGCGGACGTACTCATCCAACCGTTCGATCTGGTGGACGGCCATGCGCCGCTCGACGCGGCGGCTGATGGTGTTTTGCTTGTACTGGGAAAAGTCGTGGCCGGTCTGGGCGCGCAGCAGGATGAAGATCTTTTTCATCGCGTCTTCGGCCTTGGGAGCCGGGGGAGAGACCGGGCGGGGTGTTTTGCCGAATGCGTGGGCGACGTAGGCGATGAGCTGGGCCGGCATCTCGGCCGGCGGCAGCACGTAGTCCACCAGGCCGGTGGCGATGGCGCTGCGCGGCATGCCGTCGTACTCGGTGGATTCGGGGTTCTGCGCCATCACCATGCCGCCCTCGCCCTTGACCGCCCGCACCCCCAGCGTGCCGTCGCTGCCGGTGCCGGAGAGCACGATGCAGATGGCCCGCTCGTGCTGGTCCTGGGCCAGGGAGCGGAAGAAGAAGTCAATCGGCAGGCGATGGCCGCGCGGCGCGGCCGGTTCCAGCAACTGGAGCGTGCCGTTCAGAAAGGCCATGTCCCGGTTGGGCGGGATGATGTAGGCGCAGTTGGGCCTGACCGCCATCCCGTCCTCGACCTCGAAGACCTGCATGCGGGTATAGCGCTTGACCAGGTCGGAGAGGATGCTCTTGTGGTCCGGGGCCAGGTGCTGCACCAGGACAAAGGCCATGCCGGGATCGGTCTCGGCGGGCATGCCGGAAAAGAAAGCTTCAAACGCCGCCAACCCCCCGGCCGATGCGCCGATGCCGACGATGGGAAAGCCCGCCTTCGGGTGCACGCCCAAGTCTGCCTCTGCGGCTGACTCTGCCTCCGACGGTGGGGCGCTGCCGGCATCAGCAGCCGTGGGAAGCTGCATCGTTTCACCTCCATGAGCAAGGGCATCGAAACTTTCCGTCGGTTCCGAACGTCCTGTACCGCGGACAACAAAAGAAGCCGCCGTGGACGAACGCCCCACGGCGTTCGACCACGCCGGCTTACTCTTCAACGAGCCTCCCGAGCCATCCGCGCCGAGTTGCACTTCATCTAGTCATCCGACGAATTCAAATCCACTCTTTCAAGGGGCCGCGCCGAACTCTCCGTGCGGCCCAGTCAACGCTCCAGTTATATTGCACGCCCGGAGAAACGCAAGGGGGGACTTGCCAGGAGAACTGCAAAGTCCGCGCTCTTCGTCGCCAAACATCGCCCCACCGCGACTTTCGGGCGCCCGGCCGCGGTGGCGGCGTTGACAGTTTGAGTAAACAAGAATGCTCGGGCTGCCGGTAGCGGTTGCTATTTGTACCTATAGATCTGGCAGTTTGGCAAGGCCGTTGCTAGCTTTTTGACGCCCGCCGCTGTGACCTTTGTGCCCTTGAGCGAAAGGAACTTCAGATGCACAAGCCCTTACAGATGAACCAGCCCGGCGTCCGTGATCGGCGTCTCATCCAGGAACAAGGCTTCCAGGGTGAGAAGCCCTTGAGATCGCCAGCCCCGCGTCGGTAATGTCGGGCGCGCTTGATCGTCAACAAGACGAGCTTGCTTTGCCGTTCGAAATGCTCCATCAAAGCGTCCGTCAGGGACCGGTATCCCAGGACAGACTTCGCGCCCGTCGTCAATACATCTCAGACACCAAAAGAGCATTTCCTCTTTTCTTTTTTTCTGCCTGGCCTGCTCGATCGCCTTCATCGTACCGAAGACGCTGCAGCCGATCGCGATCAAGGTCACGACCAGCAGCAGCGTCCGGAGACTGAATTGGAAGCGTGGCAGTTTCATGGGAAATCTGGGCCAGATCACAAGTAGTTGGTCGTCCCGTAGTCGTTATAGTTTCCGCCTTCCATGTCGAGCGTCACGCCGTAGCAGTTGGTCGTGCCGTAGTTGTTGACGTTGCCGTAAATCGAGAGCAGGGCATAGTCGTTCACCGTTCCATAGTTGGCAAGCAGGCCGCTGCTCTCGACCCGCACCGTATCGACCCCACCATCCAGGCCGACCTCTTCTTATTCGTCCGGTTTAAGCGCCGTGGCGGCGGCAGCCGCGCTTTTGGGGAAGCAATTAAGCTGCGGCGATTGATCAAATTGCATTTTCAAGCCCATGGTCCAGACCATCTGTTCACTCCTCTCGTGGAAAGGAGCAACGGTTATGCACACGGACGAAGAGTCGCGTGAAATTGAAGATAATGCGTCCGTAATATTTACAGCCATCTCGGAGCTTAAAACAAATGGCTTATCATCAGCCGAGATCAGGCGAGGACTTTTGAACAAAAAAGGGGATAAGTCCAATTAGCGAATAGCGCATTATTGGACTTATCCCCTTTTCTCTCCTGCTACCACCAATTTTCGGGTAATCCAATGCAACTGCTTGACGTGCCAATAGTTCAGGAATAGACTCACTCTTGGTCCATCGAGTATTACGTTGCCGAAATCGTTGCCGTCACTAATAAGGACGGTGCCGGGTTGGCAGCAGAATTAGAGGTTATGCGAAGGAGGGTAGTTTATGCGACGCCATGCTCTTCTTTCGAGTTCGACTCTATTGACCTTTATCATCACCCTGACTCTGGGCAGCGACCGTTGTGCCGCCGCGTACATCGTCAAGTTCAAGAACAACTACGCAGGCAAGGTGGTTGGCACCGGCCAGTGTGTGGATTGGGTGCGATTCATCACCGGGAGAAAAAAGGAGAAGGGGATAAGTCCAATTAGCGAATAGCGCGTTATTGGACTTATCCCCTTTTCTTGCCCAGTGTGTCCTCGCAGGACTTGGATGATGGCATCCCGCCAGGTTAGGTCAGGCATTTCGGTTATTCTCCTCAAATGAGTGTTTTTAACGAGTGGCAACTATCTGTTGGTGGCCGCACCAGTCCCGATCGCCGCCGTGCAACCTATTTCATACGGCTTGCGATCCATTTTTGATCCTCCTCCGATAATAGTGTGACGGAAATCTTCACGGTAGTGCCATCATGTTTAATCAGTTTCACCACACCTGCCGCCATTCCACCGAACTGGGCCTCGATTATGTGTTGCCCAGTTGAATCGGTCCAAGTCCGCCACTTCGCCTTTTCGATCTCAGCTTTCCGCCTCTCAATCTCCCGTTGGTTTTCCTCCTGCGCGGCTTGCTGTTTTTGTTGTCGTGCTTTCTCCTCCGCAGCTTGCTGTTTAGCCTCTGGAGATAAAGGGGATAACGTCCAATTAGCAAATAGCGCGTTATTGGACTTATCCCCTTTTCTCGCTCAGTTGTTCGAAATCCAGTCCGCTGTTTGGCCATCCCAGTAGAGGTTTCCCGTCAGCAAACGGCGCTCTTCCAAGGACTCAACGCCTAGAGATTCGAACTGGAGGCGTTGCGGATTCGCGTGCCGCGCGGCACTCCACAATTTACGTAAGAACTGCTTGACCCGCTTGGACACTGTGCTCACAAACATTGCTAATTGCCGCATGATTCGCCCCTTTGCGAAAAATGGAAAAACCTTGGTAACTGAAAACAGGACTGCGCCCGCAAAATAGCAGCCAAAGGCTTCCGGGCTCAGCGACGTAAGCCACCCGAAAACCAACGTCGCTGCCCTGGCCGTCGGATTGGTGTCGTCATAGGCCCCAGCGATCAACGCGCCGGGACCGCTCGCGTATCCTCCGCCGCGGCAGACCCGCCGGTCGCTCCCGTTGGCGGTCTCATTCCACTGCCACACGTCGCCGTTCTGGTCGAACGTGCCATAGGGTCCGGGGAAGCGGCAAAGGTCCCGACCGGCGTGAGGTAATTGGTGTGGTCGGTGAAGCCATAATTGGGCGGCTCGATATCGTTGGTGGCGAAATTGGCGTTGTTGGTGCCGGTGGCCGAGAGCACGTTGCTCGGAGTGGTGTTACTCTGCGTGGCGTAGGTCCAGTAGGCCGAGTTCTCCCCCACCAGCGTAATATGCACTCTTGTACCATTCGTTAAGCGTGGGCAGGACCCAGATGCTGCCCGGGTTGCGACTCACGGCCATCAGCGCCGCGTTGCTCGTGGCGCCGTTGAGGGTATAGGTTCCGCTTTCCGTAGTGCTCAGCCCTTCCCCCCCAGTCGGTTGGCCGTTTGCCAGCCAGTTGACGAATCGCGCCGCGTCGCCCCAAGTAATATCGAACACCGGCACATTGCCGTTGCCCTTGACCGCATAGCTGTAGGTTCCCGAACTGCTCGTCTGGATGATCCCCACAGTCGGCAGATCGGTAGCCATCCCGGGCGTGTATAGTCCGTACGGATCCCCAGACGTGGCCACGTCGTTCAGGAACACAGCGTATTGAGAAAGCGTGATGTCGTACTGGCCCATCTGGTATGAATAGGAAACTCGCCGTAGCCTGTGAGGGGGTCTGCAACATTGCCCGGGTCGCCGACGTTGACCAGGCTTATTTGGATCGTTCCGCGCTTGCCACCGCAACCACACTGGCAAAAACGACGACCAAAAAGATCATAATTGATTTCGCACTCATGTTGTTTCCGTCAAGGTTTGTGAATTCTTATGCCCTTCGTACTGGCCCGATAGTGATTTCAGGAATTCCGGCAGGCGTGCCCTGCCATCGCCGCCCATCCGCTGCCAGAGCTTCGCAACCAAGCGGCGAATTCGGCTTGCTGCCGTGGGGAAAGGGACGGGCGAATCATTGGGCTGGTCAGCTTTGCTGCTCTGCCGCGCCAGGGCGCGAAGGCCGGCAGCGGTCAAAACGCCGTCGCCGCTCTCAATAACCCGCTGAACCCAAGCCTCGTAAATCTCCCGGGGCTGCGCTCGCTTCTAGCTGATAGCGGGAAGCCTGGTTTGAGTCAAAGTCAGATCCCTCCGAGTATACATCGTGGAAAGGCCACCATTTCGGCCTTCAATTCGTCTGGCGTTCTCCGCCTTTTCCGTGTTTGCCGCGATCATTCTTCTCTCCAGATCGAAAACCGCGCCGGCGTACCGAAACATTGGCCTTGCCGCGGCATCACCGAACTCGCTGTCGCCGGCCGACGCCAAACCCTGATCACCTTCACACCGATTGTCACAAAACAATCGGCCTGAATGGGCAGCACAGCGCGAAACACGCTGCGTCAGAATTGGGAAATGGGTCTAGGGAGACAAAGGCCGATTGGAGAACGCGGGTCGACGAACAAACCGCTCGCGGTCAGGAAAGGCCGGCGACACCGCATCGCGACTTTTCATCCCGCTACGTCGCAACCGGCTTAGGGCCAGGTGCAAGCGCCGCCTCTTTGAAAGATTACTGCTTCGCTTCCGGTTACGCAGCCTGGAAAGTCAGGCCGCGTATCCGGTCCAGAAACCGCCGCATATTCTGCAAAGCGATCGGATAGGTGGAAAGCTCGCCACGTAGTTGGGAATCTGAAACGAGCCCAGTTTCCGCCCGTCCGCTCGCATATCAGCGTAGCATGTATGGCTACTAGTCTAATCGACCACGCAGCCCTGTCAAGCAGGCGTTAAATTTTCAGCCTCAACAGGTGGTGAAATGTCTCCGGAGATAAGACCGTCACTTGCCAATGAGTGACGAGTGAAAAAAGGGTCAGTCAATAGTTTCTGCGGGATCGTTCTGAGCGCCCGACCATGCAAGGATGGGGCCGGGGGCGCGGTCGGTGCGCAATGGTTGTCGCAGGGGGCTATTGTAGGGTGCTGCGCATCGTTTCCAGCCGGGCGAAGAGCGGTCCCAGGGGGCGAGTTTGTAGTGCTTCCATCTCGCTACCGATTTCCGATATAGCGGCTGGCGCACCTGCACCAGGCTTGCCGTTCGTGTGTGTGTCGAGCAGGGGGCAGAAGGCCGGGAGCAACCTCGTAAAAACTAACCCCGTGAAAAGCCCTCACACGGCCGCGTCTCTCCTATCCCGTCCCTCCGGCCTCCGACCGCTGCCCGGGTGCCCGTCCGCGCGCGAGGAGTGCTTTGCCGCGAAAGGGAATTCTCAAGTTATTGCGGGCCATGAAGTTGCGCCGCGTTTTCGTTCCGCTTTCGCACGCCGCGGCGTTTTGGGCTGACGATTCTTGCGGTTAATTCTTGGGGAATTTTCCCGTTCTGTCGATCGCCGGAAACTCTCGCGGCCAAAGACTTAGGGCAATCACGCCGGCCCGGGACCCGGCGCGGCGCGAAAAAAATCCGTCCCGGGTCTTGACAAGCATTCATATTTATAGATAATTACATCCAAGGATTGATATCTGGACAATTCAAGAAGGAAGAGGACGATCGCGATGTCTGCCCATGAGGAAAAACCGGCAGCCCTTGGACCGGCAAGCAACTCTCGGCCTGGCCGTGAGCGTGAGCACCTGGAACCGACAGGTCTTGCCGCGGCCGACCCGCTTTGGCAGGAATCTTGCCGCCCATCCGTCTACTATATGCATTACACCCTAAGGAGCGTAAGAGCCTGTTTTCCCCGCGTTTCTCCCCTATATTTCCGAAGTGATACTCGCCCCTTGGAGAAAATGAGCCGCCCATTCGTGGTAGAAAATGACCGTAAAACCCAAGAAAAACTGATGTCCGGCAAGTCCCAGCAAAAAATCCCCAATTGCAGGGCGCCTTTTCCTCCCCGCCCTGTGACAGGCATTCATAGCTATGCAGACTCCGACCATAACCACCATTGGCGATGGCCATGTTTCTCTACCTCTGGCGGGGCAAAAATGCCGCTTGCAGAGCCTTTTTTTGGGCATATACGCGTTTGGACGCCACCATGCAACACCATTGCTGATGGTTGGCGGGGGCTCTTTGTCCGCGGTTCCTTTACGCATACGCGAGACAGGCTAAAGTGACACACATGGATACAACGACATTTCAGCGAATTCTGTTGGGTGGGGTCCTTCTCCTGGCGTGTACGGTCCAAGGCGAGCAGGGACCCCAATCCGCCGGGCGTTTTCAGCCCACTTGGAATTCACTGCGGCGGCATACGAACCCCGAGTGGCTCAAGGATGCCAAGTTCGGCATCTATACCCATTGGCGCCTGGCGCCGGGAACAACGGGGCACGTTCCGGGCGGAGAAATTCGACGCCGAACAGTGGGCGGAACTTTTCCGGCAGGCGGGCGCCAATTCGCCGGACCCGTGGCCGAGCATGGGGGCGTCGGCGTGCTCATGTGGGACAGCAAGCTCTCGGACAACACCTGCGTCAAACGCGGACTCGACCGCGACGTCGTCGCCGAGCTTCAGCCAGGCGATCATCAAGCGGGGGATGAAGTTCATGGTCTCCTTGCATTCGGACCGGAGGGGGAGAGAGACGCATGAGCCGCAGGGGCAAGGCCTGGGTCCTGCGGCGAGGCGGTCGATCTGCACGACATGATGGGGCTCATGCTCTCCACGTGCGAAGACCCCGGCTGCGACGTCGGGCGACTGGCGCTCGAGCTGGGCAAGAAGGCGTCGATCTACGTCGCGCTCTGCGCCGACTCCTCGCACACCTCGGGCGCGTGCGTGAGCGACGCCGGCATCCAGGCTCTCGAGCAGTACTTCAACCAGCGACTGCGTTCAGGGCGCAGAAAGATCGTGGTCGTCCCCTGCAAGATGTGCGACCGCATCGACCGCTGTGAGGGCATCGTCATAGCCGACACCGGCCTCACCGATTTCTATTGATGCCGCCGGTCAGGTCACGCAAGAGGGGGGACCCTGCATGAAGATCTCCGAGGTCGTCGACAAGACCGGGCTCGAGGCGCTCAACGGCTGGGAGGACGAAGATCTTGCCGGCGTGTACATCTCCGACATGGTGTCCGACATCATCACCGGCGCCAACGACTGCGGCCTGCTGCTCACGCTGCAGACGCATAAGAGCCTCATCGCCGCCGCCAACCTGGTCGACGTCGCCGCCGTGGTGTTCGCCCACGGCAAGCGCCCGGCCGACGATGTGATCCAGCTCGCCGACAAGGCCGGCATCGCCCTGTTCACCACGCCGACCGACACGTGGTCGTACGCGCTCAAGCTCTTCGAGCTCGGCATGAGGTAGGAGCCGAGCGCCCATGAGGCTCGACGACATCGCGGCCGCCCTCAGTTGCGAGGTCCTCACGCCACTCGACGGCGTCGGCGACATCGAGACCGTCGTGGCCTCGGACGGCATGAGCGAGATCCTCGCGTTCCCCAGCCCCGGGGCCGTCATGCTGACCGGCCTCACGAACATCCAGTCGGTCCGCACCGCGGTGATCGCCGACGTGCACGCGATCGTCTACGTGCGCGGCAAGCGGCCCGCCGAAGCCGTTCGCGGCTCGCCTGCGACAGTGGCATCCCCGTGCTGGCCACCAAGCTCGGCATGTTCGAGAGCTGCGGCATTCTGTACGGGACGGGCCTCAGGGGGGCGATGTAGGTGCCCGATGAGCTGCTCTCGCGCTCGTTCGAGGTGCACGGACGGGACTTCGAAAAGGCGGGCGAAGCCTCGACCGAGATCAAATCGCTGCTCAAGGAGCTCGACGTCGACCCCGGCGTGATCCGGCGGACGGTGGTGATCGCCTTCGAGGCCGAGATGAACGTCGTGATGTACGCCGACGCGGGCACAGTCAGCTTCGTGCTCACCGACGACGACATCGGCATCGAGGTCGCCGACCGCGGTCCGGGGATCCCCGACCTCGACCTGGCCCTTCAGGAAGGCTGGTCGACGGCCACCGACGAGATGCGCGAGATGGGCTTCGGCTTTGGCATGGGGCTGCCCAACATCCGGCGCAACTCCGATCAGTTCAAGGTCGAGTCGAGGGTCGGCGAGGGCACGACCGTGACCTCGCGCATCAGCCTGGACGGCAAGGCATGACCGCGGCTGCGACATGATCGAGTACGCCCACGGCTTTCGCATGTGCGAAGAGGCCTGCGACGGCTGCCTCGCCTGCATGCGGGCCTGCCCCACCCAGGCCATCCGCGTCAGGCACGGCAAGGCGAGCGTCCGCGCCGAGCTGTGCATCGACTGCGGCTCGTGCCTCACAGCCTGCACCCGCGGGGCCATCGTGGCCACGACAAGCACCCTCGAGGAGTTCTCCCACTTCACGTTCAAGGTGGCGATCCCCTCGCCGGTGCTCTTCGGTCAGTTCCCCCGCGAGGTGCGCCCGGAGCACATCGTGCAGGGCCTGCTCGCCGCGGGCTTCGACGCCGTCTGGGACTACGGCATCGAGCTGAGCATGGCGACCCGCGCGATCGCCGAGTACGTCGAGGACTGGCAGGGCCGAGCCCCCTCGTGAACATGACGTGCCCGGTCATCATCCGGTTGATCCAGGTCTCGTACCCGCGCATGACCGAGCAGCTCCTGGACATGCAGCCGCCGCGCGAGATAGCCGGACGAGAGATCAAGCGCCATTACGCGCGGGAGCTCGGCCTGCCGCCCGACAAGATCGCCGCCATCTACGTGACGCCGTGCCAGGCGCGCACGATCTCCATCATCCAGCCGGCCGAAGGCGGCACGAGCTGTCTCGACGGCACGGTCGGCATACCACAGGTCTACAACGCGATCGTAGCCGAGGCGCGCCGCATGGCCGACGCCGGCGAGCACGCCCAGGGACCCACGCTGGTGCGCTCGTCGGCCATGCTGCGCTGGGCGACGCCGCGCGCGTTTCCCTACGCGCTGCGACGGCACCGCTACATCGCGGTCACCGGGCTGCCCAACGTCATCAGGGTGTTCGACGATGTCGAACGAGGCAAGCTCAAGGACATCGATTTCCTCGAGTGCTACGCGTGCTGGGCCGGCTGTGGCAACGGCAACCTCACGGTCGACAACGTCTACGTCGGCCAGGCGAAGCTCCAGAGCCTCATCGCCGGACTCCGCACTCCGACCCGGAGACCGAGACCGAGATCGAGCGCCGTTACCCGGACGAGGACTTCTCGCTCGAGTCCCCTTCGCGCCGAGGGTGCATGCGAACGCCGGCTCCCTGAGAGACCGCGTGCGCCGGGTGAACGAGGCGGAGACCGTGCTAGGCGCTGCCCGGCTACGACTGCGGGCTCTGCGGCGCGCCGGCCTGCAACGTGCTGGCAGCGACGTGGCCGCCGGCGAGGCGGCCGCCGACGATTGCGCCGCCTCTCCGAAGCGCCTAGCGAGCTGCGGCGGTAGCGACCCCAGGTTCGGGGGCGAGTCGCGGCCCGGGGGGCCCCCGACTCGCGTGACTCGGGCACCCGGCCGCGATGCGCCCGACGCAGCAGGGCACGCGACGGCTCATCAGCGCCTGCGCGATTCTCAGCGCCCGCAACGATTCTCAGCGCCCGCACAGCGTGTCTTCATCGCCTCTTCATATTCGCCGGACATCTACGGTGCACGTTCGCACGACAAGGCGAGACCGCGGGGCCAAAGACGCGCCCCGCGGCGGGAGGTCGAGAACAGTGATCGAAGACTGGGAAACGGGCGCGATCGAGGTCACCGACGAGTTCGGTGAGCGGCGGGCGCGGGGGCGCTCGCCACCCGCGCCGGCGCCCTGCCGCGCCCGCACAAGTTCTGGGCGAGCCTCTTTCGCACGTTGGCGTGGGCGGGCTCGATCGTCACGCTCGCGCTCGTCGTCCCCACGATCACCCTCCACGACCTGTTCATTCAGGGCGGCCTCGCGACCACCGTCGGCCGGGTGACCGGCATGCTCGGCACGTACCTGCTCCTGGTCACCGTGCTGCTCGTCGGCCGCATTCCGGCGGTCGAACGGGCGCTCGGCCAGGACACCCTCGTGGCCTGGCACCGCCGCCTCGGACCCTGGGTCATCGGCCTGCTCGTGGCCCACGCGCTGTTCATCACCCTGGGCTATGCGCAAGGCGTGAAGACCGGCCTGGCGCACGAGCTGTCGGTGCTCATCACCCACTTCCCGGGAATGCTCGGCGCGGTCGTCGGCCTGGGCCTGATCGTGCTGGCCGGCGTCACCTCGTATCGCAATGTGCGCAAGCACCTGCGCCCCGAGACCTGGTGGACGGTCCACCTGTACACCTACCTCGGCGCGGCCGTCGCCTTCTCGCACCAGCTCGCCACCGGCGCACCGTTCCTGGGCCATCCTCTGGCGCGCGCCTACTGGATCAGCCTGTGGCTGCTGACCGCCGGCGTCGTGGCCTCGTACCGGATCGGCCTGCCGCTCGTGCGCAGCTTTGCCCACCGGCTCAAGGTCGTGCGCGTCGAGCAGGAGGCGCCCGGCGTCGTGTCGGTCGTCGTGCGCGGCCATCGCCTCGACCGGCTGCCGGTCACCGGCGGACAGTTCATGACCTTCCGCTTTCTCACGCGCGGCATGTGGTGGCGGGGACACCCGTACTCGCTTTCAGCGCTGCCGGGCGGCAACGAGCTGAGGATCACGGTCAAAGGCGAAGGCGGGCACAGCTCCGCGCTGGCCCGGATCACCCCGGGCACGCCGGTGGCCATCGAGGGTCCATACGGTGCCTTCACCCAGCACGCCCGCGAGACCGACAGAGTGCTGCTGGTGGGCGCCGGCGTCGGCGTGACGCCGATCCGGGCCCTGCTCGAAGACCTGCCGCAGCGCGTTGATGTGGTCGTCATCCTGCGCGCCTCGCAAGCAAGCGAGCTCATCTTGCGCGACGAGATCCGCCGGCTCGTGGAGCAGCGCCGCGGCCGCATGTTCCAGGTCCTGGGGCCCCGTGCGCAGGCGTTCCTCGACGCCCGCCGCCTGCAGCGCCTGGTGCCCGACATCGTGGCCCGCGACCTCTACGTCTGCGGCCCGGCCGGGTTCATGTCGCAGCTCGCAGACGAGGCGCGCGCGCTCGGCGTGCCCGACGGCCGCATCCATCACGAAGACTTCGCGTTCTAGAGACGGAGGGACCATCATGAAGCGTTCCAGCGTAGTTCCGGCGGCGGCCATCATGGCGACCGCCGTAGGGTTGGGCGCCGTGCTGGGCTATCACCCCAGCGGCGGCGCCGCGGCGAGCCTGCCGGCCGGCATCAAGGTCGGCACCACGGCCGGCGTGGGCGCCGGGACCAGCGCGGTCGGCACAGACCAGGCGCTGGCCGGTGGCCTCGGCGACATCCAGGTCCGGGTGAGCGCCCAGAACGGCAAGATCACCAGCGTCGGCCTCGCCAAGTTGAACGTGCACGGACCGCAGTCGGCGCAGATCACCGGCAGCGTCGTCCCGCAGCTCATCCGCGAGACCATGGCCGCCAACGGCGGTTCCATCCAGGCCGTCTCCGGCGCCACCTACACAAGCCAGGCTTACGCCACGTCACTGCAGTCCGCGCTCGACAAGATCGCCGCCACGGGAGGCACCAATGCAGCACTCGGAGCAAGTAATGGGAACGGTGGTGTCCTTAACAATGCGGGCGGCGGCGGAGACGGCGGCCTGGGCGACAACTAGCGGATCGGTGTCCGCCGCGGTGTCCGCGCCGGACCGCCGGTGGACCCGACCGCCACGGCCGCGACCGCCGGCGGTCACGAAGCCCTCAGCGGCGCCCTCGAGCGTGCGATCGCGGTGCTGCACCACGTCGACGACGTGTTCAGCACCTGGCAGCCGGACAGTCCGGTGAGCCGCCTGCGGCGCGGTGAGATAGAGCTCGACGCCGCGCCGCCCGAGGTGGCCCGGGTCCTCGATCTCTGCCGCCGGGCGCGCACCGCTTCGGGCGGCTGGTTCGACCCCTGGCGGGTTGACGGCGGCGTCGATCCGACCGGTCTCGTCAAGGGCTGGGCGGCGGAGCTTGCGCTGGCCGAGCTGCGCGGCAGCGCCGCGGCCGCCCTGGTGAACGCCGGCGGCGACATCGCCGTGTTCGGCGAGCCCGAGCCGGGCCAGCAGTGGCGGATCGGCATCCGCGACCCGCTCGCGGCCGACCGCCTGCTCACAGTCGTGACCCTCGGAGGCCACGACCGCGCGGTGGCCACTTCAGGCGCCTACGAACGCGGACCGCACGTGCTCGACCCCGAGAGCGGCGAGCCGGCCCAGGCTCTGCTGGCCGCGACCGTCGTGGGTCCGGACCTGGCCTTCGCCGATGCCCTGGCGACCGGTCTGTTTGCCTCCGGCGGCAAGGCCTTGGCGCGCGTCGCGGGGCTGCGTGGCTACAGCGCGCTCATCGTCGCCGGCGACGGATCGCTACGCGCGACGCTCGGGTTTCCGGCGGCGGTTGCGGCGGCGGCCTGATGGGCTGGAGCTTGCGGTCCGTCGGCTGCGGCGGGGCCGGGGGCTCGGGACGCGCTCCGCGAAACCAGAGTGGGGATCCGCAGCCTTCGGCTGCGGATGGTGCTCACGCTGCGAAGCGCCCCTCGTCCCCCGGCCCCGCCTTCGCGGGGGGGGGGGGGGGGTGGCTTATGATGAGACACGAAGCTGAAGCGAACCGGAGACTGCCGTGCAACACCAGGTGCGTCGTGCCCAGAACATCAGTCGTCGCTGCCTCGTCTGCGGAGCCGAGAACCCCTTCGGCCTGCACGGCTGCTTCTACGAGCTCGCCGGCGATGAGCTCCTTGGAGTCTTTCACCCGCGCGACGAACATCAGAGCTACCCGGGCCGCCTGCACGGGGGCATCTCCACGGCGATCCTCGACGAGACGATCGGCCGGGCGATCACCATCGCCCATCCCGGCACCTGGGGCGTGACCGCGGCGCTCACGATGCGCTTTCGCCTGCCCGTGCCGCTCGATTCGGAGATCCGGGCCGTGGCTCGCATCACCAGGGACACACCGCGCCTGTTCGAAGGCACGGGCGAGATCCTGCTCGATGACGGCCGGGTCGCCGTCGAGGCGCACGGCAAGTACATGAAGCTGCCCCTCGACGCCATCACCGACGGCGACTTCGATCAGGCCAACTGGTTCGCCGACCCGCGCGACCTGCCCGACAGCGTCGAGCTGTAGGGGCGCCCGACACTCAGCCGGAGACTGCCGCCCGGGGGGGGGGGCGTCGCCGGCCGCACACCGCGGGGCAAGGGCATATGTTGAGATAAGCTCACTATGCGGTAGACTCAATTTCGTTATCGACTCCAGAGACTCCCGCGAGGCACAGCCATGACGACGACAGGACCCCCCAGCCGCCACCGACCTCACCGCGCAGCTCACCGAGATGCTGACCTGCGCCTCGTGGCGGCTGCGGCGAGGCTCCCGGCGAGAGCTCGAGCCGCTGGGGCTCACGTTTGGCCAGGCCCGCGCCCTGCGGCTTCTCGCGCGAGCGGGCGGACCCGTGCGCATCGGAGCCCTGGCCGCCCGACTCGAGATCGTGCCCCGATCGGCCACCGCGATGGTCGACGGGCTCGAGACCGCCGGCCTCGCGAGCCGGCAGGCCGCCCCCGACGACCGCCGCTCGGTGCTCGTCGGTCTCACTCCGGCCGGCGACGCGCTCCTCGAACGGCTGAGCCGTGCCCGCCGGGCCAGCGCCGAAGAGCTCTTCGCCCGGCTCACGCCGTCACAGCAAGCGGGGCTCCTCGAGCTGCTCACGGTCCTCAACCGTCGCGACACCGAGCTCGCAGAGGGGCCGGAGGCGCCGGCATGATGGGGCCGGGCGGCTTTTCGGCGCTGCGCTCGCTGCGGCGTGGCCAGACAGACAAGGACGCCAACGTGCCCAAGGGTACGACGCGCCGCATCCTCACCTTTGTCGCTCCCTACAAATGGCCCCTGGCGCTGTTCCTGGTGCTCGTCGTGATCGACGCGATCGTGAGCGCCGCCAACCCGCTGATCTACCGCGAGATCATCAATCGCGGCATCATCCCGGGCGCGGCTGCCCAGAAGGCGGGCCAGTCGGCCGACCACGAGATCAGGCTGATCGTCCTGCTGGCGCTGCTCGTCGCCGTCATCTCGATCGCCGACGCGGGGCTCTCGCTCGCCGAACGGTTCATCAGCGCGCGGGTCGGCGAGGGGCTCGTCTACGACATGCGCACCCGCGTGTTCGACCACGTGCAGCGCATGCCGATCGCCTTCTTTACCCGCACCCAGACCGGCGCCCTGGTCAGCCGCCTGAACAACGACGTCACGGGCGCGCAGGAAGCCTTCACCGACATCCTGTCGAGCGTCATCGGCAACCTCATCAGCGTGGGCATCGTGCTCGTGATCATGTTCGCCCTGTCGTGGCAGCTCACGCTGGTCGCGCTCCTGCTGCTGCCGGTCTTCATGCTGCCGGCGCGCTGGCTGGGGCGCCGCCTGCAGTCGATCACCCGCGAGCGCTACGAGCTGACCGCCGAGATGAACAACGGCATGGTCGAACGCTTCAACGTCGCCGGGGCGTTGCTCGTGAAGCTCTTCGGCCACCCCGACGCCGAAAGCTCCGCCTTCAAAGACAAGGCGGGACGCGTGCGCGACATCGACATCGTGCAGGCCATCTACGGCCGCTTCTTCTTCATCGCCCTGCTGCTCACCGCGGCCCTGGCCACGGCGCTGGTCTACGGCTGGGGCGGGGTGCTCGCCGTTCACAACGAGCTCAGCGTCGGCACGGTCGTCGCCCTCGTGGCCTACCTGAACCGGCTCTACGGCCCGCTGACGGCGCTCTCCAACGTCAACGTCGACCTGATGACCGCGCTCGTGTCGTTCGACCGCGTCTTCGAGGTCCTGGACCTGCCGCCCATGGTCGCCGAACGGCCCGACGCGGCGACCCTGCCGCGCGGCCCGGCCCGCGTCGAGTTCGACCACGTCCGCTTTGCCTACCCCACCAGCAGCGAGGTCTCGCTGGCCTCGCTCGAGTCGGTGGCCGTGCTGAACGACACCCCGGGACAGACGGTCCTGCGCGACGTGAGCTTCACCGCCGAGCCGGGCCAGCTCGTGGCCCTCGTGGGCCCGTCGGGCGCGGGCAAGACGACCGTCAGTCAGCTGGTCCCCCGGCTGTACGACGTGCGCGCCGGGGCCATCCGTATCGACGGCGTCGACGTGCGCGACACGAGCTTCGCGTCGCTGCGGCAGTCCATCGGCATGGTCACCCAGGACGTCCACCTGTTCCACGACACGATCCGCGCCAACCTGCTCTACGCCAAACCCGATGCCGGCGACGACGAGATCGTCGAGGTGCTGCGGGCGGCCCAGATCATGCCGCTGATCGAATCGCTGCCCGACGGCCTCGACACCGTCGTCGGCGACCGCGGCTATCGCCTGTCGGGCGGCGAGAAGCAGCGTCTCGCCATCGCCCGGCTGCTGCTCAAGGCGCCCGATGTGGTGGTGCTGGACGAGGCGACCGCCCACCTCGACTCGGAGTCCGAGGTCGCCGTGCAGCGGGCCCTCAAGATCGCCCTCACGGGGCGCACGTCGCTGGTCATCGCCCACCGGCTGTCGACGGTGCGCGACGCCGACCAGATCCTCGTCCTGAAGGACGGCCGGATCGTCGAGCGCGGCCGCCACGACGAGCTGATCGCGGCCGGCGGCCTCTACTCAGAGCTGCACGCCACGCAGTTTCGCAGCCAGGCCGCCGCGTCCGAGGCCGAGGTGGGCGAACAGGCGAGCCAAAGCGAGCAGGCGAGTTAGATCTGCCAGCGCTCCCCGACCAGCACGGGCACCTCGTCGCCGGCCGCCGTGAGACCCATGACCGCGACCTCGGGGCCGCCGATCATGACGTCCTGGTGAACGTCGGAATCGTTCACGCCGCGCGCCTCGAGGGCGTCCTTGTCGTCGGGCAGGTCATCGGCAAACGAGTCGAGGATGGCGGCGCCCCAGGCGATATGGCAGGCGGCGTTTTCGTCGAGCAGAGTCTCCTTGAAGACGGTGCCCAGCTTGCCGACCCGCGAGGAGGCGTCGACCAGCGCCACCTCGCCCAAGCGGCTCGCGCCACGGTCTTCGGCGATGCTGGTGCGCACGGCCTCGACGTTGGCCGACGCTGAGACCTCGACGATGCGTCCCTCGGCGAAGCGCAACACCAGGTCGGTGACCTGCGCCCCGCTGACTGTGACGGGGCGGGTGGCGACGGCGGTCCCGCTGACACCCCTGAAGTCGGGCGTGACGTAGATCTCCTCGCTGGGCAGGTTGCACAGAAAGGGACGGCCCCAGCTCGTGGAGAGCCACGCCGGCTGCCAGTGAGCGTCGGCGTGCAGGGGCACGGACAGGTCGGTGCCCGTGCCGCGAAACCGCAGGCCCACGAAGCCGCTCTCATCGAGCCGCGCCGCCCTCGACAGGAGCTCGTCGCGGCGGGCGGTCCAGGCGGCGGTCGGGTCGGTCTCGTCCAACCGCACGGCAAACCACAGGTCGCGCCACAGCCGCTCGACGTCGGGCTCGCCGTAGATGCGCCGCGCCCAGGCCGGCGTCGGGCACGCGGCGAGGCTCCAGTTGATGCGCGCCTGGATCGTGCGGTAGGCCGGCACCGAGACGGCCGTCTGCAGGGCGGTGGCGCGCGCCGGCGGGACACCGGCGTAGGGATCGTCGAGCGGGTCGCCGAGCGTGCGGATGCGGGCCCAGCGCTCGTCGATCACGGTCTGATACATGGCCTCGAACCAACCGGGCACCGCGGCGGCCAGCTCGTCACTCGGGGCGCCGCTCGCCTGCGCGGCCAGCACCCGGTCGTCGAAGTAGAAGGTCTGCGCGAGACTCGCCCCGTTGGCGTAGGCGCGCGCCGCAAGAGCGGCGATCAGGTAGGCATGCTCGACGTCGCCGGTGATCAGCACCTTCTGACCGGGCTCGATGTTCACGCCGCAACGCAAAATGAGATCCGCGTAGGTACGGAGACCGCGTTCGTCGATACCGTGTGCGCGTGCCGAGCCCGCTTCCTGAGTCATGTGGTCTCCGCCTGCCGGGCCGGCCGCCGGCCGGCGTTTCTCAGTTCGTCGGTCGGTCGAACCGACCATCGGCCGGACCGCTTGCCCAAGCGCTGCCACGAGCGTGGGTCCAGCCGTGGGGACCACGATATCACCCGCTGACGGCGAGGCCGTCACCCCTGGCAGCGTCGCCGTCACCCCTGGCAGCGTCGCCGTCACCCCCCGACGGCGTCGCCGGCTGCTCCAACGTGCCGCCGCGCGGGAACAGTCAGATGTCGGAAAGCCGGCCGTGCCTGAGCCGGCACGTCAGCAACGCACCGGAAGGGGCGGCCATGAACGTCGGTATCATCGGGTCGGGGCCAGTCGCTCGACTTTCGCGGAGCGTCTGCTGACCGTGGGTCAGGCGGTCATGATCAGCGCTCGCGACCCCGACGCGCGCAAGGACATGGGGCCCCGCGGTGTGTGGCCGTCGGCCAACGCGTGGGCGACCCTCAACTTCGATCAGGGCCGCGAGGCGGCGGCGGGCGGCTTCGCCGACGCCGCCGCGTTCGGCGAGCTGCTCGTGAACGCCACCGCCGGCACGGCGTCGCTACTGGCCTTCGGCGCCGCCGACCCGGCCGACATCGAAGGCAAGATCATCCTCGACCTGTCCAACCCGCTCGACTTCTCGCACGGCATGCCGCCGCGCCTCTCCATCTGCAACGACGACTCGCTCGGCGAGCGTCTGCAGGCCGCCTACCCGAACGCCCGGGTGGTCAAGACCCTGAACACGCTGAACGTCGCCGTTATGGTCGAGCCCGGCCGGCTCGGTGAGGAGACCGACGTATTCGTCGCCGGCAACGACGCCACGGCCAAAGCGTGGGTGACCGAGAACGTCCTGGAGGGCTGGCTGGGCTGGACCCGCATCGTCGACCTCGGCGACATCACGGCGGCGCGCGCCACCGAGATGTACCTGCCGCTCTGGCTGCGGCTTCTCGGCGTGACCGGCACGCCGCTGCTCAACGTGAAGCTGGTCGTCGGCCACTGACCTTCCGGGCGGAACTGCCGGCCGGCGTGCCGGCCGACCTCACCGCGGACCTAAAGGCCCCCCGCCACGGGCCGATACAGCACTGGATGGATCGGCTCAGAAACAGACGGCCGACGAGGGCGGCGCCGGCGCTCGTCCTGGTGGCGCTCGCCGTGGCGACCGCCGCCACGGCGCTTCTCGCGCCCGCGCTGCTGCGCCCCGACCGCGCTCTGGCCGCGCCCGGCGCGACCGTCGCCGGACAGACTCAGACGCTCACGGGCCTCGAGGCCGCGGCCCGCGGGCAGCGCCGTCAGATGGCCGGCCTCGAGGCCCAGATGAGGGTCATCCGCGCCCGCTACAACGTCGACGTCGCCACGCTCACCCGCGCCGACTTTGCCCTCTCGCAGACGCGGCTGCAGCTCGCCCAGTCGCAGGCGGCCCTCGACCACCAGAGCGCCGTTGTCGGCGCGCGGCTGGCGGCGATGTACAAGATGGGCTCGTTTTCGATCGTCGACGTGCTGGCATCGTCGGCGTCGTTCACGCAGCTCCAAAGCCAGGTGACCTTCTTCAGCCGGCTGGCCCAGCAGGACCGGCGCGACGACAGCGACCTCGCGCAGCTGAACGCGCAGGTCGCCCAGCTGGTCACCGCCCAGACGAACCAGCGCCAAGCCTCTCTGACCGCCCAGGAGCGCGTCGACGCGCAGCAGCTCTCGATGTCCGACAAGATCGCCCAGCGGCGCGCCATCCTCGACGACCTGACCGCCAGGATCCAGAAGATCCTCGACGCGATGCGACCCGCCAAAGGCGGCGGCGGCCTCGAGTCGCCGGTGCCGCTCTCGAACCACTACACCCCGCTCACATGGGCCAAGGCGCTGCTGCAACAGCTCGGCATGCCGCTCACCGAGCAGAACGTCGCCGCGGTCACGGCCTGGGAGCTCGCCGAAGGCGGTCACTGGCACAACTCGGCCCACTACAACCCGCTGGACACCACTATGCCCGAGCCGGGCGCCACGGCCATGAACTCGGTCGGTGTCAAGGCCTATCTGAGCTGGGCGCAGGGCTTTCAGGCCACCATCGCCACGCTGCGCAACGGCTATTACGGGGGTATTCTCGCCGCGCTGCGCGCCGGCAACGACGCCATCGCCGTGGCCGACGCCGTGGCCGCCTCGCCTTGGGGGACGGGCAACTTCAGCGGCCTGCTCTAGCGGCAGGTCGAGGTACCTGCCGGAGCACGAAGACGAGCGAAGCTCGGCGCGGTTCGCCGGCGGCGCGCCCGCTGCAAGCAGCCTGCGCACGGCCGAGCGTTTCTTTGGAGGAGTCACCTCCCCACAGCGGTTTACGACCAGGAGGCCTTCGTCCCGCACACGTCCGAGCCTTCGCTCGCCACCCATCCTACCCGGCAGTCGCCCCTTCGGCGCGCCATCTGCCGTTATTGCTCACACCGAGCGCTGATAAGAGCGGAAGGCCCGCGTGGCCAGGAGCGTGCAGACCACCGCGAAGACCAGTAGATAGAGCGTGTCCGCCATCACGCCACTCGACGACGCGCCGCTCATGAGCGACGTGCGCCCCGCCTGGATGGCCCAGTTGGCCGGGTTGTAGCGGGCGATGTCCTGGATCCACTGCGGCGCCAGGTTCTGCTGCAAGAAAGCCGACGACAGGAAGATCAACGGCAGCAGCATCATGTTGACCACGGCGATGACCGACTCCTCCTTGCGCAGCAGCAGCGCGACGCCGTTCGACAGAGAGGCGACACCGATCGACAGCAGGGTCGAGACGACGATCAGCATGACGGCGCCGGCCACGCCGCCGCCGAACCGCCCTCCGACGAGCAGCGCCAGGCCCACGATGATGAGGGTCTGGATGAGGATCGTGAGCACCTGCGGTGTGACGCGGCCGAGCATGATCGCGCCGCGGCTGGTAGGCGCCACCAGAAAGCGGTCCATGACGCCGCGGTCGAGGTCGTCGATCATGCCCATGCCGCTCCAGCCGCCCGCGAACATGGCGCTCATCACCACGATGCCGGGCGTGAGGAACGTGATGTACGAGTTGGTCGTGAACCCCGGGATCTCGACGACCTTCTTGAACAAGGCGCCGAACAGGAGCAGGTAGACGATCGGCTGGAACAGCGAGAGGGCCACAAACCAGGGCTGGCGCAGAAAGTTGCGCACCTGGCGGAGCGTCAGGTGATAGGTATGTCGCAGCGCTGTCATCGGGTGACCTCCGCGGTCGTGTCGGCCTGCTCGAAGCGGCGGCCGGTATGCATGAGATAGACGTCGTCGAGCGAAGGCCGGGCGACGGTGACCGAGACGACGCTCACGCCGTGGGCCTCGAGGGCCTGCAGCACCACCGGCACGGCGCGCGCACCGTTGTCGGCGCGGGCGTGCAGCAGGCGGCCCTCGGCGACGACCACGTCGTGGACGTCGGCGATCTGCGCCAGCGCAGCGGCGACGCGTCCGTTGGTCTCGGGCTCGCCGAGCTCGACGTGCACGGCATCGCCGTGCAGCTCGCTCTTCAGCTCGTCGGGCGAGCCGAGCGCCACGACCTTGCCCTCGTCTACGATCGCGAGGCGTCGCGCCAGCCGGTCGGCCTCTTCCAGGTAATGCGTGGTGAGCAGGATCGTGAGCCCCTCTTCATTGGCGAGCCGCTCGATCTCGGTCCACATGTCGGCCCGCGCCTCGGGGTCGAGACCGGTCGTCGGTTCGTCCAGAAAGAGCACATCGGGACGATGCACGAGCCCCATGGCGACGTCGAGCTTGCGTTGCATGCCGCCCGAGTAGGTGTCGGTGACGCGGCGCGACGCGTCGGCCAGGCCGAAGCGCTCCAGCATCGCGTCGACGCGCTGCTCGAGCGTACGCCCGCCCATGCCGTACAGCCGTCCCTGCAGCATCATGTTCTCGCGCCCCGTGGCGTGGACGTCGACCCCCGACTTCTGGGTCACGCAGCCGATCGCGTGGCGCACGAGGTCGGGCCGCTTGAGCACGTCGATGCCGGCCACGGTGGCCTGGCCCTGGTCGGGCCGCGACAGCGTCGTCAGGATCTTGACCGTGGTCGACTTGCCGGCGCCGTTGGGCCCGACCAGGCCGAACACGCTGCCGGCCGCGACCTCGAAACCGACGCCGTCGAGCGCCCGCACCCCCTTTGGGTAGGTCTTCACCAGCCCCTGCGCCGAGATTGCCGTTTCCGTCATGGTGGTACCGCCCTTTACCTGGTTGCTCGCGGCCGCCGCCAGGTGGCCGCCGCCAGGTGGCCGCCGCGAGCCGTGAGAGAACGTTCACAGTTTAGTTCCTAGATATTTCGATTGTCAAACTGTAATTCTGTGGTATATTATCTGCCAAGGAATCAGCGCTTCGCGAGCGAACAAGCGAAGCGATCGGCAGGCATGGCCCGTCCTACCCGGTAGCGAGGCGCAGCATGACAGAAGACACGCAGAAGCTGATCGACGACGTCGGCATCGAGCTTGGAGAGCTGCGCCGCACAGCCGACCGTCTCGACGAAGCCGTGGCCACGCAGTTCGGCCTCAACCGCACCGATCTGCGCTGTATCGGGATACTGTACCGCCGCGGGCGCGTCACCGCCGGCGAGCTCGCCGAGGAGAGCGGCCTGACTCCCGGAGCGATCACCACGGTACTCGACCGCATGGAACGCGACGGCTACGCCAACCGGGTGGCCGACCCCAGCGACCGCCGGCGCGTGCTGGTCACCTCGACGACCGCCACGCGAGAGCTTGGAGCGCGCGTATACGGCGAGGTCGAGCTGGCCGGGCGAGCGCTGCTCGAACAGATCGAGCCCGCCGGCATCACCGTGATCCGCGACTATCTGCGCGGCATCCGCGAGTTCTACGACGACCTGGTCCGCAGCGTGGCCACGCCGGCCGGCGTCGGCGTCGCGGGCGACACCGGCACGGTGACCGGCGCCGACGCGCCCCTGGAGGGCGCTTTCACGGCGCCGCTGGCCGGCGTACAGCTTGGCCGGCTCGAGTTCATCAAGGGCGCCGCCAAAGTGAAGATCGCCGTCGATGCGACACTGACCGAGCTCTACCGCGCCGAGTTCGACGGCGGTGTTCCCGACATCGTCGTCAACGGCGGCACGGTGACGATCGGTCACAAGCGACGCTTTCTGCCGTTCGACTGGCGCGTCGCCAAGTCCGCTGTCTGGCTCAACCCCGCGGTGCCCTGGGAAGCCTCGCTCAAGGGTGGCATGTGGCAGCTCGCCGCCGACTTTCGCGGTCTCGAGCTGCGCTCCCTCGAGGTAGGCGGCGGCGCGAGCGACGTCGAGATCTGGCTGCCGGCGCCGGTCGGGGTCGTGGCGGTGCGCATCTCCGGCGGAGCGAGCCACGTGCGGTTGCACCGCCCGGCCGGCAGCGCGCTGCGCGCCGAAGTCACCGGCGGCGCCAGCCAGCTCGTGTTCGATCGCAAGTCGCTCGGTTCGATCGGCGGTCGCAACCGCCTCGAGACGCCGGGCTTCGCGGCCGCGAGCGACCGCTACGAGGTGCGCCTGAGCGGCGGCGCGAGCGAGCTCGAGATCGACATCGTGTAGGGAGCCGACCGCGGGCCGTGGTTCAGGTCGTCGTGCACAGCGGGTCTTCGGGGTGCTGTGCACAGTAGGCTGCCGATGGGCGTCCGCCGGGCTGCCGGCGGCGGCGCGCCAGGATCCACGCGGCGACGATGATGAGCGCGGCCGCAGCCAAGCCGGCAACGATCCAGGCGTTCCTGACAGACGCGCCCGATGAGCCGGACAGCGCGGGCGAAACGGCTGGCACAGTCCTGCCTCCGGTGGCGTGCGGCGGCAAAGCCGTCGAGGGTCGTGGCTGGGTGGGCGTCGCCAACGAGACGGTGCCCGGCTGTGCCCTGGCTCCATCGGTCCTGGCCTGCGCCGCCTGGACGCCCGTGGCGATCACGATCAATGCCAGGAGCAACGGACCGGCGAACAGCCCGAGCCGTCTGTGTGACTTGATCTGCATGATCTCACCTCTGGACGCACGCGCCGCAGTCACGGCAGAGTCCGCGTCCCGATAAGCGGACGGGCAAGCCCGCCTGCGATTAGACCAGAGACGGTCTATGACCCTGCGGCGACCCGGTTAACCCTGTTGTCGCAGGGTTGACCCATCAGTCGTGAGGCGCGGCCAGCGGCAGTTCGAAGGCGATCGTCGTGCCCCGTCCCGGCGCGCTCGCCGCCGTGACGACGCCCCCGTGGCGCTCGATGATCCAGCGGGCGATGGCCAGGCCCAGGCCGCTGCCGCCGCGGTCGCGTGAGCGCGAGGCGTCGGCCCTGTAGAAGCGATCGAAGACGTGGTCCACGTCGGCCGGCGCGATGCCGGGCCCCTGGTCAGCGACACTGACGGTCGCCGCCGCGCCCACCACCGCCAGCGACACCACGACCGTGTCGCCGGGCGCAGAGTGTTCGATCGCGTTCCTCACGACGTTGCGCAGGGCGCGCTCGAGGTGGGCCGCGTCGACGGTCGCGCTGACGGCGCCGTCCGGCGCCGTCAGCGCGACCGTCACCCCTCCCCGCTCGGCCATGGTGCGCATGCCGTCGGCCGTGGCTCGCACCAGCTCCGCCAGGTCGACCGGCGCGAACCGCAGCTCCTCTTGATGAGCGTCGATGCGCGACAGCAGCAGCAGATCGGAGACGATGGCGCTCATGCGGTCGACCTCCTCCAGGCCGCTGCGCAGCGACTCGCGCAGCTCCTCGGTCTCGCTGCGCGGCGGGCCTGCCTCTCCGGCATCACCCCCCGGGCTGCGCAGCGCCACTTCGAAGTCGGCCTTCATGATGGCGAGCGGCGTGCGCAGCTCGTGCGAGGCGTCGGCGACGAAGCGCTTCTGGGCACCGTAGAGTTCGCGGATGGGGTGCAAGGTGCGCCGCGCATACCAGAGCCCCAGCGCACCGACCGCCACGACGATCACGCCGTCGGCGGCCACGAGCTGCCAGCGCAGGCGGCTGATCGACCGCGAGGCCAGCTCGCCTTCGATCTCGTTCCCATGCTCGCTGGAACGACCCTGTGCGACGCCGGAGATGTTCGTCTTGACGGTTAGGTACATGATCACGCCCGACACGGCCACGAGCAGCACGACGATGGCCGTGAACAGCACCACGAGGCGCGTGGTCGCGCGGGCGAAGACGTCGGGGCCGCCGCTACCGGTCACCATCAGCTCAGGCACGCAGCCGGTAGCCGACGCCGCGCACGGTCTCCAGCAGGTGCGGTCCGCCGGCGCCGTCGACCTTGCGGCGCAGGTTCTTCAGGTGCACGTCGATCACGTTGCTGCCGGCGTCGTACTCGTCGTCCCAGACGTGGTCGAGAATGCGGTCGCGGCTGAGCACCTCGCCCGGGTGGCGCATGAGGAACTCGAGCAGGGCGAATTCCTTGACCGTGAGCTCGAGGTCCACGGCGCCGCGCCGCACGGTGCGCGAGACCGGATCGAGCACGAGATCGCCGGCCGAAAGCATCGCCGGCAGGGCGCGGCGCGGGCGGCGCAGCAACGTGCGCACACGAGCCAGCAGCTCCTCGAAGGCGAAAGGCTTGACCAGGTAGTCGTCGGCGCCGCTGTCGAGGCCGGTCACCTTGTCGTCGGTCGTATCGCGGGCCGTGAGCATGAGCACCGGCACCGTGAGACCACGCTCGCGCAGGTCGCGACAGATGCTGAAGCCGTCGAGGCCCGGCAGCATGACGTCGAGCACGACCAGGTCGTACTCGTCGTGCCGGCTGCGCAGGCGCGTCTGCGCAGCGCGGCCGTCGCCGAGCGTGTCGACCGCGTAGCCCTCCTGTTCGAGGCCGCGCTTGAGCACCTGGGCGAGCTTGTCGGCGTCCTCGACAACGAGCAGTCTCATGTCCTGCGTTCTACCCGGTTCGGGACGGCCGACGCAATGCCCGCGGTTGAGCCACCGGCCGGAAGAGGCGGCGATGAGCGCCGGGGCCCTCCTGCGCCGGGGCCCTCCTGCCCCGGCGCCCGCACCGCCCCGGGACCGAGCTGACGGTGATCACCGGCGAGCCGCGACAGAGTCGCTATGCGCCGACCGGCGTCGCCGCGGCCGCCGTCGCACCCTCGGCGAGGCCACCGTGAGCTGCAGCGTCGCCTGCCGCATCGCCTGCCGCATCTCCTGCCGCGGCGCCCCCCGCCGGACCGCCGACATGCCCCTCGACGCTCACGTTGGGTAGCCACTCGAGCCAGCGCGGCAGGTACCAGTTCCAGTCGCCGAGCAGCTCCATGGCGGCCGGCACGATGATCGTGCGCACCACCGTGGCGTCGATCAGGACGGCGACGGCCAGGCCAAAGCCCATCTGCTGGAACATGACGAGCTGGCCGCCCGCCATGCCGGCGAAGACGCAGACCATGATCGCCGCGGCGCCCGTGATGATGCCGGCGGTGCGGCCGACACCGTAGGCCACCGCCTCGCGCGCGTCACCTGAGTGGTCGAAGCGCTCCTTGATGCGGCTGAGCAGAAAGACCTGGTAGTCCATGGAGAGACCGAACAGCAGGCTGAACAGAAAGAGCGGCACCCAGGCCTCGATCGTGTCGACGTGGGTCAGGCCGAGCAGGTGGGCGCCGAGGCCCTTCTGAAAGACGAGCACCATGAGGCCGTAGGCGGCGCCCACCGACAGCAGGTTCATGGCGATCGCCTTGGCCGGAATGACGATCGAGCGGAAAGCCACGAGCAGCAAGACGAAGCTGAGCGACAGCACGACGGTCAGAGCGATCGGCAGCCAGCGGTGAAAGAAGGCGAGGTAGTCGACCACGAAGGCGGTGTTGCCGGAGACGTAGACCTTGGCGGGCGCACCGGCGAAGGCGGCCGGTACCATGGTGGCGCGAAGCTGCGTCACGAGAGCTCGCGTGGCATCGCCGGCCGGGTCGCCCGAAAGGCTGGTCGAGACCAGCGTCAGGTCGCCTGCCTTGTCGACGGTCACCTGTGCCGGCCCAAAGCGGCCGTCGCTTCTCATGGCCGTCTCGAGGCGTGCGACCGCCTGCTTGACCCTGGGCGCCGACGCCGGGCCGTCGACGACGATCTGCAACGGATTGGCCTTACCCAGCGAGAAGTCCCGGCCGAGGATGTCCCAGCCCTGCTTGGAGTACTGGTCGGCCGGCAGGTAGCGCGCCGTCATGTTGGTGTTGCCGGTCTTCATCACGAGCACCGGCGACGCCAGCGTGAGCAGCGCCACGACGGCCACCGTGAGCCAGACCACAGGGCGGCGCATGATGGCGTGGGCGAGCCGCTCGAACAGGGCCGAGCCGGCGGCGGCGCGCCTCAGGGCCAGGTGCCCGACCACCGGCACGCGCAGGGCGTTCACGTGGTCCCCGAGCAGCCCCAGCAGGGCCGGCAGCAGGATCAGGGTGGTGAGCAGCGTCGTAAAGACGACCAGCATGACGCCGAGGCCCATGCTGATGGTGATGTCGAGCGGCACGATGACCATGCCGAGCATGGCCAGAAAGACGGTCATGCCGCTGAAGAAGATGGCCCGGTTGGCGGTGGCGCCGGTGGCCGCGATGGCGTCGATCCTAGCGAGGCCGCGAGCGCGCTCTTCGCGATATCGCGAGATCACGAAGAGCGTGTAGTCGATACCCACCGCCAGACCCATCATGGTGAGGACGTTCAGCACGAAGGTGTTCATCGGGTAGATCTGGCCGATCAGGCCGGTCAAGGCGAGCGCCAGGACGATGCTGAGCATACTGAGAAGGAGCGGCAGGCCGGCGGTGACCAGCGCGCCGAACACGATCACCAGGACGATCAGAGCCGCCGGAACGCCGAAGATCTCGGCCTTTTCCATGTCGCTCTTGGCAACCTGGGTGATCATCTCGTTCAGGCTGGCGTCGCCGGTCTGGGCCAGCGTAAAGCCGTGCCCCGCCCCGGCCACGACGACCGCATGCAGCCTGTCGACGTGTTTCATGGCCGTGTCCTGGTCGCCGGCCATGACGACCGGCAGCAGCGCCCCGCGGCCGTCTTTTGAGACCAGCGTCTGGTCGTGGGTCGCGTAGACGTTCGTGACGCTCTGCACCACGCCGGGCCCCAGCCCGGCGATCTGGGCGGTCAGGCCTTCGACGTAGCGCCGAAACGCCGGGTCACCGACCTTGAGGCTCGCCGAACGCACGATGACGAAGTCGGTCATGCGCTGCGGACCGGTCAGACGCTTCTCGACCAGGTCCTGGCCGATCAGGCTGGCGGGCTTGCTGCCGCGAAACTGCATGTTCGACGTGACCCCGCTCGACAGCAACACGCCGAGCGAGGCCATCGCGATCGCAGTGAGAACGAGCCAGGCGCCGATGGTGCGCCAAGGATGAGTGGCGCTCGTTCGAGCGAGCCGCTCCGTGAACGACGACCCTCTGCCTGCCCGCCCTCTCGTGACGCCCTGCTCATGCTGATTCATCTGACACCCCACCCTCGGACTGCTGAACGGCCACAGTTTAGCGTGACGATATTTAGATTGTCAAATAATCATCTTCTCGTATAGTGCTGACCTGCTGAGCAAAGGCTACCGGCAGACTCCCCGCCGGGCGTCGCCCCAGCGGTGGAGATCGGGGTCAACTCCGGGAAGAACTCTCGAGGGTGTCCAGCGGCCTGGCGGCGAGGACCCCTGGATCGTTCGTCATCCTGCAGGGGTAGAAACCGTCATCCTTCAGAGGGATGGCGCCAGCCCGCGCCCGCCCGCGACGGCCCGCGGGCGGGCGCCGGCGGCCGCGGGCCGACGCCCTGCGACCAGCCGCGGCCGCCGGTCCACGCGCCGTCACAGCGCCGGAGCGATCGCCGGTCGTGCTGATGATAGGCTGTCGAGCGAACGTGATGGAGGTTTCCCGCGCATGACCACCGAGACCGCACCGACCACCCTTCCCTACCGCGCGCCGATGGGCGCCGGCCCGGCCGAGATCGACACTCCCGCGCTGCTGCTCGACCACGACAAGCTCAGCCGCAACATCGCACGCATGGCCGCCTTCGTGGCCGGCGGCCCGGCGAAGCTGCGACCGCACAGCAAGAGTCACAAATGCGTCGAGATCGCCCGCCTGCAGCTCGCCGCCGGCGCGACGGGCATCACCTGCGCCAAGGTCGGCGAAGCCGAAGCGCTGGCCGACGGCGGCATCACCGACATCCTCATCGCCAACCAGATCGTCGGGCCGATCAAGATCGCCCGTCTCATAGCCCTGGCTCGCCGCTGCACCGTCACGGTGGCCGTCGACGATGCCGGCAACGTCGCCCAGCTCTCGCAGGCCGCTGAGCGCGCCGGCGTCGGCATCCGCTGCTACGTCGAGGTCGACATTGGCATGGGTCGTTGCGGCGTGCCCGACGGAGCGGCCGCGCTGCGGCTGGCGCGGCTCATCGACGAGAGTCCGGGGCTGGCCTTCGGCGGGCTGCAGGCCTACGAGGGACACCTGCAGGAGCTGGAGCCGCTCGACGAACGCATCGCGCTCACCAGGCGCGATATGGAGCGAGCCCGCGCCGCCAAAGAGGCCGTCGAAGCCGGCGGCCTCGCGGTCGGGCAGGTGAGCGGCGGCGGCACCGGCACGCACCTGGTCACCGGCCGCCTGCCCTTCATGACCGAGTTGCAATGCGGCTCGTATGCCACCATGGACGCCGAGTACAAGGCGGTCGGCGGGGCCGACTTCGACAACGCCCTCACCGTGCTCGCCACGGTCGTGAGCCGGCCGCGCCCAGAAAGCGCCGTGATCGACGCCGGCCTCAAGGCGATCACGCCCGAGTTCGGCCAGCCGGCGGTGTTATGCGACGGCGCGGGCTGGCGCGGCTTCTCCGAAGAACACGGCGAGCTCACCCTGAGCGGACCGGCGCGTGACCTGCGCGTCGGCGACAAGCTCGAGCTGATCCCCCGTCACGGCTGCACCACCGTCAACCTCTACGACCGTTTCCACGTGATGCGCGAGGGCCGGCTGATCGACGAGTGGACCGTCGCCGGGCGGGGGCGCAGCCAATGACCGGCGCAGACGACGACCGGCGCGGCGCAGGCGAGCGGCGAGGCACAGCCGAACGGCGAGGCACGGGCGACGACCGGCGAGGCACGGGCGAGCGGCGAAGCGCAGGCGTCTCCATGACCGACGAAGCCTTCACACGCGGCATCCCCAAGGCCGAGCTTCACCTGCACATCGAGGGCACGCTCGAGCCCGAGATGATGCTCGAGCTCGGCGCCCGTAACGGGGTGCACGTGCCCTACGCCGACGCAGACGAAGCGCGCGCCGCCTACCGCTTCGCCGACCTGCGCGCCTTCTTGCACCTCTACTACCGCAGCACGGCGGTGCTGCTCCACGAACGGGACTTCTTCGAGCTGACGGCGGCCTACCTGCGCCGCGTGCAGGCCGACGGCGCCCGCCACGTCGAGATCTTCTTCGACCCGCAGAGCCACCTCGATCGCGGCGTGCCGTTCGGCGCGGTGATCGGCGGCATCGCCGCGGCGCTCGCCGAAGGCGAGCGCCTGCTCGACATCTCCTCACGACTCATCATGTGCTTTTTGCGCGACGAGAGCCCGCGCAGCGCCCTCGAGGTCCTCGAACTGGCGCGGCCGCATCGCGACCTGATCGCCGGCGTAGGCCTCGATTCGGCCGAGGTGGGCCATCCGCCGGGCGAGTTCGCCGAAGTCTTCGCGGCGGCCCGCGAGGCGGGCTTTGCGGCCGTGGCCCACGCCGGCGAGGAAGGTCCCGCGTCGTATGTCGCCGACGCGCTCGACCAGCTCGCCGTGCGACGCATCGACCACGGCGTGCGAGCGATCGACGACGCCGCCCTCGTCGCCCGCCTGCGGCGCGAGCGCGTCACGCTGACCATGTGCCCGCTTTCGAACCTGCGCCTCGGCGTCGTCGCCGATCTCGCCGAGCACCCGCTCAAGCGCCTGCTCGACGCCGGCGTGCCGGTCACGGTCAACTCAGACGACCCCGCCTACTTCGGCGGCTATCTGGTCGACAACTACCTGGCAGTTGGCGCCGCCCTGGGTCTTGGGCGTGCCGACATTGCGACCCTCGCCCGCAACTCGATCACCGGTTCGCTGCTTTCCGCCGAACGCCAGGCGGGACTGCTCGCCGAGATCGACGCCTTCGTCGGGGCGACACTCGGCTAGAAGACTCCGGCGCGCGGTCGGAACACCGGGGCGCGCGGTCAGAACACCGGGGCGCGCGGTCAGAAGGCGCGCACGCCGCGCGGCATCACACTTTCTGTCTACGGCCGGGGCGCGATATCCTAACGCGCATGGCCCGCCTCGTGACACCGTCGACGGACTACCAGGATTCGTACCTGCGGGCGCTCGCGGAGTTCCACGACGAGCGCCGCCATCTCGAGCTGGGCCTGGCCACGCTGCGCGACCGCGCCACCTTTGAGCGGTTCGTCGCCGCCCTGCGCGCCGAAGAGCATCTTCGGGCCGGCGATCACTCGGGCCGCGTGGCGCAGACGAACCTCTGGTGGGTCGAAGACGACGAGTTCGTGGGCCGCATCGCGCTGCGCCACTCTCTGAACGCTGGCCTGCGCAGCGTCGGCGGCCACGTCGGCTACGAGATCAGACCGAGCTTCCGGCATCGCGGCAATGCCACCGCCATGCTCGCTGCTGCTCTGCCGGTGGTCTTCTCGATGGGGATCGATCCTGCGCTCATCACCTGCGACGTGTCCAACACCATCTCGCGCCGTGTGATCGAAGCCAACGGCGGGCGCTACGCCGGCCGCGACGCCGACGAGCTGCACTTCTGGGTGCCCACGTCGTAGCCGGCGCGGCGGCCGTGCGGGGTGTGCGGCCGCGCAGGGTGTGCGGCCGCTAGCCTGAGCGCCGGCGCTGAGCCTGCGCGTCGCGCAGGTCGCGCAGGTCGCGAGCCTTGATCTGGCTCAACCGGAAGACCTTCGCGTGTGCGCGCAGCGAGGCCGGCACGTAGTCGTCGACGGCCTCTTCGGCGCCGCCGGCGCGCACAAAGATGTAACCCGTGTGATTGCCGACCAGGCAGCCCCACTCATAGGCCTCCTGAAAGCCCGGACCTTGACTGATGGTCTCGTCGATCGCGTCGAGACACACGTCGGGATCGTGCGGCACGACGACCAGGAATCGCGCCCGGGTCATGTCCCCTCCTTTGCGCGCTGGAGATGACCCCGGCATCCCCTCTGGCGACGGTGACCAAACCGCGATGTCCCGCTCGATTATGATGAGGCCCGACGCAGGTCGTCGCCCAGCAACCGCGGCGATCTGCATACTGGGCGGAGCCGGCAACGGCACACCGAGCGCACACCGGCAGGAGCAGACCGGGCGGAACCGACAGGAGGGTGGCCGTGGACGACAGGGTACTGCGAGTGGTCGCGTGGGTGGGCATCGTCTCGTGCCTGTTCTTGGGCTTCTGGCTGCGCACCGGCCATACCTGGGTCGTGTTCGTAGTGATCGGCGGGCTCTGCGTGGCGTACCTCGCGGTCGGCGCCCGGCACGACAAGAAGGCCTCGAGCGTGCTGCCTGCCTCGCTCGACCGCCTGGCGTACTTCAGCGACGACGCCAGCGTGGCCTTCGCCTGGCTGTGGCGGAAGGGACGCGCAGGACGGCTTCGCATCTTGCGTTCGGACGATCGTCCCGCCGAGAGCCCCGATGCCGCGACCGGCCAGACCCCCGTCTTCGACGGCGGCGATCAGCAGCAAGTGGTCGATCGCGACGTCCAGCCGCACCGCACCTACCACTACACCATTTTCGTCGCGGATGCCCGGGGTCGTTGGTCGGACCCCATCCACCAACCGGTCCTCACCGACACGCCGAATGACCGGGAGGCCATCGAAGCCACCTACAACGGCCCGCCGCCGGGATCGCCAGAAGCCGAGGCGCTGCTGCATACCCGCCCGTTCTCAAGAGAGAGCTCGCTCACCAACGCAGTCGCGGGCGTCGCCACCGACCTGATCTTCTCGGCGGCGTCGGTGTTCGCCGCCGACAAGCCGAGCGAGGGCTGGGAGGAGATCAAGTAGGACCGCGAGCCGAGCTCAGGCCAACCGCAGGATGACCACCTGGAGGTCGTCGTGGAGGCGGCCGGCAAAGGTCATGACGGCGTCGCACACGCCCTCGGCGACCCGCTGCGCCGGACGGCCGCGCAAACCGGAGACGACCTCGAGCAGGCGCTGCTCGCCGAGCAACTCGCCGCGCCGACGAGCCTCGGTGACGCCGTCGGTGTAAAGCACGAGGTAGTCGTCGAGGGTCAGCGTGGTGTGGGCGTTGGCGTAGTCGTGCGCAAAGGAGCCCAGCGGGGGTCCGTAGACCACGTCGAGGGTCCGACATGTGAAGGCGCCCAGGTGAAGGGGAGCAGGGTGCCCGGCGCTGGCGTAGCTCAGGTGTCCGGTGTGCGGATCGAGCACGGCGCAAAAGGCGGTCACGTGAGGCTCGTCGGGGTCGTAGCGCAACAGCAGCTCGTTGGTCTTGGCCAGAATGAAGGCCGGCGATGAGTCGATCGTGGCGAAGGCTCGCATCTTGGCGCGCACCGTCTCAGTGTGTCCCGCCGCCTTGACGCCCTTGCCCGCTACATCGCCGATGAGCGCAACGACGTGCGTGTCGTCGACCACGAAGACGTCGCTGAAGTCGCCGCCCACCAGCTCAGGTTCGAAGGCGGTCTTGGAGACTAAACCAAGTTCGAGGCCGGCAACGGTGGGCATGGGATGGACGAAGTTCTGCTGCAGGGTGATCGCGATGTGGCGCTGGACCTCGTAGCGACGCGTCAGCTCGTCCACATCGAACAGGGTCACGACCGCGCCGTCGATGCGCTTGTCGGACGTGGTGTAGGGACGGGCCTGCATGATGTACCAGCGGCCCTGGTCGTCTTGCACCTCACGTTCCTTGAGGGCCATCGTGTCGATCACCTCGCCGAGCAGTGCGGCCAGGTCGGGCATGTCCATGGGCAGACGAAGATCGGTGATGGGTCGCCCGATGTCGCCGTGGATGACCTTGAACAGGCGCTCGGCGGCGGGAGTGAAGCGCCGTATGCGCAGGCCGCGATCGACCATGATGATGGGGAAGCTCACGCTGGCGAGAAGATTGCTGAGGTCGTCCCCCACTTGGGCAAGTTCGTCGTTGCGACTGCGCAGCTCCTGGTTTGTCGACTGCAACTCCTCGTGGGTCGTCTCAAGCTCCTCGTTGACGCTCTGCATCTCCTCGCCGCTGGAGAGCATCTCCTCGTTGGCGGCGCGCAGCTCTTCGTTGGCCGCTTCTTTGTCTGAGACGACTGCCTCCAGGCGCTCACGCGTCGCCACGAGCTCGTCGTGAAGCCGCCGGACCTCTTGCGCTTCGAGGGTCTCCGCGCTCGAGGGCGCAGACACCGCAGGCTCGCCGCGGCCGGGTAGTGGCGAGCGCTCCTCGAAGAGAACGACGAAGTGCCTCGTGCCTGCGGCGGCGTCGAAGGGCACGACGTGAAGGTCGATCGTGCGCCGGGCTTTTGCTCTGCCCGTAGGGATGCCGCTGAGGACGACCCTGGCCCCGGTGCGCGCCGCCTCTGCCAGAGACGCACGGACACTGCCGACCAGATCGTCGCGGACCATGTCCAGCAGGTTCAGACTCGGGCTGCCGGGCCTGTTGGCAAGGTACGGTCGTGTATCGCCGCGAAACTCGACGATGCCCCACTGGGAGTCGACCGTGACCCCCGCCGGCGCAAGCTGAGCCAGCACGACCTTGTCGGCCTGCTCGCGCACGCCGGGGCTCGACCCCGCCCCCGAAAGACTCCCCACTACGGGCACCTGGCGGTCCGGTGCGAGAGCCCGCGAGGGGTGTCGCCGGGCCGGTAGACCAAGGTCTGGCGACCCGGGCAGTTTTCGAAAGATCTTGTGCGCCTTGTCGACGGTGTCGAACAGCCGGGCAGCGCCGGCGATCGACTCGGAGCGCCCCAGCACCAGGTAGCCTCCGGCCGCCAATCCGTAGTGCAGACTCGGGATCACCCGCCGCTGCAGCTCGGCGCCAAAGTAGATGAGCAGGTTGCGGCAGCTCACCAGATCGAGGTGTGGGAACGGCGGATCGGCCGTAAGGTCGTGGCGCGCGAACACGCAGAGCTCACGGACCGCCTTGCTGACCTGATAGCCACCCTCCGTGCGAACGAAGTAGCGGCGCAGCAGATCGGGGGCTACGACCGCCGCGATGCTCTCCGCAAAGATGCCACGGCGCGCCCGTTCGAGATCGAGCTCGTTGATGTCCGTGCCGAAGATCTTCACCGGAACGTCCTGGTCTTGCGCTTCCATCACATCGAGCATGGTCACGGCCAGGCTGTAGGCCTCTTCGCCGCTCGCGCAGCCGGGCACCCAGACACGCAACGAGTCGCCGTTGCCCTTGCTTTGCAGAAGGTCGGGAAAGACGAGCTCACGAAGTGAAACGAAGGTCTCCGGGTCGCGGAAGAACTCGGTCACCATGATGAGGATGTCGCGGTAGAGAGCTTCGATCTCGGCGGGATCCTCGGCCAGCAGCGTGATGTACTCCTCGAGATCGGCGCAGCGGCGCAAGAGCATGCGGCGGGCAAGGCGACGGCGGATGGTCGGCAACTTGTAGGCCGAGAAGTCGACCTTGTAGGCGGCATGCAACGAGGCAAAGACTCGAGAGAGCGACTGGGCGTCGCCGCTACCGTCACCCTCGTCCAGGAGTCGCGTCGCCTTGCCGTTGAGGCGCGAGTCGGCGCCCAGGCGGGCGAGCTCCGCGGCCATTTCGTCGGGCGGCAGGACGAAATCGCACATGCGGGCGGCGATCGCCGAGGCCGGCATACTCGAATACTCCGCCGAGGTCGGTGCTTGAGCGAAGGTCACGCCGCCCTCAGACTTGATGGCAGCCAGGCCCTGCGCGCCGTCTGAGGCGGCTCCCGAGAGGATGACGCCGATCGCGCGTTCGCCCAGATTGACCGCGAGTGAGCGTAGAAAGGCGTCGATCGGCAGGTGCCTCGCCCCCTTCTCCGGGCGCGGTGTGAGTCTCAGTCGCCCGCTCTCGAACACCATGTCCGCACCGGGCGGGATCACGTAGACGCGATCGGCGACGACCTGCAGACCGTCCGTCACTTCGACGACGCTCATCGCAGTCTTCGCCGACAAGAGGTGCGCCAGCAGACTGGGGTAGTTGGGATCGAGATGCTGCAGGAACACGAACGCCATGCCGGTGTCGGCGGGCAGCTTTTCGAGAAGCGCGGAGAACGCCTCGAGGCCGCCGGCCGACGCTCCGATGCCGGCCACCGTGAACGGCCGCCGCATCGCTGCGGACTCGGCGGTGCGTTGCGCCCTGTAGCCGGAGCGCTTTTGTCCGGTGGGCTTGGGCCGGGTGTCGCTCACGCACGCTCCTTGACGGTGATGGAGGCATCATCTGACAGTCATGCGTGAGGCCGGTTGAACAGCCGAGACTTCGCTTGACCCTGCCAAACTACGGCGATAACCCTACCACGACAAGAGTTTTGCCAGCCGGGCGGCCCCGCAGGCAGCCGCGTCGTAGCGACTCCCCGCCCCGCCGCCGGGGCGCGGCATGCCGGCTCTCCCCGGCGGCCCGGGTCTTGTTTGGGCCGGCGCGGCGTGTCCAGGCTAGCGCGGCTTGCGCTGCTTTCGCGCGTACATGAACTCGTCGGCTTGCGCGAGGATCTCGTCGAGCGAGAGTGCATGCGGGGGCCTCGAACACGCAGAGCCCATGGTCAGCGCGACGGCGAAGCGCAGGCCCGACTCGGCGGTGCGACGCTCGAGGTCCGCTGCGAGCTGCGTCGTCACGGTCTCGAGCTCACGCTCGTCCGCGTCGGCCAGGGCGACGAACTCATCGCCGCCTATGCGGGCGACGATGTCGGAGGAGCGGAAGGTCGCTTCGAGGGCCCGGGCGCAGAGAGCGAGGGCGATGTCGCCGGCGTTGTGACCGAACTCGTCGTTGATCGCCTTGAGCTGATCGACATCGGCGTAGAAGACCGCCAGGCTCGACCCCGAGCGGCGACTCTCCTTGAGCCGCTGCTCGGCCAGCAGGGCGAAGCCGCGGCGGTTGAAGAGACCGGTCATGTCGTCGCGCAGCGTCAGTGCGCGCAGCTCTTCCTCGAGGGCGCGGCGCTTGGTCACGTCGGAGGCCGTGACGATGACATGGCTGAGGCTGCCGTCGGCGGTGCGCATCGGGGTGAGCGAACCGGAGACCAGCAGCCGCTCCCCGGCGCGCGTCGCCCAATGGCACTCGAACGAGTAGGCGCCTTCACCGGCGCGCAGGCGCCGCAGACCATCGCTCAGCGCGGTCGCCGCCTCGCGGATGGGCAGAACAGAAGTGAACTCACGACCGCTCAATTCCTCGTCACCGTAGCCGGTCGCCAGCCGCGCGGCACGATTGACCTGCAGTATGCGGCCACCCTCGTCGAGCACCAGAATGAGCGCGTCGGCCGACTCGAGCACGGCGGCGAAGAAGTCGCCCTGCCTTGCGAGCGACTTCTCGCGGGGCTCATGCCGCTGCACGCTCTCGCTCATCGGATCGCACCCCCCTGCGTGGCTTTGGGGTTCATCGAGTCTCGCGCAAGTCGCAGTCACTTCGACCGGATTCACTTTACCCAGGACGACTGCGCAGCTCACAAGGCCGGCGTTGCCGCTGTGACTCAAGCGCGCGACCCCGCGCGTCGAGGCGAGGCGATGCCCTCTCGCGGGCACCCTCCCGGTCGTGACTGCCGTTGTGAGGGTATCGTCACAGGCACATGGCGATTGTGACCCATTCCACCGCCGGCCTGATCCGCCGCGCCCGCCTGGCCGAGAGCCTGACCATCGCCTGGATGGTCGTCGAGCTGGTCGTGGCGATCTGGGCCGGCATCGCTGCTCGCTCGGTGGGACTCACGACCTTCGGCATCGACAGCGCCATCGAGCTCTTCACGGCCGGGGTCGTCCTGCGACAATTGATTCTGCACACTGAGCGCGCCACCGATGAGGAGCTCGATCGGCGCGAACGCCAAGCCTCGCGACTCGTCGGCTGGAGCCTCTACGGGCTCACCGTCTACGTGGTCGCCTCGTCGATCCTGAGCCTGGCGAGCGGCAGCAGGGCCGAATCGTCTCCGGCGGGCATCGCCCTGGCGGTCGCCGCGCTCATCGTGATGCCACTGCTCTGGCGCTGGCGGCGCGGGCTTGCCGAGCGCCTCGACAGCCCCGCCCTGCGCGGCGACGCGGCCTGCTCGGTGGTGTGCATCTACCTGTCCGCGGTCCTGCTCGTCGGGCTGCTGGCAAACCGCTTCCTGGGTTGGTGGTGGGCCGACCCGCTCGCCGGCCTGGCCATGATCTGGTGGATCCGCGGCGAGGCCCGAGAAGCCCTCGAAGCGGCCGATACGGGGCGCCGCTGCGACGCTTGCGGAGACGCCGAGAAAGGCGCCTGACAGCATCCGCACGTCCCTATTCAAGAGCCGCCGCGTTGCGGCCTGTGATGGCCTGCCCGTTGGCGCAGCGATCCGATCTCGCGTCCACCACGCGCCTCCCTGGAACCGTCTCACACAGCGCCCCTGTGTGTGACCTCAAACGAGCGCAATCGTGCTGCCAGGTCGAGAGGCTACGGGCAGGGGGTCAGGACTTGTCTGTGGGTGCCGATCCCACGGTAACGACTCCGCGCGCGACATCGGGCTGGACTTTGATCAAGCCCTCGGCTCGCGCGGTCGATGGTAGTGTCGAGGTGCGTTTGGTGACACCCAACAAGGGGGCCGGCCCAGCTTGCGGAACACGCCCAGAGCCTGCTACAGCGGATGTCGGCCTGGCCTCCTTGCCTGCGTCGTCGCCGCAGCGATGTTGCTCAGCCTGCCCGGCTGTGGCGGTGGCGTCGCGGCTTCCAGTCACAGTCCCTCTCCGAGCCCAACGGCAGCCCCGCACCTGTCCGTCGGACAGCTTCGCGACCTGGTCATCGCTGGGCGACACAGCTATTTCACGTCCCTGGCCAAGGACGTTCCGAAGATCGCCGGCGCCAGGACCGGCGACGTCTTCATCGGCGACCCACACGGACACGACCTCTTCCAAGGTCCCGGCCGCCGGCGTCCCTGCAGTCGGGTGCTGATCGCCGCCTTCGTCTCGTCACCCGATGGCAAGACGATGCACAACGCAGACACGGCCGTCATCGACGACTCGGGCGTCGGCGAGGGCGTCGGCGAGGGCGTCTACCGACTGCAAGGGCCCGCGTGGGCGTTGTGGTCGGCGGACCGAGCCGCCCTGCTGAAGCTCAGCCACTCGCTCGGCGGGCAGCTTGTGCAGATACAGGCCGCCACCCATCCGGGGATGCGTCAGCTCAGGGCTGGCGAGCACCTGTTCTTCCGCTGCGGACTATCTGTCGTCGTGCCGAGCGATTACGACGGTTCCTATGTACACGGCATGCAGCAGCTCTCCGGCTACGACGAGAGCATGGGTCCCAGCACGATTACCGGTGGACCGCTGGGCAACGTCGCCATCTACAGCCTCGACGAACAGGTTGACGGGTTCATGCCGGGGCTCCCCCGCTGGCCGATCGTGGCCTCGTCGGCAGACGGAACGGTCGTGGTGCGTTGCGTCGGTGCCCACATCGGCACAGCGCACACCCTGGCGTTGGTCGACGTCGTCGTCCACCTTCCCGGACGCCCCGTCGGGATCGTCGGCGTCGTGGTGAAGGGCCGAGCGGCTACGACGGCGCAGAGCAAGGTCATGGCCCAGCTCGCCCATGTCTGGCGGCACTTCTCGATCACCGGGGCGATGATGCCGGCTCCTGGTCACTAGCGAGACAGCGAGCGGGCTGACCGGCGGTCGAGAGGGGCGCTTTCGTCAGGGCAGGTTCAGCCGGACATGAACGAACCGCCGCCCCTCGCCGAACCAGGCGTCACGCCCGCTCACCGCAAGCTCGCCGGCGATGCCGCTCAGCGTGGTCTGCGCGAGCAGCCGGCCCTGCGGGTCGAGTTCGACCAGTGCACTCGATCCGCCGAGCGGAGTGACCAGGGCGACGAGCGTCGAGCCGTCCACGGCGACTGACTCCAGCTCCGGCTCGCTTGTTGAGCGGCCCTCGACCTCCAGCTCCGCCTCGCCGATCGGCTGGCCCACGACCGCCCCGTGAAGGGCCACCGGCACGATCTCGCTACCCCAGAGATAGACGCTGCTGCCGGCGGCGACCTCCTGGATCGACTGCCAGGGGATCGGACCGCTCTTCCCAGACACGAACGTCTGCGAGCGCACCGCGAGGGTCGCCGGGTCCATCCGGACGAGGTCGAGGTGCTGGCGCTCGCCGGCGGCCAGCACCCAGAGGCTGCCCGCCCCGACTGCGGGCGTCGACACCGAGACCGTTGCGGCTGTCAGCGGAGTCGACTCGGCGACGACACGTCTCGAGGCGCGAATGGCCAACGTTCGCGGGTCGAGCCGTAGCACGCGACCGTCGTCGGTCGCGGCCCAGAGCCGCTGCCGCTGCTCGACGGCGCTGACTGCAGCCGTGAACTTGGCTCTGGCGACGATGGCGAGGGTCGACGGGTCGATGCGCAGAAGCTCGTCGGGAACGTTTGGGAAGAAGCGATGGAGCACCCCGGTCCCGACGTACAGCCCGTCCGCGCCGGCCGAGACAGACATGATGTCATTCGCGTAGACGCGCCCGACCACCAGTGAGCGCCGCTTGATCACCCGACCGTCGCCGGCGATCTCGATCACCCGGATGGCGCGTCGTGGAGGCACCGTGTCGGGTGGCAGGATAACGACGTAGGCTTGCTGTCCTGTTGCCGTAAACAGCGCGGTGTAGCTCGGCGGAATCCGCAGAGTTGCGACTCCGACTGTGGCGGCAGCCTGGGGCACCCCGCCGCCCGACGCGGAGGCGCGAGCGGACAGTGTTGGCGAGTGGGATGCCGTCGAGTTGCCGCAGCCAATACATGCCGACAGGCATGTGGCCAACGCCACCATGATCGCGACTCGACGCTTCACGCAGCACCTCGCTCCGCGGCTCGCGCCGAGACTAGCGCAACCGTGCGATACGGTCGAGTCTCTTGCGACGGGTCGCTACTCCCAGCGAAAGTACCGCACGGCGACGAACGCAAAGACCAGCGCGTAGCCGACCAGGACCGCGAGGGTCGAGAGCGGAGGCGTCGCATTGAACACCGAGTACAGAAGAGCCCGCACCGCGGCGCCGACCGGCGAGTAGTACATGATGGTCCGCAGCGGTTCACCGACCTGTACCGGCTGAACCCACAGCCCCGACAGGAACAGAAGGGCAAAGAAGAGCACCCCGCCGGCGACACTGGCCACGGTCTGCGTCCGAGCCAGGGCCACGACGACCAGTCCCAGCGAGAAGATCTCTGCGATGGCGAGCACGAGCGAGAGGATGAAGAACGGGATGTTGACACTGAGTGGCGCACCGAAGATCACCGTGCCGCCGACGATGGTGACGACGATCGCCGCCGCAGCGAGCACGAGGTTGAGGATCAGCTGCGCGGCGAGCAGTCGCGACGGGTGCACCGGTGTTGTGGAAATGCGTCTGAGCCAGCCCATCTCACGGTCCCTCACCAGCGTGTTGGGAAGGGAGATCGCTATGGCGACAAACGAAATGACCATGATCGTCGGGATGTAGAGATCGATCACCGTCAGGCCGCTGCCGCCCACATTCCCCGGGACGTGCTTGCTGATCACGCCAAAGAGAACCACCAGGACCAGGGGGAACCCGAGACCGAGACCGACCCCATGGGGCTCGCGCAGAGAGAGCCTCGCCTGGACCTTCAGCAGCGCTGCGAGCTGCGCCCGCGACCGACGGCTGAGCACTTCGCCGAGACTCGACCTCATGGCTGGATCTCTTCCGATCCCGATGCGCTGTCCCTGGTCAGCTGAACGAATGCATCATCAAGGTTGCCGCGTCTTGCCTCGAGCTCCGACACCTGGACCCCCCCGGCCGCGAGCGCATTGATCAGCGACGCGGCCAGATCGCCCGTGCCCGTGACCGTCAAATAGCGGTCCTTTCGCTCCACCGTCTGCACTCCACGGACGGCGTACAGGGTCTTGTCGTCAACGGGCTGTGAGGGGACAAAGCGCACCCTGTTCCCGCCTGCCTCGGCGGCGATCGCTTCCGGCGTGTCCAGGATCCGCAGGCGTGCCCGATCGATCAGCGCCACGCGGTCGCACAGGGTCTCGGCCTCGTCCATGAAGTGAGTGACGAGGATCACGGTGACGCCGCGCTCCCTCATGCGCTCTATGACCGCCCAGATGTTGCGTCGTGCCTCGGGATCGAGCCCGGTAGTCAGCTCATCGAGGATCGCGATCCTGGGATTGCCCACCAGCGCGAGCGCGATGGAGGCCCGTTGCTTCTGGCCGCCCGACAACTTCCTGAACGCGACGCGCTCGATGTCTTTGACCCCGAGGGACTCGAGCACCTCGTGCGGGTCCAGCGGATCTGAGTAGAACGAGGCAAAGAGCTCGAGGGCCTCGCCCACCCTCAACCGTGGCGGCAGAGAGCTCTCCTGGAGCTGGACACCCACGAACTCTCTGATCATGTCCCTGTCGCGCTGCGGAGAGAGTCCGCAGACGCTTATCGATCCCGAATCCGGGACACGCAGGCCGGAGATGCATTCGACCGTCGTCGTCTTGCCGGCGCCGTTGGGGCCGATGATCCCGAAGATCTCCCCTTCCCGGATGGAGAAGGACACGTCGTCGACGGCCGCGAGACTTCCGTACCGTTTGACCAGATCCGTGACTGTGACGACGGGTTGTTCGTCACGCGGGTCTTCGGCGTCGGGCGGAACCGTCGTCATGGCATCACGAGCGGCGCCTGAGAAGAGGATCGGCAGCCTCGGTCCGGATGTCGCCGACCTCATTGCCGGCGTCGTCGCCGACCTCGTCGCCCGCATCGTCGCCGACCTCGTCGCCGTCGTCGCTGACCTTGTCCCCTGCGACGCCGTCCGACCTTCTGCGGCCGCCCTTGCGCCCGCGCACCGACTCGCGCAGCAGCCACTCGATCTGGGCGTTCACAGAGCGCAGCTCGTCGCCGGCCCACTTCTCGAGCTCCTTCCACAGCTCGGGGTCGATGCGCAGCAGGAACTGCTTACGGGCCATCAGCGTCGCGGGGTCGCGGTCGCCAGCGGGGCAGTCTGCGGTTGTGGCGCACTCACTGGTAGAGGGTGCCGGCGTTGACGATCGGGTTGACCTGCTGCTCGCCGCAGAGCACGACCATAAGGTTGCTCACCATCGCCGCCTTACGCTCCTCGTCGAGCTGCACAAGGTTCTTCTCGCTCAGAAGGTAGAGCGCGCGGTCGACCATGCCCACCGCCCCCTCGACGATCTTGCTGCGCGCGGCGATGATCGCCTCGGCCTGCTGGCGGCGCAGCATCGCCTGGGCGATCTCGGGTGAATAGGCGAGATGGGTGAGGCGCGATTCGTCGACTGTGACGCCGGCCTTGGCGAGGCGCTCCTGGAGCTCTTCCTTCAAGGCCTGCGAGACCTCGTCGACGTTGCCGCGCAGCGTGATGGCGGTGTCTTCGCCTTCGCCGTGGTCGTAGGCGTAGGCGGTGGCCAGGTGGCGCAGGGCGGTCTCGCTCTGCATACCCACGTAGGCCTCGAAGTCTTCGACGTCGAAGACCGCTCGAGCGGTGTCGCTCACGTGCCAGACGACGACTGTGGCGATCTCCACGGGGTTGCCGGCCTTGTCGTTGACTTTGAGCTTCTCGCCGTTCAAGGTGCGCGCCCGCAGCGAGATCTTGTAGCGCGGCAGGCGCGTGCCGCCCGGCTCGCGGACTGACTTCTTGCGACCGGCGGGCCCGTTCGCGTAGAACGGGTTGGCCCAGAACAGGCCGACCTGACGGGTCGTGCCCCGGTAGCTGCCGAAGAGGATGAGCACGCGGGCCTCGTTGGGCTGCAGGGTGAAATAGCCCAAGGTGGACAGGGCTGCCAGCAGGAAGAGCGCGCCGATATAGAGAGCATCCCAGCCCGCCGTGATCCCCGCGATGATCAAGGCCACCGCGGCGGCGTACAGCGCAAACGTGACCGGCACCATGATCCAACCGCTCATCGCTCGGGCTTCACGTTCCGTAGTCATGGCGATCCTTTCAGGCGACGACTGCCGTGTGACATCGGAATGATATCACCACGGAATCATGACCGCAAGAACCGCGTGAGTGGAGCCTGTGGGCGCTCAGCGTGTGACGGGGCGAACAGTTCTGACCTGTTCAGCGTGATCGCAGTCACCAACCTTCCGATGCGGCGAATATCCGCTCGTACACCACATTCCACGAAAGTGAACACTCCTCGGGGCCGGCAGGACTCCAGTGATGGTAGTAGGATTGCTCTTGCAAGATGCAGGTGCAGGGGGGTGGGTCTCACGGGAAGGGCGTTGCATCCGAGACGTTTGGCCGCCGTGGTCGCCGCAGCGGCCGCACTCGCTGGTACGGCGTCCTGCGCCTCTTCTCTTCATCTGCCTCACGTCAGCGTCACGTTCGAGCCGAATCGGCGCGACTCGATCACCATCGCGTCTCACGGCAGCGGCATAGGTCTGGCGGCCACCGTCCTCCGCTTCCCCGACGGCCATCACAAGGTCTGGGGTTGCACGCTGCTTCAGGGCGGCGTCAGCGGTGGGACGGCGTTCGACTGGTTCAAGGACCTGCATCCCGGCGACTACAGGTACTTCGTCTACGCCGAAGCGACCCGCAATACCAGGTACCTCCAGTTCCCCACTCGCGACTTGGTGGCCAAGAACCTGATCGCCTCAGGCAGCTTTACCGTCGGCAAGTAGGAGACGACCCCGGTCGGAACGACGGGGGGCGGGTGGTGGGCGACGTTGGAATTGAACCAACGACCTCCAGCTTGTCGAGCTGGCGCTCTACGCAACTGAGCTAGTCGCCCACGAGAGACCGTGATTATAGCAGACGGTCCGGGGCACGAAACCCTCTCCGGCGTCTGCCACCGCACCTCGACAAGATCCACCGTCCTACCCCCCTGAGCGCCTTCGCAGCGTCGCCGGCGCGCGCCTCCACGGTCGACACGACACGCGCCCCTCCGCTCGTCTTGCCAACACCGCGTGCACGTCTTATACTGACTAGTCAGTTTAGTCATGAAAGCATGGGAGGTACCGGGTGGCGGCAAATGGAGACCGTCAAGAAGGGATCGTCGCGTCAGGGCTCGGCCTGCTGACCTCGAAGGGCTGGGTGTATCGCGACGTCGACCTCGCCGTGCCGCGCGGCGCCCTGGCGCTGGTCACCGGCCCGTCGGGGAGCGGCAAGACGGCGCTGCTGCTGGCCATCGCGGCGCGCATGCGTCCGAGCGCGGGCGCGCTGCGGCTGGGCGACTGCGATGCAGTCGCCCAGCCGCAGCGCGCCCGCCGCCTCGTCGGCCTCGGTGAGACGGCGGGCGTCAACGACCTCGACCCGACGCTCGCGGTCGCGGCGCAGGTCAAAGCCGAGCTTGCTATGCACAGGCGCCGTGGCCATGGCGAGGTCGACGCGGCCTTCGCGAACGTCGGGCTCGACATCGCTCCGCACACGAGGATCGCCGACCTGCACGCCGCCGACCGCCTGCTGCTGGGCGTGGCGCTGGCCACCATCGACCGGCCGCCGTTCCTCGTCGTCGACGACCTGCATGAAGACCTGACGCCCGCCGAGCGCGAGCTCGTCTTCGGCCGCCTGCGCGGCCTCACCGGCGCCGACGTCACGATCGTCGTCGGCAGCCTCGACCCCGCCCTTGCGACGCTGGCCGACGTCGTGCTCGCCCTCGACGGTGACGGCAGGCCATCGGGCGACGGCCGCGACGCCGGCGACCGCACCGCGGGCCCCGGCCCCGGTGCCGACCATCCCACCCCCGCCTCCACCACCCCCCGCCTCAAGGAGACTGCCGATGCGCTCGCTTAGCATCGCCTCCGGCGAGCTCAAGCGGCTCGTCTCGGCGCGCCCCTTCCGCGTTGCGGTCGGCGTGATCTGCCTGGTGCCGCTGCTCTACGGCGTGCTGTACCTGTGGGCCTTCTGGAACCCCTACCAGCGCCTCGACAAGCTGCCGGTCGCGGTCGTGGACTCAGACAAGCCGGTCGTCGCCGACGGTCAGACCCTGCACGTCGGCGCCGACCTCGTGCGCCAGCTCAAGGCGAGCAAGGCGTTCGGCTGGCGGGTCGTCACGGCAAGCAAGGCGCGCGCCGGCCTGCACGCCGGCCGCTACTACATGGCCCTCACCATCCCCGCCGACTTCAGCAGGCGGCTCGGCTCGACCGACGGCGCCACGCCGAGCGCGGCCACGCTCACCGTGCAGGACCAGGAGGCCCACAACCTGCTGGCCACGCAGATCGGCAGCCGGGTGTTCCTCGAGATCCGCGCCTCGCTCGCGGCGGCCACCTCGCAGCGCTACCTGTCGCACATCTTCGTCGGGCTGCAGACCGTCAGGAGCGGCCTCACGAAGGGCAGCGCCGGCGCTGCCAGCCTGACCGGCGCCCTGCGCCAGACCACGGCCGGATCGTCGCGGCTCGGCACCGGGCTCTCAACGGCTACTGAGGGCTCGCGGAGCCTGTCGTCGGGCCTGTCGAGCCTGGCCGGCGGCAGCCGCAAGGTCGCCGGCGGAGCAGGCACGCTCGCCGGCGCCGCCGGCCGCCTGGCCGCCGGTCTCGGCAGCGCCGCCTCGGGCGCCCAGAAGGTCAGCGCCGGCAGCCACACGCTGGCCGCCGGTTCCAGCTCGCTCGCCGGCGGGCTCAGCAAGCTCGCCGCGGGCACGACGGCGCTGCACGCGGCGGCCGCCACCTTGTCCGATGGCGCGAGTCAGCTCCACGCCGGACTCACCACCGCCGCAGGCCAGACCGAGGCGGCAGCGAGCTCGGCCGCCCAGCTCGACAGCGCCGCCGGCCAGGTCAGCGCGGCGCTCTCGGCCTACGTCGCCGCCCACCCCGACGCCCCCGACCTGGCCGATCTGCAGGCCGCGCTCGCCGGTTCGAGCCAGGTCGCCGGCGGCCTCGGCCGGCTCTCCGGCGGCCTGGCGGCCGCCGGTCCGCAGTTGCGTGAGCTCGAGTCGGGCGCCGCCCAGCTCGACATCGGCAGCCAGCAGCTCCTCGGCGGTCTGACCGGCCTGGGGACGGCGGCCGCCCAGGCGCAAGCCGGCGCGCAGTCGGTGTCCACCGGCGCGGCCTCGCTCGCGCAGGGCGCCGGAGTGCTGCAGACGGGTGTGCGCAAGACCAGCACCGGCGCGGGCGCCCTCGCCAAGGGAGCCAAGTCGCTGGCCGGCGGCGCGAGCGTCGTGGCGGCCGGCTCCGCCGAGGCCAGCTCGGGCAGCGCCACACTCGTCACCGGCCTCGACCGGCTCGAGTCGGGCAGCGTGGCGCTGCACACCGGGCTCACCAAGGTCACGGCCGGCGGCAGACGGCTGACCCGCAGCCTGCGCAGCGGCGCCGCCGCCATCCCGGCCTACAGCGCCGCCCAGCGCACCCGCCACGCCGCGGTCATGAGCGATCCGGTCAAGCTCTCCACGCAACGGCTCGACCCCGTGCCCAACTACGGCACCGGCTTCGCGCCGTACTTCATTCCGCTGGCCCTCTGGGTCGGCGCGCTCATGACCTACTTCATCGCGCGCCCGCTGAGCGGCCGCGCCCTGGCCTCGAGCCTGTCCGACGCGGAGGTGACCTTCGCCGGCCTGTGGCCCGGGGCCGTCGTGACCTCGCTGCAGGCCGTCGTGCTGGTCGCTGTGCTCGAGCTGGCGCTCGGCCTGCGGCCGGTCGAGCCGTTGGCCCTGCTAGGCTTCGCGCTCGTGTCGGCGTTCGCGTTCACGGCCATCCTGCAGTTCCTGTCGGCAGCGCTCGGCACGGCCGGCAAGTTCGTCGCCATCGTGCTGCTCATGCTGCAGCTCACCTCGTCGGCAGGCACGTTCCCGCTGCAGACCGTGCCGCGCTTCTTCCAGCTCATCAACCCCTGGCTGCCTATGACCTATGTCGTCTCGGGGCTGCGCCAGGCGATCTCAGGGGGCGACCTGCGGGCGCTCGCGGTCGACGCCGCCGTGCTGCTGGGCTTCGCCGCGCTGGGCGTCGCGGGGACTATACTGACCGCGCATCGCCGCCGCATGTGGACGATGGACCGTCTCAAGCCCGTGGTGACGATGCAATGACGATGACGACGGCTGTGACGCGGTGAAGGTGTCGATGGCCGTGACGCGATGACGATGGCCGTGACGGTGACGACGTTACGGTGACGATGGCCGTGACGTGACGACGACCGCGACCCGCACGCGGCGCGGCCGACAGACAGAAGAGACGGGCAAGCACAGGAGCAGCCGGGTGCCACGAGCCCATACAGACACGCTCGATCGCCTCTTCGGGGCCGCCGTGGAGCTCTTCGGCGAGCACGGCTACGCCGGCACCACGGTCGACGAGATCGTCGAGCGCGCCGGCGTGGCCAAGGGCACCGTGTACTACCACTTCCACAGCAAGTCGGAGCTGGTATCGGCCCTGCTCGACGACGGCCTCAAGCGCCTCGCCGAGTCGTTTCGCAGCGAGATCGAGGGCGCGCAGGGCGGCTTCGCCGCCCTGCGCGCCCTCGTCCACGCCGAGCTCGCCTACATGGAACGCTACCAGGCCTTCTCGAAGCTCGTGATGTCGGAGATGTGGCGCGCCGACCGCGACTGGCGCGACAGCCTGCGCACGCTGCGCGAAGAGTACGTCGAGGTCTTTGCCACGGCACTGCGCCGCGGCATGGCCGAGGGCGTCTTTCGCGCCGATCTCGACGCCCAGACCACCGCCTCGACCATCTTCGGCATGATCGCCACCGCGGCGCTCGACTGGCTCGTGTTCGACCCGCAGGCGGCGCTCGACGACGTCGAGCGCCGCCTGCTGCCGCTCGTGCTGGGCGCCGTGCGCGTCCCGTCATGACGCCCGGCCCGCCGCGTACACCAACGCGCCCCACGTCGCCTTTCGCCTCTGCCACCGCTGTGGCGGTGCTCGCCGCCCTGTTCGTGACCCTGGCCGCCGCCGTTCTTGCGGGATGCGCGACCGGGCCCCGCTCGGCCGCCGACGCGTCGAGTCCGGCAGCGCAACGTTCATCGTCGCCGTCAGTTGCGCCCTCGCCGTCGCGCGGCACCAGTTTACAGTCGGCGACGCCCTCGCCGTCGCCCGGGACCGCTTCACTGTCGGCGACTCCCTCCCCGTCACCCACCGCGCCGCCGCCGTTCAAAGCCTCGGTCACGACTCTCGATGCCGCTCAGCGGGCGGTGATGATCCGCTCCGGCTCCTGGACGCCGCGCTGCCCGGTGGCGCTCGCCGACCTGCGACTCGTGACGCTGACCTATTGGGGCTTCGACCGTCGCGCCCACACCGGCCGGCTCGTCGCCAACGCCGACGCGACCGCCGCCCTCGTGAGCGCCCTGCGGCGCCTCTACGACGCCCGCTTCCCCATCCGCCGCATGGTGCCCGTCGACGCCTACGACGCCAACGACGAACGGGCCATGGAGGCCGACGACACCTCAGCCTTCAACGGCCGCTTCGTCGCCGGCACGACCACCTGGTCCCAGCACGCCTACGGGCGGGCGATCGACGTCGACCCGCTCGAGAACCCGGAGATCAGGGACGGTGTGGTCTACCCCACCACGGCCGTGGCGCGCAGCCACGCCGATCGCACGCTCAGGCTGCCCGGCATGATCACGGCACACGGCATCGTGGTGCGCGCCTTCGCGGCCGTCGGCTGGGGCTGGGGCGGGTCGTGGCATGCTCCCGTCGACTACCAGCACTTTTCGGCCAGCGGGACGTAGCCCGGCACCTGATGGCGCTCGGCTACACTTCTTGAGCCCAATCCTGTTCGCCCAGACTGAACGTCAGGTGCTCGTGCTCCTCGGCCTTGCGCGGAGCCTTCGGAAACCATGACCGCCATCGAACGGCACGCAGCGCGGCGCCGGACCGCGGGCGTCGGGCGGCCCGCATCGGCCGGCCGGCGTCGTTCAGCCCGCGCCGGCCAGCTCGCGTCGCTCAGCCTCGCTCGCTCACGATCAGCTCCATGAGCAGGGCGTTTCGCCAAGTGCCGTCGGCCAGCCGTTCGTAGGCGCGCATCGTGCCGACGCGTCTGAAACCGAGCCGCTCGTAGACGTGGATGGCGCGCTCGTTCGCGGCGGCCGGGTCGACCGTCAGGCGATGGTGACCGCGCTCCTCGACCAGGTAGCCGATCAGCGTGCGCATCGCTTCGCTGCCGACGCCCCGGTCCTGCCAGGCGTCGGCCACGAAGATGTCGATGGCGGCGTTGCGGTAGTCGGGATCGGTCTCTTCGCCGAACTGGATGGAGCCGGCGATCTCGCCGTCCACGATGATGGCAAAGACGGTGGCGCCCTCCTCGTTCACCTGGTCCCAGGTGGCGCGTCGCCACCAGGCGGCGACGCCGGGATCGCGGAGGATGGCGAGCAGCGCGGGCGCGTCGGCGAGGGTCAGCGGGCGCAGGACGACCCGCTCGCCGCGCAATGTGGGAACACGGTCGTTGGGCTCGCCGCGCAATGTGGGAGCGCCGCCGGGACCGTCGGCGCCGGTCACGAGCGCTGGCGCGCCTCGCTGCCCGCGCGCCACAGCAGGTAGGCGTGTACGAACTGGTCGAGGGCGCCGTCGAGCACCGCCTGGGAGTTGCCGGTCTCGTGGTCGGTGCGCAGGTCCTTGACCATCTGGTACGGGTGCAGCACGTAGTTACGGATCTGCGAGCCGAAGTTCACGTCGAGCTGCTGGCCGCGCTCGCGGGCGAGCTCCTCGGCGCGCTTGCGTTCCTCGAGCTCGACCAGTCGCGACTTGAGCATGCGCATGGCGGTGGCGCGGTTGGAGATCTGGGAGCGCTCGTTCTGGCACTGGACGACGATGTTGGTGGGCAGGTGGGTGATGCGCACCGCGGAGCTCGTCTTGTTGACGTGCTGGCCGCCGGCGCCGCTCGAGCGGTAGGTGTCGATGCGCAGCTCGTCTTCGTTTATGTCGACCTCGACGTCGTCGCTGACGAGCGGGCTCACCTCGACCGCGGCAAAGCTCGTGTGGCGCCGGTTGGCGGAGTCGAAGGGGCTCAGGCGCACGAGCCGGTGAACGCCCTTCTCTGAAGCCAGCAGGCCGTAAGCGTTCTCGCCCTCGACGGTGATCGTGGCGCTCGTTATGCCGGCCTCGCCGCCCTCCTGCACGTCGTTGACCGAGACGGTGAAGCCGCGGTTTTCGAACCAGCGCAGGTACATGCGCATGAGCATCTGAGCCCAGTCCTGCGACTCGGTGCCGCCGGCGCCGGGATGGATGGTGAGGATGGCGCCGCCTTCGTCGTAGCGGCCGCTGAAGAAACGCAGCTCCTCGCCGCGCTCGAGCTCGTGCTCGAGGGCATCGAGGCCGCGGCTCAGTTCGGCGATCAGATCTTCGTCGACCTCGTCGCCGGCAAGTTCCTCGCGGGCGAGCTCTTCGGTGGTCTCGAGGTCGCCGAAGCGCGCTTCGAGGTCGGCGAAGTCCCCGAGGCGGCGCTTGAGCCGGCTGTACTGGGCCGAGGTGACCTGGGCGGCTTCGGCATCGTCCCAGAAGTCGCTCGCCCGCATGCGCTCTTCGAGCGCGGCGATCTCTTCGCTCAGGCGAGGGGGGTCAAAGATAGCTCCGCAGCCAGCTCAGGCGTTCTGAGGCGCCGTGCAGCCGCTCGCGGAGCGAATCGAGTTGTTCGATGGCTTCGGGGACAATCATGACCAACGGAGTATACCCCACCCGCGCGAGCCGGCCGCGCGGCCCGTGCCCTCCGCGCGGCCCGTGCCCGCGCGGCCCGCGCCCCCGGCCCGGCGCGCGCCCCGCGCCCCCGGCCCGGCGCGCGCCCCACCCGCGACTAGACGAATAAGCAGGGCGAGGAATCCCTTTTGTCGGACGGCTTTGCGGCCGATGTAATAACGACGTGATCGAGCAGACCACCCACGAGCAGGCGACGACAATGACGGCACCACGCGCCCGAGAGGGCGTGAGCGTCGGCGTCGTGCTGTGCGATGCCGCCGGCCACGCCATCCACGTCGACGACGCCGCGGCCGTCCTCATGGGTCGCGACTCGAGCGCGGGCGCCACCGAACGCCTGCGCGCCTGGCAGCGCCTCGAGTCGCTCCTGCTGGACGACCAGGGCGCGCCGCTCGACCCCGAGTGCTTCCCGGTACGGTTGGCGGCGGCGAGCGGTCAGGCCGTACACGACGTGATCGTCCTGCTGCCCGGCGTCGACGGTTCACCGGCACGGCGCCTGCAGATCACCGCCGAGCCGCTGCGCAGCGCCCCCAACGCTCTCCCGTCGGGGATCGTCGTCGTGCTCATCGAAGTCGACGCCGACTCGAGCTCGGCGAGGCCGGCCGGCGCTTCGGCGGACGCGCCGGCCGGTCGCGCCGAGCTCGAGTCACACCTGGTGCGCCTGCTCAGCGCCGCCAAGCGCGAGAACCGCGGTTTTGCCACCCTGGCGCTGGGCATCGACCGCTTCAAGACCGTCCACGACTCGCTGGGCCACGGCGCCACCGAGCAACTCGAGTGGCAGGTCGCCGGCCGTCTGCAGCGCGATCTGCGCGACGACGACTTCGTGGCGCGCACCGGCGAGGGCGACTTTCTGCTGCTGCTGGCCGGCACGTCGACCTCGAGCGACGTGGCCCGCGCCGTGACCCGCATCAGGTCTGCGTTCGACAGGCGCTGGGAAAGCGACGGCCGCGAGATCTTCCTTACGCCGAGCATCGGCATCGCCGTCTTTCCTTCCGACGGCGACGCCGGCGATGAGCTGGTGCGCAACGCCTCCAAGGCCATGCGCCGTGCCCAGGCGGCCGGCGGCAACACCTGGCAGTTCTTCCACGAGGGCATCGACCCCGCGACCAGCGAGCGCCTGGGGCTCGAGAGCGCCCTTCACAGAGCGCTCGAGCTCGATCACTTCATCCTCGACTTCCAGCCGCAGATCGACAGCTACAGCGGCGGTGTGGTCGGCGTCGAAGCGCTGCTGCGCTGGAAGGACCCCGAGCGCGGCATCGTGCCGCCGAACCAGTTCATCCCGCTGGCCGAAGAGACCGGCCTCATGCTGCCGATCGGCGCCTGGGTGCTCGAGGCGGCCTGCCGCCAGGCGATCCTGTGGAACCCCGGCGTGACCGACTCGGACGGCGGCGTGCGCATGGCGGTCAACATCTCGCCGCGACAGTTCGAGCAGCAGGACATCGTAGGCCTGGTGCGCAAGGCGCTGAATGAGACCGGCCTCGCGCCGCACCTGCTCGAGATCGAGATCACGGAGTCGATGGCCATTCAGGACCCCGAGCACACGATCGATCTGCTCAAGGGCCTGAAGGAGCTCGGCGTGCGCGTGGCGCTCGACGACTTCGGCACCGGCTACTCGTCGCTGTCGCACCTTGCGCGGCTGCCGATCGACACCGTCAAGATCGACCGCAGCTTCGTGATGAACCTCGAGGAGGCCCGCGAGCACGTGGTGGTCGCGACGTCGGTCATCGCCCTGGGTCACCGCCTCGGGCTGACCGTGATCGCCGAGGGAGTCGAGACCCATGAGCAGGCCGCCTTCTTGGGCGCCGAGTCGTGCGACGTGCTGCAGGGCTTTCTGTTCAGCAAGCCGGTCTCGCCCGAGAAGTGCGCCGACCTGCTCGGCGGCGAAGCGGCCTTCGCGGCCATGCTCGAAGAGGCCGCCGGAAAGCTTGCCGATCTCATGGGTAAAGGCGGATTCGGAGCCCGCTAGAGCGAGCCGCCGGCGCCGTACGTCGAGGGGGGGGGGGGGGGGGGGGGGGGGCGCCGTGACGTCGGGGGCCAGGGCGACGGCGACGCGGCGAGGCGGCCCTCAGGGTTGTCGCGTCGCTGGCGAAAAGTTGCAAATTACAACTTTTCGCCAGCGACGCAAACACAGCAGGCGGGCGGCGGAGCAGGGCGCAAGCCGACGGTCGCCGGCGTTACACGAACCTAGAGCTTGCCTGCCGCCTTAAGCGCCATGGCACTTCTTGTATTTCTTCCCTGAGCCGCACCAGCAGGGGTCGTTGCGCCCCACCTTCTGCTCGACGTGGCGCTGCTGCACAGCGACCGGAGCCTGAGCCACCTGCTGCTGCGCCGCCATGGCCGGCGCGCCCTGGGCGGCGGCCGGCGCCGCGACCCGTCGGCGGCGCCGGTCGAGCTGGTGGCGCCGGCCGCGACCGCCGCGCCGGCGAACGAGGTCTGGTAGGCGAGGTCGTCGCCACTCGTATAGTTCATCTGCAGCATCGGCTGATCGAAGGTCATGGCGGCGAAGTAGGCGAGGTCTTCGGGTGAGTTCTTCAGGAGCGTCATGACGACGCTCTGGCGCACGCCGCCGAGCATGTCCTCGAACAGGTTGTAACCCTCGTCTTGTACTCGGCGAGCGGGTCGCGCTGGCCAAGGGCGCGCAGGTGGATGCCCTCCTGCATGTAGTCCATGTCGAGCAGGTGGTCCTTCCAGCGCGCGTCGACGATCGACAGCATGACGGCCCGCTCGACGGCGCGTATCTGCTCGTCGCCGATCAGCCGCTCGCGCTCGTCGTACTGGGCGAGGGCATCGTCGACGGCGAGCTCGGCCGCCTCTTCGGCGGCGGTGGCGCCCTCGAGGTCGACCTTGGTGACGCCCGGGTCGTAGACGGCGCGCAGGGCGACCAGCAGCGCTTCGAGGTCCCAGTCCTCGGCGTACTGGGTGTCGGCCAGCGCGGTGGTGACCGTGCCCTCCATGACCTGCTGGATCATCTCGCGGATCTGGTCGCCGAAGTCTTCGCCTTCGAGGATGCGGCGGCGCTGCTCGTAGATCACGCGCCGCTGCTCGTTCATGACCTCGTCGTATTGCAGCACGTTCTTGCGGCGCATGAAGTTGAGCTCTTCGACCTTCTTCTGGGCGTTCTCGACGACCCGGCTCAGCATCTTGGCCTCGATCGCCTCGCCCTCGCCGGGCCCCAGGCGATTGAGCACGCGGTACATGCGGTCGCCGGCGAACAGCCGGATCAGGTCGTCTTCGGCCGACAGGTAGAAGCGGCTCTCGCCCTTGTCGCCCTGACGCCCCGAGCGGCCGCGGAGCTGGTTGTCGATGCGCCGGCTTTCGTGACGTTCGGTGCCGAGCACATACAGGCCGCCGAGGTCGGGTACGCCGTCGCCCAGTTTGATGTCGACGCCGCGGCCGGCCATGTTGGTGGCGATCGTCACCGCGCCACGCTCACCGGCGCCCTTGATGATCTCGGCTTCGCGCTCGTGCTGCTTGGCGTTCAGCACGTTGTGCGGCACGCCGTGGCGCTCGAGGTAGATCGACAGCGACTCGCTCACCTCGACCGACACGGTGCCGACCAGCACCGGCTGGCCCTTCTCGTGGCGCTCTACGATGTCCTTGACGACCGCGTTGTATTTGTCTGTGCGGGTCGTGAAGATGAAGTCGTTCTCGTCGAGGCGGACCATCGGCACGTTGGTCGGGATCTGCACGACGTCGAGAGCGTAGATGGTGCGAAACTCGTCTTCTTCGGTCTTGGCGGTGCCGGTCATGCCGGCCAGCTTCTCGTAGAGCCGGAAGTAGTTCTGCAGGGTGATCGTGGCGAGCGTCTGGTTTTCTTCGCGGATCGGGACGTGTTCTTTGGCCTCGATCGCCTGATGCAGGCCTTCGGAGTAGCGGCGCCCGTCGAGGACGCGGCCGGTGAACTCGTCGACGATCAGCACCTCGCCGTCCTTGACGACGTACTCGACGTCTTTGGCGTACAGCGCCTGAGCCTTGAGTGCCTGCAAAAGGTGGTTGACCAGGCCGCCGTTCACGTCTTTGTAGAGGTTGTCGATGTTCAGCGCCTTCTCGACTTTGGCGACACCCGACTCGGTGACGGCCACGGTGCGCTGCTTTTCGTCGACCTCGTAGTCGTCGCCGGGCTTCAGGCGCGGCACGATGCGGGCGAAGTCACGGTAGGTGTTGGCAGCCGTCTCGGGCGCGCCCGAGATGATGAGCGGCGTGCGCGCTTCGTCGATCAGGATGGAGTCGACTTCGTCGACGATGCAGTAGTAATGACCGCGCTGCACGCATTCGGCGAGGCGCATGGACATGTTGTCGCGCAGGTAGTCGAAGCCGAACTCGCTGTTGGTGCCGAAGGTAATGTCGGCGTTGTAGGCCACGCGGCGTTCGTCGGGCAGCATGTTGGCCTGCACGACGCCGACCTCGAGGCCCAGGAACCGGTAGATGCCGCCCATCCAGTCGGCGTCGCGGCGGGCGAGATAATCGTTGACCGTGACCAGGTGGGCGCCCTTGCCGGCCAGCGCGTTCAGGTACATCGGCAGGACGGCCACGAGGGTCTTGCCCTCGCCGGTCTTCATCTCGGCGATGTCGCCGTCGTGCAGCACGATGCCGCCCATGAGCTGCACGTCGAAGGGCCGCAGGCCGAGTACCCGCTTGGAAGCCTCGCGGACCACCGCGAACGCCTCGTAGAGCAGGTCGTCGAGCGTCTCGCCGTCGGCCAGCCGCCGGCGGAACTCGACCGTCTTGTCGCGCAGCTCCTCGTCGCTCAAAACAGTGATCTCGGGCTCGAGCGTGGTGATCTCGGCCACCTGCTTTTCGAGCACCTTCATGCGCTTGCCCTCACCGGCGCGCAGGACTCGTTCGACGATATTGGCCATGATGTGTCCTTGAGATCCTTGTCGTTATGGGAAGCTCTACGCTCCAGCCTACCTTATCGGCGCGCCGACCGTGAGGCCCGCGGACGACCCGGCGCGGCGGCGGCGCGGCCCCCGGCGCGCGGCGGGCGCCGGGGGCCGCGCCGGACCCTAGCTGCGAACGGGCTCGATCAGACCGAAGTCGCCGTCGCGCCGGCGGTAGACCACGTTGGTGTCGTTGGTCTCGGCGTTCGTGAAGACGAAGAAGCTGTGCCCGATCAGCTCGAGCTGCAGGGTCGCTTCGTCGATCGACATCGGCTTGAGCGCGAACTGCTTGCTTTTGACCACGCGCGACTCGTCGTGGTGGTTGCCGCCCTCGGACTCGAGCTGACCGTTCCCGGCGACCGGCTGGAGGGTGAGCGCGGCGCTCGCCAGGGCCGCCGCCTCGTCGGCGATCGCGTCTTCGGGAGTCTCGGCGGCCGGCGCCGGCTTGCCCGCGTGATGGCGCAGGGCCTTGTGCTGCAGCTTGTCGTGATATCTCTTGACCTGGCGCTGGAGCTTTTCGGAGACGAGGTCGATCGAGGCGTACATGTCGGGCGACGACTCCCTGGCGCGCAACACCGGCCCGCGCGTGAAGATCGTCGCCTCAGCGATCTGCGACTCGGCGCTGGGGTGGCTCTTCTCGACGATGAGCTCGAGCTCGACCAGGGTGACGTCGTCGATGTGCCGTTCGTTCAGGAGACGATGCAGCCTGGTGAGCTTCTCCTCGGCGTACTCCCTCATGGGGTCGGTAACGACTACGTGGCGGCCCTTGACCTGAATCTTCATCGAGGCGGCTCCTTTACTTCCCGTCCGAAGCGATCTGGAGATGAAAAGCGCGGGCGGCGCGCGCAAACGTAAACGCATGCGGCTCGCAGCCCGCGTGTCTCAAAACAGCGGAACACGCATGTAGCGTCTCACCCGTCGTGTAGACGTCGTCAACAACCAACACGGTTCTCACTCTACCCACTTTATCGGCCACTGTGTCGTCGACCCTGAACGCCCCGTGCACGTTGGCGGCCCGGTCGAGGACGCCGAGCCCGCTCTGCCGCCGACCGCGGCGTGTTCGCACCAGCAACGAGGCAAACGGCAGGTCGGCGGCGGCGGCCAGGCGCCGCCCGAGCAGTGCCGCCTGGTCGAAGCCGCGTTCGAGATCGCGTTCGCGGTGGACCGGCACGCAGGTCACCAGGTCGACCGCGGCGCGGCCGCCGAGGGCCTCGACGGCGCCCGCGAACGAGACCTCGGCGAGGCGAGCCATCTCGGCCGTCAGCGAGCGCAACGCACGGAACTTGCACGACGTCACCAGGCGGCGCGCCGGCCCTTCGTAGAGAAAGGCGGCGCGCGCCGAGCCAAAGGCAAGGCCACGGCCGCGACACTCGCGACAGGCACCCTGTGAGCGCGAAAGCGGCGCGCCGCAGCGCTCGCAGACGGTGGCCGGCAACGGCACGAGTTGGGGCGCGCAGGCGCCGCACAACCAGGCGCCGGCGCGCCCGCACACAACGCAGCGTTTGGGCAGGAAGAGGTCGACGGCCCCGTCGGCCAGCCGGCCGAGCGTGGTCACGCGGCGGGTTCGGGCGCCGCCGGGTCGGGCGTGGCCGGCGCAGGTGCCACCGGGTCGGGCGTGGCGGGTTCGGGCGCCGACGCATCGGGCGTGGCGGGCTCGACGTCGACCGCGGTCTGCGGAGCCAGCCGGGCGTCGTGCCTGACGACGGCGCCGTCGCCGATGACGCAGCCGTCGCCGATCACCGCGCCCTGGTGGACGACGGCGTCGTCGCCGATGCGCACCGCACGCCCGACGATGCCGCCGGCCAGCGCCGCGCGATGCCCGGTGGCCGTACCGTTCCAGTGGATCACGCCCTCGAGCACGGCGCCGTGGCCTATCGTGCAACCGTCGCCGATGACGAGCGGACCGATCAGCCTGGCCTGTGCGGCCACCCGGCAGCCGTCGCCGATCAGCACCGGCGGCACGATCTCGACGTCGTCGGCCACCTCGGTGCCGTCGCCGACCCACACCCCAAGGCGCAGCTCGCGACCGGGCATCGAGACCCCCACCCTGCCGCGCAGGGCGTCGAAGTTGCCGCGCCGGTACTCGCGGATGCTGCCGACGTCGTTCCAGTAGGTCTCGAGGCGCCACACGTGGAACGGTTCGCCGCTCGTGAGCAGCCGCGGAAAGACGTCTTTGGCGTAGTCGACGAAGGCGCCCGGCGGGATGAGGTCGAAGATCGCCGGCTCGAACGCATAGATGCCGCAGTTGCAGAGGCGCGACAGGGCGTCGGCGGCGGCCGGCTTTTCTTGAAAGCCGGTGACGCGCCCGTGGGCGTCGTGGACCACGACGCCGTAGCGCGACGGGTCGTCGACCTCTTTGACGGCGATGGTGGCGATGCCGCCGCTCTCGCGGTGAGCGGCCACGAACGACCCGATGTCGACGTCGGTCAGGGCGTCGCCGCTCACGACCAGGAACGTGTCGTCGCCGAGCAGCTCGCGAAACCCGCCCGTGCCCCCGGCGGTGCCCAGCAGCTTCTCTTCGAAGCGGTAGTGGGCGTTCAGGCCAAAGGCCCGGCCGTCGCCGAAGTAGGCCCGGATGTCGTCGGCGTAGTGGTGGAGGTTGATACAGACCTCGGTCACGCCGTGCCGGGCCAGCAGCCGCAGGATGTGCTCCATCACCGGACGATTGACGATCGGCGCCATGGGCTTGGCGGTGCGATCGGTGAGCGGCGCCAGGCGCGTGCCCAGGCCCGCCGCCATGATGTGCGCCTTGGGCGGCCGCCCGGTGGCCATCAGCCGCACACCCCTTCGAGACAGGCCCGGCGCAGCGCCGCCTCGAACGGCGGCCGCAGCACGCCGACCTCGGTGATGATGGCGCTGACGTTGGCGTGCGGGGTGATGTCGAAGGCCGGGTGACGAGCGTGGGCGCCGGCCGGCGCCACCTGCACGCCGCGAAAGCTCGTGACCTCGCCGGGGTCGCGCTCTTCGATGGGGATGTCGGCGCCGCTCGCGACGCCGCGGTCGACCGTCGAAAGCGGCGCGGCCACATAGAACGGCACGCCGTGCTCTTTGGCCAGCACCGACAGCGTGTAGGTGCCGATCTTGTTGGCGGTGTCGCCGTTTGCGGCGATGCGGTCGGCCCCGACGACGATGCCGTCGACCTCGCCCCTCGAGATGAAATGCCCGGCCATACCGTCGGCGATCACGCTGTAGTCGATGCCCTCGACGCCGAGTTCCCACGCCGTCAGGCGAGCGCCCTGCAGCCAGGGACGCGTTTCGTCGACGAGCACCGAGACGGCGCCGTCGAAGCGTTCGTGACAGGCGCGGATGACGCCCAGGGCGGTGCCGTAGCCGGCGGTCGCCAGGGCGCCGGCGTTGCAGTGCGTGAGGATGGTGGCGCCCGCCTTGAAGAGCGGCGCCCCGAAGGCGCCGATGGCATAGCAGCGGCGGATGTCGTCGTCGTGGATCTCGCGGGCTCGCGCGAGCAGGGTGAGCCAGCACTCCTGGGGCGCCGCGTCGCAGCGTTGCCACAGGCCGCGCATCTCGCCGATCGCCCAGGTGAGGTTGACGGCGGTGGGACGGGTCTGGGCCAGGCCCAGCGCGGCCTCGTCTAAGGCCGCGTTGAAGGCGGCGCGGTCGTCGGCGCCGGCAAAGGCGGCGGCCCGGGCGGCCAGCGCCAGGGCGCCGGCGGCGGCCACGCCGATCGCCGGGGCGCCGCGCACGGTCATGTCGCGGATGCGCCCGGCCACCTCTTGCCACGTGGCGCAGGTGACGTAGCGCTCGTCGTGCGGCAGGGCGAGCTGGTCGATCAGAACGACGGCGTCGGGCTTGATCTCGACCGTCTCGATGCGCAGCTTGTGCTGTGGGCGAAGACCGTTCAGAAGGCCCGTCCTTGCGCGGGCCGGCGCGTGACGCAGGTCGCCGGCGCAAAACGCGGCAGCCGGGAGGGGCTCACGCACGTGCCCCCTCCCCACCGCCCTTACCGGATGTGTGAGTGTCAGGTGCCCTGGTCCCAGGAGGCCAGGTACCTGGCCTGCTCTTCGGTGAGCGTGTCGATGGACAGACCCATGGTCTCGAGCTTGAGGCGCGCGATCTCCGCGTCGATGTCGGCCGGCACGTTGTACACCTTCTTCTCGAGCTCGGCGTGCTTTTGCACCATGTACTCGGCCGCCAGCGACTGGTTGGCGAAGCTCATGTCCATGACGGCGGCCGGATGACCTTCGGCGGCCGACAGGTTGACGAGGCGGCCTTCGGCCAGCAGGTAGATGCGACGCCCGTCGGCCATGGTGTATTCGTCGACGAACTCGCGCACGCGGCGTTTGCTCGTGGCGAGCGCTTCGAGTGCCGGAATGTCGATCTCGACGTTGAAGTGCCCCGTGTTGGCGACGATCGCGCCGTCGGGCATGACCTCGAAGTGCTCCTTGCGAATGACGTGCAGGTCGCCGGTCGCGGTGACGAACAGCCGCGCCACCTTGGCCGCTTCGGCGATCGGCATCACCCGGAAGCCGTCCATGACCGCTTCGATGGCCTTGAGCGGGTCGACCTCGAGGACGATCACGTCGGCCCCGTGACCCTTCATGCGCATCGCCAGTCCGCGCCCGCACCAGCCGTAGCCGGCGATGCAGACCGTGGTGCCGGCCAGCAAAATGTTGGTGGCCCGCACCACGCCGTCGAGCGTGGACTGGCCGGTGCCGTAGCGGTTGTCGAACATGTGCTTGGTGTTGGCTTCGTTGACGGCCACGATCGGAAACAGGAGACGGCCTTCGGCTTCGAGGGCCTTGAGGCGAATGACGCCGGTCGTGGTCTCTTCGGTGCCGCCGATGATGTCGCCCGCCATATCGGGGCGTTCGCCGTGCAGCACGCCGATGACGTCGGCGCCGTCGTCCATGGTGATGTTCGGGCGGTGGTCGACGGCGGCGTTGATGTGGGCGTAGTAGGTGGCGTCGTCTTCGCCTTTGATGGCATAGACGCGGATGTCGTACTCGCTGACGAGCGCGGCGGCGACGTCGTCTTGCGTGCTCAGCGGGTTGGACGCGCAGAGCACGATGTCGGCGCCGCCGGCCTTGAGCGTGCGCATGAGGTTGGCCGTCTCGGTCGTGACGTGCAGGCAGGCGCCGATGCGCATGCCGGCGAGCGGCTTTTCGCGCTCGAAACGCTCGCGGATGGCGGCCAGCACGGGCATGTGCATGTCGGCCCACTCGATGCGTAGCACGCCTTCGGGGGCCAGGGCCAGGTCTTTGATGTCGTACTGGGCAGTCGTGCTCACGGGCATCTCCCGGTCGAGGTTGTCAGTTGCTCGGCACGCCGCACGCGGCGACCGTGAGGCCGTGGAAGGCGGCAATGATGGCCGCGTCGACGAGACAGTCGCAGACGGCCGGACACCCGGAGGCAGCGACGGCCCGCCGCTCAAACGGCGTCAGATGGGCGACGCTCGCAACCCCCGCCACGGCGACAATGGAGTATACACGGCGGCCCACGGCGCGACGAATCGTCTCCGGTTGATAAAGACCGGCCGGCGACGGAAACGGCTGCGGGCCGCGGCTGCGGGGACCGCTCACGGGGCGTCGCCCCGTGAGCGGTCCCCGCAGCCGCGTGTTCACATGGTCGCCGACGAGCACGAGCTCGGGCGCCGGCGCGTCGGAGCACCAGCACATGGGTACGAGCAGGCCTACGACCGGCGGAGTCTCGCCAAGCGGAGCGGTCTCGCCAAGCGAAGCGGTCTCGCCGGCCGGAGCGGCTCCGCCGGCCGCCGGGCTCTCCCCGACCGCCGCCGCTCGCGACGGCTCGCAGGCCGCAGCCGCCAGCAGATCGAACAGCTCACCCTGCCAGGGCCGGGTGACACGCAGGTCGTCGAGCGCCACCACGGTGGGCGCGACCCCGGCGAACAGCTCGGCGACGAGGGGTGAGCCGGCAAGCGGCGCGGCGACCAGCAGCGCCCGCAGGGGAGACATCGTCAGAACGACGCGGCGCCGCCTTCGGCCGCGAGGCGCGCCTTCAAGTCCTCGATGGCAGCGACCGGCGACGGGTCGACGCCGTACAGCACGGCCAGGTAGAGCGAGGTGTAGTCGCCCACGTAGGCGCTCGACAGCACGCGTGCGAAGGGCAGCACGCCGCGTGCCGTGACGCGCGTGAGCCCGGCCACGCGCGGCTGCATGATCGAGGCCGTGAAGGCCAGCCGGCGACGCAGGCGCTCGTCGCCTTCGGGGTCGTCGAGCAAGACGAGAAAGGCACGACCTGCCACGCCGGGGTTGGTCGCCCAACCGGCCAGCTCGTTGTGGTCGAGCTCGGGCAGCTCGTTGAAGAACGCCGGGGTCTCGGCGTTCTCGTTCAACTGGCCCTTCCAGCGTCGCGCGGCCGGCGCCGTGACGCCGGCGCCATAGACGATGGGCAGGCAGCCGGCGAGGCGACGGGCGATCGTCTTGGCCTCGTTGTCGTCGTCTCCCACGTCGGGCGAGAGCTCGTCGCGCAGCTCGGCCAGCACGTCGATGGCCTCGGCCACCTGCTCGTCGAAGCCGGCGAGCAGGCCGGCCTCTTCGAGGGCGGCGCCGATCGGCGTCGACAGGTAGCCGATCGAGGCCCGCGGCTGAAGACCGCTCGGCACGCCGACGAGCGGCAGATCGTGCCGGGCGGCAAGGTCGGCCAGCCGTCCGCCGGAGGTCACGCAGACCGGTCGGCAGCCGCGCGGCAGCGCGCGGTCGGCGCAGGCCAAGGTCTCTTCGGTGTTGCCGGAGTAGCTCACCGCGATCACCAGGGTTGAGTCGGTGGCCCAGGCCGGCAGCTCGTAGCCGCGCACGACCTGGTAGGGCACCGGCAGCCGCGGCACGCAGGCGCCGATGACGTCGGCGCCGATCGCCGAGCCGCCCATGCCGCAGACCACGACGCCGTCGGGCCTGGCCGAGGCGACGAGCCGCCTGCCGGTGAGCGCGGCGACGGCGCGCGTGTAGCCGGCCTCGAGCTGGGCCGAGAGGAGCGCGACCGCCTCGAACTCACCGCCGCTGTCGAGCTCGGCCAGATGCGCGCGATCGAACGCGCCGCGCGGCGCCCGACCGTCTGGTCCCGGTGTGTCGACGGCCGTCACGAGGCGCTCCCGCCGATCACCGACAGCACGAGGTCGCGCTTCTCCGTCATGAGCGCCTCGCCCGTCGCTCCCAGGTTGAGCCGCAGGAGCGGCTCGGTGTTCGAGGGCCGCACATTGAAGCGCCAGTCGGGGTAGTCGACCGAGATGCCGTCGAGGTGCTCGATCGTGCCGTCGGCGAAGCGCTGTTCGATGCGCGCGAGGGTCGCCGGCACATCGTCGACCCGCGTGTTGATCTCGCCCGAGATGAAGTAGGTGGAGCGCAGCGGCGCGAGCAGCTCGGCCATCGTGGCGCGTTTGCGGGAGAGCAGCTCCAGGATGAGCAGCGCCGGAATGAAGCCGGAGTCGGCGTTGTGGTTGGCCTGGAAGTAGTAGTGGCCCGACACCTCGCCGCCGAACAGCACCGACTCGCGTCGCATGCGCTGCTTGAAGAAGGCGTGCCCGACGCGGTTTTTGAGCGGCACGCCGCCCGCCGCGCGGATGGTGTCGGGCACGGCCCGGCTGGCCCGCAGGTCGTAGAGGATGCCGGCGCCCGGGTGACGCACGAGCAGGGCCTCGGCCAGCAGCGCGGTCACGAAGTCGCCGGGCACGAACTCGCCGTTCTCGTCGACGAAGAAGCAGCGGTCGGCGTCGCCGTCCCAGGCGATGCCGAGGTCGGCCTTCTCGGCCACCACGCGCTGTCGCAGCTCACGACTGTTTTCTTCGAGCAGCGGGTTGGGCGCATGGTTGGGAAACCGCCCGTCGATCTCGAAGTAGAGCTCGACGCGGCGTATCGGCGTGCGCTCGAACACGAGCGGCGCGAGCTTGCCGGCGGCGCCGTTGGCGGCGTCCATCACGACGTGGTAGGGCCGCAGGGCATCGGCGTCGACCTGGGCCAGAAGGTGACGCACGTAGTCGGGGTAGAGGTCGTCGACGGCAAGCTCGGGCTCGACCCCGGCCCCGGCCGCCACTTCGCCCATCTCGAGCACTCGGCGCTTGAGCTCGGGGATGCCGGCGTCGCCCGACAGCGGCAGCGCGCCTTCGGAGACGAGCTTCATCCCGTTGTACTGTGGTGGATTGTGCGACGCGGTCACGGCGGCGCCACCGTCGAAGCCGCGGTCGGCGACCCCGAAGTAGAGCATCTCGGTCGGGATCATGCCGAAGCTCGCGACCCGCGCGCCGCGCGCCTGGGCGCCCGCCGCGAACGCGGCCGAGAGCGCGGGCGACGAGACCCGGGGGTCGTGACCCACGGCGAGGCGTTGCGCGCCGAGCTGGTCGGCCAGCGCGGCGCCGATGCGCCGGGCGCCCTCCTCGTCTAGCTCCTGCGGGTAGAGTCCGCGCACGTCGTAGGCTTTGAACACATCGGGCGAGACGGTCATCGGCCCTCCACTCCGTCGAACTCGCGGAACTTCATGCTGCCGTCGCCGAGAACAGTCCCGGGATACAGGCAGCAGCCGTTGGCGATCACGTTGTCGGCGCCGATCCGGCAGCCGTCGCCGACGACCGCGTTCACCAGGTGGCTGTCGGCGCCGAGCGAGGCGCCGCTGACGACGACGCTGCGGTGCACGACGGCCCGCTCACCCACCGTCACGCCGTCCTGCACGACCGACTCGGCGATGTCGGCGCCGGCTCCGACCGTGCAGCCGGCGCCGATCACGGCGAGCGGCCCCACACGGCTGTCCGGCCCAAGCGTCGTGCCGGCGCCGATGTGCGCCGGCGGCACGACCCGCGCCCCCGCTGAGACCACGGCATCGGCGGCGATGTACAGATACGAGGCGCCGACGTCGCCCGAGACGCTCGTCACGAGCTTGCTCTGCAGCAGGTCGAAGTGAGCCTGCAGGTAGCTGTCGGGCGTGCCGATGTCGCGCCAGTAGCCGTCGCCGACGAAAGCATGCAGGTTGCCGGCGGCGGCGAGCTGCGGAAACACGCCGCGCTCGATCGACAGCCGGCGCCCGGCCGGGATGGCGTCGAGCACCTCGGCTTCGAGCAGGTAGACGCCGGCGTTGATCAGCGCACCGTGCGCCGGCACGTCGTAGTCGGCCCCCGGCTTTTCGAGGAACTGCTCGACGCGCCCGCCGTCGGCGACTTCGACCAGGCCGTAGCGGCGCGGGTCGTCGACCCGCGTGAGCAGGATGGTCGCAAGCCCCGGGTGGCGCTCGTGGAAGACACGCATGGCGGTGAGGTCGACGTCGGCGAGCACATCGCCGTTCACGGCATACAGGCAGCCGTCGTCGAGCTCGGCCTGGACGTTCTTGATGGCCCCCGCCGTGCCGAGGGGTTGGTCTTCGACCACGTAGCGCACCTCGAGACCGTAGCGACTGCCGTCGCCGACGGCCTCGCGCAACGCCGCCGCCAGATAGCCCGCCGAGAACACGACCCGCGCCACGCCGTGCCGGGCGAGGTTTTCGAGGATGTAGCCCACGAACGGCCGGCCGACCAGCGGCACCACCGGCTTGGGCAGGCGCGAAGTGATCGGTCGCAGCCGCGTGCCCTCACCGCCGACCAGGACGACCGCCTGAGCGCACGATGAGACGGCCACAGGCTGGTCCTACCTGGCCTCGTTGGAGGTGAGCGGATCGCCGACCGCCGCATGATCGTCGACCGTACCGATGCCGTCGTAGGACAGCCCGGCCGCGGCGAGACGCCCGGCGTCGAGCACGTTGCGGCCGTCTATCACATAACGGCCGCGCATGCACTCGCGCACGACGTCCCAGTCGAGCGCCAGGAACTCGGGCCATTCTGTGACCATGATCGCGGCGTCGGCGCCGTCGAGGGCTTCGAGGGCGCTGGTGGCGATCTCGACGTTCGGGAACAGGTCGGCGTGCGCGCCGGGCGGCACCATCGGATCGAAGGCGGAGACCCGGGCGCCCTCGGCGTGCAGACGAGCGGCGAGGACGATGGAGGCGGCCTCGCGCAGGTCGTCGGTGTGCGGCTTGAAGGTGAGTCCAAGCAGGGCGACGTGCTTGCCGCGCAGCCGGCCCAGACGCTCCTGGAGCTTGCCCACCACGCGCCGCTTCTGCAGGTGGTTGACCTCGATCACGGCGTTCAGGAGTTGAAAGTGATAGCCCGTGTTGCCGGCGAGCTGCTTGAGTGCCTGCACGTCTTTGGGAAAGCACGACCCGCCGTAGCCGATGCCGGCCTGCAGGAAGTGCGGTCCGATGCGGTGGTCGAGACCCATGCCGTCGGCCACGAAACGTACGTCGGCGCCGACCGCCTCGCAGACGTTGGCGATCTCGTTGATGAACGAGATCTTGGTGGCCAGGAAGGCATTGGAGGCGTACTTGATCATCTCGGCGGTGGGCACGGTGGTGCGCACGACGGTCGTCTCGATGGCGGCGAAGAGCCGCTGCACCTCGTCGCCGTCGGCCGCGTGGTAGGCGCCGATCACGATCCGGTCCGGGTGCAGCACGTCGTCGACCGCGGCGCCCTCGCGCAGGAACTCGGGGTTGGACACGTAGCCGATACCGGTGACCCCGGCGGCCTCGAGCTCGGCGGTGATGCGCTCGCCGGTGCCCACCGGCACGGTGCTCTTCATGACGAGCAGCCGTTCGCCGCCGCGGGAGCTCACGTCGCGCACCACCCGGTCGACGCGCGACATGTCGGCGTCGCCCGACGGCGACGGCGGCGTGTCGACGGCGACGAAAAGAATACGGCAACGCTCGCACAGCTCGTCGTACGAGGTGGTGAACGAGAGACGCTCGCGAGCGCCGGCGAGAAGCTCGTCGAGGCCGGGCTCGTAGATTGGTACGCGCCCGGCGCGCAGCGCCTCGACTTTGGCCTCGTCGACGTCGAGACATACGACGCTGTGGCCGAGATGGGCGATGCACACGGCCGTCACGAGACCCACATAACCGACTCCGACGACCCCGACGCTGTCCTGCGTTTCCGGCACGGTCCCTCCTCACTCCCGCTCGCGGGCGCCTAGTCTACCACCACGGACCGCGCCTGCGCCCGGCCCGCCACCGCTCACGCGGCGCCGTCGCAAGCCGTTCAGGGCGCGGCGGCCGGGGCCAGGGCGGTGCTGAGCTCGTAGCTCGAGTTCTCGTCGTAGGGGTTGAGTGAGAGCGCCCGCCTGAACGACGCCGCCGCCTGATGTCTGAGCCCGAGGACGTTCAGCTGCATGAGCCCGAGCTCGTAGTAGGTCTCGTAGTTCTGCGGCTGCAGCCTGACGGCCCGCTCGAGGGTCGCCTGCGCCGCGGCGCCGCGACCCTGCTGCTGTTCGACCAGGGCGAGCGTGAACAGCGGGTCGACCGCTAGCGGATCGAGCCGGTGGGCGCGACGCGCCTGTACGACCGCGGCCGACGTGCGGCTCTCGCTGGCCAGCACGATGGCGCGCGACAGCGCACGCTGGGACAGGTCCGGCGAGAGCCAGCTCACGGCTACCAGCAGCAGCACTCCCGTGACCAGCACGCGGGAGGCGACTCCGAAGCGCAAGGCGAAGCCAAAGCGCGGGGTGCGGGGCCGGCGGGAGGTGCGGCGGGATGCGACCGGCTCAGCGTCTGGAGCGACCGGCTCGTCGTGGAGCACGGCCGGCTTGTCGTGGAGCGCAGACGACTCGTCGCTGCGCGAGGCCGGCTCGTCGTGAAGCACCGCCGGCTCGTCGTGGAGCACGGCCGGCTCGTCGCCGGGCACGGTCTGGGCGATACCCTGACGCGCGTCCGCGCGCCGGCGGCGGACGTATGCCGCGGCGACCCCGGTCAGCAGCAGGAACGCGATCGCCGCGGCGGCCATGTCCCAGTCCCAGTCGATGGTCATGTGAAAGACGAAGGCGACGCTCACGGCCTGCAGGGCGGCCAGGAGGCCGCGGTCCGCGTCGCGCGCGGCGCGCCCCACCGGCCGCAGCGCGCCGAAGAGCAGAGCGCCGATGAAACAGACGAACAGCACGAACCCGACGAGGCCGAGCTCGCTCAGCACGTTGATCCACTGGTTGTGGGCATGCTTGACGACAAACGACGCATTGGGTCGGTACAGGTAGTTCGTGAATCGGAACGTGCCGGCGCCGCTGCCGGCCAGCGGATGATCGCGAAAACCCTTCAGCCCCTCGCGGGCCATGGGGATACGACCGTTGCTGCCGAGCGCGAGCAGGCGGCCGGCGCCGCTCGTGTGCGGATTGGCGCTCGTGTCGGACGAGGTGAACTGATGAGCCACCTTGTGCACCACGCCGGTGACGCCGCCGTAGCGCGAGGCAAAAGCGAGGCCACCCGTCGCCACGACGACCACGGCGAGAGCCAGCGTCGCCACGCCGACGACCTGCCGTGCCCGGCCCTCGAGCGAGATCCGCCGGCCAGCGAGCGCCACGACCACCTGGACGACGAGCGAGAGGCAGATGGCGGCGAGCGCCCAGCGCCCGAACTGGTGTCCCTGGGCGGTGCGCAGCGCGTCGCTCGACGTGTAGTTGAAGAGCGTACCGAGGTGACGGCCGTGGTAGAGGACCGCGGCGACGGGCACGACGGTCAGCGCCAGGCCGAGGGCGCCCTGCAGACGCTCGTTGGTGAGGATGAAGTAGACGACGAGGGCCAGGGCCAGGGCCAGCGTGCCGCCACGCGAGAACGAGAAGAACAGGGTGAAGGCAAAGAGCGCGAGCGCGGCGGCGCAGGCGCCGCGCGCGACGACCGGCAGAGAGCGCCGCGAGGCGCCCTCGAGCGCCGGCACGATGGCCATCACCATCATCATCGCCAGCACGTTCCAGTAGCCCAGCGGAGCGCTCAGACGGGGGTAGAGATGGGCGTTCGTCACCACGTCGGGCAACACTTTTGCGAGGAAGGCATAGACGGCCACCGGCACCATCGCGGCAACGAACCCGTACCCGGCCAGCCGGAGCTGCGCCGGACCGGCCGGCGTGATGGTGACGATGACGGCGACGATCAGGTAGAGCAGGCTCACGTCGAAAGCCAGCCACGAGAGGTCGGGACCGACCGACCAGGCGATCGACAATCCCGCCCAGGCCGTGAAGGCGGCGAACGCCACCAGGGCCACGAATACCGGGCCGCCGAGCGTCAGACGCCGCGGCACGAGCCACACCCAGACTGCGGACAACGGCACTGCTACGAATACTACGGTCGCAGTGAGGGAAAAGATGTAGCCGCCAGACAGAAACGACAGCGCGACGATGGCGGCCAGGATGAGAGCCACCGGCAGGCAACGCAGAGCGCCTGAGGCGACACGCATCAGCGCAGAAGGGCCGGTACGGGATGAGGCTGTGCGAGACGTAGCGATGGCCGGCGCGAGGCTTTTGGCGGGTGCGAGATCGTGCTCCACAGGGGGCATTATACGTTGACTTGCAAAGCCGTGAGCGAGGGCCTCAACGTGGAATTCGTCCGACCGTCGTGATATACAAGACAACCAATATCGGAACAGGCCAGTAACTCGGACCGCAGATAGCGCAGATAGAGGGGGTTTCCATGAAGATGAGAATAGTGACCATCGCAGTTCTCGTGGTCGTGGCCGTGCTCATGGTGGCGGCAGTCGCGCAGGCCGCGTCGAGCACGACTACGGCGATCATCAAGGACGCACAGGACGGCCACATCGACGGTAACTACACGCGTGCCCAGGTCGAAGCCGCGCTGTCCTACCTCAAGAGCGATCCCACTTTGCAGCAGTACACCGACGTCGAAGGCGTCCTTGAGGACTACCTCGCCAGCCTGCCCGAACCGACCGTCCAGGCCGGCAGCCTCATGTTCACGGGCGGTTCGACCGTCGTGATCTTCGCCTTCGGTCTGGCTCTCATGAGCGGCGGACTCGTCCTGCGCAAGCTTCGCGCGTAAGCCTCTTTCGATATCGCGGTTCGTGCGTACGAGCGCCCCATCTGGGGCGCTCGTCGTTTAGGGTGACGACCGTCTCAGCCCGCCCGTCATCGTGACGGTCGACGCCGCGTCAGTACGTCGGCAGCCCGTTACTGAGCACCACCGGCGGACAGCGATCGATGTACACGGTCTCCGTCGGCGAAGCGCGCTTGACGACGACGGTATCGGGCGAGATGCCGGCCGCCCAGCAGAAGAGCGAGTTCTCCTGAGTGTCCTCTGCCGCCTTATAGGCCGCCGCCCCCACCTCGTAGTCCTGCGCGCAGGCGTAGTGGAAGAGGTCGGGACCAAAGATGTCGGCGGCACTCGCCGGTACCTCGACAGAGAAGCCGATGGCACAGTGTGCGCCGTCGTCCGTGAAGGCCTTCAGGATGTTGCCCTGCTTGTCGGCATCCTTGCCACAGAGGCAGGCGTTCAACACCACGGCGGCCAGGTCGGGAAACTGAGCATACTCGAGGCCGACGCTGGGCGCAGGGGCGACCCCGGGCCCACCCGCGTACAGCATCGAGCGTGCCGCGCCCTTCGGAAAGACGAAGTCAATTTCGGCACACTCTCCCTCCCCAAGCGCCGCACCACGAAGACCAAGTTCATCGTACGTCTTATTGCGATGCAGTCCAGTCGGACGACGCGACCACGGTCAACCCCTCCGCCCCACCCACCGTCTTCACAAGCTGGCTCGCCCGCAGACCAAGGTCACCGGCCACGGCCAGCGCAAGACGCCGGTCGTGGGCGCGGTAATAGACGAGCGGCAGGGCACCCGCCGCAAGTGACCCTTTCGGGGCGCTCAGGGCCTGGTAGCCGAACACGTCGAGAGCCGCGATGAGTCGCGCGCGGGCGGCCGCGTCGCCATCGACGACCCCGACCCTGGTGAGTGTCCTCTCATAGAAGGTCACGCCGAGCTTCGTGGCGGCGAGACGCGGCGCGAAGAAGGCGGGCTGCACCGCACGAACGAAAGTCGCCGCGTCGAGGCGGGCCCAGGCGCTCACGAGGCCGTTCGTCAGGCTTTCGCCCGGAGCGGACGCCGGACTGCCGGCGCCGCTGGGCGTCGGGCTCCCGGGCCCCGTGGACGTCGAGCCGGTCGCGCCGCTGGGCGTCGGGCTCTCAGCGCCCGTGGAGGCCGCGGCTCCGGTGCCGCTGGGCGTCGGGAGGGCGGTGCCGCTGGGCGTCGGGAGGGCGGCGGTGCCGGGCGTCGGGCTCCCGATGACGGCCGGTGCGACGAGGGCCGCGGCGACCGGCGCCAGCGGCAACCCGGCGGCGGTCGTGCGCGCCGCGATCGTGTCGTTCACCGCGGCCGGGGCGGCCGGCGCCTCTGACACGATGGCCGGCAGCGCCGCGTCCCGCACGCCCGCGAGCGCCGCGGAGAGGACCGTCGCGGTCCGGGTCGCCGACACCGCTCCGGCGGCCGACCGCCCCACGGCGATGACTACGCCGAGAGGCGGCCGGGCGCGGCCGGGCGCGAGCGCCCGGCTCACTCCGGCCGGTCCGGCGCAGGCGCGCAGCTCGACGCGCACGCCGCGCACGCCGTAGTGCCGTAACTCGGCCTGGAACGCCGTCCGGTAGCGCGCCGTCCAGCGACCGAGCGGCGAGGTCAGCACGGCCACGGTCCGCCCCGCGGGCCGCACGGCGACTGGGGCCGAATACACGGGCGAGGCCGCATCGAACGCAAGCGACTGGCGCAGCGCAAGGAGCGCGTCGGGCACCGGCAGCCAGCGCTGGTAGCGGCCGCGGCGCTCCAGGGTGACGGGCAGGGATGTCGTGACCAGATCGCCCGCTTCGGTGAGGTTCAGAGCCCCGCCGATCGCCGAGACCGCCTGCAGACTCAGCGACGTGCTGACGTCGGTCGAGCCGATGATGTAGTTCACGAAGCCGACCAGATTGAGCTCGCCGGCGCTGCCGTCCTTGAGGATGAGCCGCAGATAGCGCACCTGGCGCTGCAGCGCCTTGTCGGGTGGCTGGCGCAGGCTCCACACGCCCACGAGGGGCACTGGTCGCGGATGGACGAGCTTCGTCGCCGCGGTGAAGAACCCGGGCAGGGCGGCGCGCACGGCCAGCGGGTCGATCGTGACCCACGCGCCGAGCTTGACACCCAGGCGCGCGCCCAGCGCCTGCGCGCCGACTTTTGGACCGGCCTGATCGACGATCTCGTCGAGGGGCTGCAGGCCGGCCCCCGGCAGCAGGCAGGTGAGCGACGGAGTGACCACAACGGCCGTGAAGCGCGCCTGCGTGTAGTCGATGTGCAGCCATACGACACCGGCACAGCCTTCGGGCCGCGGACCGTTCACGAAGACCGCGATGTCGCGCGGCGGAGGCGGCGGGGCGAGCGGTGGGTGGGTGGCCACCGCGGGCACGACCCTGTGCCAGGGCCCGGGGGTAGCGAGCAAAATGATCACGCCAAGGGTGACAAGGACGCCGAGCAACGAAACGGCCCACGGATCGAGGCGCCGCGGCACCGCGCGCACAGGCGTCACTTCACGCGTACGAACGACGTGGCGAGCGCCATCATGGCGTCATTGGCGATCTCGTTATCGAGCGTGTTGGAGACCCAGAACAGCGTGCCTCCGACCTTCCAGGCCACCATGTGGAGCTGCGTCCCGTTGTAGAAGAGCAGATACTTGGTGCCGTTCACGGTCTTCGTCACGTCGGGCGAGGCGATCGCCGGCGGGTCAGTCCAGTGCATCTCTTCGATCTGCCAGTAGCCGCCGCTCGTCGTAGTGCCGACCACGACCGCCGCGGCGGCCTTGCCGTGGCCGGTGGGCAGCGTGTAGGTGCGCGACATCGTCCAGTCGTAGGAGTAGCCGGACACCCAGGCTTTGGGCATGCGCAGGTTGAGCTTCGTCTGGGCATCGAGGTGCCGCCATGCGGCGGTGTCGTAGGGGGCGTTGGCGAGGATGGTGGGACCGCCTGCCGCCACCTGGGGCAGCACGAGCTGTCCGGTGAAGGCCGGCCCCAGGACGACCGTGACGCCGGGCTCGACCCCCGGAGCGCGCGGCACTGTGATCACCTTGCTCGGCGGCAGCATGGTCGAGAGCACGCGGGCGTTGCCGACGAAGCCCTGGGTCGCATAGATGAGCGTGGCCTTGCTGTCGCCCTGCAGGGCGTCGCCGGCGACCGCCGCCTTGTACCCTTGCGTGACGAGCTGGCCGGCGGCGCCGGCGGCGCTGCCAACGGCGGCGCCGCCGTTGGTCACGGTCACCGTGAACGACTTCTTGGGCTGCGCTTCGGCCTGCGCCTTTTGCACGGGCGGCTTCTGGGGGTTCATGAACTGCGCGACGACCGCGGCGACGTCGCTGGACGACGCTTCGAGCTCGTCGGCGCCACCGACGACGATGGGCGTGCCCACGAGATGAGTCTGGTAGATGCGTGACGTGTTGACGCTCATCACGAGCTGGGTGAGCGTCAGGAGCTGCTTTATGGACGAAACGTCAGAGACCGTGTTTTCGGCGATGATGTTGATCAGCTTGGGGAGCTTGAGCACGTTCTGCCAGCGCAGGGCCTGCCGCTTGAGCTCGCGCAGGAACAGCTGCTGGCGCTGCATGCGGCCCCAGTCGCCGAGCTGGTCGTGGCGAAAGCGCACGAAGCTCAGGGCGGCGTGGCCGTTCAGCTTCTGATAGCCGGCCGCAAGGTTGATCGACGAGTACCCCGTGACGGCAGTGTTGTTGGAATACTGCCGGTCGACGTCGATGTAGACGCCTCCGAGGTAGTCGACGATGTCGATGAAGCCGATGAAGTTGATGTCGATGAAGTGGTTCACCGGCAGCCCGGTGAGAGCCTTGAACGTGGCCACCGAGAGCGGCGCGCCGCCGTCGGAGTAGGCCGCATTGATGCGGTCGGTGCCCCAGCCCGGGATCTCGACCCGCAGGTCGCGCGGGATCGACAGCATCGAGATGCTCCTGGTGCGCGGGTCGATGCGGATCAGCATGATGCTGTCGGAGCGCCCTGTGTCGCCGGGAATGCCCTTGCGACGATCGCTGCCCAGCACGAGGATGTTCTCGGGCTCGTGCGAGGTGTGGGTGACGGTGAGCTCTTTCTTGACGGCCTTGACGGTGGCGCGATCGTGCGCATTGCTCGCGACCTTATGGACCGTGTTCTGCAGATACCCGAAGCCCATGCCGAACGTCGCGGCCACCGCCACGACGATCAGGAGCACCGTCCATTTGAGGACGCGCACCCAGACCGGCACGGCTGGTTGGCGAGGCGTTACGGTGTACCGGGTGTACTGCGGCACTGAAGGCGGCTCCATCACCTGACGTGGATGCACGACATCCGGGTCGTCCGACTACGTGGATTGTAGCTTACGCCTGAGTGTACCCCACGACCGGGCCCGCCGCATGACCGGCCGGCGCCCGAACGGGAGCGCGGTCCGTGGGAGAGGGCGCTTCAGCGGCCGGCCGCGCCGGCCGCGCCGGCGCCCTCGACGCGCGCGACATCGGCCCCCAGAGCGGCGAGTCGTGCGTCGAAGGCTTCGTAGCCGCGGTCGATGTGGTGCAGGCCGCGCACTTCGGTCGTACCCTCCGCCGCGAGACCGGCGATGGCCAGGGCGGCGCCGCCGCGCAGGTCGGGCGCCTCGACCACGCTGCCGGTGAGCTGCCGCGGGCCGCTGACGACGGCGTGATGGCCGCTCGTGGCGATGCCCGCGCCGAGCCGGTTGAGCTCGTCGACCACGGCAAAGCGGTTCTCGAAGACGTTCTCGGTGACGATCGACGTGCCGTCGGCCAGCGACAGGGCCACCATGAACTGGGCCTGCAGGTCGGTGGCAAAGCCCGGGTGGGGCAGCGTGGAGACATCGACGGGGCGCAGTGGGCCGAGCGCCCGTGCACGGATGGTACGAGCGCCCTCGTCGACCTGCACGCCCATCGCCCGCAGCTTGTTCAGGAACAGCTCGAGGCACGGCGGGTTGAGCCCGGAGACGGTGACGTCGCCACCCGTCACCACGCCGGCCAGCAGGTAGGTGCCGGCCTCGATGCGGTCGGCGATG